>JAOULO010000062.1 GCA_029881995.1 Gammaproteobacteria bacterium
TGCGATCTTACTGTCGCTTAATGGTTTATTCGGTTTTTCTGCTGCAACCAACTTTTTAATGAGTGCCCTGATAGCGGTTGCAGAACATTCTCCACCGGTTGCCGTACTGACGTGGCTGGAGAAGAAATATTTTAGTTCGAAAATACCCCTGGGAGTATACATATATTTTTTAGTGGTAACGCGAGAAATTGTTGATTCATGCATTTCAACCTCTTCGGCGACATCATGTAAAACCAGAGCCTTCATAGCTTCTTCACCATATTCCAGAAAGCCTTGCTGACGTTCAACAATGCAGGTTGCAACCTTGAGCAGGGTTTCGTTACGACTGATCAGGCTTTTAATGAACCAGCGAGCTTCCTGGAGCTGGTTTTTCATGTAATTGGAGTCAGTACTATTATTGACCTGTTTTATCAGGCTGGCGTAATGATTATTGACTCGTAGTTTGGGGGCAGCATCTGGGTTTAACTCAACAACCCATCGATTTTTGACTTTTTTGACCGTGACATCAGGAACAATGTATTCAGGTTTATCATCAGTAATCTGGCTGCCAGGACGGGGTTGCAGAGATTGGATTAGTTGAATAATTTCTTTCAGTTGGTCTTCATTGACAGCCAACTTTCTCATTAGCTGGTTGTAATCACGATTGGCCAGTAAGTCAAAATAGTCATCAACCAGCTCTGTTGCCTTGCCCATCCAGGGCGAGTCGATTGGCAGGTGCTTTAATTGGATTGCCAGGGTCTCACGCAGGTCACGGGCAGCTACCCCAACTGGATCAAAATGCTGAATTCGATGCAAGACGGCTTCGACTTCATCCAGTTCAACTTCCAGCTCCTCAGGCATACTTTGCAGAATTTCTTCAGTCGTTGTGTCGAGATAGCCATCCCCATTGATCGAGTCAATGATAGTTTCTGCAATGGTCCGATCCGTATCACTAAAGGGTGTCAACTCCATTTGCCAGACCAGATGGTCATGCAGGGATTCTCCACCTGACTCTGGTATTTCATAATCTCGGGAATCGTAGTCCTGGCTGCCAGTACTACTTGTTTGTGGAACAGCATCATAGATATCGTCCCAGGCACTATCGACAGGAAGATCGTTGGGGATCTCTTCCCGCTGCATAATCAGGCTGTCATCATCTGAACGGGATTCGGCAGGGGCATCATCGGGGGCATCAGATATCGATTCTGACTTGGAATTCTGGTTTTCTTCTCCTTCCTCAGCAACTTCAAGCATCATGTTTGAGTCAAGGGCTTCCTGTATCTCTGTTTGCAACTCGAGCGTGGACAATTGCAACAGCTTAATAGCCTGTTGCAGTTGTGGAGTCATGGTCAGATGCTGGCCAAGGCGAAGATGTAATGCTTGCTTCATATTATTTATATGGCCGGGGTTCAAACAACATATATCCGGTATGCTTCATTTTAGCGTATTTACCTTTATGGGAAAGCCTTAAAGACGGAAATGTTCTCCCAAATAGACCTTGCGTACCTGCTGATCCTGGAGTAGCGCTTCCGGGCTTCCCTGGGCAATTACCTCGCCACTGTTCATAATATAACCTCGGTTACAGATCCCCAAAGTTTCACGTACATTATGGTCGGTAATTAAAACCCCAATGTCCCGTTGCTGTAGATGTTTGATAATGCTTTGAATATCTAGAACCGAGATAGGATCTACCCCTGCGAAGGGCTCATCCAGTAATATAAACCGAGGGTTGGTAGCTAGTGCCCGGGCTATTTCAACCCGGCGACGCTCTCCACCTGACAGGCTCATGCCGATGCTGGCACGAATATGTCCGATATGGAGTTCTTCCAGTAGTTCTTCGAGTACATGGCCCTGTTGAGTTGGATTCAGATCCTTGCGCGTTTGCAGAATGGCCATGATATTGTCTGTGACTGAGAGTTTGCGAAAAACTGAGGCTTCCTGAGGTAGATAGCCAATACCCTGTTGTGCCCGGGCGTGCATGGGAAAGTCAGTAATATCATCATCGTCAAGTTGGATATTGCCATCATCGGCGGCGACTAGCCCCACTATCATGTAAAAAGAGGTGGTTTTACCTGCCCCATTGGGACCCAGCAACCCAACAACTTCTCCGCTATTGACTTCTAGTGAGACCCCTTTGACAACGTCTCGTCCTCGGTAACGTTTAATAATATTGTTGGCCAGTAATTTACTCATTATGGTTTTGTTTCAGGTGGTTCTGTTTCCAGGATGGCATTAATTCGGTTATTGCCATTGAGCCCTTTATTCGCAACAACGGTTCCCTTGATGATGTCATACTCAATCTTCTCACCAGAAAAGATATTTTTCCCCTGAGAGACTCTGGCATTCTGGTACAGGAACAGACGCGATGAATTGGCGACATATTCCATTTCTTTCGCCTGTGAGATGATACTGATGCCACCCTTATCCGGTGTCTGTTGAAAACTGGCAGGGTAGCCACGAATGATCGCCCGATGGAGTTCTCCATTTTTATGATATAGATGCACAGTACCACCACGGATAATCAGGCTACCCTGTTTAAACCTGACATTGCCTTCATAACGGCTAACACCCTGCTGCTTATCTATTTCAACGGCCTCAGCTTCAATAAAAATGGATTGCTGACGGTCACTGCTTAATGCCAGTGTATTGACCGGTATGCAGGGTAGTAGTAAAAAAAGCCATTTATTTTGTATTCGGTAAATCATATTTCCCTTTGACTTTAGATTGAAGTTCAATATGTCCTGTTTTCAGGTCAATCTTCATACCCGTTGCATTAAGCACATCTTCACCACTGGTGATTTCTACGTCAGCAGATGTCTTAGCAATTTTTCTTTTCATATCCATCGTAATGGAGTCGGTGAGTAAAGTGATGGCTTTATCACCATTATTAGCCGCTCGGTGTATGCGGACTTTGCCTGTTAAGGTCATCAAGCGCCTATTTTCGTAGAAGGTGCCTTTTTCTGCCCATGTTTGCCAGGGGCGTTCCAGTTTATTAAATACCTCGATATAAGGTTTTTCCAGGCGCATACTGTAGTTATACGGAAAATGCTCCAATTGCTGGGCTTCCAGTCGATAATTGATGTTTCCAAGTTTGTCTCTGGCCGTCGCGTCAAACCCTTCAAAAAAATAATCGGGCTCCCGACTGGTTTTGTCGGATTTTACCAGCGGGGTTTCGCCCAAATTACTCAGCAACCAGCTGGTAAACAGGGTTATCCCCAAAATTAAAAGTGCGATAATGAGAAATCGCAATTTGCCCATATTATAAGAATTTATCCAGTTGACCTTGTAAGGTTCCCTGGGCCTCCATAATGAGTTCGCAGACATCACGTGCTGCACCCCTGCCGCCATCGTGCGGTGTTAGCCAATGGGCATGTTGTTTTGCAACCGGGTGAGCATCCTGTACTGCAATAGCGAGCCCTACTTGTGTCATGACTGGGAGGTCAATAACATCGTCACCCACATAGGCGACCTGCTCATGGTTTAGGCCCAGTTTACCGATTAGGTCTTCAAAAGCCTTGGCCTTGTCCAGACTACCCTGATAAACGTGTTTTATGTTCAGGCTATGCATTCGGTGTTTGACCACCTCTGATGAACGTGCAGTGATAATACCTACTTCGACGCCACTGGCCATCAGGAGTTTCATTCCCAGCCCATCTTTTGAATAAAAGGCTTTGTATTCCTGTCCATCATCACCCAGAAACAGGCTGCCATCCGTTAAGACACCATCAACATCAAAAATAACCAGTTTAATCTGGCGGGCTTTTTCAAGAATATCCTGCATAGAAAATTTTCACTTTTTAATTATGTTATACAACACCGGCGCTAAGAAGATCATGCATATTCAGTGCACCTATTAAATTGTTGTTTTCATCGACAACCGGTAAGGCATTAATACTCATACTATCCATCATCTGTAAGGCTTCTGCTGCCAGTTGATGTGAAGCAATGGTCTTGCAGTTGGCCGTCATGCATTGACTGATCGTGAGCTGTTTAATGTTGACTTGACCATGATCTAATACGCGGCGTAAATCACCATCAGTAAACACACCCAGGATCTTGTTTTTGTCATTTACCACTGAGGTCATGCCCAGCTTCTTGTGTGTCATTTCAACCAGCGCTTCACTTAAGCTGGCAGTTTCCCGAACTTTAGGGCATTCATCACCTGTATGCATAATATCTCTGACATGCAGTAACAATCGTTTACCCAGTCTTCCTCCAGGGTGAGACAGGGCAAAATCATCTGCAGTAAATCCTCGGGTCTCCAACAGGGCCACAGCGAGGGCATCACCCATGACCAGGGTGGCGGTGGTGCTTGAAGTCGGGGCCAGACCAAGGGGGCAGGCCTCTTTTTCGACACTGATATCGAGGTGGACAGAGGCATCACGACCCAGGGTCGATTTCGGGTTACCGGTCATGGCAATTAGGGGGACGGCCAGCCGTTTGATGAGGGGAACAATGGTGAGAATCTCATCAGTTTCCCCGGAATTGGAAATGGCCAGTACCACATCTTTTGCTGTAATCATGCCCAGGTCACCATGACTGGCTTCACCGGGATGGACAAAGAAGGCTGGGCTGCCGGTACTGGCCAGGGTGGCGGCGATTTTACTGCCAATATGGCCTGATTTTCCCATCCCGGTCACTACGATTCGGCCTTCACAGGCCAGCATATATTCACAGGCCTTGACGAAGGTGTCATCAATTCGGGATTTAAGGGCCTGTATGGCATTTTGTTCGGTGTCGATAACCGCCTGAGCCAGGGCCTGAATTTTTTTCTTATCCATCAAATTGTTAATAGGTATTGTTATTTGTTAAGCATAGCTTATTTAGTCAGACTTCAGACCTCCGGATAGCCCAGCCTGGAAAGCATTTCAGTAAGTTGTTGCCGATCCAGTTTTTCACCACTGATATCCACTTCTCCTGATTCGATATTGACCTCGACTTTATCTACGCCATTTAGTTCGGCAAGTCCGTTCTGGATGTTGCTGGCGCAACCACCACATTTTACATTCTGAACCTTAAAATGTTCGATTTGCATGATGTTATCCTCTGATTGAATAGTACAGGACGGCCATATAGGCGACATAGGTCAGGAGCAAGAGTCCGCCTTCAATCCGATTGACCTTGCCATCGGTGCGGAAACCATAGGCCATAGTAAACAGGGCAATACTAAGCCCAATCATGAAAGGATAATCACGACTCAGTACCCCGGCTTCCAGAGTCATCGGAGAAATGACGGCAGGCAGACCCAGTACCGCCAGCAGGTTGAACATATTTGAGCCGATGACATTGCCAATGGCGATATCGGGTTCCTTTTTTAAGGCGCTCATAATCGAGGCCGCCAGTTCCGGCAGGCTGGTACCAATCGCAACAATGGTCAGTCCGATAACCAGATCAGATACCCCCAATTCTTCTGCAATATTGATAGAACCCCACACTAGAATTCTCGAGCTGAATAACAAAACTAGAAAACCAGCCAGCAGCAGCAGCAGGGCCTTTTGGGTGGATATCTGGGGGATTTCCTGTTCATATTCAGATTCCATTGGGTCGACCTTGTTTTTCCTAAGACCAATATTGACCATCCAGTAAATCATCAGGCCAAGCCCACCCAGGAGGATATAACCATCAACTCTGCTCAGATCGCCGTCAACCATCAGGCCAAGGGCAAGTAACATCACGGCAAACATGGCAGGGTATTCTCGACGCAGAGTTTCAGACTTGACTAGTAGGGGACTGATAATGGCAGTAATGCCTAGAACTAGCCCAATATTGGTAATGTTAGAACCCAGGGCATTCCCCACTGCCAGCCCAGGGTTACCATCCAGTGCTGAGACGATTGAGACCAGGATTTCTGGGGCCGAGGTCCCAAAGCCGACGATGGTCAGACCAATGATTAGAGGTGATACACCAAGATTACGGGCAGTAGCCGAGGCACCGTGGACAAAACGATCGGCCCCCCAGACCAGAAGAATAAATCCGGTAATTACCGCAACACCGGAAAGGACTATTTCATTCATGAATCATGGCTACCTGATGGATACAACAGGCCTATTGTAACAGTTCTTTCTCAAGAGCATCTTCTAGTTCCAGATCTTCCCTGGAGGAAGGTTCAAAGCTGGGTTTATCTCTTGGAGCGTTACCGTCATAAACCAGATGTTGCCGGCGTTGCAGATAGGCATCTCTTACGAAGGCATATTTATCGATGGTGGCCTTGGTGACGACGCTATCTACTTTGAGCAGGCTGATGCGGGTATCGATGGCGCTCAGGCCAATCAGACCATAGCGAGTGTATTTATCATCAACATGCAGATTGATGGGATTCACATACTCCCAGTCAGCATAGTCACCAATGGTGTCTCGAATAGTGCTGGGGCCGAGCAGGGGTTGGACAAAATAGGGGCCGGCGGGGACACCCCAGACACCCAGGGTCTGGCCAAAGTCTTCATTGAGCTTGGGCAGCCCCATATGTTTGGCCACATCAACTAGCCCAAGAAAACCAAAAAAAGTGTTATACAAAAAACGCATGAAGGTATGGATAAAATCTCTGAACTTAAACTGCAGCAGGCTGTTGAACATCACCAGGATATCGTCCAGGTGGTTAAAGAAGTTGGAAACACCGGTTTGCATAAACTCTGGCATAATGAATTGATAGGCATCTACGATAGGGTCGAGGACATAATCATAAAACCCCTCGTTAAAATCAAACATGGCACGATTATAGGATTCAAGAGGATCATTTTCACTGCCTGGGCCATGTACGGTTGCACAACCACCCACCATACTCAGGACAAAAAGAAATGTGATTATTTTTTGAATGATTGGCCCGGTTCGCATTTTTCTTATTATTCCCGTGGGTCGTAGACCCTTCCTCTTACCCTTTAATTTTATATACAGCTTCTATTTTGCTTCGGTTTTGGTTTTACCACAGCGGCTGCATTCATATAAAGTCACCAGTTTACCGGTTTTAACATCAAAGGGCCTTTTCTTGCAAATTACCCATTTATGAAAACCATGGCGACAGAGTGTTTTGCCTTTGTGTTTGTCTTTTGCTTTAGGCTTTTTAAACTTGATGATGTCGGCCATTTTTTATCCACTGGCTATCAACAGTGATAAATTATAGGATAAACCACATGACAGCACATGTGTATCGAATCCTGATCGGAGCCAGTAACTGGTTGCACCCAGCCTGGCAGGAAGATTTTTATCCCGAAGACTTGCCGGAAGACTGGCAACTGGGTTTCTATAGTAATGAATTTCCCGTAGCCCTAATTCCCGGTGATCTCTGGCCTAAAATTGAAAATGACATTGCAGAGTGGCTTGAAGATTGTACTGATGAATTAAAACTCATCTGTGAAATACCCAAACAACTCATTAGTCAGTCAATTGAAGACTCTATAGATGTAATCAATAACTATATTTCGAGTCTGTCAGTATTAGATGGGTATTTACTTGCTGTGGTATTACCCGTTACCGAGATCAATGAAGAACTGTCTACGATTATTGAGCAAATACATTGCCCCGTACCATTGTGCCTGGATGTGGCGGATAGTCTTTCATCCAGTCACGATAAAACAGCACAAAAAATATGTGCTCAGACACATGTTTCGCTGGTTTGGCATGGCAATGATGAACCAATAGGGTTTGAGCTCGGCAAAATGGCCATGACACGAATCGATGGCAGTAAGTTAGACATGCGACAATTGCGAGATGTAGTTGAGACGATATTGAATAAGACAAGTCTAGAACAAACCTGTGTCATGATTGTCGAGGGTGAACCCCCCGATCTTGCCACAATACGTAATGCCAACGTGATATTGGATCTTTTTTAGTCCATAATGATTTAACAATTATATAAATAAAAAGATAACGCCTTTCATTTATGACTGACGACATTCTGGTAAAAACAAGGGACCTCTGTTTCAAACGCGGTGAGCGGGTGATCTTTGATGGTGTTGATATTGATATTCGCCGCGGTAGTGTCACGGGTATTATGGGACCAAGTGGTACCGGTAAGACAACCTTGCTCAGGCTTATTGGAGGGCAACTTTTTCCCGATCAAGGTACAGTCCATGTTGATGGTGAAAATGTCCACGAATTGAACCATGGCCAGTTATACCAGTTACGCCAACGCATGGGCATGTTGTTTCAAAATGGTGCTTTATTAACCGACCTCAATGTCTACGACAATGTCGCTTTTCCCCTTCGGGAACATACCAATTTATCGGAATCACTCATCCATAAACTGGTATTGATGAAATTAGAAGCCGTTGGCTTGCGTGGTGCCCGTGACCTGATGCCCACTGAGTTATCCGGAGGGATGGCACGACGTGTTGCCCTGGCAAGGGCCATTGCCCTTGACCCGATGATGATTATGTATGATGAGCCCTTTACCGGACAGGATCCCATCTCCATGGGGGTGCTGGTGCGTCTGATTCGATTACTTAACGATGCTCTGGGTCTGACCAGTATCATCGTCTCCCATGATATCCAGGAAACACTGTCCATCGCCGATGAGATCTATTTATTGTCAGGTGGCAAGGTAGTGGCCAGGGGGTCGACCGATGAGTTGAATGCATCAAAATCAGAATGGGCCCAGCAGTTCCTTAAGGGGCAACCCGATGGCCCGGTTCCATTCCATTACTCTGCGGTGGATTACGCCGATGATCTTCTCAACGGTCACCCCGGCCGTGCCCAGTCAAGGGTGTAAAGATGCTCAATTTGTTACAGGAAATGGGTAAAAGAGGGCTTGGTGTATTTGAGCGACTGGGCCGTGGTTGTATCCTCTTTTACAACATCATCATGGGGCTGCATACCTTAATTCCGCGCTTTGGACTGGTGGTTTACCAGGTCTATTCGGTGGGTGTCCTGTCGCTCATCATTATTGTCGTTTCGGGCCTGTTTGTTGGCATGGTGCTTGGTCTACAGGGTTATAACACCCTTGTTGACTTTGGAGCCGAAGAATCATTGGGTATTGTGG
Source organism: Gammaproteobacteria bacterium (assembly GCA_029881995.1). Classification (GTDB taxonomy): domain Bacteria; phylum Pseudomonadota; class Gammaproteobacteria; order UBA6429; family Thiohalophilaceae; genus JAHEDB01. The sequence continues at coordinate 8,954 of JAOULO010000062.1, forward strand.
TGGCGCTGGCTCTGGTACGTGAACTTGGACCAGTTGTGACGGCACTGTTATTTGCTGGCCGCGCTGGCTCCGCCCTGACTGCAGAAATTGGTTTGATGAAGGCGACCGAGCAGTTATCAGCCATGGAGATGATGGCCATTGATCCGATTCGGCGTGTAATGGCACCCCGTTTCCTGGCTGGTTTTATCGCCATGCCATTGCTGGCAGCTATCTTCAGTGCTGTGGGCGTGATTGGTGGTTATTTTGTCGCTGTCGGTTTGGTTGGGGTGGATGAGGGTGCCTTTTGGTCTCAGATGCAGGATGCGGTCGATCTCTATGATGATATCTATAATGGAGTTATCAAAAGCGTCGTGTTTGGTGTCGTTGTCACCTGGATTGCCATCTTTGAAGGGAGCGATGCCATACCAACATCGGAAGGGGTCAGTCGGGCAACCACCCGTACCGTTGTACATTCTGCCCTGGCTGTACTGGGGCTTGATTTTGTTTTAACAGCTTTAATGTTCGGGGAGATCTGAACAATGAATACGAGAATTGTGGAAATCTGGGTAGGTATTTTTATCGCTGCCGGTTCGGCGGCCCTGTTCATGCTGGCCATGAAGGTGAGTAACCTGGCCACATATACGGATGATGAGGGTTATGTGGTAACGGCCAAGTTTGAAGATGCCAGCGGTCTCAAGGTGCGCTCACCGGTGGCTATGGCAGGGGTTCGTCTCGGACGTGTTACTGACATCAAATTTGATAATCAGTCACTGGAAGCCGTTGTCACCATGCGAATTGAGAGTCAATACAATACTCTGCCCAAGGATACCTCTGCCAGTATCTATACGGCAGGCTTGTTAGGTGAGAAATATGTCGGCCTGGAACCTGGTGGGGATGAAGCAAGTTTACAGAATGGGGACAGGATTAAACTGACTCAGAGTTCTATGGTGCTTGAAAAACTCATCGGCCAGTTTGTTTCGAAATTTCTCAATGAAGACAGTTCAGACAAAAAATAAGCGAAGTATGACTTGAGCGAAACTAACATAACACAGATCAGTGATGGCCAGCTTGCCGTAGAAGGTGAATTGAGTAAATTCACCGTGCCATCGATCATGAAGCAAGGCCATAATCTTATTAATAATGCCAACCAGAATCTTGCCATCGATTTAAAAGGTGTTACCCGAACGGACAGTGCCGGCCTGGCCCTGTTACTGGAGTGGATGACCCTTGCCAGTAAGAAAGATTTGCAAATTCACTTTAAGAATTTGCCCAGCCAGCTTTTAAAAATTGCCAAAGTGAGCGATCTGGATGTCATTCTGCCGCTGGCAGATTGAGGGTTTTATCCGGTTTGTTAGCCGTGTCGCAATCTTTTATGGATAAATCGTGTTCAGCAGTAGGCCAGTGAGTGGCTTATGGGTAGAATACGGCTCCTTTGATTAACAATAACATTTAGTTATTTGAGGTTTTAGTAATGGATCCGGAAGAGGTTAAGAAACTCATTCTCGCGGGACTGCCTGATTGTGAAGTCATGGTCAAAGGCGATGGTAGTCATTTTGATGCCATCGTGGTTGGCGATATTTTTGAAGCCAAGAGTATGGTGGCAAAACAAAAGCTGGTCTATGCCACAGTGAATGACTACATTACCAGTGGTCAGTTGCATGCCCTGTCTATTAAGACCTATACACCGGCTGAATGGGAAAAGGCAAAAAAGCTACAAGTCGGCTAAGCTTGATGCCACAAACTTTCGACGCACCTACTGGTATCCTGTAATAAAAGAGAATAAAGCAAGACCATGGATAAACTGATTATTTCCGGCGGTACGACCTTGAGTGGTGAAATTCGTATCTCCGGCGCCAAGAATGCCGCTCTACCTATCCTTGCCGCCAGCCTGCTGGCCGATGATATTGTCACTATTCGTAATGTCCCTCATCTACATGACATCACCACCACCATGGAGTTACTGGGGCGGATGGGAGTCAATCTCACGATTGGTGAGAAAATGGAGATCGAAGTTGATCCCACGACCATTAAAGAGTTTTTTGCTCCCTATGAGCTGGTGAAAACCATGCGTGCCTCCATCTTGGTACTGGGTCCGTTGGTCGCCAAGTATGGAAAGGCCGAGGTTTCCCTGCCTGGCGGCTGTGCCATTGGCTCACGTCCGGTAAACCTGCATATCCACGGTCTTGAGGCAATGGGTGCCAAAGTGACGGTTGAAAATGGTTATATAAAGGCCGAAGCGGATCGCCTTAAGGGCGCCAATCTGGTGCTGGATCTAGTCACAGTTACCGGGACGGAAAATCTGATGATGGCCGCGACACTGGCCGATGGCATAACCGTTATTGAAAATGCTGCTCGCGAACCTGAAGTGGTCGACCTGGCCAATTGCTTAAACAGTATGGGTGCCAAAGTCAGTGGGGCAGGTACCGATACCATCACTATAGAAGGTGTGGAAAAGCTGAGTGGTACGACCTATACGGTTCTACCTGATCGCATCGAAACAGGGACCTATCTTGTGGCAGCTGCCATTACTGGCGGCAAGATCAAGGTCAAGGATGCCGAACCCAAACACCTGGATGCTGTCCTTGCCAAGCTGCGTGAGGCCGGTGCCGAGATTGAATGCGGTGATGACTGGATTACCCTGGACATGAAGGGTAAGCGCCCAAAAGGGGTTGATCTGACCACCGCTCCCTATCCGGCTTTCCCCACCGACATGCAGGCCCAGTTTTCCGCACTCAATGCCGTTGCCGAAGGGACTTCGACCATTACCGAAACCGTATTTGAAAATCGCTTCATGCATATCCAGGAACTGGACCGCATGGGGGCTGAGATCAAACTGCAGGGCAACACGGCCATTATCAATGGTATTGAACGTCTGACAGCAGCACCTGTTATGGCCACAGATTTACGTGCCTCGGCCAGCCTGGTACTGGCTGGTCTGGTGGCCGAGGGTGAAACCGTGGTGGAGCGTATTTACCATATCGACCGTGGTTACCAGCTTATCGAAGAAAAACTGCAACAACTGGGTGCCAATATCCGCCGAGTACCGTAGAATTCCCCTTCTTTTGTTTGGCATACCGGCCCTGAGCCGGTATCGTATATCCCGTTATGAATGAGACATTGACCATTGCCCTGTCAAAGGGCCGTATATTTAAGGAAACGGTACCGCTATTAAAGCAGGCCGGTATTGAACCTGTGGACGATCCCGAGACCAGCCGAAAGCTGATTCTGGACACTAATCTGCCCCATGTGAAACTGGTGATCATACGTGCCACGGATGTCCCGACCTATGTCCAATACGGTGCAGCCGATGTGGGTGTGGCTGGCAAAGATGTATTGCTGGAGCACGGTGGGGAAGGCTTGTATGAACCGCTTGATCTAAATATTGCTTGCTGCAAACTGATGGTGGCAGGGCCCGTGAATGCCGAACCCGTGAATGGCCGCATGCGGGTTGCCACCAAGTACACGAATTCTGCCCGCGAATACTTTGCCCGTCAGGGACAGCAGGTGGAAATGATCAAGTTGTATGGCTCCATGGAGCTGGCGCCCCTGGTAGGACTGGCCGATTGCATTGTCGATGTGGTGGACACCGGCAATACCCTGAAGGCAAATAATCTCGAACCCCGCGAGCACATCGCAGATATTAGTTCGCGCCTTGTGGTCAACAAGGCCTCTATGAAAATGAAACATGCTCTGGTAAAACCATTTATTAAGCAAATGGAACAGGCCGTTGCCGGTATGGCAAAGTAAGACTTAAAGCAAGAGACATCCCCATGGTAGATATCACACGACTCGACAGTAGTAGCGCCGATTTCTGGTCACAGCTTGATGGGCTTCTGGCCTGGGAAAGTGTGTCCGATGACAAGGTCAATTCGGTGGTGCGTGAGGTATTGCATGAAGTAAAGAGCAAGGGTGATGCAGCCGTGGTGGAATACACCAATAAGTTTGATCGCCTATCTGTCAAAACCATGGCTGATCTGACGATTGATGCGGCCGAGCTAGAGGCAGCAGCGAAAAATATTCCATCCGATCAACGTGAAGCCCTGCAGCTGGCGGCCGAAAGGCTACGCGCCTACCACCAGCACCAGAAGATGGAGACCTGGAGTTATACCGAGGCCGATGGCACCATGCTGGGCCAGCAGGTCACCCCGCTGGATCGGGTTGGTGTCTACGTCCCTGGCGGCAAGGCCACTTATCCTTCATCAGTATTGATGAATGTCATTCCTGCCCATGTGGCCGGTGTCGATGAGATCATCATGGTGGTTCCTACTCCTGATGGAGTGGTGAATGAGATGGTGTTGGCAGCTGCCCATATTGCCGGTGTCACTTCTGTGTTTACTATTGGTGGAGCTCAGGCAGTCGCTGCGCTTGCTTATGGTACCGAAACCATTCCTCAGGTCGACAAGATCGTCGGCCCCGGCAATATTTATGTTGCCACGGCAAAGTCCATGGTGTTTGGTCGAGTCGGCATCGATATGATCGCCGGCCCTTCTGAAATTCTGGTGATCTGCGATGGCAAGACCGATCCGGACTGGATCGCCATGGATCTCTTTTCTCAGGCCGAACACGATGAAGATGCCCAATCCATCCTGGTTTCCCCTGATGCTGAGTTTCTGGATAAGGTACAGGCCAGTATCAATAAGTTGCTGCCCACTATGGAGCGTGAAGAGATTATTAAAACTTCACTTGATGGTCGCGGTGCCCTGGTGAAGGTCGATAGCATGGACAGGGCCATTGAAGTTAGCAACTACATTGCCCCAGAACACCTTGAGTTGTCTGTTGAAGATCCCGAGAGCATGGCCAAACAGGTCAAGCATGCGGGTGCGATTTTCATGGGTCGATACACCGCCGAGGCCCTTGGTGATTACTGTGCAGGACCTAACCACGTACTTCCTACATCTCGCACGGCACGTTTCAGTTCACCTCTGGGTGTGTATGATTTTCAGAAACGTTCCAGCCTGATCATGTGTTCTGCTGATGGCGCTTCTGAACTGGGTAAGACTGCTTCAGTATTGGCCAGGGGTGAAAGTCTGACTGCTCACGCCCGTTCGGCGGAATACCGGATTAAATAGGCATCGACCATGAGCCGTTACTGGAGCAAACTGGTCGAAGGTCTTTCGCCTTATGTTCCGGGTGAACAGCCCAAAATAGATAATCTGGTCAAGCTCAATACCAATGAGAATCCCTATGGTCCTTCACCAAAGGTCATTGAAGCTATCCAGAATGAGTTGGGTGATCAACTACGTCTTTATCCAGACCCTGTCTCTTTATCTTTAAGACAAACAATCGCCAATTACTATGACATTCAGCTTGAGCAGGTGTTTGTCGGTAATGGCTCTGATGAGGTACTGGCGCATTTGTTCAACGCGCTACTGAAACACGATAAACCTATTCTGTTTCCAGACATTAGCTATAGTTTCTACCCGGTCTACTGCAAGCTTTATGGTATTGAGTTTAAGGCCGTCCCATTGGCCGATGACTTTAGTCTGAACGTGAATGACTATATTCAGGACAATGGCGGTATTATTTTCCCAAATCCCAATGCCCCAACCGGGCAGCTGCTTGCCTTAAAAGAAATAGAATCCCTGTTACAACAAAATACTGACTCAGTTGTTGTAATCGATGAAGCCTATATCGACTTTGGTGGAGAGAGTGCGGTTAAACTTATTGATAAGTATCCAAACCTGTTGGTGACCCAGACACTTTCCAAATCGCGATCATTGGCAGGACTTCGGGTGGGCATAGGCATGGGTCATATCGATTTGATCGAGGCTCTGGTAAGAGTCAAAGATAGCTTTAATTCCTATCCTATGGACCGGCTGGCCTCGGTTGGTGCGATTGCAGCTTTTCAGGACAAAGACTATTTCAATGAAACCTGTAACAAGGTTATTCAGGAACGTGACCGACTAAGTGGTGCCTTAACGGAACTTGGATTTGAGGTACAGCCATCGGCTGCAAATTTTGTCTTTGCTCGTCATGAAAAACTGGATGCGGCTGAACTTGCACAATCTTTACGAGAGCAAAAGGTAATTGTCAGACACTTCAAGCAAGCGCGAATCGAACAGTACCTGCGGATTACCATAGGCACACCGGAACAGAACAACTGCCTGCTTGAAGCTTTAAGTGCGATTGTTAAGTCAAAGAATTAATAAAGCGATAGAAGCCTTACTCATCACTCATCGCCGCCAGCAGATCAGCCTGATGCTCATTGACTAGCGGTTCGATGACTTCATCTACCTGTCCCTGCATAATCTCATCAAGCTTGTACAAAGTCAGATTGATACGGTGATCAGTGACCCGCCCTTGTGGGTAGTTATAAGTGCGAATTCGCTCAGAACGATCCCCACTTCCCACCAGTTGACGACGATTCTGGGCCTGTTCCTGTTGCTGTTTTTCCTGTTGGATATTTAACAGTCTGGATGACAACAGGCTCATGGCCTTGGCGCGATTTTTATGTTGTGAACGTTCATCCTGACATTCCACCACGATGCCACTGGGCATATGGGTAATACGAATGGCCGAGTCGGTTTTATTCACATGCTGACCACCTGCGCCCGAAGCCCGGAAGGTGTCGACCTTTAAATCGGCTGGATTGATATCCACTGCGCTGATTTCATCTGCTTCAGGTAGAATGGCCACGGTGCAGGCCGAGGTATGAATACGTCCCTGGGATTCTGTTTCTGGAACGCGCTGGACACGATGGGCACCGGATTCAAACTTTAATCTTGAATAGGCGCCATCACCGACTACCCGGCTAATAATTTCTTTATAGCCTCCATGTTCCCCTTCATTGGCACTGACAACTTCAATTTTCCATTTACGAAGCTCGGCATAGCGGGAATACATACGGAACAGGTCTCCGGCAAAAATGGCCGCCTCGTCACCACCGGTGCCAGCACGGATTTCAAGGAAGATGTTTTTATCATCGTTGGGATCCACTGGTAACATGAGAATCTGTAATTCCTGTTCCAGTTTTTCTTTATTCTCTTCAGCCGTTTTTAGTTCTTCATGGGCCATTTCGCGCATCTCGGCATCGCTGTCCTGCTGCATGAGTTTGGCTTCTTCGATATTGCCAAGCGTGGCTTTATATTTTTTGAAACAGTTGACGACAGGATTAAGCTGGGCATATTCCTGAGACAGACCACGGAACTTGTTTTGATCACCAATCACGCCAGGGTCGGCCAGCAGGTGATTGATTTCTTCAAGGCGATCGCTAAGCGATTCCAGTTTTGATTGGAGTGAGGCTTTCATAAAGTTAGGTTTTAATTGTCGTCTTTGAGATTAAAAAGTTCCTGGGCGGCATCAAGGATCTGCTTGCGACCTTCGATGGCTGCCTGGTTCATCTTCACAGTTGGATCATGGATGAGCTTGTTCGTCAGAATTCTACCCAGTTCTTTGATAACTTCTTCCGGGGTTTTACCCGCAGCGAGTTGTCTTTCGGCCTGTTTGATACAGGCATCCCGGGTAAGTTCAGCCTGGGAGCGATAATTCCTAATGGTGTCGACAGAATCGAGAGAGCGTAGCCAACCCATGAAATTTTCAACCTGGCTTTGGATGATTTCTTCTGCCTCTTCGGCAGCGGCCTGTCTTGATTTACGGTTTTCCTCGATGACCTCATGTAAATCATCGACGGTATAAAGATAAACATCCCGCAGCTTACCTACCTCCGGCTCAATATCTCTGGGGACAGCTATGTCGACCATAAAGATGGGTTTGTGCTTGCGCTGTTTGAGGGCCGATTCAACCGTACCCTTACCCAGGATGGGAAGCTGACTGGCGGTTGAGGCAATCACGATATCGGCTTCAAGCAGTCGTTCTGGCATATCGGCCAGGGGAATGGCCTCACCTTCGAACTGGTTGGCCAGTAACTGGGCCCGTTCTACGGTACGATTTGCCACAATGATCTTTTTAATTCCCTGCTCATTGAGGTGGCGGGCCACCAGCTCAATGGTTTCACCCGCACCCAGTAGCAGGGCGGTATGCTCATTCAGGTTTGAAAAAATCTGTTTAGATCGGAAG
>JAOULO010000063.1 GCA_029881995.1 Gammaproteobacteria bacterium
CCTGTCAGGCAATGCATCGAATAACTCATCACCGAGAAAACAGTATTCAAATCCATTCGTGTTAGACCAGTCACGAACTGATCCAAGACACTCAGCAATCCATGAGAAAGGTAAGGGAGAACGATGCGACTGGATGACGAGGGTTTTATTCATAAACTACTGAATTAATCTGTAAGAAAATCACTATAACCTGACGCAATATCTAAACACGATATTAATACTCAGATTCAAAATGCTTTCTTATTTTCTCAATCCGTTTACGATTAACGCCTAGGTCTGATCGCCCCACCCGTGAGGCAGATCGCACATTAATCAGAAACCGGTTTTCATCCATTCGCAACTCAACATCATCAATAAATCGAAAAATTGTGGAATAAAACTGGGCATGTATATACCCTCCTTTCTCCTTAACAATTTTCCCTCCTGTATGGCTTATTGCAGATTTTATACTCTGCCAGGCATCGGCATGGGCAATGGAGTATCTTAACGGTTCAATAAAAGCCTGCACATCAGGATATTCGCTACAGACACAATTGGGGCTCTCCGGACAGGCTTGTAATCTTTCATTAGTAATCCCCTGCACAATTTGTTTTCGAGAAGACAGTGAGAAGCTGGCCAACAGCCCGCCTATAACGAGGACAAGTACAATAATAAGATAAAGTGTCAGTTTCATAAGCCTGTTATTTTAAGCTTAAATATTTAGCGAGTAAAAGTTCGTCCTTTAAGTACTGCCAGGCTAATCAAACAGGATAGGATCAGTAAACCTGCAGACATAACAATCAACGCTTCTGCCATGGTAATACCAAAAAGCAGGACCGGAGTATAACCACAGGCCTCCCAAATCTTAAACATAAATGGAAACCACTTATCCACCGCAAACCATGTTGGCAGGCCTGAATCAAATCCACAGCTACCTGTAACAAAACCGCGTTCAACACCAAGCAGCATGTAGGACCGCTCTAGCAGGAATGCAAATAGACCGGTGATAAGCAGGTGAAAAATTAGCAGAACACCTCTAAATCTTCGACCTGCCAGTGCGATAATTGAAACAATAATTATCCACATCACAATAATTCGCACATGGATACATAGCACGCAGGGATCATACTTAAGGATATACTGATAAAATAGCGCTGTTGCTTCCAGTAGCAGCCCACCTGCCATGAGAAGAAACCAGTACAGACGGGATTTAGACAGGCCATACAATTTTTGTAACATCAAACCACCCTGAAACTGTTTCAGATTCTAGAATATTATACAGCGTAACATTCTAAACCAGCTTTTGGCCATTTTCATCAATCAATGCAACGTTCACCACTTCATTGCTTACATTTTCATGGAAACGGTTCCAGTTATCATATGCCCTCTGTACAAGCAGCAATTCTCCTGTTTTATCCTGATTAATTACTTTTTTCTTCCAGCTTTTCAAAGTTTCACAGTAAAACCCGTTACAGATATTTGATCGCATTTCCCGGGGTAAACTGCACCCAGTTAAAGTTTGATTGATACAACTACCTTCAACTGATTCTGGCGCAATGTTGCTGATATATTTATCCAACACATCAGAGGAAGTCATTTCAGGGTGTCTATCCAGATACTGGCGCAAGAAAAAAACGGATAAATAGGCATGGTTGTGGCCAGTCACACAACAGCCCCCTTTGCAGATCCCACAAACTGTATCACATATGAGTTTAAGCTGTGGTTTTTCGTTAAAAGCTTTTTCGATTTGAATGAGTTTTGAGTAAGCCGCATGATGCGCATCATATACCACTTCATCAGCACACTGATATTGAGTTGCTTCATCTAAGGTTTTTGAAAGATGTGCTATGTACTTATCAATTCTTTGCTGTGGGATCTCTGACTGTCTGGATTTTCCTAGCGGTATACTTAGTGTATCCACCTTATTAGGCTCTATCTCAGGAAATGCGAGTAGTACCTCATTCAGAATATTTTTATTCTGCTTGTCTTCCTGTCGGAGAGTATCTTCGATATAGGCTTTTTTATCCCGTTCCTGCTGTCGTCTATTCCGAATCAGTTTTTTCTGAAATTGAAACCAGGATTGAAATAATACCGGACTGACCGATTGTTTCTGTTTTAACACTGCCTGACAATCAATCGATTGGCAGGTCAGCATTTCCCCTTTGCCATTTAACAGGACAGTTGTTCTGCTTACCTTGTTTCCACAAACTTCGCACTTAGCTTGCTGAGCAGCATGAACTCCAATGTGCATGTTTTCTCCCTGAGATTTTAGACGCACTATTGCGACTTATGTAATTGAGTATCCCCCTTATAATATATTTACACCGGATTAATCTACCTTTTGCTTGGCAAATCCTTGAATTAATAACTCGCCATTTTTATAGGCGATTTTTTTCGCCACTCCGGCTGGTAAGCCGTTTAACAGCTCTCGCTGCCATTGCATGACCTGTTTAATCTGCAACCATCGTTGCGGTGAATAGGTATCAATACCCAATAAAAAACGTTCTGCATATTTAATAAGAACATTGCGCCAATCACCAATAAATTGACCATTGCCAAAGGCATCACGTCGAAATGAAAGATCGGCCCAGAGGTTCCGGTATTTCGACATCATTTGCTCGACACGCTCGGCATGCTCAAAACCGGCATGGGCCCACAATATGTTCGCTCCTGGATATTGTTTATAAATGAGCTCAACGGCTTTGGCATCACCGTGCACATGTAACAGCAATTCATGCTGCTTGGCCAAACTTATGAGCTGCGAAACAACCGGTGTATTGATATGCTCAGCCTTGACATGAAACTCACCAATTGCAGCATAGCGGTAATTAGCCAGGCGTTCTTTTAAGTATGGGATGACAGTCTCATCAAACATCCAGCTATCCAGAGTACCACGCTTGCGGTATGGTCTTAGCACTGGAATAACAAACTGTGGGGCAAGCTTATACAGACGCTGAGTGCCTTCATCGCTAGTACTAGACACCATAGCACGTGTTACACCAAGCCTTTTCAGGCGCTTAATGGCCTCCTCTGGTGAAATTGCATCCCAGACATCGTGACTGTAGTGGATATGGGCATCAAAAATGGGGAGGTCTTTACTGGAACTGGCCGAGACCGTCCCGCATAGCATGCTAAGGAACAAGGTAGAGACAAGGATTTTCATAGACATATTTCAATCCTCTGAAGGTATGTACGGCCCACTATTGGGCCAGACATTGTAATAAAAGATTTAGTTATTGATCAGTTTATCAATCACCTCATTGAAAATATTACTGGGACGCATAACATTTTCGGCCATTGACTTGTCTATTTTATAGTAGCCACCCAGTTCCACTGATTTCCCCTGTATACCTTTCAACTCATCCACAATCTTTGACTCATTATCGGTCAATTGTTTGGCAACAGGTTCAAATAATGCTTTCAGATCTGCATCATCATTCTGCTCGGCCATGGCCTGAGCCCAATACAGTGCCAGATAAAAATGACTTCCACGGGCATCCAGTTCACCCGTCTTTCGGGAAGGTGATTTGTTGTTATTCAAGAATTGTGCATTGGCCTTATCCAGGGCTGCAGCCAGTATCTTAGCCTTATCACTTCCGGTCTTTATCGACACATCTTCAATCGAAGCTCCCAGGGCAAGAAACTCACCCAGTGAGTCCCAACGCAAATGATTTTCCTCAATAAGTTGTTGCACATGTTTGGGGGCTGAACCACCGGCACCGGTTTCAAATAATCCACCACCGGCCATTAAGGGTACAATGGATAACATCTTGGCGCTGGTACCGAGCTCAAGAATAGGAAAGAGGTCGGTCAGGTAATCGCGTAACACATTACCGGTAACAGAAATTGTGTCCTGTCCATCTTTAACACGTTGTAAGGTATATTGTGTTGCATCCTTCTGGTTCATGATCTTTATCTCAAGTCCATTGGTATCATGATCTTTAAGATAAGTTTCGACCTTGTTAATCAGGTTCACATCATGGGCACGATCATCATCCAGCCAGAAGATGGCGGGTTGACCTGTAATCCTCGCGCGGGTGACGGCCAACTTGACCCAATCCTGTATCGGAGCATCCTTGGTCTGACACATACGCCAGATATCACCCTGTTTCACATCATGCTCAAGCAGAACATTTCCAGAAGCATCAGATACACGTACTGTACCCGCTGTAGGAATTTCAAAGGTCTTATCATGGGATCCATACTCTTCTGCCTTTTGTGCCATTAGACCCACATTGCTGACACTACCCATGCTAGTAGGATCAAAGGCACCGTGCTGTTTACAAAAATCTATGGTCGCCTGGTATACACCGGCATAATTTCGATCCGGGATCATGGCCTTGGTGTCATGTAACTTACCATCGGCACCCCACATTTGACCGGAGCTTCGGATCGAAGCTGGCATGGAGGCATCAATAATAACGTCGCTGGGGACATGCAAGTTGGTAATTCCTTTGTCCGAATCCACCATGGCAAGCCTTGGGCGTGAGGCATAAACTGCAGAAATATCATCTTCGATAGCCTTGCGTTCCTCATCAGGCAATGAGGCTATCTTTTTAACAACATCCCCAAAGCCATTGCGTGGTTCCACACCGAGTTTATCAAATGTTGCAGCATGTTTATCAAACAGATCTTTATAGTAGACACTGACTGCATGACCAAAGATGATCGGATCTGAGACCTTCATCATGGTTGCCTTCATATGAAGTGATAGCAGAACGTCATCTGCCTTGGCTTCCTGGCATGACAATTCAAAAAATGCTCGCAACATACCAACATTCATCACTGATGCATCAATCACCTCACCGGCCAGAACCGGAATCTTTTCTTTTAATATATTGCTGGTTCCATCGCTGGCCATCAGTTCAATCTTGAGATCACCTGCCGTATTCACAACAGCCGATTTTTCACTACCATGAAAATCCCCTTCCTGCATTGAAGCCACGTGAGACATTGAATCGGCTGACCATTGACCCATGGAATGGGGATGCTTTTTAGCATATTCCTTTACCGCACCCGCAACACGTCTATCTGAATTACCTTCTCGCAGTACCGGATTTACCGCACTGCCCAGTACTTTTGCATAACGGGCCTTGATAGCCTTTTGCTCGTCATTAGCCGGATCTTCAGGATAAGCGAGGATGTCATATCCTTTATCCTGTAATTCCTTAATGGCAGCCTGTAACTGTGGTACCGAAGCACTGATGTTCGGGGTCTTGATTATGTTCGCCTCAGGTGTCTTGGCCAGTTCACCCAGTTCACTCAGGGCATCGCCGATCTTCTGCTCATCGGTTAGATTATCCGGGAAATTGGCGATAATTCGCCCCGCCAGAGAAATATCCCGCGTCTCAACACTGATCCCAGCAGCTTTGGTAAAGGCCTTCACGATTGGCAGGAAGGACTGGGTGGCCAGGGCTGGGGCTTCATCGGTTTCGGTGTAGATAATTCGGGATACAGACATAATTAACTCTCTGAAATAATTAAACTATTGGCGGACAAGGCCGCAGAAGTCAGCCATTATATTTCAGAATAGCGTTAGGGTCACACCCTCGCGGGAAACTCTTAGGATTAAATCCAAAATGAAATCAGTTCTGTAGAAAAAACATGACTAATTATACCGGTTCGTTCTGACGCCGATTCCTGCTCTCTGTAAGCTAAAAAAGCTAATATCCTTATTCAGATGTTCTGGATTTAGTATCAGTGATTGAAAATCAAAATCTACTTCATTGATTGAATCATTGACAGCCTTTCTTACAGCGTCCCTTACTATCAAACCACATAGTCCTGCCACTTAAAGGAAGATAAACCGGTATCCTGGAGGCTTTGATGAAGGTGGCAGTACGGCTATCACCAAGTAGTTTACCGTTTTTGGTTGCCGCCTCGTTGGCGTGTGATGCGATAACCGATTCGGGTTTGATAAGTTTATTCACAACAAAAGCCGCTTCTTTTGGCCCCGTGGTATAGGTATTACCAATATTCATAACCGCCAGTTTTGCATTATAAAATTTTCGTACCACGCTTTCCTGTTCTGCTGTGATACCGGTGTCACCTGACAAGTAAACCACCAGACCATTAGTAAAACGCAGAATATAGCCAGTAGGCGGACCGGCATAAGCAGTAAGACCTGTGCTCATCAATAGCTTTGCCAGTTCCCCACCAATCATTCCCGGTGCAATTCCATTTGAATGGACAGCCGGTACCGTGGTTATTGTTACGCCTTTAAAGTTTAACGATGCGCCAAAACGAACCAGTCTGGCATCTTTCGGATTTCCCCCTAAGGCCTTTAACTTGCTGGCAAAGAATTTTGGCATTTCACTGCCAGTGATGATTTGCGCCCCTTTTGCCATTGCGATACGAACACTACTGGTATCAGGTAAAGCATTGATAAGGGTAAGAGGTTTGGCACAGCTACCAGCATTGGGCTTTTCAATATGCACATTCCCCACATGGTCCCCGTGCATATGACTCACCAGAACGGCATCAATTTTACCCAGTCTCGGGTCACTGGCCCCCGCCACCGTCCGGCCTGCATCATACAAAAACCGTGTTCCATTCGGGTCTTCCAAAATTAGTGCCCTGTCCCTTGCACAAAACTCCCCGTCATGGCTACCCAAAGGAGTAATTTTCAGCACTGAGCCATAAACAGAAACCATTCCCAGAGCCATAAAACCTGTTAGGCCCAGGATGAGCTGGATTGTGCAACGGGATATAACAAACATGGCAATCTCCAGAGTGTTTTTATTATTAATTTAATCTGACTGACTATTGAAAGACAATCAAGATAGCCTTATCTATCAGTGAAGTACAGATTAAAAATTGCTGAGTCATTGTGCAGGATCAAATTATCTGCTCATAATCCGGCATATAATTTAACCATGTTTTAACCTGACAGGAGGAATCTAGTATGGCAACGGACGTATCCAGCCCGGAATTTAGCGATGGTGAACACACTGAACAGGCAAGCGGCCCCTCAATCTGGCACCGCGCCCTGTACATGGTACTGTTTGCTATTATTTTTCATTTAGTCGAACTAATTATTGGCCTGGTAATGGTTGTACAGTTTGTACTGAAGGCAGCCACTGGGAAAACTAATGAGAACCTTGGACGATTTGGTGATCAACTTAGCCAATATCTTTATAAAATCGTCCAGTTTCAAACCTTTAATACAGAAGATAAACCGTTTCCATTTCAAGCATGGCCAAAGGGTGAGTTAAACGATTGAATAATCGTTCTGCTAACATCATCAAACCAATAAAATCTCAACGGACGGGCAAACTCCATGAGCCCGTCCATATTTTTTTGCTCTTTCAATCTAGTTTTTCCCTGACCAAAGCCTGGCCTCAGACTTGACCGTTGGTTCAAAACTACCATCGGAAGGAAAAAGAGATAATCCGAAACTAACAAGTGTCAATAACAAAAACAGATAAAACAACCGTTCCATAGTATTTTTTTCCATCATATGACTACTCCTATGCCGCTGAGGTATTTTAAACGCCGCATAAGATACAATTCTGTAAAATATTTACATTTCAATTAATTTAAATTTCTTATTAAGAGCCTAATTTATTATGTGTTCATAAAAAGAATAGAAATAGATTTACTGCTTTAATCGATACCCTGTTTTAAACATCCATCCAATAATCAGAAGACATATAAGCAGAAATAGCAATACCATGCTCAGGCTCAACCCCACGCTGACATCAGAGACTTCAAAAAAGCTCCAACGAAAGCCACTCACCAGATAAACAACCGGATTGAACAAACTGATTGTCTGCCAGACTGGGGGTAGCATTTCAATGGTATAAAAGGTGCCTCCCAGAAAGACCAGCGGCGTAATGACCAACAGAGGAATAATCTGTAGCTTTTCGAAATCACTGGCCCATAGCCCAATGATAAAACCAAACAGGCTAAAGGAAATACAGGTCAGGATTAAAAATGCCAACATCAAGAACGGATGATCGATACGCATTTCTACAAAAAAACTTGCCGTGGCCAATATAATTAGAGCAATTAAAAATGACTTGGTCGCGGCGGCCCCTACATAACCCGTAACTATCTCAACAAACGATACTGGCGCAGATAATACTTCGTAGATTTGTCCGGTAAAGCGTGGAAAGTAAATTCCAAATGAGGCATTTGCCAGACTTTGAGAAAGAACCGTTAACATAACCAGGCCAGGTACAATGAACAGGCCATAACTCACATTATCAATGGCATCAATCCGTGACCCAATTGCTGTTCCAAAAACAACAAAATATAATACTGTGGATATTACCGGTGAGGCAAAACTCTGCGCGATGGTCTTAAAGGCCCTTTTCATTTCATACTTATATATAACGCGAATAGCATGGATGTTCATGCCGCACTCCTGCCATTGGCTTTCACGAGATTGACAAATATCTCCTCCAGAGAGGTTTTCACACTGTGTAGATCCTTAATCACCAATCCTGCCCCTGTTAGTGCCTTCAACAATTCGTCGATACCGGTATTGGCTTTATGTGGGTCATAGGTATAGGTCAACTGGTCACCCTCGGTACCGATCTCCAGCTTAAACCCAGCCAGAGCTTCAGGCATGCTTCCAATCGATGACTCCAGTTCGATCATCAACTGCCGTTTTCCAAGCTTGTGCATCAAGGCCAGCTTATCATCTACGACCAGTAATTCCCCCTGGTTGATGACCCCAACTCGGTCAGCGATGGCCTCTGCTTCTTCAATATAATGTGTAGTGAGAATTATCGTGACGCCTGCTTTACGTAAACGCTCCACCTGAGCCCACATATCCTTTCGCAACTCCACATCTACACCGGCCGTGGGTTCATCAAGGAACAGGATCATCGGTTCATGGGCCAGGGCCTTGCCAATCAAAACCCGGCGCTTCATTCCACCAGAAAGATTCATGATCATTTCATTACGTTTTTCCCATAGGGACAGGTCTTTCAGTAATTGCTCCAGATATTGAGGATTGGGTTTTTTACCAAAAAGACCTCGGCTGAAACAAAAAGTATCCCAGACCGATTCAAATGCGCCTAGAGTCAATTCCTGTGGCACCAGGCCTATTCGCTCTCGTGTCAGGCGATAATCTTTTATAATATCGCACCCATCCACGCTTACCGTTCCCTGGCTGGGGTTAACAATCCCACAAATAATCGAAATCAGGGTAGTCTTACCTGCTCCATTGGGGCCAAGCAAGGCCAGTATCTCACCACGTTGAATATCCAGACTGACATTTTTTAATGCCTGGAAACCACCTTCATAGGTTTTGGATAAATTTGAGATGGAAACAATGGATGACATGATCGTCCCTGACTACATTTGATAATGGCACGATAGTAACAGAATTTATTTTATCTGGCATATCCTTAATTCAGACAAACTTATTGTGATAAGAAATACTCAAAAACAATCAAATTTGACAGCTCACCCCATCATTTCAGCAAGAAAAGAACCCAGACGCATATCTGTTGACAGAATATGCTCTGTTAACCAACGTTCCAGAAACACCAGGTCATCTTCTGAAATAGAATTGCCTGCTTTGGAGACCTTTTGTTGTAATTCACGTACCGCTTTAATCAGCTCCTGGTGCTCGACACGGTGTTCATTAAGTCCCTGATACCCATATTTCACCATCAGACGTTCTTCATGACTGAAGTGCCAGGCCGTGTAATTGATCAACTCTTCCAGTACCGCAGCCAGATAGTTCAGATCCTCCCCTTCCATCACAGCATGGTTAAGCATATTAAACAGCTTCACCAGCTTATGGTGATCCTCATCAATCTCGTCGTTACCGACACTGAGTACATAACTCCATTCCAGGTCTTTCACGATATCTCTCCGCTAAACTTTTTTTCAGGCTCAGTTTGCTAAATAGCCCTTATCACTAGAGTATAGCCAACGAAAACCATATTGATTACTAGGCTTATTCCAGACCCAGGATCCACTGGTAATTCCCTTTAGCACCAGGCCCGATAGCAGGACTGTCAGTAACAAATCCATCGACTGCAGGAAAATCAATACTATGGTTTAACTCTACTGCCACATAAGGAAAGATTCCTGTATATGTTTTACCTTCACTATTCGTACAGGTTTGAATACCCTCAGCTTCATCGGCATACCATATTTCCTTAAAATCGATACTCAAGGTGCCATCCAGCAGTACACCACTCAATACCACCTCAAGATCCCCGACCGAAACCCAAAGACAGGTAAAATCTCCAAGTGCTGCCACACCGGTAATTTCGATGAGAAGAGTATCACTCCCGGTTATGTTGCCATCAAGATCACAAACAAAGGCAACCGTACCATTAACCTTTATCTCCTGATTAATACCCGATATATCGGTCGTATAATTATGCGCATATTTTACCGAACCGTTATTACAGCTTGTAACATCAGAATAAGTTATACAATTGACCTGTATGTTTGTCACATCACTCCCTGATATGGTGCCACTGTCATTTTTCACAACACATGTGTGACCTACGGTATCAGGTTGTGTTTTTATAGTGACTTTATATCCTTTATCATTTTGTAATGGTGTTAAAAATTTAAAACCACCATTTTGATTAATAGGAAGATCATCACCACCATTATTCTGAAGCACAAGCCCGGATCCATTTAGACCAGAAACATTACCACCCACGGTAAAGCTCGCATCATTATTCGTACTGCTTGTTCCACCACTTCCACCACCGCCACAACTACTGAGCATGAAGATAATCAGGACAAGCATGTATGTCGGAATATAAAATTGCGTACACAGGAAATATTTTTTCATGACGCACCCCCGCCCACACTTTTTGAAAAAATACACTTAAGGCCCAATCGGGCAAACATATTTATATTAAAGATTCGCAAATCAATAACATTTGAGAGAGTTGTTTACAATGATGCATATCAACCATACCTTGTACATTGTCAAAAACAACTCGAGGCCTTCTGCAACAACTTATTTTCTGGTGTAACCTGCCGTGTGATTTAAGTGAGGACAAGCAATGATGAGCCTTTAGGTTATCTTTCCCTGTTCGATTACATGTGTAGTGTCTGCATCAACCGCAACCACCATCAACGGCCGTAAAAGATGAATCACACATTTCTATCACCACTCATTCCTATGCAAATTATTCATTTATGGACCAAAAACCCCAAGCTGGTCACATTTTGACCAACCTATTCTTAACATTACAAAAGCAATGCATATACTTGAAGTATCGATATATAAGTCTGTCCTTATATAGAGTCAGAAAAATGCCTCGGCAAGGGAGAAATCAGTTGTACACAGCCCGCATCATTCTTTTATCACTGACTGTTACACTACTCATTGCCTGTGATAACAGCAGTGTCACCCAGAAGAAAGCCGTTTCCTTATGGTCGGAAACGAGCGTGCGTAAAATCCTCCACACCTTTGCCTATGGGGGCCAGGCCACTGACGAGCAAATCAAGGCCTGGGCCGGTATGGAACCACGCGCGGCAATCCAGCAAATTCTAACGTTTGATGAAGTGAATCCCCGTTTATCCCCACCTGAAGATGCCACGGCCAGGATGGGGGGTACCCTTAAAGGACTACAGAGTTTCTGGGGTAGTTCAGATCAAGATAACCCAGTCCGAGAAGATCATCGTACTTACTACGATACCTTTTACACCTACCCGGATGGCTCCCCCAATGCTGGCCTGGTAGTCGTGAATGGCACCAACATGCAACGCAGTTGGGTCAGTTCGATTAATAAACGAGGGCTTAATCCTTTCCGCCAGAAAGTGGGGCTATTTCTAACCAACTACCACATGGCCGTCAGCACTCACAAGGTCAGGCCAGCCCTGATCAGGAGTATGTATGACGACATCATGACCGACCTGGCCCAGGGAAAACCCTTCGAACAGGTACTGGCAAGAGGTGCTTCATCGGCAGCGGTTGCCATGCAGTACGGTCATCAATACAACCGTTTCAATAACACCTCATCGGTGTTTCGAGGTAATGATGATTTTGCCCGTGAATTTCACCAGCTTTTTTTCCGTATTCTGGGTGAAGACTACACGGCGGACTATCACGAAAATACGACTATCGAACATACGGCCTGGACCCTAACCGGTATGGGCATAGATCGCTCCCCCACTGCATGGGGCGTAATGGCCAACCTGAGCACCAATGACTACTGGACAGACATCATAGACTCAAGCGATCACATCGATGCTGATGGAAGAACCCTGAGCAACATGACTAACCACCATGCCGATGGTCTGGAGATCCTTGGCAAAACCATTTATGGCACCACTCCAAGGGAAAAAATCTATGCCCTGTCGGAAGTGGCCATTAATGAAAGAGAAAGCCTGGACAGCATGCCAGTGTTCCTGGTGAACTTTTTTGCCGATGACAACCTGAATGATGAAAAGATTTCAGAAATTCGCCGCTTGTGGAGAAGTATTGAACCCAGGAACCTGCTGAGCTTTTTACAGGAATATGCCATTTCATCCACATTCCTTCGCAGTGATACCTATAAATACCGTACTGCCTTCAGCCGTAACCTGGCCCTGTTCAATCTCAACACGGTGGATAATGATGAGGCTTACCATAATTCCTGGAGCCCCATCTGGATGATCAATACCCAGGGAGCCCTGCCCTTTGCACCGGCCCACGATGTATTTGGTGGTCAGACCTCCATTAATGCTGCCAACAACCCCGATATCTTTAAAAGTGCCTATAACTCGGCTGTAGATGGCCATTGGTTTGTGGTTAAACACAGCGAAAACTATGTTGAAAATAGTGTAACGAAGACCTGGGAAAAGGACTGGGCCAAAGTCATTCCAAAAAATGTTTCTGGTGTATATCGAGTTGGCGAAATTGCTGAGTGGTTATGGCAACGTTTTATCGCGGATGGACTTAAAAACTATGGTCCACTGGAGCGCGCCTACATCACTGCATTTCTGGCCACAGGCAATGACTTTGGTATGACGGTGGATGAATTTAATCCTGATGTCACCTTTACAGCTAAACAACTCGAATCAGAGCCTTATAAATCCTATATCGCAGCCAATGAAGCGGTGATCATGAAACTGGATAGTACTGATCAGAATACTCGTCGCACGGCCAACTATCGTATTGGCTGGGCGATTAATTTTATTTCCATGACACCGTATATGTTTGCCATGGAGGGACAATAATATGAATCGACGTGACTTTGTAAAACTGACACTTTATTCATCGGTCATGGCAGGCCTGGGGCTACCTTCAACTCGTGCATTTGCTGCTGGCCCTAATCGTACCCTGGTGAATATCATGTGCCTGGGCGGCGCTGATTTTCGCTACATGTTTGCTCCCAACCCCAGTGATGCAGATTATGCCAATAAATACTGGGAAGCACGGAGTCAACTCTATAGCGGCCATGCCAGCTACAGTTCAGCCTGGGGCGCCTTATACTCTGCCACCGCAGCCGGTTTTGGAATTTACAACCAGGCTGGCTGGTTAAAGGCACAATATGATGCGGGTAACGTGGCGATTGTCTGTAATGTGGTTGGTTCAGAGAACCGCCAGCATGACCATTCACAAATCATCATCAATACCGGTGATCTCAATGCCAGTCGATTTGCGCTGGACAGGGATGGTTGGGGTGGTCGCCTTGCAGAAGCCATTGGTGCCGCCAATGTAGTCGCCATGAGTCACGATATATCTGCCTTTTGCAAAGGCACAGACCCGGCAAACCGCACCGCCCAGGTCATTCATGCCCGTGATACCCGTAACTTTGCCCTATCTAATGGTAACAATGCCACAACGCAACGGGTTGCTCGCGCATTGAAAAATTATTACAAGGGCAAACAACTGGAAGCCACAAACAAACCCGCCAGCTGGCCCTATCATAAATTTATACAGCATGAGCAAAAACTGCGTGAATTTGGCGACCCCTTCAAGGCCCTGACCGATGCTAACCCAATCCCGGCAGCTCTGCTGGATATTGCAGACAGTAGCAGTCCAAACCGACTCAATCGCCTGGGTTTTGCTAAAGAGTGTTCAAACCTGTATGACAGTTTCACCGGGGCTGAGCTTTTTCAGCTTCGAGTTGCAGCAATGGAATATGGTGGCTGGGATACCCACCGTTCCCAACAGTCCGGTTTCGAAAATAATATTTCTGATCTGTTTGGTACCAATGGTGGGCTTGCTACACTGACTAACTCACTGCCAGCGGATGTGGTCAATAATACCGTGTTTGTATTCACCACAGATTTTGGCCGCCAACTCAGAGCCAATGGCGATAACGGCACCGACCATGGTACAGGAAACTACATGATTCTGATTGGCCCTGCGGTCAATGGTGGCGTCTATGGAGAAATGCATCCCCGGCGTGAAATCTCCACTGCCGAAGGCCCCGCACCCTTCGATGTACGGGGAGCCGATATCAAGGGACTCACCTCATTTGAACGTGTTTTGAGTCGCCTGTGCAACTGGGTAGAGCCGGGTAGCGGTATCAAGGTCTTCCCCAATATGGCCTATGCCAACCTGAATACCTATCCCGATGGGCCGATTTTGGAACCTGGTGTGGATTTGAGTAATTTGCTAGCCTGAAATCGCTAGCGGCGGCGGCCTTTAACGCGTTCTTTTTCGTATGCGACTCTCAGGTTATAGCCCTCACAGGACTTACCATTAAGGCCCGCGATGGCAGCTCGTGCCTCGTGACCTTCCATTTCCAGAAAGGCAAAACCCTTGCACTTGCCGGAAAACAGATCTTTGACCAATTTGAGCGAACGAACCGTACCAAATTCAGCGAATAAGCCCTGCAGGGATTCTTCTGTCATGGCCGGCGGTAAACTACTTACAAAAAGTTTTTTCAATTAAAACACCCCTATAGTGTCAATAAAAAGAAAACCCCGCAACGGGTCGCGGGGTTTTACTGGTTTAAATCAGGGTGTGGCCTTAAACCTGGACGTTCGCAGCCTGTGGGCCCTTAGGACCATCTTCAACATCAAAACTCACTGCCTGACCTTCTGCCAGGGTACGAAAACCTGAGCTGGAGATTGAAGAGAAGTGAACAAACACATCTTTGCTGCCATCATCTGGAGTGATAAAGCCAAAGCCTTTAGATTCGTTAAACCATTTAACAGTACCGGTTGTCATGATAATTACCTCATAAAAAATAAAAAAATAATGGTGTTACATGTCTTGCGAGGTAATTAACAGGGAAAACTTACAAAGAAACACTGAGAAAGACCAGAAGAAAATGTATCGACCCATAGTGTACAGGGAATACCCTGTAAACACTACCGGAAATGTCGATTCAGGCATCAATATTTCGTAATAAATGCAACGATTTAAGGGCCAAAAACAGTGTCAGAAGGATTTAAACGAAAAATCCCCCTGACCTGCCTTCCCAGACCACTATCGGCCTAGCGCTTTACTTTAAGTTTTGCTTTCACCTCATTGCCATTTGCTATGGCGGTGATTTTTACCGTCTTTTTATCTCTATTAAGCTGGTCAGTCGTAAAGATATCAAAATCAACGGAATCTTTTCCGCCCGGAACCGTAATTTCATCAGGAACAATGACCAGGTCTGGCTCACTGGATTGAAGCTTGACGATAAAACCAGGCTGGCCTGCCGCTGTATTCAGGAAAACGGTGCCCCTTGTACTACTACCGATGTAAACTTTAGACGACTGAAGTTCCAGGTCATCCAGTTCTGGCAATACTCCTGAGCTTACATCCGGAGTCATTGTTCCACCGGTTGCGGTATCTGTGGTAGTTCCAGTCGTTACCCCAGTCCCACTTGAGCCATTTCCACTGTCTTCGTATAGCTGCAGATAAAATGAACCAGGAATAAAACCTGATGGGTCAAAAACCGTCATAGTCGCCCCTATATCCAGATTATAAAAGCCTCGGCTGCTGGCACCATTGGCCTGGCCAAACACCACTGGCGAGACACGTTGAGTATTACCATCAAGTGGAATCGTGGTAATACTGAACCATCCACCTGTTGTAGTGGTGTTTTTCAGCTTGGGTTCTGCAGTAAAAACAAACTGTTCTGCAGCGCTCAATTGTACCGTGGGAGTACCAGAACCTGCTGGAAATTCCCGACTGACTTCCATGAGTAAATTTCCCGGATAACCCGTCGCTGGGTCCACACCATAAAATCGGAAAATCAATTGTACCTGCTCACTTGCAGAATACTTAAATTTAAAAGAACTAACGGTATGACTCCCTGAAAAAGGAATATCATCGGCAATTTCATAAAAACCAAGATTTAATACAGTCGCACGATAGGAAAATGGATGTGGCGTGACATTCTGGTAAAACAGTGTTTCTGCAGCCTTTATAAAAGGGCTGAAAACCAAGCCCATCAATAAGACTGTTAATAGCATTGGAAATCGCATTTTATCTTCCTCCAGTTGTTTAGACATTTATCCATGAGAGTGATTTCTCTCTTTAATGCAAACAACCGAGGTCAGTTTTTATTCCAAAACTAATAAGTTTGTCTTATCGATAAAAGGACATAAAAAACCAAATATAACCAGCCATCATTTTTTTACTTTTTACGATTCACCCAGGCCTTATCACGCACAAAGTTATTGTTATGAAAATCCCGCATGGCCTGATCGATCTCTTCACGAGAATTCATCACAAAAGGACCATATTGTACAAAAGGTTCATCAATAGGTTTGCCACTGATCAATAACAAGCGCGCCCCCAGACTCCCGGCTGTAAAGCTAAAATCATTATCACCTTCGCCTAAAGTAATCAGGGTATCATTAGAGACCGGCTGTCCTTTGAACTCACCTTCCCCTTCAAAGATATATAACAGGCTGTTCTGTGTTTCAGGCAAGCTGTATTGAAAGCTTTTACCCGCTTCAAGTTGTACATCGAAATAGGAAACATTCGTGATGTCATCGACGATGGGGGACACCGTCTCATTATAGGTACCGATCAGCACCTTAACCCGACAGCCATCCGACTCTGCCGTTGAAAAGGCATCG
>JAOULO010000095.1 GCA_029881995.1 Gammaproteobacteria bacterium
GTCCAACAATACCATGCAGGATATCTTCATAGGATTTTTCAAGTCCAATTCTTCCTGTATGGGTTGTGCCCCGGTATTTTGATTCTTCCAGATTTTTCAGATCCCTTTCATCAATGCGACCAACATAACCCAGCGCATGTGAAGCCAGTTTGCCCATAGGGTAGTGACGTGAAAGGCGTGCTTCGATTTCCACACCAGGGAAACGGTATCGATCAACAGAGAATCGCGCAACTTCTTCTTCGGTTAGTTGATGTCTTATAGGGACGCTCTCATAAGGGCGTTTTTTTTGTAATAGTTTGTTGAAACGTTCCAGATCATTGTCGCTGATGGTAATGATTTTTTTTAATTCTTCGATGGTATCTTTTATCTCGTTAACGCGTTCAGATACAATTTCCAGGCTGTAGGTTGACATGTTTTGGGCAAGGATATGACCACTTCTATCATAGATCAGCCCACGTGTCGGCGGCAGGGGGAAAATATTGACGCGATTATTATTCGACAGTGTAGCAAAGTGTTCATGACTCATGACTTGCAGGTAAAACAATCTTAACAGGAGAATGAAGAGCAGAATAAAACTGAATATGAGAGCGGCTATAACACGTTTGTTAAATAGCCAGCTTTCACGGATATGGTCTTTAATTGTTAATGATTGAAGCATCAGCCTGCCATTATTAATAAATCTGGAATGCTCGTCGGGTATTTCTCAGGAAAAGGTAGATCCAGGGCCAAATCAATAAACTGGTAATGGATGATATCCAGTAGGTCAGTGAATCAGGCGGTGTACCAATAATACCCAGTACCCAGAGAGAGACCATTTGTTGCATGGCAACCAGCACCATGACACTGAGAGCCTGTTGCCACATGGGGAAAACACGCAGGCGTTGATACATTTTAAGCGTCAGGAAGGCGATAATGGCGAGTCCAAGTGCATGCTGTCCGAGTAATGTTCCCGTCAACACATCGATCATGACGCCCACTAACCAGGCTGTGCCTACACCGACACGTTCAGGCAATGCCAGACACCAATAGATCAAAACCATTGTTATCCATTGTGGTTGATATACTCTTGCCCATTCAGGCAAAGGAATGAGCATGAGTATCATGGCAATAAAGAATGTGCCCCAAATGGTCCAGAAGCCACGCGGTAGAATGATCATTTTGTTGATTCGTCCTGTGCTTGTTCTGTTTTAATTTCAGGTTCGGCTTTTTTTTGTGTATCACCAGACCAAATCAGTAACACTTCCTTGTTGCGCTCCAGCTGTGCAGTAGGTTCGGCGATAATACGTGCAAAAGGAACAGCTGGATTACGATCGATTTTCAAAATACGTGCAACTGGATAGCCGGACGGGAAACGACCACCAAGTCCGGATGAGACTAATAAGTCTCCTTCCTGAATATCTACATTATTCGGGATGTGGGGTATTTCCAGTTGATTCAGTGAGCCGGTACCAATCGCAATGGCACGCAGTCCATTACGGTTTACCTGTACAGGGATCGCATGACTGGGATCGGTAATCAGTGTCACCATGCTGGATAAGGGTGAAATGTAAATGACTTGTCCCATAACACCATTGGCATCAAGTACCGGCTGGCCGGTAAACACATCATGATTACTGCCTTTATTAATAACGAATTGTCTACGGAAGGGATCCATATCTACAGATAATAATTCAGCAATCAGTACCCGTTCGCCGGCTTTGGGGGATGAATCCAGTAGTTCACGCAGGCGAGCATTCTCAGCCTCCAGTGCTGAAAATTTTTGTAAACGTGCCTTTAGCACCAGATTTTCATCGTGAAGCTCGCCGTTTTCTTCAGAGAGTGTGCTTCGTAAGGTTAAGGAATCACCTATCCAGGACACAGCACTGATAGGTAAGTTGATAGCATACTGGACAGGGTAGAGCAGGATGGTTAATCCCTTACGAATATTTTCCAGATGATTATCCCGATGATCGGCTGTGATCATTACAATCGAGATCATTGAAAAAATGATTAGTCGCAGGGTTAAAGATGATCCCTGTATAAATAGCGGTTTAATAGCAACACCTCTGAAATATCAGATTATTTGCCATAGTTTAGCAGTATGTTAATTAAAGAGAGAGAGTGGTTATTTATTCTGATACAAAAAAGTCTGTACCATACTCTTCCATTAGCTCAAGCGCACGTCCACCGCCACGCGCTACGCACGTGAGAGGATCCTCGGCAATCACAACCGGAATACCGGTTTCCTCGCTGAGTAATTTATCCAGTGAATTAAGCAATGCACCACCACCTGTTAGTACCAGTCCTTTTTCAGCGACATCAGATCCCAGTTCCGGTGGTGTTTGTTCCAGGGCAGATTTTACGGCGGCGACGATACCAGATAGAGGTTCTTGTAATGCTTCAAGAATTTCATTGCTGTTTAGGGTAAAACTACGAGGAACCCCTTCGGCCAGATTGCGGCCCTTGACCTCGATTTCTCTCACCTCAGAGGCTGGATAAGCAGTCGCAATTTCCAGTTTGATACGTTCTGCTGTTGATTCCCCAATCAGGGTGCCATAGTTTCTGCGTACATAGCTGATAATAGCCTCATCGAAGCGATCACCACCGATTCTGACAGAGGCAGAATATACAATTCCGCTGAGTGAAATCACGGCCACTTCAGTCGTACCACCACCAATATCGACGACCATGGAGCCTTTGGCCTCGCTGACGGGCATACCAGCGCCAATCGCTGCTGCCATCGGTTCTTCAATAAGATAGACTTCACGCGCTCCAGCACCAGCGGCCGATTCCTTGATAGCACGACGTTCAACCTGGGTTGAACCACAGGGAACACAGACCAGTACACGTGGG
This sequence comes from Gammaproteobacteria bacterium, assembly GCA_029881995.1. Lineage (GTDB taxonomy): Bacteria > Pseudomonadota > Gammaproteobacteria > UBA6429 > Thiohalophilaceae > JAHEDB01. Next base: position 2,833 of record JAOULO010000095.1, read on the forward strand.
CTAGGGCGGAAATAGCGGGTTTGATGTACTTTATGTATAAAATGTTGGAGCATTTTTTCAGTAACAGTGAAATCAGCGATCACGCCATCCTTAAGTGGCCGAATTGCAATGATATTTCCAGGAGTCCGCCCCAGCATCATTTTGGCTTCATGACCCACGGCGGCCACTGTTTTGGAGCCTCGGCCGCCTAAATCCTGTCGGATAGCGACTACAGAGGGTTCATCCAGGACGATACCCTGACCACGGACATAAATAAGGGTGTTGGCGGTACCCAGATCGATAGAAAGGTCATTGGAAAAGATTCCACGTAGGCGGTTGAACATTGTTAGGGTGCACTCCATTTTATTTATAGTAATTATTTTGTGTACTGTATCAATGCATTCGGCTTTGGGCAAGATACTATCTGTGATAAGTTACGACTTCGAATTTCAGAAGAGGTTATGTGGATGGCACTGGATAGAACAGATGTTGAAAAAATTGCACATCTGGCACGCCTGGCGACAGAGGAAAACGAGCTCCCCGGCTACGTGGATGACTTGTCTAATATCCTGAAACTGGTCGAACAAATGGATGCAGCTGATACCTCGCAGGTTGAACCAATGGCCCACCCTTTGCATATGGTTCAGCGTTTGCGGGATGATGAAGTGACGGAGCAAAACCAGCGTGATAGCTTTCAGGCGATTGCACCTCAGGTGGAGTCAGGACTTTATCTTGTTCCCAAAGTTATTGAGTAAAAAAACAGTGGCTGGGTATTACTGATTGAATATTAGTACAGCCGGATAAATAAAATGTATAAAAAAACCATTGCCGAACTGATTGTCGGGCTACGTGAAAAACACTTTTCGAGTGAAGAGCTGACAAAGACTTTTCTTGATCGAATTAATCAATTTGATAAGACACTGAACAGTTTTATCACCATAGATGCAGATGGTGCAATTCAAAATGCGCGTGCAGCAGATAAAAAAATTGCTGAGGGTAATGCAACATTGCTGACAGGTATTCCTATTGCACAAAAAGATATTTTTTGTACACAGGGAATAAAAACCAGTTGTGGTTCAAAAATGCTGGATAATTTTGTTGCCCCTTATAATGCAACAACAGTACAAAAATTTTCTGATGCCGGAACAGTCTTACTTGGTAAAACCAATATGGATGAATTTGCCATGGGTTCATCTAACGAAACCAGTTTTTATGGTGCAGTAAAAAACCCATGGGATACCAATACTGTACCGGGTGGTTCTTCTGGTGGATCGGCCGCCAGTGTTGCTGCTCGTCTTGTGCCTGTTGCTACCGGCACTGATACCGGTGGTTCTATTCGTCAGCCTGCTGCATTGTGCGGTATTACAGGTCTGAAACCCACTTATGGACGGGTTTCACGCTATGGCATGATCGCCTTTGCATCGAGTCTGGATCAAGGTGGGCCCATGACACAAACGGCGCAAGAT
>JAOULO010000064.1 GCA_029881995.1 Gammaproteobacteria bacterium
AATGGGGGGGGATGGGTTGGATTTGGGGGGGGTTGGGGTTGTTCAGCGGGTTAATTGATCCCCGCCCCCTGGCCCTTACTCCTTTTGATATTGAACTGCGTTATTTTGATCACCACCCCCTGGAGGCCACCCTCACCCCTGCCCTCTCCCAAAGGGAGAGGGAGCTTATATAATTTTGGGGGGATTGGTTAAAGGTGGGCGGGGGGACTATCTGGATGTCGTTTGTTAATTGCGGTACCCTTACATTCTCTACCATCTATTCCGGAAGTCGGTTCTCATGCTGCGTGTTGTCGCTGCTCTGTTGTTGTTGCTATCTTCGGCCCTGTGTGGTGCCGTGGAACCCTCGCAAAGTGCGAGTGAGGCGATGCAGAAGGGCGATTATGCGGTCGCTTATCACCTTTGGATTCCCCAGGCCCGCTCGGGTGACAAGGTGGCGCAATACAATATTGGCTGGATGTATCACAACGGTTATGGCCTGGTGATTGACGATGATCAGGCCCGCCACTGGTGGGAGCTGTCGGCCAACCAGGGTTATACCGAGGCGCAGTTTGCCCTGGCCATGCTCTATACCCAGGGCACGCGGCAGATCAAAAAGAGTCTGGAGGTGGCCGTGCCTTATTATCTGGATGCGGCCCGCGGTGGGCATGAGGATGCGCGGGTGATGCTGCTGACGCTGTTTGGTGGGCCCAATGACCGGCAGGGCCACCGGCTGGCCATGCTATTGAGTGAAGAAGACTGGGCGCTGTTGGGTAAGCCGCTGCAGATCAAGACCCGCCGCGCCAACCTGCGCCGCGATGCCACCCTGGAGGCGGCGATTATTCGCACCCTTAAGCAGGGTCAACAACTGCTTGAGGTGGGTATCAAGAATAAATGGGTGCAGGTGATCGATATGGATAAGGGCAGCCGCGGCTGGATGCATGCCTCGCTGCTGGAAGCGCCGAGTGATGCCACCCCGTCCCCGCCCGATGGGCCTTATTCTTCTGACCTTGACGCCACGTTGAAATAGTTGGCGATACCTTTCAGGCGCCCTTCGCTGTCCTGCCGGCGCGTATCATCTTTGAGTTTGCGAATGCGTTTGACGTAGCCGCGGGTTTCCTTTGGCAGCCTGGGGTGGATGTGTTGCCACTTGCTGTCTGATTTGTTGAGGCGCTGATAGATGCGACGGATGCGGTTATAGCCGGCGTTGTAACTGGCAAACACGGTATAGAGTCGTTCCGGTTCGGTGAGGGTGTTCCAGCGGCGATAGAGTTGGCGGTCATAATAGATGCCGGCGGCGATGTTCCAGCGGGGTTTGCTGATATCGCGAAAGTGCGGGTTTTTGTCTTTGATCTCGTCATAGGTGGTGGGCAGGATCTGCATGACCCCGCGAGCGCCGGCGTGACTGGTGACATTGGAGCGCAGGCCCGATTCGGCAATGCCCTGGGCCTTGAACCAGTGCCAGTCGAAGTGCGGGCCGAAGTAGCGCTTGGTGTATTTTTTGAAGTGGCCGTCGTAGTCGTTGGTCCAGTGTTCCGAGTCCACCCTTTCCTCGGCGGCCATGGCGGTTGGCGAGGCCAGCAGGCCCAGCAACAGTAGCAGGGTGTGGGGTTTGAGGCCTGGCATGGGTGGTTGCATCGCTTGTCGAATCAATGGTCGAATCAGATGCTGGATCAATTAAGGCCAAGGCCGATGACCAGCCCCATGGCCACGCCGATGCCAATAAAAATGCCCATGATCATTTGCCCCACGGCGGTATTGCCCTTCTTCAGCTCGTCGCTGATGTTAAAGCAGACCGTGTGATTAAATATCTTGCAGCCCATCCACATGAAAAACAGGGTCAGCGCCCCGCCGAGGAAGGCGTAGAGGAAATTGAGTAATATTGGGTCGATACCAGGTGTCATTCCAAACTCCATACAGCAAAAACGGAACTGGTTCACATAATGACAGCCACCAGCCGCGGCGGCAAGCACCTGCGGGGGGGTGGAGATCAGTTGTTTGGCTGGGGTGGTGGCAGATTGTTGAAATTGGGGGGGTTCTTTTTGGAATGAGGAGAAAAATCCTTTTGGATCACCACCCCCTGGCCCCCTCCTGCAAGGAGGGGGAAACAACAGGTAGGTTGTGAAATTGGGGGGTTCTTTTTGGAATGAGGAGAAAAATCCTTTTGGATCACCACCCCCTGGCCCCTCTCCTGCAAGGAGGGGGAAACACCGGGTAGGTTGTTGAAATTGGGGGGATTCTTTTTGGAATGAGGAGAAAAATCCTTTTGGATCACCACCCCCTGGCCCCTCTCCTGCAAGGAGGGGGAAACAACAGGTAGGTTGTGAAATTGGGGGGTTCTTTTTGGAAAGGTGAGAGAAATCCTTTTGGATCACCACCCCCTGGCCCCCTCCTTGAAGGAGGGGGAATGGTGTAAATGGGGTTGGATTTAATCTGTGTTGATCACCACCCCCTGGCCCCTTGATTCGCGCCATCCGTGGCGCTCTCCCTTCGGGCGCACTAACGTGCGTCCAAATCTGATCCCATCAGATTTGTCCTGCAAGGAGGGGGAAACAACAGGTAGGTTGTGGGTGAGGGACGAACCCCAACAAAACAGGCTTTTGATTACGTTGGGATTCATAAAAAACTTTCATCCCAATCGATGAGCTGTAAATTATTAGTTTATCAAAGAGTTACAAGGTGTTGCGTGTGTTTAATAAACTGAATTTACTTGATTTTTAGACCTAAAATGCCGATATTGTCTGTATGAAAAAGAAATCATTATTCGACACTAACCCTTATCTTCAGAATCAGAAAAAGTACCAGGATTCGCTAGTGACCAGTGTCTCAAGTTCCACTGCGATTGAGACGGGGGCCAGTGTAAAGTCTGTTAGTCTGCATGTGTCGGATATTTCGAATCGCTATTTTCGGTCGTCTAAGCCTGAATCGAAGTCTCAATAATATCGGCAAACAGTTTTTCCATGGGTTGGTAATTTCTATCCAGTCCTGACTGCACTGCTGCAAAATAGTCCAGTTTTCCTTTACCACTAATCAAACTGAAATCCAGAACCGGAAGGCCTGCCTGAAGTGCCATGATGCTTGTCAGTATGCGGGAACAGCGGCCGTTGCCTTCACGAAAAGGGTGGATTAAAACCAGTTCAGTGTGTACTTCGGCAAGTGCTTTCACCACATCCTTTCGACTGTCAAAGATACAAGGTGTGTATTGTGTGAGTTGTTCGGCCTCAAACTTGTCCATCAGTTTTGGTACTTGTGCCGCCATGGCAAAAGCAAAATCCCCTTTGCTGATGTTAACGGTTCGGTAAAGCCCTGCCCATTCATAGATATCGCCTAACCATGTTTTATGCATGTGGCGTAGATCGTAGGCGCTAAACTGGTGGTCGACATCATATTCGTGAAAAAGTACATCGGTTGCCTTGATCAGCGCCGCTGCCTCTTCTCTATCCATCTCGGCAGGATCGGTAATGCCCAGTTTATTCTTTAAAACGGTATCATTCGAGCCGGGTTCAAACTGGGCTTCTATTGAATCTGATACATCATAGCGACCTTTCTTTGTCATAAACGTTTATCTATTTACCATGATGCTCGCTTGTTAATTATCTGGTCCCTAATCCTTGTAGCTTTTACCAGAAACGAAATAAAGCTTCTTACATTCAAGCTGCATAGAGCAATGTCCTGTTCTTTTCGATATTTTGCAGGAAGTATAGGTTTTTTACCGAGGAGATCACGACCAGTTCTATGGACATGGAAAACAAAGATTCGAGTACTTCGAGCAGGCCAAAATAACAATCGGCATAATTTTTCACGCCGGTTTCATCAAACTCAACCAGAAAATCGATATCGCTTTTTGCCGGATCAAAATCTTCACGCGTGACAGAGCCAAACACTTCAAGCCGCTGTGCATGGAATTGTTTGCACAGTGCTTCAAGCTGCGTTTGTTTTTGCTGGATGATTTTGTTCATCTTTAAATTTTATACCCAAACCCATGGATGTTCCCTATTACGGCAATAGGCATTGAAACCATGCTGGCGCTCTTAATTGTATCAGTTTATTTTTCTAATTCAATGAGTTACATATAGAGGGAGCGATATCCAGCATGTAGGTTGTGGGTGAGGTACGAAGCCCAACAGTTAACTTTTCTCGTGCAGTTAACTGTGAATGGCTTTTAATGCTGCTTCGGGATCTTTGTCGACGATGCGCAATAAGGATGCGGCCGGGCCTTGTGGGGTACGGTGGCCCTGCTCCCAGTTTTGCAGGGTACGCACGCTAACCCCCATGACAATGGCAAAGCGGGCCTGCGATAAGCCGGTTTTCTGGCGAATGGCTTTGACATCCATCGGGCCATATTCAAAGCGCCGGGAGGCCTTTTTCTCACCACGATATATGGCACCCGCTTCCTGCACGCTGTCGATGAGTTCATCAAAGGTTTTTTCATCCATTGCCAAATTCCTCTTCTACCAGCTTACGTAATACTTTCAATTGTGATGATGTCAGGTTGCCCTGTTCGTTCTTTGCGTAGGCCAACAACATGAATATCTGCTGATCGCTGACCTGCCAGTAATAGATCACCCGAACACCGCCGCGCTTACCTCTGCCGGACCCGGTCCAGCGCACTTTGCGAATACCACCACTACGCGGGATGATGTCACCCATATCAGGCCGTTGCACAAGGGCAAACTGGAGTTCTCCGTATTCCTCATCAGATATCAACTCCTTGATTTGCCTCGTAAATACCGAGGTTTCAATGATTTCCATATCACTCAAAGTATACGTCAATGACGTATTATTGCAAGCTAGTGTTTTGGTGATGGTCTTATTTTATTGAACGCTGCTGATATTGCTTGGTGATGTGATGGATTGGTTTAAAAAGGACCGGTGTCTACACGGAGATGAGAGACACCGGCCTTTCCATCAGTGGCGTTATTACCTTTTCGGTTTATTCACCGAACCACCAATCTCTTCACAGGCATACTTGGACATAGTGACAAAACCGTGGCCTTTGCACTTGTTCACACCAAAGCAATGTACCTTTGAGTCACTGCCTGCTTGCACAGCCGTCATGGGTGCTGCTGAAAACAGGGCCGCGGCCGCTGTAGCCATTTAGCCTCCAGGAGTATTAGTTTGGTATCTGGTGATGAGCTTATGTCACGCGTCATCGACGCCCGGTTAATGCGTAACCAACGTCTGCAGTATTTATACGTGGAGAATGTCACGTGAATATCACGCTAAAATCACAACATTATTTCAATTGTGATTTAAAGCCATAATCATGAAGTGGTGGTTTGTTTTGGGGAGTGGTTGTGGATCACCACCCCCTGGCCCCTTGATTCGCGCCATCCGTGGCGCTCTCCCTTCGGGCGCACTAACGTGCGTCCAAATCTGATCCATTCAGATTTGTCCTTGAAGGAGGGGGAATGGTGCAATGGCGCTCACCCTTCGGGCGCACTATCGTGCGTCCAAATCTAATCCATTCAGATTTGTCCTTGAAGGAGGGAGAAAGGTGTAAATGGGGTTGGATTTAATCTGTGTTGATCACCCCACCCTGGCCCTTTGATTCGCACCGCACCGTAGAATCCCACGGGCTTCATTCGGCACTACTTCCCTATCGCTCAGGTCGTCCGTGGCGCTCACCCTTCGGGCGCACTATCGTGCATCCAAATCTGATCCATTCAGATTTGTCCTTGGAGGGGAGGGAAACTACAGTTTGTAGGTTGTGGGTGAGGGACGAACCCCAACAAAATCCTTTTCAATACGTTGGGATTCATAAAAAACATTCTTCCCAGCCTACGAGTTTGGACGGTTTGAATATGGTTGTGGATCACCACCCCCTGGCCCCCTCCTTGAAGGAGGGGGGATGGTGGTAGTTTTTTATTAATGGCTGATGATGCGTAAGCGGTACTGCAATAGGGATTCATAGTTTGGGCAAAAGCCCATGTTTTTCTGCAGCACACCTTTTTGCAAACAGCGGTTACAGGCACCCAGTTCGGTGCAGGCCTGGCAGGTCGATACATGCCGACTGACGACGGTCAGGGGTACCACGTTAAGATAGCGTTCCATGGGAATCCTGAGCAGGGCCAGCATTTTGCCAAGCCGCAGTGAGTTGATGGCCTGCCGTAGTCTTGCTCTGTTTTCGGCAGAATCAGACACTCTGGGGAACCGAAGGTAGCTCACCAGCACATTGATCATGATGACCAGTGCCACCAGCATTAAGGACAAGCTTAAGGAATCGATGCTCATTTATTCGCCTCTGATTGTGACGTTAATTCAAGCTACACCATTCAGAACAGAGAGGTGGTGATATAGATCAGGTTGATGGGCTTTTCAGACAGGCTTTATATCAAGCCTTTTACAACTCAATAACTTCCTTGTAGGCATCTCCTGCCCTTGTGTTATGGGCACCACTGGCGTACCGTGGCTGGGTTTTCCATTCTCCCCTTCTGCATAACCTAATTCATCTCGTTGTGTCGTCGGTTTTCCGATCCTTCAGCAGCGAGACACGGCGTGGCCGATTATCAAGTCAAGTTCGAGACCATTACGGTTGATCATGTGGATTATGAGATCCGCTCCTTAAAAGATCGGCAGCAGTATCATGATGCAGGTCAGTTGGCAGCAGCAGTGGGGATATCCTCAGCAAGCTGGCCCTTGTTTGGCATGTTGTGGCCGGCATCGCGGGTGCTGGCAGAGCGTGTTAGCCAGCTGACGTTAAAGGGTAAGCGTGTGTTGGAGATCGGTTGTGGCCTGGGCTTGAGTAGTCTGGTCTTGCACCGTATGGGGATGGACATAACCGCCAGTGATTATCATCCCCTGGCGGAGGATTTTCTCAACGCCAATGTGCAGGGCAATGACCTGCCACCGATCAAGTTTCAGGTGGGCAACTGGGAGTCAGACAATCCATTGTTGGGTAGCTTCGATATGATCATCGGCAGTGATGTCTTATACGAACCGGCCATGGCAGCAACGCTGTCCAGTTTTATTGAATGCCATTCCGAAGCGCCGGTGGAGGTGATAATAGTCGACCCCAACCGCGGCAATCGTAGTCGTTTTACCCGTTACATGACCGACCTGGGTTATGCCCATCACTTTGAACGCTTTGATGTGGAAGTCCCCATCGCAGCGCGTTGTAAGGGAAGGATTCTGCATTATCGGCGTTAGGCTGATAGCCTGTGCGCCTTGTCTATTTGAAGCAATGTCGATAAACGCCAGGCTCAGGCTTCCAGCTTTTTGATGATATTCATGTACTGCTCTACTGTGGTCTTTTCGGCTTCTTTGTCGGCCATTTCGAGGAAGCGTTTGATCTCTTCCAGGGCCTCGGCATGGCGGTCCATTTTCCAGAGGGTGTTGAACAGGGCGATGGAATACTCTCCTTTGCCGGGGTGTTTGAGGATGAGGCGCACGAAGACCATCTCGGCCTCGTTGTATTGCTGCTGAGTGAAATAGATTCCACCCAGGGCGATCAGGGCGGCCTGGTTGTCGGGGTTTTCCTTGAGCACTTCCAGTAGACACTGGCGGGCACCATCCAGCTGACCGGCTTCGGTAAGTTCCCGGGCGCGGTTGAGGTATTGTTCTGCAGTATTCGACATCTTGTTCGGTATTCGTTTCGGGCTGGGCATTATACGGAGCCTGGTGCGCGATGCCAATGATGACTGGGTTATGAGTGTTTGTTTTATTTTGTTTGCCGTATTTCTACTTCGTCGACACCCAGGGTGATGCGTTTTGCCAGGTTGTTCAGTTTATTGAATAGAATATTGAGTTCTGTCTGGCTTTGGTTGAGGGTCTGGAATTCCATTTGCTTGGTCAGATCAATAAGTGCGATGTACCCGGCTTTGTAGGCAACTTCTCTAAACTCAAGCAGCTTTTGTTTTAGTCCTGACCAGTCGGACTGTTGAATACCAGTTTCAATTTCTCTGATGAAATTGGGCATGTGAATACTAACGAAACCTTTTACATTGGCTACAACTTCCGGGTCATGCATATTGAAGACAGTTATAATAGGTTCTTCGCTCTCTGTGTCGTCATCAACAAAACTCAAATGGTCGGTGATCATGTCAAAAAAGGCTTTGATGTCGATAGGTTTGGATAAAAAGTCATTGCAGCCGGCATTTAGACAATTTTCCCTATCCTCTTCGGATGAGTTGGCGGTTAAGGCTACGATGGGCCTGGTGTACCCCTGTCCACGCAGTGTTTTAGTGGCAGTGATACCATCCATAACAGGCATCTGGATATCCATCAAAATAAGATCAAACACCTCTTCATTGATCTTATCAATGGCAAGTTGACCGTTCTCAACGACTTCATACTCCGCATTAATTCGTGATAAGAACACCCCGAGTAGTTGCTGGTTTACAATATTATCTTCCACCACCAGTACCTTGCCAGTGACTCGCATGCGATCGATATTGCTGATATTTTTCAGCTCTTCGTTCGCATCGCTACTGTCCTTATTATTAGTTTGCCATGTCAATTGGTCTTCATCGGTATTATCGATATCCTGATTCAGGATCAGGATCAGACTAAAGCAACTGCCTTTGCCTGGCTCACTAGTCACTTCTATTTTGCCATTTAAGGCCTCTGCCAGCTGGCTGGACAGAGTAAGACCAAGACCTGTGCCACCAAATTTTCGTTTTATGCTCGAATCGGCCTGGCTAAAGGGTTCAAAGATGCCTGAAATCTGTTCCTTTTCTAGTCCTATGCCGGTGTCACTGACTTCGATTTTGAGTTTGTTTTCTTCATGCTGAAAGCTGATATCAATCTGGACATAACCCTGACTGGTGAATTTGATGGCATTGGAACCCAGATTGATGATGATCTGTTTGAGTCTAAGGGGGTCTGTCTTCACAATACTGGGCAGTGGATACTGGTAGTTAATATTGAACTCCAGCGACTTTTCTTCAGCCAGAGGCCTAAGGATATGTTCAGCACCACTAACGATACTGGTTAATGAGGAATCGACAATTTCTACGCCAAGTTTTTTTGCTTCAACCTTGGCGAGATCTAAAGCATCGTTGATGAGTCGTAACAGGTGTTTACCACTTTCGATAATAGTCTTTATGGAGTTCTGTCGCATCTCCATGGTCTGGTTGCTGAAGAAAGTGGACTCGGCAAAACCGATAATTGCAGTGATGGGGGTACGAATCTCATGGCTCATGGTGGCAAGAAAAGTTGATTTACTCTGCATTGCAGCCTGGGCATCTTTGTATGCATCTAACAGGGCTTTGTTCTTTTTCTCAACGGTACGCGAAACAACTGTTGCGATAGCAAACGATAGTATCAGCACGAGTAAGCTGAGACTCAAAGTCACACTTCGCGCCTCATCATTCAGTTTACGAATTTTTTCTAATGCCTGTCGATCTTGTTCCTGTTGTATTTTCACCAGTTCATTCAAATTCTGAAATAAGATCTCTCTTAGTGCATGAGATTTCTTTTCCTGTTGCTGAAGCACGGCCAGTGGTTCATGGTCGCTTGCTTTTTCTACAAGACCAACTGTTAGGGGTTGAGCCGCTTTGATGGCAATCGAGATCTGTTTATGTAGCGCCTTCTCAGTTTCATTCATAGGTAGTGCCAATAAATTATCACGTGCAATAACATATTTTGTGGCATAACTGTGAAAACGCATTATTTCTTCATCACGTTCAAACTCGTCACTAGTCGCCAGGATATTAGAGATACTGAGAACACGTAAACGTATCGCCTCTCGCATACCGATGACGTGAGTAATTTTTGCGTTGTTGACTTCGACAAGACTGGTGACGATCTTGTTGGTACGGTGTGTCTGGTACATTACAAAAATTGCTGTTAACACAAGCAGCAGGATCACAAAACCAAAACCAAGTCGAACCGGGTTTGATCTACTTACAAAATATTGCAGCTTAAAATCCATAAAACCTTTTTTATATAAGTTTATTATAAAAAACCCCTTTACTCCTTAAGTCATATCGGTCAATCCGGGACGGACTAAACCGGCAGCACTGCTTAACTGCGAATTCACAGCTTTCAACTTAGCTGTGAGAGGGTTTGGCTTTATCTCATTAGCGCATCCAGCTACAATGAATTTTCTAATACCCGAGTATTTTAATAATGTATTTTTCTGATAAGTTTCCCCATGGATCACCCCACCCGACCCCTTCCTTGCAAGGGGATAGAAAAGGCAGTTTTAGTGATTTGGGCTGGACCAACACATTTGCGGGATTGGGTGAGGCCTTTTATTCCAGGGTACAGCCGACTCCCTTTGATGGGGCAGCCTGGCTGATCCATATAAATAGAGGGATGGCACAGACCCTGGGGCTGGATGCCGAGGCTATGGATGAGTCGGCACTGTTGGCCAACCTGAGTGGCCAGGCCGTTCCGAAAGGGGCGGATCCGCTGGCGATGCTCTATGCCGGACACCAGTTTGGGACTTATGTGCCGCAACTGGGGGATGGTCGGGCGATTATGCTGGGTGAGATACGAGACCCGGCCAACCGGCCCTGGGAGATTCAGCTTAAGGGCAGTGGTTTGACCCCTTATTCCCGTCAGGGTGATGGCCGGGCGGTGTTGCGCTCCACCCTGCGCGAGTATTTGTGTTCCGAGGCCATGCATGGCCTGGGCATTCCCACAACCCGAGCCCTGGCCATGGTGGGCAGTGATGAGGAAGTCTATCGGGAACATATTGAGCCCGGCGCCATGTTAGCGCGGCTTGCCCCTTCCCATGTGCGCTTTGGTTCCTTTGAGGTGTTCTTTTATCGTAACCAGTATGATCACATCCGCAGTCTGGCGGATTATGTGCTTGAACATCACTACCCCGAGTTAAAAGAAACCGCCAATCCCTATCAGTCTCTGTTGGTGGAAGTCATACAACGCACCGCGAGATTAATAGCAAAGTGGCAGGCGGTGGGTTTTGCCCATGGGGTGATGAATTCGGACAACATGTCTATCCTTGGTCTGACCATCGACTATGGTCCATTTGGTTTTCTGGAAAGTTATCAGCCGGGCTATATCTGTAACCACTCTGATTACAGTGGGCGTTATGCCTTTGATCAACAACCGAACATTGGCCTGTTTAATCTGAGCTGCCTGGCCCAGGCCCTGTTGCCACTGTTTGATGATGATCCGAATCAGGGTGCAGAATGGGCGAAGAGTGCATTAGCTGAATACCAGGGTATCTTTGTTAAAACATATGCGAGTTTGATGCGTGCCAAGCTAGGTTTACAAGAAGCCCTTGATGAAGACCAGTCCCTATTGGAAGATCTGCTTAGTCTGATGCAGCAAGGTGGTACGGATTATACAATTTTATTTCGCAAACTATCGGAATTTACATGCGGCGGATTACGCGATGCTAATCCGCCCTACGTGATCAGAGATTTATTTTTAGACCGAGAAGATTTTGATGCCTGGGCTGAACGTTATGCCTTGCGTTTGCAAAAAGAAAACTCGGTCGATGATGAACGGTGTGAACGTATGAATAACGTAAACCCGAAATATATCCTGCGTAACTATCTTGCCGAGGTGGCCATTCGCAAGGCGGAAGATGAAAAGGATTATTCAGAGATCGATAGCTTGTTTAAGCTGTTACAAAAGCCTTTTGATGAACAACCCGAGAATGAACACTATGCGGCCCATCCACCGGACTGGGCGAGCGGGATTGAAGTGAGTTGTAGTTCCTGATGTTAAGGTGATGTGTGAATTGACGTTGTTTATCCAATGGATTTGAGCTTGCTGTCTATTTCACCACGGCTTATCCACTTTTTCAGCATTTGAGCTAACTTGACGAGATTAACCGGTTTGGCCATGTAATCATCCATACCTACCTTGAGGCATTTTTCCCTGTCCTGCACCATGGCATTTGCGGTGACGGCGATAATGGGAATATGTTCATTCTCTTTTTCAGACTTGCGTATTTCTTTAGTGGCGATAAAGCCGTCCATTACTGGCATCTGACAATCCATCAAAATCAAGTCGTAGCTTTTGTTTTCAAGCTTATTGATAGCCTGTTGACCATCTTCAGCAATGTCAGTTCTATAGCCAAGTTTTGTCAGCATGGCCTGTAGTATCATTCGATTAGCAAGATCATCTTCGACAATCAACATATGTACATTTTCATTATCCTTGTTCTGGCTTTGTCTTATCTCTTGCGGTATAGAAAAGTGTTCTTCTTCGACTTTTATATTTGTTAGTGGTTTTATCGGTATCTCGAACCAGAAAGTACTGCCCTTGCCTAATTCTGAAGTAACCCCTATTTCACCATCCAGTTGTGATATTACATTTTTGCAAATAGACAAGCCCAGACCAGCCCCACCATATTTTCGTGTAAAGGATCCATCTGCCTGGGTAAAGTAATCGAATATCCGGTCATGATCTTTTTCCTCGATGCCGATCCCTGTGTCTTCCACTTCGACCCTTAAGCAAGGGCTGTCATGTACATCAGATACCTTTGTACACAAAACTCTTATTTGGCCAGAGGTGGTAAATTTAATAGCATTGTTTAACAGGTTTCTAACCACGGATTGTACATGCTTTCTATCAATAACGATTAACTCAGGTACAGTTTCGGCTACCACATAATTCAAACTAATCGGATCATCCTTGATGGAATGAAGATAAACTTCGACGATAGATTCTAGTAGTTCTCTGATATTAACTTTGCTGTAATTGACTTCAATCTGATCAAACTCCATATCAGAGAAATCCAGGATATTATTCAGGATGAGCAGCAGATTCTGTGCTGAACGATCTGCCATATTGATAAATTCCATCGTTTCGTCACTGATTCCACCATCGTCCCGAATGAGCTCGATTGATCCAATGATGCCATTGAGTGGGGTACGTAGTTCATGGCTAATTGTGGCCAGAAATTCAGATTTAACCCGGCTACCCTCTTCGGCTGCTTCTTTGGCAAGCATGATGGCCTGTTCACTTTCATAGCGTTCAGTTATGTCACGGATCATGCCGACAAATTTTGATTTTCCTTGTAGCTGTATCTCCCTGACGGAAAGTTCGATGGGCATGGTGGAACCATCTTTTCTTGCCGCTTCAAGTTCCGTGCGCCTGGAATCAATTATTCTGGCTTCTCCCGTTTGAAAATACCTGCTGAGATATTTGTCGTGTTGGCTATGATGTTTACCTGCCATCAAGCATGATACATTTTGATTAATTAATTCTTCTTTGCTGAAACCAAACATTTCTTCGACCGCTGAATTGACCAATTCAATCTTTCCTGCCTGATCAATCATAATGATGCCGTCCATTGATGTTTCAACAATTGCAGACATCTCTGCCATTTGGGAAGACAACTGGCTATGCGAACTAACTAGCTGCTCTGAAACCTCTACAAATGAATGCGCCAATTCACCTATTTCATCATCTCGTTCGTAGATGTCTGATTCAATCTTCACTGGCTGTTCCAGTGAAACTTGTTTGACGGATTGTTTTAATTTTTCAACCGGCACAGTAATTGTTTTTGCAATCAGATGATTAGCGGTAATGAGTAGTGCAAGGCTTAATACCAGGACGCCGATTATATGTAGAATAATTGAACTGGAGAATATTGACTCTGTATCAAGATAATAGGCCACATGTGCATAGGCGATAACATTTTCACCAATCAAAGCTGGATAGATGATTTCGATGACTGGCCTGTTCTGATAAATGATTTGATGCAGGTGGGATTCACTCAAGCCCGGTTCAATCTTAATCTTATTACCGATTAGTGAGAGGTCAGTATGAGAAATAATTTTTCCATCTGGGCGTACTAGACCGGCATAGGCATAGTCTGCTGAAGGCATTGAAGACTGGACCCAGCGCTCGAGTAATTCATAGTCTTCTGAAACCAGCCCATCCAGACTCCCTTCTGCCAGTGTCATGGCCTGGTGGCGGGCCTCTGTTTCCCTGTGCTGACCAAGCCGGTTATCTGCATCAGTAAGCAGTACCGCACCTAACAGAATAAAGACAACC
This sequence comes from Gammaproteobacteria bacterium, assembly GCA_029881995.1. GTDB lineage: Bacteria > Pseudomonadota > Gammaproteobacteria > UBA6429 > Thiohalophilaceae > JAHEDB01. The sequence goes on from JAOULO010000064.1 coordinate 13,900, forward strand.
AGCAATAAAACAAGCTGGCTTATTAATAGTCGACTATGTAACCCAAGCTTCATTAATTTTTTATAATTTGAACTTGCCGATCTTCAATAGCTTTTCTGTTTGAGTCTCAACCTTTTCAGAATACTTAACAAACTTCAGTATTTTCATACCACGCATTTTGTTCAGTATTTTACGGCCCTTTGCATCTGTATCCATGCCAACGATGACATTGGACAGTTGCCTGGCCAGGTCGCCAGATAGATCTGAACGAATACCAAAGACGTTCTCAGGATATTTACCACTCGAAGCTATTATTTTCAGATCACCCATCTTTACGCGTTTACTCATAAGATTGTAATTAAGGCCACACATGGTGCCTGCTTTTGCATCACCGATGAGAACTTTATGGATTGAGCTGGTCAGGTTCTTGGTAAAAAGTTCCTGGGTTTCTGTCTTTGTCTGGATCCCGGCTTTGTAAAAGGCTGCTCGTGGTGCAAGATAGCCACCTGCGCCCATAGGAGCGACAAAGGCCACTTTTTCACCTTTTAACTGGCTTAAATTATCTATACCGGAATTACTTCGAACAAACATCACACTTTTGCTGTAAATACTGTTCTCCAGGTTCATCATCTGGGCGATAGGATTGGCCTTACCTTCACGTTTCAGGCGGTAAAAAATATGTGAATTCACATAAAAGATATCGACCGTTTTTTCATTGACGGCCTGCTTGATCTTTTTAAAACCTCGCGGTACGACGATGTTGACTTTCCGACCTGTTTTTTCGGAAAGGTAATCTGCAAACTCGGTCCACTGTTTATAGATTTTGGCCGGGGGTGCAAGTGAGATGATCCCCATTCTTATTGGTTCTCCATCCTTTGCCATAACTGGATTCGATATGGTAAACAGAGCCAATATAAAGAAACTGGCAAGAATACTTATTGGTAAATCTCGATTGATATTTGTGTCCATGGTGTCGCCTCTTAGTACGCTAAAAACCATCTCAATTACCTGGATTTCTTAATATATCGGCAAATGTGACAATTTATGTATATTTAGAGGGCCATTCTCAATCAACCACACTTTAGACAACATAACTTATTGAATTAACTAACTATTTGTGGAAATAACTATGATTTCAGCTTGATCATCATTTTTAAATTTCTAGACAAGATATATTTTCGCTAATTACTTGAATTGAGGATGAAGTTACAGCGTGGTTGGAAAGTACCTAGCCAATGAAAACATTCGTCCTGTTTCTTAATTTTTTGATACCAATCCCCACAACCTCTAAGCATTACCATGTGCAAGGGCGTTTGCTGCTTCGATGGGTAGATCCGCTAGGGCACTGCGCCAGTGATAAGCCCATACGTTGTCGATGGAAAAAGCGTATAGGTATGATTTTATTCATGGCTGTCTTATCTATAAGGTGTATCAACGGAATTTACTGGTAGTTTTTTCAGGCCGGTGGTTATTGTTAAGTAATTTGAACACCTCCCCCTAACCCCCTCCTGGTAGGAGGGGGAAAATCTCATGTAATTGATCCCCCTCATCGAATCCTGTGCTGACTTGTGGCAGGTTTGGGTCATAACTAAATCAATTGACGACGGGTAAGTGCAATGTTTGGGTTATTCAAGGAGTCCAGTATTATGGTCAGTTATGCCACGAATGACATTGTTAGTTATCTGATTGCCCGGCTGGAACGGGACCCTCGCATTAATCTGCACCGATCGTCTGTTACTGTCAGTGTTGAAAATAATCGAGTCATACTTGAAGGCCAGGTCGATTCTATTGTTGCCAAACGTGCGGCCGTTGATACCATTACCCATGTGCTGGAAAAACTGGGCCACTGGGAGGTGGTGGACTGGCTACATGTCAAATCTGCCCAGCGACAAGCCAACCATGAATTGATGCAACAGGTGGTGCAGACACTTTGTAATGAACCAATGTTTACGCAGTACAGTGTGTTGAGTAAGCTGGTCGACCATTTTCAGGTGGAGCAGGATCAGGGGCCAGACGGTCGCATTATTATTGTCTCGGTTGATAAGGCTTGTATTAGTCTCTCCGGTCAGGTTGAAAGCCTGATCCACAAACGCCTTGCCGAAGTCTTGATGTGGTGGCTGGAGGGTTGTGAGTTTGTCGATAACCAGTTGCAGGTTTTCCCTCCGGAACGGGATACCGATAATGAGATTACTGATGCAGTGCGATGTGTGCTAGAAAAAGATCCTCTGTTACATGCCAATCAATTACGAGTGGGAACCGCCGGCAAAGTCGTGATCTTAAACGGCCTTGTCGACAGCTTTGAAGAAAAGCGGCTTGCCATACGTGATGCCTGGTATGTGCCTGGTGTAGCGGATGTGATGGAAAGGATTCATATCCAACAATAGCAACACTTCCAATCGTGCTAATTTCTTGACCTGTGTATTTTATTCACTTAGCAGGAACATTGGCAGCTGCAGAATCCGGATGAACCTTGAAGGTACCG
>JAOULO010000002.1 GCA_029881995.1 Gammaproteobacteria bacterium
GATTTATTATTAACAACCAAGAGATATTTGCACCACACATGCCAAGCACTCGTCGTATTTGAAATAGATGTACTAGTTAAGTTTGTTTGATGATAAGATTTGTTAGATAAATACATATTTAATTTATATGTATCTTCAGTGATAAGACTGGAGATTTGGCGACCACTATCTGAGTTAGATGAATGTGTATGTGAAATCAGTTGTAGTTACTGATAAAAATTGATACCAATTAACATAGAATTGAAAAATATAAGCATTAAATTATTTTATATTACAGATATATTAAATTTAGTAACAGTGATAGAATATCCTTATTTATAGATAGAGTTTAGGTATGGCTACGTTAGATGATATAAAACTGATACTTGGTGATGTACTGCAGTTGGGTGATAAAGTAGATTCATTTACTGCTGATACTGGTTTGTTAGGTGAGATTGCAGAGTTCGATTCCATGGCGGTTGTTAGTGTTATTACTTCTATTGAAGATAACTACGGTATTACTGTTGATGATGATGAGATTGATGCAGATACATTCGAAACAATTGGAAGTTTAACAGCTTTTGTTGAAAGTAAATTATAAATGTGAAAAATAATTCTATTATTACATTTCCATTTTTTAACGATAGCGAGTCGGGAAAGATATTCTGTACATATTTTAAATCCACGACGATAAATACAAATCAAGCTGTAGTGTTTGTTCCTCCGTTCGCGGAAGAAATGAATAAGTCCAGACGAATGTTTTCACAGCAAGCCCGTAGACTCGCGTCGAACGGGATAAATTCGATATTAGTAGACCTGTATGGGACCGGTGATAGTGAGGGAGAGTTTTATGAGACAACATGGGATACCTGGGTTTCAGATATTATCTGCACTATAAACTGGTTAAAGAATCAAGGCAAAACATCAATCGGCCTGGTTGCTTTAAGGCTTGGTTGTCTGTTGGCGATAGATGTTGCGCAGAAATGCAATATACAACATATAGTATTTTGGCAGCCAGTTATCAATGGGGACAATTATCTTGGTCAATTTTTAAGGCTTAGGCTTGCAGCTGAAATGAATTCCGTTTCAGGAGAGAAGTCTTCAGTTAAAAATCTAAAAGATATGTTAAATTCGGGTGAAAATGTAGAAGTGGCGGGTTATATGCTATCTTCAAAATTAGCAATAGAGTTGCAAAATAAACAACTGGATAAGTTTACGAGCTTGAAAAACACAAAGACGATATTTTGGTACGATATTGTAGCTGATTCTAATCGTGAACCACCTCTAATACATCGGAAAACTCAAGAACAAATTCGAGAAAAAAATATACATATGGAATCATTTAAAATTGCTGGTGCTTCATTTTGGAACTGTGTTGAAATTGTTGATATAAAAGAACTATTGCAATCAACGGAACAAGCTTTATTAAATACCTAAAATGAATGTAGCAGAGAAACCTGTCGTATTTAACTGTGGTGATGATGAGCTTGTTGGCATTATTCATCAGCCTGATAAACCAACAAAAACAGGTTTAATACTTGTTGTAGGTGGACCTCAATATCGTGTTGGGTCACATCGGCAGTTTGTGTTGCTAGCAAGATATTTAGCAAAAAACGGTGTAACAGTATTTCGCTTTGATTATCGAGGAATGGGAGATTCAAGTGGTGAACTTCGTACATTTGAGTCAATCAGAGAAGATTTAAAGGCAACAATATCATTTTTCAAAACATCATATCGGAAAATTGAGAATTTTGTGTTATGGGGTTTATGTGATGCGGCTACTGCAAATGTATTCTATGCATGTAACGATCCCGATATACATGGACTGATATTATTGAACCCATGGATTAGAACTGAAAGTGGTGAGGCTGGGGCATACATAAAGAGATATTATTCTTCCCAAATAATTAATTTGGATTTTTGGAAGAGACTAATAAATGGCGAAGTGGCGATAACAAAATCAATGCTGTCTTTTCTTTCAATTATTAAAAAATACAAAAGTAAGAATACCGAAAATGTTGGTGATGATGAATCATTACCTGTACGTTTTTTGCAGGGGATAAAAAAATACCGAGGTAAAGTGCTTATTGTTCTAAGTGGGAACGATATAACTGCCGCAGAATTTAAAAATCAGGTAGCTATGAATAAAGATTTAAAAAGAGAATTGGCCAAGACATCAGTGACGACGATAAACATAAAGGAAGCTAACCACACATTTTCATCTAAGGATTGGCGATCATTGGTGGAAGAGTTAACCTTCGAATGGATTTCAGATAACTTTGAGCTAAGCTGATAAATGTTGGGAGAAATAAGGCTTTCCGTAACGCTTTTTTACTAATGAATAGTTTTGTAAATAACTGCATGTTTATAGAATATTGATTTCATAGTTATGCTGGAAAATTATTAAGTATATAAAACTTCCATGTTAAATTTTACAAAAAACAAATGTGGTAAATGGTCTGGCTTTATAATTTTTATTATGGCTAATCAATGTTACGCAGACTTGCCTGAAAAGCCGGTATATACAGAGGAATATCATAATCTTTCCAAGCCGTATGTGAAGAGGAATAGGAGTAAAAATAAAATATCACCACTAAATAAACTTGATATAAAAGAAAATAAGGCCGGTGAAATAAAAAGAAATACAATATTACAAGTTGGACCAGGAAAAGAATTCAGTTTGCCAAGCATTGCAGCTAATTTTGCACAAGATGGTGATACTGTGGAAATATATTCAGGCGGTTATTATCGTGGAGATGAGGCGGTCTGGAAACAAAATAACATTCATATAAAGGGGGTCTCAGGAAGGCCTCATATAGAGGGCTACGGTAAAATTAAAAATGGAAAAGCAATATGGGTGATTAAAGGGAGTAATGTTACTATCGAGAATATTGAGTTTTCCAAAGCGAAAGTAAACCATAAAAACGGAGCAGCAATTCGAAATATTGGCAAGCATTTAAAAATTGTCAACTGTTTTGTACATGATAATGAAAACGGTATATTGGCAGGCGCAGGAAAAGATACAATAATAGAAATTAAAAATTCAGAATTTTCATTTAATGGGTATGGAAAAGGTTATACGCATAACATTTATATAGGGAAAATAGCCAGGTTTACAATAACTGGAAGTTATGTACATCATGCAAATGTCGGGCATAATATTAAATCACGAGCGAATAATAACTATATTCTTTACAATAAAATACTTGATGGTGTTAATGGAAGATCAAGTTATTCAATTGATATACCGAATGGTGGTAAAACTTATCTCATAGGTAATGTAATTCAACAAGGAAGAAAAACGGAGAATTCAACAGTTATTTCTTACGGTGCAGAGGGATTAAAGAATATCGATAAAAAAATTATGCTAGTGAATAACACTATTGTAAATGATCGACATTATGGTGTATTTGTTAAATCAGTCAAAGAAAGCAAGGTTTATATTTATAATAATATATTCTATGGTAAGGGTAAGTTGGGCAACATCAAGTTTTATGAAGGAATAAATTTAATAACAAAAGATACAAAGCTGTTTGTTAATCCTGAAAATTATGATTATAGACCTCTTAATTCAAAATTGATTATAGACAAAGGACGTCAGGTAAATAATGATAGTGGGTTTGAACTTGTTCCACAGTATGAGTACGTGCATCCAGTTAAATTAGTAGAAAGGATGGTTGATAATAGAATCGACCTGGGTGCTTTTGAGTATTAATCGCTAATAATGTTATTTCTGTTGGCAGTATCTAAAAAATTAATTATACAATAATACTTTCAAGATAGCTCAGAATATGTTAAAGCATGAACGTGTTGTCTCAATTATTTTTAATTTATTATATTATATCTTTGATATAGATGTATATTGAATTTTATAGGCGAGGACAAAACTAAGTTGTAAACTGATTTAACGAAGGGTATAGGGGTATAGGCTATGAATTACAGGATTTGATAGTGAGTTGCAACAAGTGTTAGAAAGATAACAGTTATATAAAACTCATTTAAAGGTTATGTTAGTGAATTATTTAATAGTTATGGCCAAGACATTTTATCTTGTTTTATTGAAAATTACAGAATTGTGTTAGCAAAAAATCAAAATCAGGGTTCGATGGAAAACACACCGCCCTTAGAATATGTCGGAATTGCTAGTGCTATTGGCATTATATTGGTAGTTTTTGGACACTCCATCCCTCCGCACTTAACCTTTCCTAATGATGATCTTTTCTCAATTATTTCATATGCAATAGTTGATTATATATATGTGTTTCATATGCCGCTGTTTTTCTTTATTTCGGGATTGCTGTTTATACATACCAATACTCCAAATCTAAAAAGAAAATATAGCGATTTGTTGAAAAATAAAGCGGTGCGTTTATTGCTGCCTTATCTTGTCTTAGGGACATTGGCCTTTATTCCAAAAATTTTTCTTGCCGAGTTTGCAAAAAATCCAATTGAGCCTTCGTTAGAATATTATCTTAGAACGATTATTTACCCATGGAATAACTCAATTAGGTTTTTCTGGTTTCTTCCAACATTATTTTTAATGTTCCTGATTGCACCAATCGTATTAAATGTTATACATCGCGAGCAGTTAAAATTACAACAATTTTACAATATTTTGATCTTTGTCATGCTGGTCTCATTGAATTATTTATTTGACCACAATCAAAAACCCGAGACTTTTATGAACTATTCAGGTGTTTTCCATAATTTAATATATTTCTGGCTGGGTATGTGGATTTACAATAAATTGGGTAAATCAACAAATAAGAGAGTATTTGAAACAGGAATACACACGTTATTATGGGGAGTTATTTTATTTTCATTAAGTGTAATAATGTATTTATTTTTTAATAATAATGTTGCTGAATTGCTAAGTGCAGTATTTGCAATTTTGGGTGTGATTACATTGTCAGTATTTTTAGTCAAGACAAAACTAGAAATACTGAAATTGATTGGTAAATATTCTTATCAGATTTATTTGTTTTCGTTTTTCTTTCAGGTTCCAGTTCAATTGATTTTGTACTACAAGTTGCAAACAGGAAGCGCTCTTTTGATGGTGGGATCTTTTGTTATTGGCTTGTTCGGTCCTTTATTGGCTGTATATATTATCAAATCACTCAAAATACGAGGCCAGGTATTAGTTGGACTTTGATGTTTACAAATAGTATTTAGCGAAAAAAGTTATGTTACAATAAATTAACATATAATTTTAGAATGAAAAGATCAGTATGTAATATATTCGGATTAACATAGAGATTGGTGGCAAAATTGTAACAAAGAATATTATCAGCGGATGTAAAAAAAACAATACTAGTAAAATTCTTCGCTTCTAAAGGGTGACTACAAATCAAACTCACAATAAAAACCATAAAAAAAAAATGGAATAAGAGCATGTTTTATTACAATCAGTGTTTAGTTGTTAGTTAAATGCCTATTTGAACGGCTCTAGGGATAAGTAGAGCCACTTTTATCCATTTTCGCTACCTATCCACATTTACCACGTCAAAAAACAAGAATATGGCTGTATCCTCTCCATCGGTTGTTAAATATTAACCGCAATATTATAGAGTTAATTGTTTTGTTTTGGTACATCTGCTAATCCGCTGAACTAGCTTCTGGCCGTGAGCAGATAGTAGATGCCTCTGATTCAAATTGTATGACTGGAATGTATTTTATGGTTTATGGGAACTAAGATTCACGTGTGTTAATTGTTATAAAAATGATTTTCCGATTGTAATTTCAGGTTGATGAAATAAGAGATTAGCCCATATGCAAGGCTGCTCATGACCTGATATTGTACATGTGGTCTAATCCTGATATAAAGAACGCACAATATTCAGTGTTTTGCAACACTATTTCTAAAATAAGATACTAAAGTACTTGGAAGTTAAATATGTCACAGGCTTATAGCAAGGTTGGAAAAAATAAGGTAGTTCGGAAAGAGTTAGAACGTGCTCGAAAATCTCCGTTAAGTTCATATAAAAAATTAACAGTCGGGGATGAAGGCATGAAATTTTTTATTTTCTATGAACTTATAACATCACTGCTCGGTTCAATATCCGGTGGCCTCGGTTTATTTCTTAGAAAAAAATTTTACTCCCGATTATTTATTAACCCAACACCAGGACTGGTTGTTGGAAGAAATGTCACAATTAGAAATTCCAGGAAGATAAATATTGGAAGAAATGTATTTTTTGATGATAACACATTGATAGATGGGCGTGGTGGTGATCAACAGTTTGGTGTCGAGCTGGGAGATGAGGTGATACTTAACCGTAATTGTATGTTAAAGGCAAAGACTGGCCAGATCAAACTGGGTAACAAAACGAATATTGGTACGAATAGTGTTATTGTTTCATATACAGGTGTGGAGATCGGTGAGTCTGTGCTTGTTGCTGGTGGATGTTACATAAATCAGGGTGGATATAACATAGATGATACTTCAGAAAAAATGGTTGATAACGGAGTTGTTTCTAAAGGGCCAATTAAAATCGGAAATAATGTATGGATAGGTACTGGTGCAATCATTTTAGATAATGTAACTATAGGTGATAATGCCGTCATTGCCGCTGGCGCTGTTGTTAATAAAGATGTGCCGGCATCAGCAATAGTTGGCGGAACTCCTGCAAAACTGATTCGCATGAGAGCTTAATGTAATTTTTCTACAACTGAGCTGTTAATTAATGTATTGTCTACGGTTGTCACTAAACGGGGATTAAATGAAATTTTATATAAAACTAATTATTGGGCTTGTTTTATGTGGAATTCTTATTTACTTTGTTGACTGGCAAAAAACCAGCGATGTGCTGCTTCGTGTTTCTATTATCACAGTGTTTGCTGCATTTGTTGTTTTGTCTACAAATATTTTCACGTCCAGTTTGAAATGGTATATTTTACTTAAAGCTCATAATGTGAATATTCCATTATGGGAACTCACAAGAATATATTGGATTAGTACTTTTTTAGGTAATTATTTACCAACAAATTTTGGTGGAGATGTTTTTAGAGTGGTTATGCTCAAACATCTTGGACATACAGCCACAATTGCCGCCAGTATAGCTGTCGAAAGAATAACTGGATTTATCATATTAATTGCATGGTCGGTAATTGCACTTTTAATGCGTCCTGAATATTTCTCTTTAGGAAATCTACTGTTTTTTTTATGGATGGCCGTAGGAGGGTTTAGTTTAATCCTGGTCGGTATTTGGTTCTGGGGAGGAGGGGTTTCTAAATTACTTCATTATTTTGAAAAAAAGATATCGAGTAATAAACTTAATAAAATAATACTAAAAATTATAAAACTCTCAGATTCAATGGCTAAATACAAGAAATGTAAAAGGGAGCTGTTTTTGTCTTTTGCCCTTTCAGTAGTATTTTATTCAGTGCTGCTTGCCAGTAATTATCTGGTGTTGATGGCTGTTGGAGTGAATCTTTCTGTAAAGGAAGTTGCACTAATTGTACCTATTATCCCGCTGGTCTCTTTATTGCCTATCTCTTTGAATGGGTTGGGAGTGTCAGAGGGTGCATTTATTTTATTTTTCTCTCAGGCCGGAGTTCAGCCATCTGAAGCTTTGGCAGCAGCTTTAATCCGTAGAGTTGTACATTTACTGGTTTCACTGATTGGGTTTATATTTTGGCTGCCAAAAAGAGCAGCTATTGCACTTCAAAAGGACAATTTACAATAATGAGCGCAATTTTTGGTATATATGGTGACGCAGAACCTGGTGAACTGGATGGAATGTCGACAAGACTTACGCATTTAGGTAGTCACTCGAATATATGGTCTGTTAAATCAGGTTTATACTTTGGTGAAAGGTTTAGAAAAGATGGACAGGAAGAGGGACCATCAGACGGTAAAACTGTAATATTTGATGGTGTTATTGATAATGTTACAGATATTTGCGAATTGCTAGGTATAAAAGATTCAGAAAAATTTGATATAACTGAACTACTATTTGAGCTGTACAATAAAATGGGTTCGAATAGTTTTAGCTATATTAATGGACAGTTCTCAGTTGCATTATGGGACAACAAGAAAGAATGTTTGGTTTTGGCATGTGATGCATTGGGGACGCGCCCGTTATATTATGTAGAGAGTAATGGAAGATACATATTCGCAAGCGAGTATAAAGCAATTCTTGCAATTTCATCAGTGTCTGCCAAACCTGATGTTAACGTTTTTCAATATTTGCATCTGACAAAATATATTCCGCCTGGTACAAGTTGTGTTGCAGGCATAAAAGGCGTAGCTGGAGGAACATTTGTTGAAATATATGGTAATCAGGTTAAAATTAACAAGTATAATAATGTAGCAATTAATATTACCGGCAAATCAGATGGTGAGTACACTCAATCACTGCAGCAATGTTTCCTTGATGCAGTAGATCGTCAGTCACAAAGCTTTGATAAAATAGGTGTGTCTTTAAGCGGTGGGCTTGATTCTCTCCTTCTTGTTGCGGCGCTCAAAAAAGTTTCTCCCGATAAACAACTATTAACCTATACATCAGGTTTTGATTCTACAGATGAAAATATTATAGGTGCATTGGAAGTCGCAGACTATTACAACACATCTCATCATGAAATATTTCTGAAACCTAATGAGCTTCCGCGGCTTATATCTGAAACCTTATGGCATATGGAGGATCCGATTGGTCGAGAAGAAAAAATATTTTATAATATAACAGCTCGGGAAGCAGCAAAGTCAGTTGATATGTTGTTTGCAGGACATAATGCAGATGCTCTTTTTGGTGGTATGCCCAGGCATCTTGTAGTAAGTCTTGCAACAAAGGTTCCATTTCTAAAAAAACCTCTTGAAGAGTTTTATGATTATACTCAACTTGGTATAAAACCTAATACGATGGTTGGAAGCACGTTAACTAATTTATATTTTAAAGGTAAAAATTTTCCACCGCCAAATTTGATTGGTTCAACATTTAAACCAGAAAGAACTACATTCCCATCTAATATGGAACCACTAAATCAATTACTGAGAAACAGTCTTTGTAATGGCGCAAATGCGAATTCTGCAATTGAAAAGATTCACGCAGGATATGGGATAAATTTTAATTCACCTTTTCTTGATTCGGAATTTGTAAAACGCTCTTTTGAAATACCTGACAGGTTAAAAATTAAAGGAAAAAAACAGAAATATATTTTGCGAAAAATTGGTGAAGGCATTATCCCTGAGGCGATGCAAAACAGAAAAAAAGGACTGTTACGGTTACAGCATGATAATAAATTTTGTGATGTATTAGATAGTTTGTCATCGAAATATTTAACGCAAGATAAAATAAAGAGTCGCAGATTGTTTGAGGCTGAATATGTCAGAATGGTTACTAAACGTAACAAAAATGAAGTATATTCTACAGACCGGATTTATCGAATATGGTCACTTATACTCACAGAACTTTGGTGTCAGATATTTATAGACAATAGGGGGCTTAATTCCAATTGTTAAATCTGGTATGGTATCCTAGTCAGTCTATTATTTATCAGTTTATTTCAACCTAACACTTATTGGTATGAGTTAAGTCATAGAAGTTTATTGCGTACTAATGCAAACTATTATGACACTCAGTCAAGTTTATCTTAATATATAGAATCTCATCTAATATATTCAACATTGTTTATACACACAAATAAATAATGGAGAATAGTGCGGAAAATTGTCTGATAAATATGTGACTGAATACACTGTTTCGCTAATTAGAGTAATTGCCTAGAATAAATTGAACTAAAATATGCTGAGTAAGTTTAGCAATATAGTATTTCATAAAGGAGATAAGTAATGTCAATCCCCTTCATATCAAAGATGATGTTAGGTGTTTCATGCGTGTTTAAAAAGCAGATACAAATCCATCTAACAAAATTTATAATTGTTATTTTTGTTACTGGGGCTAATACAGTAGTAGCAGCACCATATCAACAAAGTGACTTGATTAAAGGAATAAACTTTGAATTTTCTACACAATTTAGTCATGGACCTGATAGTGACCAGTGGCCAATGACCTGGGCCACTGATGGTAATATGTATTCAGCTTGGGGAGATGGAAGAGGCTGGAATGTATTAGGCAGTAAGGATTATCTAGGAATTACAAAAATATCCGGATTTCCACCGAATCTGACTGGAACAGATCTCTATGGAGATAATCAGTCTGGAATGAACAGGAAACCTGTCGATATTATTGCATACAATAATAATTTGTATTTATTCTGGAACCCATCAAATGAGACAAAATGGGTTGACATCTATGGTGCTACTTCGACTGATAACGGTAACACATGGTCATTTACTGCTAGTCCGGTTTTCCCTGTTGCTAATGGTGCCATACCATGTGGGTTCTTGAAATTTGGGCAGGGCTACACTGGAATACCACAGGGTATAGATGCTAATTATGTGTATTTATATTTAGTCGATGGACCTAAGATAGATGGTGATAATTTGTATCTTGCTAGAGCTCCCAAAAATAATATATTCCAAAACTCTGCATACGAATATGTTAGTAAAATTGATATTGATAATAAGGTGACATGGTCAAAAAACTGGGGAGATAAAATTCCAGTTTTTAATGATCCAAACGGTAGAGAATACCAGGCTATTGTTAATTATAATCCCGGGATTAAGAAATATATTCTGACAAAAGCACATAATATAAGCAATCTTGGGATTTTTGAATCAGACACCCCATGGGGGCCATGGAAAACTATCTATTATGGACAGTTTAAAGATAACTTCTGGAAGTTTACATACGAATTCCCCCAAAAGTGGATGAGTAAAAATGGAATGTCTATGTGGATGTCATTTTCTGGATGGCCAGAGTATGACAATATAAGTTTTGTTAGAGTTACAATGTCAACTTCAGCTAACAAGGCAGATACAACTCCACCAGACTCTCCCAAGGATTTAGTTGCTGACTAATTGAATTTTTCTTATTTGTCGTTGTAAATCATATATAAATATTGTTCCTAAATGTATATGGTTCACCACTATGCCCCTATGTTTATATGAATTACATAGGGGCTTTATTTTGTAAATAAAAAAATTAACTAGAGTAAAAATGGTATCATCACACTGAATAGCATCTGAATAACCTGTATTATCAGGCAATAAATTAAAGACTAACAGATATCTGTTAATCTTTTGATTGATCATATCTTCAATGGTTCTGGTGGTAATTCTTTCGCAGACTGTTTCAATGAAGCTACACACTTTATATAACAAAATAGTTTTAATAATTTCATTTAGATGAAATGCAAATAATGTGGTTTTTATTTGCTGAATGAAAAATCATGTGCGGAATATTATTACAAGAATTGTTTACTCTGTGAACACTGTCCCAAATTCAATAATTACAATCTTGATTTGCGAACTGTACCACAATGATCGAATTTAAATCTGAACGGTTATTACCGATACTATCGCATAGTTGATTATAAATTATCATCCGCGAACACTAGAAATGGTGGACAGTTAAAGATAGGATACAAATGCTCATAAAATGAGTGGGAAAATGTATAAAAATTATGCAATAAGGCACACAAAAAAAGTGGTAATGGAGTTGGTAAGTTGGTTAGATTGATTAAACTCAGACAAGTCTTTTTATACGCTATCATAGTTAGTTTGATGCTTACGCTGATCGCCTGCGGTGGTGGTACTAGAAGATCTACAACTGGTAATGTTAACCAGAATAATGGTGGGGTTAACAATGTGTCTGATAATACTGTAGTTGTTGTTTCAGCCACAAATCCCAGTACATATAATTGGTCAACCTTAACAGAAGGGACAACAGTCTATATCGATCGTGATTATACATATTCTTCAATCCCAGCCGTGTACGAAGGATTCTCTGTATTACAAACAGCCAATAATGACAAATCGGTTACAACTAACCCATTTCTTACGTTCAATATAGATAAGTCTGTAACAGTTTTTGTTGCACATTATCAAGAAAGTATTTCAAGACCATCATGGTTATCATCATGGGATGTGACGGGTGATTCAATAATTACAACTGATAGAACATTAAATGTATATAGCAAAGAATTTTCTGCTGGAACAGTAGCGTTGGGTGGTAATGAAGGAGCTGGAGGCAGTAGTTATGTTGTGTTTATAAACACAGGTACAACTTTATACAAAAATCCAGACATCCCTCCTGTAGGAACTGGATCAGCATCATTGTCATGGACTCCACCTGCTACAAATAGTGATGGCTCTGAACTGACGGACCTCGCAGGGTATATTATTCGATTTGGTACTTCACCAGGATCATATATATTTACTATAGCTGTAGATGATCCTAATGCCTCAGCATATACAATTAACGGTTTGGCATCAAAAACGTACTATTTTGTTGTTTCAGCTATTGACAATTCAGGTAATGAAAGTATTTTTTCGAATGAAGCTCAAAAAATAATACCTTGATCGTTGCAGTGCAACAAAATTAGAGATTACAGAAAATACTAACTTCGATGTTGAATATGACAAGCTATACAAAAAATAAGCTTTCATGGTTGTCAACTATCTATAAGGTTTAGCAAGCCTAAAAATTATAACTAGTTAGTTATGAGTGTCTATTACATTTTGTTTTTATCTTGAATGATTCTGGTGAATAACTCTTCGTACTGGTTTGCACAGTGCTCTATGAAGTAAGTTTCAACCAGCTCCCTGTTATTATTACCCAGGTTCTTTCTCAAATCAGCATTTTCCGATAAATGACGGCAACCACTAATAAATGCGTCTTTGTCATTTAGTGGGAGGAAAAAACCGGTTTTTTCATTTTCAAGAAAATCTTCCTGTCCCCCATGGTTGTAACAGACAATGGGCAAACCAAATGCCATGGCTTCAAGAAAAACCAGTCCAAATCCTTCGTGTTGACTAGTTGTTGCAAAAATATCTGCAATACTGAGCAGACGAAATTTTTCCATTTCATCAACAAATCCGTAAAAGTGGACCTGCTTATCAATACCGAGGCTAGTAGCTAGTTCCATCAACATTGGTTGCTGTGGTCCATCTCCAATGATCAGTAGATGGACTTTGGGATTTTCTAAACGGTGTAAGTTACTGATAAGTTGATCTACAGCTTTACGGCCTACTAGACGACCGACGGTAACAAAAAGAATATCATCAGATTCAAATCCATAACTCTGACGTTGAGCATCGACTTTAGGCGGCCGCTTAATACCCAATGGTATTCGAGATACCTCTACAGAGGCATCGTAATAGTTATGAACATTCTGAACAGTATTTTGTGATTGTCCGACGATGTAATCAGCTTTCCTGAGTAAATGTCTGATCCAGGAACGTAAAATGGCGTGTCTGTGAGGGGACGTTAATTTAGAAGGGTCATACAAGTCTCCACCATGGACAGAAAGAATATTAGGAATATGGGCAAACCGGGACAAATGATGGCCGACTGGACCACTGGGAATGACAAAATGTGTATTGATGATGTCAAACGACTCACTGCCTAATAGCTCCCTTCCAGCCCTGATGCCCATAGG
The DNA here is from genome assembly GCA_029881995.1 of Gammaproteobacteria bacterium. Taxonomy (GTDB): domain Bacteria; phylum Pseudomonadota; class Gammaproteobacteria; order UBA6429; family Thiohalophilaceae; genus JAHEDB01. Next base: position 13,480 of record JAOULO010000002.1, read on the forward strand.
TATATAGGCTAGCAGGGAAGGAATATTTGCAGCCGCCTTCTGTCGCCTAAAGAAGACTGGTGCACGGACTATACGAACACCGTTTTCTATGCTGGATCTTGGTAAATCCAGGCCTTGAGACGTTAGTACTGTGACTTCATGCTGTTTGGCGAGTTCTTCGGCGAGAAGGGCGTTAATGACGCCACCACCACCTCCAAGTGGAGGATATTCGTAATTACAGAAAAGTATGCGCATTTATGTTCTTTTAATATTTTATAAATTGCTGAAATTAGATAACATATGCGAATAATTATGTTATCTATCCATAACGTATTGAATTACATAATAAATCAATCACCAACTGAAAGACAGTATTAAATATGTAAAGTTTATCGACACCAATAATAATCGCTTTACACCATTAGGCTATATCCTATATCAGGTCATGTTATTTTTAGAATAAGCCTAAAATTCTGAAGCAATCATCAAAATGTATTAATTAGAGGTTATATATGACAATGGAAAGAAGAAAAGTCCTGACTGCAAAGATGGAACCATTCGACTCGTTCTGGGAAGGTCCTGAAAATGTCGAGAAAGGTTATTCCAAGTTTTATGCATTTTACAAGGATAATTATTTGAAATTCATACCAAATGATAAATCATCACGGATTTTGGTAGTGAGTTGTGGTCCAGGATATTTCGTTAATATGCTGAATAAAGAAGGATATAGCAATGTAGTTGGTATTGACTCATTTGAAGATAAAATCGAATTTGCTAAATCTAAAGGGCTAAATTGTATCGCAGCAACTGTATTTGAATATCTGGAAGACTGTAATGAAACATTCGATGTTATATTCTGTGAGCAGGAGCTGAATCATATGACTAAGGACGAGATACTTGAGTTTCTACCTCTATGCAGGCAGAAAATGAATCAGGGAGGAGTCTTGATAGCACATGCGCTCAATGGAGCAAATCCAATAACTGGAGCTGAAGCGCTAGCACAGAACTTTGATCATTATAATACGTTTACTGAATACACAATGAAGCAGGTTATGGAATATAGTGATTTCAAAGAAGCTAAAGTGTTTCCACTTAATCTTTATGTGTTCTGGAAAAACCCACTAAATTATGTTTTATATTTGGCGGCTGGATTCTACACACTTTTCTTCAGGGTAAGTTTTATTATGTATGGGAAAAGTAACAAAATATTTACCAAGAAAATTGGTATGGCATGCAAGAAAATTTAATTCAATAAAAAGGCTTGCATCTATATTAAATTTTGATCGGTATACCATTTTGCAGTCTCTTCCGCACCTTGCGCAAAGTTCTTTTTGGGTTTAAATGTAAGAATCTTTTCTGATTTATCCTGAACAAAATAAAAGCTTTTACGAAAGAAATCCAGTCTCCGTCTATGTAACGGAGGCTGGATACCAAGAGGCTGTAGTGTTTTTTCTAATATTATGGCGGCTAACAGGAATGGCCAAAGAGGGGAGCGGAATTTCCGTATAGGGCTATCAACGGAATTAGCGACAATTTTAACCATATCATTGGTTGTTAATCTCTCCTGGCCGGCCAGGACAAAGACTTCACCAATGGCAGCATCACTTTCAATGGCCTGATACATTCCATCAATCAAATCATCAACATGGATAAGTTGATGAATATTTTTACCGTCTCCTATCATAAAAAATACGCCTTTCTTTATTGCTTTAAATAATTTTAATAGGCGTCTATCCCCGGGGCCGTATGTTTCAGAAATGCGTATTACAGTCAAAGGGATTTTGTCAGCATAAGACAGGGCCAACTGCTCTCCTTTTAGTTTTGTAACGCCGTAAATATTATTGGGGCTAGGTGAAGTGGTTTCGTCGATGTCGCCATCCATCGCTGAACCATATATCCCAATAGTACTGCCATGCAAAAAACGTTTCACACCGGCTGCAATACTTGCCTCGATAATATTTTGAGTGCCGTCTACATTGACATCATAAAAGTGTTTATCAGGAACATTTGCTTCATGTTGTGCTGCGGCCAGATGAAAGACATAATCACAGCCGCTTACTGCTTGTTCAATAATTTTTTTGTCTGTAACAGCACCATATATGATATTAACACCAGCTTTTTTCAAGATGTCTATATTGGTCTCTTCTGCTTTGGTATTAGTCTGGCCAAATACAATAACTTCATGACCCTTGTTTATACTATTTAGCGCGAGCCTGCTACCAATAAAACCGGTGCCCCCTGTGATGAGGATTTTCATCTTTAAAACTCCAATATTACATTACTGTTAATTTAGGGTTGGAAACGAACCTTTGACAATTGCGATTTCTTTTTCTATTTGTTCTGTTGTCCAGTTAAATTCAGAGCCAGCAAGTGCTGCGCACTCAGTTAAAACCTCTTCACCAGGGTTTCCTGCTGTAGCCAGGTCTGTTCGGCGGAATATGATATCAGAAAGATTTTGTGCCATTTCATATTTTATAGAATTGATGACTTCTGCTTTAAGAACAGTTGAGTTAACAAATGGCTTTGATAACATCGGTTTTTCTTTCGCAAGGTCAATAATCCGATCAGCATTTGTACCATAGTTATGACCGATTGCACTCCAAACATCCGATGACATCTCAGGTAGTTGTTCTGATATCTTTGAGACAAGCTTGTCAAATGAGTCTATATCCCCCCCGAATACCGGGGTGTAATCTGTTGGTGATCGTTTTACTGGATTGCCCAGTTTTTTCTGGATTAAATCAACAGCCTTGGCAGAATCACCTCGCCCCATAGTGTACCGGACACCAATTATTGAAACTAATCCCTCAATGTCATCTGTTAGCTTGTGATCAATTATATGGCTACGTTTTCCGTAACTCAGGTTCTCTGAGCCTGGTTCATTTTCACCAAATGGTACCAGCCCGGCATTCCACATCAGTACATCATCTAGTGATATATTTAAATGTGGGTAGGCCCAGTTAATTTCGTCTATAAAATTTGTTAATTCATCCCTTGTCACCTGTATTTTCTCAGGATGCATATCAGTTACAACATGCCATACTCCAATCAATGTATAATTTCGCCAGGGTGAAACAAACAGGTGTCTGGCGGGACGGCTTAGTACTGCATCGGGATCCTTGGTTTTTCCCTGAACAGCAATGGTGAGTTTTTCGTTAAGTTGCTTTTTAATTACAAAGCAAGCATCTCTTGAATATGTTATCCCGGGTTGCTTTATTTTCTCATTGTCTGAAAATAGTATTTCAGACCATGGGCCAGACGCGTTTAAAACTGTTTTGGCCCTAATCAATATATCTTTTTGTGATATATTATCAAACGCTTTAATACCACTAACTTTCCCGTCAGTATAAATTGGCTCTCTGGCTTCCACATAGTTTGCGACGCAAGCGCCATGTTGATCAGCTGACTGTGCAAAAGACAACACCAGGCGGGTTGGGTTATACATACGGCCGTCACAAAAAATAACACTACCAGTTAAACCATCCTGATCCAGATCAGGAAATTCTTTTAAGGTCTCATGTTTGTTTAGTAATTTTGTCAGTGGTATATGACGTTGACGATCAGTGATACCTTTATTTCGATCCATTGTTAGAAAGTCATAAAGGTATAAACCAGTGGCGAGAAAAGCTTTTCCAGATTTACCATGTCCATAGGTAGGAACTAGAATTGGTAAAGGTTGAACAAGATGAGGTGCAACTCTCAGGAATGAACTACGTTCATGGCATGATGCACGGAGTCTCTTTATGTCAAAATGCTGAAGATACCTCATACCTCCGTGAACAATTTTAAATGAATTTGCTGAAACACCGCTTGCAAAGTCGAATTTTTCAATTATTGCGACATTTAAACCTCGTAATGTTGCATCCCAGGCAGCACAAGCGCCAAAAATACCACCACCAATTATTAGAACGTCGAACTCTGAGTTAGTCAGCTTCTGGATGTCTCGTTTCATTTGGAGTAATAAAAGTTATTATTTTTAGGAAAAATGGTTTTACTAAATAAATACAAACACGTATTGTTTAAGTTTTTATAATACCATATTACTAGTAGATAATTGTTATTAATTTATTCGATTTTACGACAACTGGCTAGCCTGAATCCTGGTGAATAACGCTGGATTTTGTGCTAACGATGGTCTTAAAATCGGACAATAAATACGCAATTTACAAACTAACGCGCAGGTTAGTTTGTACAGAATTATATGCATTTTCAATAAAATATAATATATTGTATGTAATTCTAACTATAAACCATATATTTTGTGGTAAAATGACTGTTCATTATATTGAAAAGTCTCCAATAAACGGTTTTTTGTTACTCGGGTGAGCATCAGGGATCAGGGTTACGAGTACATAATTAATTTTTGGATTCATGTATCGCATTGTATTATTTTTAAAATTAAAACAGATTTATTAACCTGAAAATTATCGAAATACTTTTTTTCTCTCAATCTTGGAAATTGTAGTTATATGAAGCTTTCAATTATTGCACCCCTTTATAATGAAGAAGATAGTGTTAAGGCTCTATACGAATCAATCACAGGTGCAGTTAAACCGCTTGGATATGATTATGAAATCCTTTTTGTAGACGATGGTAGTAAAGACAATACATTTGAGATAGCCAAATCTCTTTCTCAACAGGATGAGCATCTAATTATTATCAAATTCAGACGAAATTATGGTCAGACACCGGCCATGGTTGCTGGTATCGATAATGCGAGTGGTGATGTATTGATCACCATGGATGGTGATTTGCAGAATGATCCACGCGATATAGCGGAATTGCTAACAAAAATTAATGAAGGTTACGATATTGTGGTGGGCTGGCGACATAAAAGAAAGGACAAACTTATAACTAGAAAAATACCATCCAAGATAGCAAATTGGTTAATAGGTAAAGTTACAGGTGTTCCTATCAAGGATAATGGCTGCTCTTTAAAATGTTATCGAGCTAATATTATCAAAAATGTCCCTTTATACTCTGAAATGCATCGTTTTATACCTGCCATGGCTTCAATAACAGGAGCTAAAATTGCTGAAATTAAGGTGAGACATCATGAAAGGCAATTTGGCGAATCAAAATATGGATTATCCAGAATTTATAAAGTCCTACTTGATCTGTTGACCATTAAAACCATCACTACTTTTGCAAGTAGACCATTGCTATGGTTTAGTATTTTGGCAATTCCGCCATTTATAGTTAGCGTAGTGGCTTTTGGTATTAGTGTGTGGAATTTGTATTCAGGGTCTAATGATATGTTGTTATCATTAGCTGGCACTGGTCTGTTATTTGCGGGTCTTGTCATTATTTTGCTTATGTCTGGTGTTGTATGCGAATTAATATATAAGACGGGGAATTTGAAGCACAAAAGTCTTGCATTCTTAACAACTAATATCACAAACTCAAAAAATTAGATAATTGGATAAAATAAATGGGAAAAGAACTAGTTTCAATAATTGTGCCAGTTACAGAGCGGTTTGATAATGTTACTGAGTTATTTCAAGAATATAAAAATGGACTGTTAAACATCGAGAACCCTACCGAATTTATATATGTACTGGATGGGGATTTTCCCGAGGTTTTTTCCGAGCTTGTAAAGTTGCAGGAAACAGGTGAAACAATAAAAATCGTTAAACTCGCTAAATGGTTTGGAGAATCTATCGCCCTTACTGCAGGAGTGGAGGTTGCTGCGGGGGAACTAATATTAACTCTACCTGCATATTACCAAGTTAAAGCAGAGCATTTAGGGAAAATGTTTGAGAGCCTAGAAGGAAATGACATGGTGATTTGTCGTAGATGGCCACGCTCTGATTCTCTTTTTAGTCGTGTACAAACAAGGGTATTTCACAGGATATTAAAGTTTATTGATGGTTATTTGTTTCGTGACCTAGGGTGTGGAGTCAGGTTGTTTAAAAAAGTGGTAATGGATGAAATTAGTGTCTATGGCGATCAACATCGTTTTTTGCCAATATTAGCGTTAAGGCAGGGTTTTAAGGTACTAGAGATAAATATACCTCAGTCAGAAAAGGAAAAGGGCACAAGGATTTATGGAGCCGGCGTTTACCTTCGTAGATTGATTGATATTCTAAGTATATTCTTTTTGGTTAAATTTACTAAGAAGCCATTGCGTTTTTTTGGCCTAATCGGTAGTGCAACTTTTATATTGGGTGGAGCGCTATTGTTGTTTTTAGCGATCGAGAGGCTCTTTTATGGAGTCCCACTAGGAGATAGGCCTTTACTATTACTCGGTGCATTATTATTTGTGCTAGGGATTCAGGTTTTTGCGACAGGGCTAATTGGTGAGCTGATAATTTTTACCCATGCAAAAGAACTCAAAGAATATACAATTGAAGAGATTGTATAAACTCAACCTTAAAAAATTACTGCACAATTAAACGCACGGCATCGGCCGAGGTGGTCCCGCCCCCGAGTGAGTGAATAACAATCCGGGCACCGGTATTGAAGGTATATGTCCCGAGGGCATTCCAGGCACCCCCATTGGCGGTCTGATTGACCGTGACAGTATCGAGCAGGACAGTCCCATCATAGATCTCGACGGGGACATTGGTGACCCGGTTGGTGTAAGCCGTCCACCACAGCGAGACTTCCTGAGTGCCAATCACACCGGTGTCGAAGGTGTAGGTGTTACCAGCAGCGTTGCTAAATAGAGAGTCAAAACCAAATGGGTTAATTCCACCTGAAATGGACCAAGTACCTTTAGCTGTGGTACCAAGGTCGCCATTATCCAAGACAAATGTATCTTGAACATCAATAGAGAAGTTGATGAAAGTATCGCCTTGTGCGTTATATACCCTGAGTTGAACATCAGCGATACCAGCTGTTGTTGGATTCCAGCTCAGTAGCCCAGTATCTACATCAATAGTCATATCGACTGGAGCAGATGTTAATTCATAGAATAAAGGAGCTTCCCCAAATGCTCGAACATCGTATTGATACTTTCGACTCGTATAACCCATAGGTTCTGGAGTGGATGTGATTTTCGGCACCCCTGAACAGCGAGTTGTTAGATGAGGTGCTAAAGATGCATACCATGTATCAGCCATTTTTTGATAGCCAGTATTATTTGGGTGTACTGCATCAGCAAGATCTGTTGGATAAATGAGAGCACTTTGTTGATCTACTACGACAATTTTGTCATTTAACAGATTGATTCGATCGAGTGCCATAGCTTCAACTGCGTCATTAAATATGGTTGTTTCAATAGGTTGAGTATCACGGTCAATAATTCTTGCAAGGAATACAGTAGTCTCTGGACTGAATTTATCAATTTCATCCAAGACTTTTGCAACTTCTGCAGCATCTTCACTATTCGAAGATATATCATTTGTACCTATATGCAATAAGACATAGTCTGCTGGATTTTTTCTTAACCATTCATAGGTATATGGGGCGATGCTATTCTGAACTGGGTCATCAGTATGCCACCCACCATGACCTTCGTGATCAAAATCGAATGTATCCGGACCATTTTGAAGTGAACCTACCAAATCAAAGTTGAAGCCATTATTAGAAAGATGGGTTGACAGGGGGCGTCTATAGCCAGAACCGCTAGTACTTCCTGTTCCTTTAGTTATCGAATCCCCTAGCGGCATTATAATGGTATTACAAACACCTGCGAATGTGGTATTTGTGAGAGATAACAAAATGGCGACAAAAACCACCCTAATACACCCATACTTCATATTTATAATTCTCCTAAACTTAACTCTATATAGATAACACCTGTGATCAATACTACTACAGCAAGAATAGGGCCAAAATAAAAATAATGTATATTTCAATAAGTTAATCTGTTAGATGTACTTAGGTGTATAGTTTTGAAAAAAACTGTAAAAAAATTCGACACCCTTACTTAGCAATTAGTATCAGGTGAAAATTCTGTAGTATTAATAAAGGTTAACTTCATGTGTATTTACTTGGAGTGGGTTTTAAAATTATTAAATTTAATCGGTTCCTGGTTTATTGATAATTCCATGTGTCCTGAAAGATAAACACGATTCTCAATAAAGAAAAGTTATATTGATCGTGTTTAATTTAGTCCGATAGCATCAAGTCAAGAGAAAGATTAGTTTACAGAAAATTTCGCAATCATCTCTTATGCTGCAGAAGGAAAAAGTATATTGAAAAAGTTTTTTCCTTGTAAACAATACTATTGTGAATGATAGAGATAGAGGGATTTTATTAAAATCAAGAAAAATAGTTTTGTAAGACGACTTAAGAATATATTTTTATAAGAAGTGAAAGCATGGTAAAGGGGACTATGGCGCTGAGTGTTATCTCATACGATCTAAAAAATAAGCTTGAAAATTTATCAGAGAATGGCGCGGATAACATTTCATAGTAAAGCAAGGCGAATACTTAATAAAAATTGATATGGAGATGAGTGAATAATCACACAAGAATTTGAAGAGGAGGTGGATGGCTAAGAAATGCATGTGGGCTAGCAGTATATCCATATGCACCAGACTGAAATATTACAACAAAGTCACCAGCCTCAGCTTTGGGTAAATCCATTTTTGACCCAAGAATATCCAGTGGAGTACAAAGTGGGCCAACAATACTTACAGTTTCATTTTTCCCCTGAATTTTATTGCCAATTGCAACGGGATAATTTTTCCTAATAACCTGACCAAAGTTTCCAGATGCGGCAAGGTGGTGGTGTAGACCACCATCAACAATTAGAAAAGTTTCCCCACGTGATATTTTTTTCTCAATGATTTGGCAGACATATACGCCAGATTCACCAACAAGATATCTACCTAACTCAATAATAACATCTACACCGGGTATCGATTCATCAAGTTTTGGGAGTATAGTTTCAAGGTTTTTACCGATTGGTGCAAGGTCAAGGTGTGATTCACCAGGAAAATATGGAATTCCAAACCCTCCGCCAATATTTAATTTTTTCACAACTGATGGTGCATGTTCTGATAGTCTAACAGCTAGATCCAGGGTTTTGTTATGTGCTTCAATTATTGCTTCAGCACTGAGATTTTGAGAACCACTGAAGATATGAAAACCCATAAACTCAACATCTAGTTTTCCTATATCTTTTAATACTTCAGGAACTATTTCAGTATCAATACCAAATTGTTTTGGGCCACCACCCATTTTCATTCCTGAAGACTTGAGTTCAAAATCGGGGTTAACCCTAATGGCTACTCTAGGTTTTTTACCAATAGTTTCAGCGCCAGCAATAATTCTAGTTAATTCGTGACTTGATTCGATATTGATTGTTACACCTGCCATGATTGAAGCATTCAATTCTTCCTGGCGTTTTCCTGGACCAGCAAAACTGATTTTTTCTGAAGGCATAGACGTATCTAGTGCTACATTCATTTCTCCGAGTGATGCCAGATCAAATCCATCAACTAAGCCAGATAAGAATTGAACAACATCAGGCATAGGATTGGCTTTTATTGCGTAATGCAGTTTAATTCTGGAGGGAATAAATTTTTTAAATGTTTCAACTTTCTGGGCTATTACCTGCTTATCGTAGGCATAGAAGGGGGTCCGTCCCATTTTTATGGCAAGGTCTTTAATAGACATACCGCCCACGATAAGTGAGTTATCCTGTACGGAAAACTGATTCATAACAGTGTGGATAGGTTTTTTCATATTGGCTATGAGGATTCCTGAAAAATATTCTTATATCTGTTATGCAGGGATTTTCTGTCTATTTTGCCGTTTGGATTTCTAGGCAAAATACTCTCTTCAATTATTTCATATGGTAACATAAAATTAGGAAGATGCTGTTTACAATATTGCTGTAAAAGTTCTTTGTCGATGGGTTCATTATTTTTACTTGAGACGATTAAAACAATTGCCTGACCAAGTTCTTGGTGTGATACACCGAGAGCTACAGCCTCATTTACCATACCAGCCTGATAAATCACCTCTTCAACCTCAGTTGGACTAACACGATATCCTGAAGTTTTAATCATTTCATCCATGCGTGATACAAAGTAAAGATATCCTTCATTGTCCATTTTGACATTGTCACCAGACCAGACTGCCATTTCTGTTATTGGTAATTCATTGGCTTGGTTCGGCAGTGGTTTAAATCTATTAGCGGTTTTTTCAGGGTCATTCCAATATCCCATTGCGACCAGAGAGCCTCGGTGAACAAGTTCTCCGGTTTCTCCAGGAGAACAAAGTGTTCCATCATCTCTAACAACCAGAATTTCAACATTTGGAATGGCTTTGCCCATTGAATCTGGTCGTTTATCAATCTCCTCAGGAGGCAAATAGGTTGATCGAAAAGCTTCTGTTAGTCCATACATTAAATAGATATCAGTACTTGGCATGGTCGATCTATAGAAACTAATACAGTTAGTTGGAAAGGCGCCACCAGAATTAGTTATATAGCGTAAGGAATTTATTGCGTCATCAGGCCACTCTAGTTTCGAGAGTTGAATCCATAGTGGTGGAACTGCTGCTAATCCGGTAATGTTTTCTTTGGCTATTTTTTTTATAACATCCCGTGGTAATAAATATTCCATTAAAACGACTGTTGCCCCAACATAAAATGCAGTAGTCAATTGACTAAAACCATAATCAAAACTAAATGGCAAAACAGCCAAAATTCTGTCATTTTCATCATTTTTAAGATAGTGAGAGACACTTTTTGCACCAGTAACCATATTACGGTAAGAGAGAATAACACCTTTTGGTTTTCCAGTACTGCCAGAGGTATAGAGTATTGCTACCATGTCTATGTCAATTATATCTGGCACCAGATCGTTTGGTGTAGTAGATAACAATGTTTCCCATTTTTCTATATTAAAAAATGTTTGCCCACCAGTTTGTGAAAATTCATTATTACCAACCAATATAATAGTTTGTAAATCATGGCAATTATGGATTTCTGATTCTAACGTTTTAAGTCTGTCTGAACTTGTTACCAGAATTCGAGCATTGCTATCAGCGAGGATATGACAAACTTGTTCAGACTTAAGAACAGGGTTAATTGGTACAAAAACAGCACCAGCCATAGAAGCAGCAAAATATGAAATAACGGCTTCGGGTTGTTTGGGTAAGTAAACAGCAATACGTTCTGAGCGTTGTAAATTTAAACTTAAGAACCCAGATGCAATCGAATGAATTGTTGAATCCAGCTCTGTGTATGTAAGAGAAACAGTTTTGTGTTTCAATGCTACGGCATTTGGAAAGTTTTGAGCTGATGCGTTAACTATTTGATGTAATAATTCACTCATAGTCCATAATAAAAGTTAGGGTTATTTTTTATAATTTTGCGATACTAACATAGTGAGAGATTGTAAATAAAAAAAATACTTCATAGTAAATTGATTAAAGGTTAAGTATTATCCGAACAGGTAATATTAGGAATTCCAAATACCATACGCTATTTTTTATTGAGAGTACGCTTAAATCAATGATTGTGTCGAAATAATTAACACTAAAATAAAAGCGCATAATGTTCTGAAGGCTAAGTTGCTGATTTTATTCTATAAATAATTTTGATTAGATATGGTACAATATGTGCAGGCATTGTAAGGGTAGCATTGATAATGTTATTGCCTTTACCATAGAATAACATTATCATTTGCAGTGTATTGCACCAGATTTTATCGCCGTTGTGCAAATTTCTTTTAACTTACTGTAATTTAAAGATTATATTCATATGGACAAAATGGATAAAACATCAGTTGAACCAGAATTGAACATCTCAGACAAGGAAGCTGATTGCACTCTGCGTAGTCGCCGCAAGATTCTCAAAGGAGCTACGGTGACTCCCCTGCTTATGACGGTTGTAAGTCGTCCTGTATTAGGTGCTCAATGCTCACCATCGGCATGGGTGTCGGGAAATTTGTCAGATCATGGCCACGAAAGGGATACATGCGGTGGTAGAAGCCCTGGGTATTGGCAAACAAATAGGCATTACCGTTGGTCTCCAACCGGTTACAATCCTGGTACCAAAGAAGACCAAGATCATGCTGGCCATGGTCAGTGTCCATATAAGAGTGATGGTACTAAGTTTCATGAAATCTTCGCTGGGCATCGTTACAGCGATAAGTCATTAATGCAAGTTCTCTGGTTAGAGGGTCATGATGACAAATATCAACTCGGTGCTCACATTGTCGCTGCATTACTTAACGCGGCATCTATGCCAGACTATGGGATGTCTGTAGATAATGTTAAAGAAATTTACAGGCAGTTGGAAATGTATGGGGAATATAGGACATCGACAGGTGAGACAATGACACCTGAAGCTGTTGTTATGTTTATACAAAATACCTTTCTAGATAGCTAGGCCACTAATTTTTTAAAATATGTCTGAATACTGGGAAGCTGTAGCTGGTTTCGAAGTATTAAGAAAAACGTGGGGTAGTGAGTCAGCTATTTATCATACAGGTTCAGGCGATACCCAACTCCTTGACGAACTTGGAATAGCAATTCTAAACTTAGTACAAGCTCAGCGATTAGAAACTGAAGAAATTAGAGAGCATATTTTACGTAAACATAAAGTTGAGCTTGAAGGGGATTCCTTAGCAAGATTGTTGGCAGAGTTAAACAGATCGGGTGTTATCACTCGCGTACAAACCCCATAAAACTTTTAAATATTCCTGCCTGATGTGATTCTTTCCTCACTTACATTTCACGAAGCTAGAACTCGTTTGAAAAGCAATGGTCTGTATTTTAAGACTGGACCATTTACAATTCACTTTAATACACATATAGAAAATATAACTAAAAATTTTTATAAACTATACAGCGAAAACCAAATATTTGAGCAAGAAGTATTTAGTGATTTTCACATAAAGATAGACCTACCAAATAACTTCAGAAGATGGGTTAGACCGCAAGTTTTCTTTTATCTTGATAATGAAATTCCATTTAAACCATTACCATTTAATCAAGCTTATCCTATGCTGGAATGGGGTATGAACTGGTGTATAGCAAATCATTCACACCAATACCTGATAATTCACGCTGCTGTACTGGAAAAAAATAATAAAGCCATTATTCTTCCTGCTGAACCTGGTTCAGGGAAAAGTACTCTTGCTGCCATTCTAACTTTAAACGGGTGGAGGTTGCTGTCAGATGAGTTAGCACTGATCTCACTCAAGGATTTGTCTGCTATACCACTTTCACGCCCCATCAATTTAAAAAACGACTCAATAGATATAATAAAGTCAATGAGTGAGACGTGTATTTTTTCTGATGTATATGATGACACAAATAAAGGTAGCGTTGCTTTGCTTAAGACGTCTAATGAAAGTGTGTCAAGGGCAGATGAGGTTGCGATACCTTGTTTTATTATTAAACCAAAATATATAAACGAATCTAAAGCAAGTCTTGCTAGAGTTTCGCCAGGCAAAATGTTTATGCATGTTGCAGAAAATAGTTTTAATTATAGTGTACTTGGCAAGGAAGGATTTGAGGTTCTGTCAAATTTGATTGATTTATGTGGCTGCTTTGATTTTATTTATGGAAATAATACTGAAGCGGTAAATATCATGAATTCGCTCGTTGCTAATAATTAGCAGTCAATATGAATAATATTTTATTAATCAGGGCACTAAGAAATCCGGCTGCAATTGCTGATTTTGATATCTTGGATTGGGATTTGTTGCTTCGCCAAGCACGTCAATCAAATTTACTTCCGAAACTTTATTATATTGTTAAATCAATAAATCATCATTCAAAATTGCCAGATAAAATCCAAGATATTCTTGTTTCGGCTAAAAAAATGGCAGACAAGCATAGGCAAACTGTTATTTGGGAGATAGACAGGATATCTGAAGCTTTGAAAGACATCCCTGTTTCAGTTATATATTTAAAAGGGGCGGCATACACACTTCAAAATTTACCAGTTTCTGATGGTAGGCTATTTTCTGATATTGATATCCTAATAGACAAAAAATTAATTAATAAAGTTGAACATTATTTAATCTTGAATGGGTGGGTTTCGGTAAAACAATCAAATTATGACCAAAAATATTACAGGAAATGGATGCATGAAATTCCCCCGCTCAAACACCGAAGAAGGCTAATTGTAGTCGATATTCATCATAATATATTACCACCAACCGCTAAATTTAAAACGAATATTGATTTATTGATCGATTCATCAATGCACGTGAATGAACTAAATAATGTTCGAGTTTTTTCTCCATATGGCATGTTAATTCATAGCATGGCACATCTGTTTTGTGAGGGAGAGTTTAATAATGGATTGAGAGACCTGGTAGATATAGATGAGTTGATTCGTTTGTTTTCAAAAGAAAAAGGTTTTTGGGACGAATTGCTCGATTTGGCGAATAAACAAAATTTAAATATACCTTTATTTTACGGATTAAGGTATTCAAGAAAAATTTTGTCAACACCGGTACCTGAAGATGTCATAAGGAAAATTTCTGTCAGTCAATTATTTCGAGTGAATCTGGTCATTATGGACAGGCTTTTCAGTAGGGTATTTATCCCAAACCATAAGAGCTGTATTAAACATAGTGTCTACTTGGCAAAATTTTTTCTTTATATCAGAGGGCACTATTTGCGTATGCCATTACATCTGCTTATACCTCATTTGATGATTAAATTATTCACTGTTTGGAATGATAAAGAGTCACACTAGTCTTGACAGACTGGTTACTGTACAGGTATAGATGGAATTAGAAAAATATTAAAATATTATACTGGAGGACGTGGATGTTTAAGCTTGTAGATTATCTGGAAAAAGTTAGTGCTGTACTTGGTGCATTTACTTGTGTTGTGTCAGGAGTTTTTAGACTCAGCGGTAGTTACTATCTGGCTGGGGTACAGGTGATGAGTATTTTTACTGCCGGTATGGCTCTGATGGTTTTTGCATGTTTACTTAAACTGCATCATAATGACTTCAAATAGTATGGTTGCAGGACTAGTTATGATTCAACGTACTTTTCTTATTTTGAGAAGTTATGACATTTTGGGCATTCATTAACAAAGATGATGGAGGATGTTAGTAGTAGCTATGTTACTATCTGAATCCATCGGTTATTTAATTCGTCGGTATGCTATTTAGAATACCTCTCTCCTGCAAGAGCCTCAAAACTTGTTCTACACATTCATTTAACTCAACTTCACCTGTTGATACAACTAGCTCAGGTTTTTCTGGATGTTCGTAAGGTGAAGAAATACCGGTAAAATTCTTAATTTCTCCTTTGCGTGCTTTTTGGTATAAACCTTTGATATCTCGTTCTTCGCAGATCTCTATCGGAGTATTACAATAGATTTCTAGAAAATCCCCATGTAAAACCATATTTCTTACTAGTTTTCGATCGCTTCGAAAAGGTGAAATGAAAGCAGTAAGAACTATTACACCAGCTTCAAGAAATAACTTGGAGACATTGCCAACGCGACGAATATTTTCTTTTCTATCATCTTCTGAAAATCCAAGATCACCACAGAGCCCATGTCGCACATTATCACCATCAAGTACATACGTAGAACACTTTAGTTGGTGAAGTTTTTCTTCCACTGCATGTGCCAGCGTAGATTTTCCTGCACCTGAGAGGCCTGTAAACCATAAAATTGCACTTTTATGGTTTTTTAAATTTTCTCTGCGTGCGCGAGTTACAGTTGCATGATGCCAGACGGTATTGCTGCTTTTTGGTTTGTCGTCGTTGGTAGACATGAAAATCCCTACAGGTAGAAAATCTGTAAGTATTAAAGCATACTATATGACATTAGAGCAAATTGCTGAAGTTATATAAAAGAATATAAAACAATACAATATAAATAAACGATGAGACATTTTGATGTGTTTAATGGTGATGCAGATGGTTTATGTGCATTACATCAGCTTAGATTAAAGCAACCAGTTGATAGCATTCTGATTACAGGTGTAAAACGTGACATTAACCTATTGAGGAAAGTTGATGCTGGTACGGGTGACAGGGTAACAGTTCTTGATATATCTATGGATAAGAACAAAGAAGGTCTTGAGCAGCTCCTGGGTAATAATGTTTCAGTGATTTATTTTGACCATCACTATCCTGGGGAGTCACTTCCCAAACACCTGAATCTTGACGCTTATATTGATACCTCACCTGAGGTTTGTACAAGCTTATTAGTTAATGATTTTATCAATGGTCAATTTTTACCCTGGGCAGTTACTGCTGCATTTGGTGATAATTTACCATGCGCTGCCAGGAATGCTGCAAAACAGCTGGACTATTCAGAATCCCAATTAGAGACTTTATGTGAACTAGGAATATGTCTGAATTACAATGGATATGGCCCAACTGTCGAAGATCTGTATTTTCATCCAGCTAGCCTCTACGAAAAGATAAAACCCTATTCTAGTCCTTTTGATTTTGTTAATAATGAGGAGGCCTATCAGGTTCTTCGTACTGGATATTACGAAGATATTGCCAATGCTGAAAAAATAGCACCAGAGTTCAGTAACGATTCTGTCAGCCTTTATATACTACCCGATGAGAAATGGGCCAGGCGAGTCAGCGGTGTATATGGCAATCAGCTTTCTACTTCGGTACCTGATAATGCCCATGCTATTCTCACTATCCTTCCTGAAGGAGGCTATCAGGTCAGTGTCAGAGCCCCACAAACAAATAAAACTGGTGCCGATGAGCTCTGCCGGTCATTTTCAAGTGGAGGGGGGAGAAAAGGCGCAGCAGGTATCAATCTATTGCCCGAAGAAGATTTGGAATTATTTATTCAGCGCTTCCAGCAGCAATACCAGAAAAACTAAGCGGTGCCGCAAGGCACCGCTGCTTGGTTAATGTAAATAAATACTATGGGAATGCAGGAATAGTCGGTTCCACATCATACAGGTCAGCTTCTGGATGATGTCGTCGCACTAAATCACTGATGTCATCAACCTGACTGGCCGGGATATCAACACAAAACAGGATTTGACCACTTTCAATGGCCCTCTGAAATGATTTCAGGCGGGTATTTGGAATATTGACCGCGACCATACTCGAAGTCCAGGCACCCAAAAAGGCACCACCTACTGCCAGCGATGTCACTGACCAGACTTCCAGTCCTGATACCAACCAACCCATCATGGCCGCCAGGCTGCCAGCCAGGACTCCGGAAAAGCCACCTATGATGAAGCCCAGTTGCGCGCCATGCACAACATCACTGGTCTGGAAAAGGTTGGCCTGGGGTAAATCTGTCAGGTCAATTCCATCGCGAGCAATAGCATGCATCTGTTTCTCAGGGATACGCGAAAGCAGGAGTTCATTATGGACGGTTTCAGCGGTGATGGTGTCGGGTAGAACAAAATAGAGACGTCTTTTCATACTGCACCTCCTTCCACAGTTGTGGGTTGGTGAGATTGTTGTTGTGTAAGTCCTCCAGCTACCAAAGAGAGTATAGGCCAAATATCTGTTTCTAATTGTTACTATCTTTGTGGATAGAGGCTATCACCCCTGGGATACGGCCTGGCGGGAGACAAGTAAACCCGATAAAGGTATGATTGCTCACCCTAAATTTTGCTTCAGATCGAAATAATCTATTGAGGTGCAGTTGTGAATTTTCTGCCAATTTTCATGAATATCAAATCTCAGCCCTGTCTGGTCGTCGGTGGGGGCGAAGTTGCGGCGCGCAAAGTATTTTTATTGCTACGTGCTCGAGGCGAGGTCACCGTAGTTTCCCCTGAACTTTGTAATGAATTAACGCACTGGTTTCAGGCGGGTGATATTCAACATGTGGCCAGGGAATTTGAAGAGGCTGACATTGATGGTAAGCAAATTGTTATTGCGGCAACGGATAATGAAGCGGTTAATCAGCAGGTCTCAAGCCTGTGTAAGGCCCGAGGGATTCCGGTCAATGTGGTTGATAATCCGAAGCTGTGTGGTTTCATTATGCCCTCAATTATTGACCGCAGCCCCGTACAGATTGCCATTTCCACCAGTGGTGCCTCTCCCGTGTTGGCAAGGCTGCTGAGAGCCCGCCTGGAAACAATAATCCCCTCTGCCTATGGTCGACTGGCCATGATGGTTGAGGAGTTCAGGGAACGTGTCAAAGCCCGTTTTAAGGGGAATGACATTCGACTATTCTGGGAAAATATTTTACAGGGGCCGATTGCCGAGATGTTACTGGCTGGCAAGGATCATGAGGCCCGTGAAGCCCTGGCCGATGCCGTGGCAAATGGTGCTGCACCGGATAACCGGGGCGAGGTCTACCTGGTTGGGGCCGGTCCTGGTGACCCGGATTTGCTCACATTCCGGGCCCTGCGTCTCATGCAGCAGGCCGATGTGGTGGTGTACGACCGGCTGGTGACAGCCCCCATCCTTGACCTGGTCCGCCGTGATGCGGAATTTATTTATGCAGGCAAGGCCAAGGACAAACACACTATTCCCCAGGAAAACATCAACTCACTATTGGTCAGGTTGGCCAAAGAGGGCAAAAAAGTCCTGCGCCTCAAAGGGGGGGACCCCTTTATTTTTGGTCGAGGTGGTGAGGAAATAGAGACATTGATGGCCGAAGGGGTGGCTTTCCAGGTAGTCCCGGGTATTACTGCCGCGGCTGGGTGTGCCTCGTATGCCGGGATTCCCCTGACCCACCGTGATTACGTGCAGTCCTGTATGTTTGTCACCGGTCACCTGAAAGACGGCACTATCAATCTCAACTGGAAGGCACTGGCTCAACCCCATCAGACAGTCGTGTTTTACATGGGGCTGCACGGGGTGGCGGAAATATGTAAACAGCTCAAGGCCCATGGCCTTGATAGCAGTACCCCCGCAGCACTGGTCGAGCAGGGCACCACCCAGAACCAGAAAGTCCATATTGGGAATCTCGATACGCTGCCGAAGTTGGTGGCTAATGGTGATATCAAACCTCCCACCCTGATCATTGTGGGTGAGGTGGTGAAATTACATGAGAAACTGGCCTGGTTTGATCCCGGTGGTGAGCAGGTGGCGGAATACCCCAACCTGGAAAATATCAATCGTTAACCTGTTTCTGTTGCTTGGCCGAGAGCACATAGAGATTGCTGTCTTCGTTTGTCACAGGGGCCTCTTGTCTGGGTGATTGTTTAGGCTGCATCAGGTAGTAGATCATCGGGATCAGGAGCAGGGTCACCAGCATGGAGAACAACAGGCCGCACACCAGCACGATGGCCAGTGGCTGAAGCATCTCTGCACCACTACCTATCCCCAATGCCAGGGGTGACATGCCAATCGCGGTTGTCAGTGTGGTCATCAGGATAGGGCGCAAACGCAGTCGGGCTGCCGTAATAATGGCCTCGACCAGTTCGATATTTTTTTCCCGTTCGATTTCGATCTGTTCCACCAGTACGATGGCATTATTCACCACAATACCTGCCAGCATAATCAATCCCAGCCAGACCGGCATGGAAAGGGTAATATCAAATACCAGCAGACCAATAGCCACCCCGATCAGTCCAAAGGGTACGCCTAACATGATGACCACCGGGTTACGCAGGGATTCGTATTGCACGGCCATCACCACAAACACCAGGAACAGCGCGAGGGCCAGCAACAAGGAACCGGTCTTCTGTCCTTCCTTGAGGTTGTCCAGGGTACCGCCGTCATACAGGGTGTAGCCTTCAGGGAGCTGAAGATCGGCCAGTCGGTGATTGATCTCTTTCACAATTCCAGTGAGATCCGATGCCTCCTGCAGGCTGGCGCTGACCTCGACGATACGTCGTTGCCGGTCCCGTTTGATATTGGCAGGGCTCAGTACCATCTCTATTTTGGCCACATCGCGTAGTCGAATCACCCGACCCTGGTAGAGCCCGACAAAGGTATTCTTGAGTGCCTCGTGAGTGTTGGCCTGTTGGAGGGGCAGGCGCAGACGAATATCGTATTGCCGATCACCGTCGATGAATTCAGACACCACCAGTCCCTCCAGGGCCACCTGCATGGCCTTGCCGATGTCATTGACTCGAACGCCGAGATCGGCGGCGCGGGCCCGATCGATAACCACATTAATCTCTTCACGGGCATCTTCATAAGAGTGGGTCAGGTTACGTAGCCCCTTCAAATCCTCCAGGCGGTCGACGATCTGGTCACCGATGAGGGTCAGGCTTGCCAGTTCGGGGCCCTGTACACGGATACTGATGTCATCATCCCCACGGCTCATATTAAAGCCGCGCACCCCGGTGACACGCATGCGCACCTTGAAGCCCACCAGACTGAGTTTGGCAATGGACTTGTTCATGCGTTTTATCCAGGCCTCGCTGTCAGTACCCGGCTTGAGCTGGATCTCCATGCGACTGTAATGGCTCGACTGGTATTCAGATCGCCCAAAAATACGACCCCCAACGGAGGAGAACACGGTGACCAGTTCAGGCGATTGACGAAACAGTTTTTCGAGTCGAGTGACCGTATGGTCCATCTCACTCAGTTGCAGACCGGGATCACCGGCCACACTGATGCGGATCTGACCCTCATCCATCTTGGGCAGGAAGATCTGTTTGCCAAACAGGAACAGGGGCAGGCTCAGTACCAGGATCGGGATGAAAATCATCAACAGCCGCCAGGGATGGCTTAACTGCTTGTGCAGAAAGCCGCTGTAGCGTGTCTGCAGCCGGGTAATATTTGAGTCGACCTTATTGCGTATTTTGAGTTCGAAGGGCTTAGGCTGGCTGTTCTGGTCGGTAATGCGTGCCCCCAGGGTTGGCACCAGGGTAATGGCGACGATCAGGGAGGCGACGATGGCGGCGGTGAGGGTAAAGATGAGTTCTGAAAACAGCAGGCCGGTCAGACCACCGATAAACAGGAAAGGCAGGATGGCGGCCAGGTTGGTGCTGGTAGAGGCGACAATGGCACTGTTGACCTCGGCAGCGGCATGCACCGAGGCCTCGGCCGGGGCCTCGCCTTCACGCTGATGACGGGTGATGTTCTCCAGCATGACGATAGTATTGTCCACCAGCATGCCCACTCCCAGGGCGAGTCCACCCAGGGTCATGATATTGAGGGTCAGCCCGGCCATGCTCATGAGGATAAAGGTCACCATGATGGCGATAGGGATGGCCGTGCCGATCACCAGGGTACGGCGGAAATTGCCCAGGAAGAGATAGACCACTAGCATGGCCAGGATGGCGCCCGACAGGGCAGCGGTACTGGCATTATTTAGGGCATGGCGGACAAAGATCGACTGATCACCCACCGCTACCACCTGCACATCCCCCGGGATGAGCTTTTGTTCACGGAGCCAGTCCATCTGTGCCTTGACCGTATCCACCACGGCCACGGTGTTGGCCGAGGGCTGTTTCTGAACCGACATCTTCACTCCGGGCCGCCCATTCAGACGGACCTTTAGACGCTCATCCTCGTGAGTGGCCACCACACGTGCCACATCACGTAGGCGGATGATGTCTTTCTTATTGGTCGAGGTACCAAACCAGAGTGGCAGCGTGGCCAGATCTTCGACGGTCTGAAAACGGCCGCTGGTGCGAATGGTGTATTCACGACCACCTGTGTTCATGCGCCCGCCGGGGGTCTCCTGATTTTCCACGGCGAGGAGTTCGGCCAGTTCCTGGAAGCTGTGGCCCAGGCTGGCCAGTCGCTCCTGATCCACGATGATATGGATTTCTTTTTCCAGACCGCCGCCCACCTCGGTGGAGGCGACCCCGGGCAGGTTCAAAAACCAGCGAGAAAACTCATAATCGACCCAGTTGCGTAGCTCGACGGGATCGCGTGTATTGGAACTGACCACGAATTCCAGTACCGGGATCTGCATAGGGTCACGTTTATAGATGACAGGTGGGTCGATGGTGTCAGGCAGAAATCGCTTGGCCCGATCCAGGCGGGTACTGGCGTCACGCAGGGCAATGTCGATGTCCGTGCCATAGGGGAAACTCAGATCCACCGAACTCTCCCCCTCGTTGGTGGTGGATTGCACCGAGATGGCATTCTCGGTAATGGCCAGCTGTTCTTCCAACTGGCGAGTAACCTTGTCTTCCATGATCTGAGAAGGCACCCCAGGGTCACGGATTCGTACCCGCACCTCGGGGTAGATGATATGGGGCAGGAGATCGATACCCAGGCGCTGCAGGGCAAACAGCCCCAGCATCATCACCGCCAGGGTAAGCATGATGACACTGACGGGTCGTCTTATAGACCAGGCTGCCAGACCTCCTGTGCGAAATCGTTTTTGCATAGAAAGATTATGGCCCCTTCTGTTGTGCTGGACTATCCACGGCGGCAGGTTGAACCTCCGTTGAGGTCGCACGAGCAATTTTCACCTTGCTACCGTCGCGCAGCCCAATGATGCCCTTGGTGACGACCTTGTTACCTGCCTCGAGCCCCTCAAGAATCTCTACCCGGGTATTGAGCTGCAGGCCAGTTTTGACCCTTGTGTGGCGGCTCTGGTTCTGTGCATCGACCCGGTAGACATATTCTCCCTGTGCATCGTGGCGCAGGGCGGCGAGGGGAATGGTGCGCAGGGGACCGGTCTCGGTCGACAGGTAGAGCCGGCACAACTGACCCGGGACAGCGCCAACCGGTACAGGGTCAAGCAGGACTTCCATCACCCCCTGCCTGGAAACCGGATCTACCACCGGGTGTACGCGCAGAATTCTGGCCGGGAACAGGGTATCCCCCAGTGCATCGATACGTAGTTGGACGAGGGCATCTTTTTGTAAATGGGGCAGCAGCAGGCCTGAAATATTCATTGTTGCCTTGAGGCTATGGGGATTCACTAAGTCCAATATGTGGCTGTGCAGGGGCACCACGTCGCCGGGGTCTTTGTGACGGGTGCTGACCACCCCGGCAAAGGGGGCTCGTATTCGGGTGTTATTGAACCGGGTTTCCAGTAATCGGACTTCGGCCTGGGTCTGGTCCACGGCTGTCTTTGCCCGGGCCAGCTGATCTTCAGAAGCCAGGTTGCTGGGTACCAGACGTTTCAGGCGTTTTAGATCCAGTTTTGCCTGGTTCAAACTGGCCCTGGCCTTATCAAGCTGGGCCTGAATCAGGCTGCCATCCAGCTCTATCAACAGGGCATCCTGTTCGACCTTGTCACCTTCATAAAAATGGATCTGTTTTATTTTGCCCGGTTCCTCATTAAAGATTTGAACCTTTTGAATGGCCTCCAGGCTACCGGTGATAATGCGTGTTACCTTGACCGGTTGTCTGTCTACGGTGATGACTTCCACGTTACGGGCCTTATCCCGTTTGGCTTTTTTGTCACTCTCACTACAGGCCATCAGCAGACTCGAACCCGCCAGGGAAAAAACGAGATAGAGAAAATATTTTTTTAATTGCATGCGAATGTTCACGAGTTTGATATGCTTGATATAACCCTGTAGGTTCAGGCATTTTATTCGGCCCAATACCTGCGATAATAACGCTTTTTATAAAGCTGGCAATAGCTATTTAATCGTTCATGAATCATTACATTCGCTACGAAAGCAATCCCCATTCCGCTCGTAAAGACCGGCAAAACCTGAAACGGATGTTTCCCTTCATCTGGGAATACAAAGGGCGGGTGCTGTTTGCACTGCTTTGCCTGATATTCTCAAAGCTTGCCATCGTAGGGGTGCCTTTTATTTTAAAAGAGGTGGTGGATACCCTGGATGTAAAATCAAATGTCGCTTTGGTTCTGCCACTGGCCCTGTTGCTGGCATATGGGGCGCTACGGTTAGCAGGCAGCATGTTCAATGAGTTGCGAGATGCTGTATTTGCCCGGGTTCGTTATCACGCCATGCGCCGGGTTTCCACTCGGGTATTCGAGCATCTGCACAACCTGTCTTTACGTTTTCATCTGGATCGCCGAACAGGCAATATCTCTCGTGACCTTGAACGAGGCGCAGGCAGTGTGAGCTCAATCCTGAACTATATGGTGTTCAACATCCTGCCCACCATCGCCGAATTTTTACTGGTGGCAGGCATATTACTGACTCAGTATGAATCCCGGTTTGCCCTGGCCGTATTTAGCACTGTCATTATCTACTTTATTTTTACCTTCATGATCACTGAGTGGCGCATGCATTTTCGCCATGAGATGAATGCCATGGATTCCCAGGCCAATGGCCGTGCTGTGGATGCCCTGTTGAATTATGAAACCGTCAAATACTTCAACAACGAAAAACTGGAATTGCGCCGGTACGATGAAACCCTGGGCAGATGGGAAGGGGCGGCCGTACGTAGCCAGACCTCCATGTCACTATTGAATTTTGGTCAGGGCGGTATTATTGCCATTGGTGTAACAATGATCATGGTATTTGCCGGTCAGGGAGTGGTCAGTGGCCAGATGAGCATTGGTGATCTGGTGATGGTTAATGCACTTATGTTGCAGCTGTTTATGCCGCTGGGTTTTCTGGGCATTGTGTATCGACAGTTAAAATATGCCCTGGCAGATATGGACCTGATGTTTCGCCTGCTGGGACAACAAAGTGATATTCAGGATACTGAGCAGGCTGTTCAGCTTCAGATCAAACAAGGGCATGTGCATTTTGAGCATGTTGCCTTCGCCTATCATGAAGAACGTCCTATCCTGCACGATATTAGCTTTGACATTCAGCCGGGCCAGAAGCTCGCAGTGGTAGGGCCTTCAGGTGCAGGTAAATCGACCCTGGCTCGTCTGTTGTTTCGCTTTTATGATGTGACAGGGGGACAAATCTTTATTGATGGCCAGGATATTGCCAAAGTCACTCAACAAAGTCTGCGTGAAACGATTGGTATCGTGCCACAGGATACGGTGCTGTTTAATGACTCTATTTATTACAATATCCAGTATGCCAAACCCGATGCCAGCCGAGAGGAGGTCATTCAGGCGGCAAAACTGGCCCATATTCATGAATTTATCGAATCCCTGCCTAATGGCTATGAAACGGTAGTGGGTGAGCGAGGTTTAAAACTGTCAGGTGGGGAAAAACAACGGGTCGCCATTGCGCGTGTTATTTTGAAAAACCCAACTATCCTGGTGTTTGATGAGGCCACTTCCAGTCTGGATTCCCAGTCAGAAAAGGTCATTCTGAAGGCCCTGCAGGAAGTTTCAGAAAATCATACTACCCTTGTAATCGCCCATCGACTCTCCACAATTATCGATGCCGATCAGATCCTGGTGCTCGATAATGGTAGAATCGTGGAACAGGGATCGCATAGACAATTGCTAAAACAAAAAGGGGTTTATGAAAACCTATGGCAATTGCAACAGGAGCAGAATGATCTGCCTGAACAAGATACACAAGATAAAACACCAATAAATGAATAATTGAGAGAACGCTTTGAGTAAAACAATCATTATTACGGGTGGAGCTGGCTTTATTGGTTCAGCTGTTATTCGCTATATCATTTCAACGCAGGTCGATGTTCGTATTATCAATGTTGATAAATTGACCTATGCAGGGAATCTTGAATCATTAACCGGAGTTGAAGACCATCCCAACTATCAGTTTGAGCAGGTGGATATCTGTGAGACGAATGAGCTTGAACGTATCTTTACTCAGTATCAACCACAGGCCATTATGCACCTGGCAGCCGAATCTCATGTGGATCGTTCTATCGATGGTCCGGCAGAGTTTATTCAAACTAATATTGTTGGCACCTATAACCTATTAGAAACAGCTCGTCAGTACTGGTTAAAACTCGAAGATAAAGATAAGGTAGCTTTTCGTTTTCATCACGTTTCTACCGATGAAGTCTATGGTAGCCTGGGTAAAGATGGTTTGTTTACGGAAACTTCTACCTATAAACCTAATTCCCCTTATTCGGCCAGCAAGGCATCATCGGATCACCTGGTACGTGCCTGGCACAAAACCTATGACTTCCCGGTGGTACTGACAAATTGCTCAAATAATTATGGGCCTTATCAATTTCCTGAAAAACTGATTCCTCTGGTGACTCTCAACGCCCTGTCAGGCAAGCCTTTGCCAATCTATGGTAAAGGAGATCAAATTCGTGACTGGTTGTATGTCGATGATCATGCTCGAGCCTTATATCGTGTCCTGACCGAGGGTAAGGTGGGTGAGACTTATAATATTGGTGGGCATAACGAAAAGCAGAATATTGAAGTAGTACAGACCATTTGTGAAATTCTTGAGGACTTAGTGCCTGAACATCCAGCAGGGGTGAAGGCCTATCAAGATTTGATTACCTATGTTGCTGATCGCCCTGGCCATGATCAGCGTTATGCGATCGATGCGACAAAAATTAAAAATGATCTCAACTGGGTCCCTGAAGAGACTTTTGAAACGGGAATGAAAAAAACCATTCAATGGTACCTCGATAACATGCAATGGTGTGAACGTGTTCAAAGTGGAAAATATCAACAGGAACGGCTCGGCCTCAACGTTTAAGGTTAAAAGATGAAAGGAATAATACTTGCTGGTGGTGCTGGCACACGTTTACATCCCGCCACACTGGCGGTTTCAAAACAGCTATTACCCGTCTATGACAAACCTATGATCTATCATCCTCTCAGTACACTAATGCTGGCGGGGATACGAGATATTCTGGTGATATCTACCCCACAGGATACTCCCCGTTTTGAACAGTTATTAGGTGATGGTAGTCAGTGGGGGTTGAACCTTTCTTACACCGTTCAAGCTAAACCGGAAGGCCTGGCTCAGGCATTTATTCTTGGCAAGGACTTTGTAGGCAATGACACTTGTTCTCTGGTATTGGGTGATAATATATTTTACGGCCATGACCTGCAGGTATCACTGCAAAATTCAGCAGACAGGAAAGAGGGTGCGACTGTGTTTGCCTATCTGGTAGATGACCCAGAGCGCTATGGCGTGGTGGCCTTTGATAAAAATGACAAGGCCATCAGTATCGAAGAAAAACCGACTAAACCCAAGTCCCGCTATGCCGTAACTGGCCTGTATTTTTATGATAACCAGGTGGTGGATATTGCACATAATATAAAACCTTCAGCGCGTGGTGAACTGGAGATAACCGATGTTAATAAAGTCTATCTCGAGCAGGGTAATTTACATGTTGAAAAAATGGGTCGAGGTGTGGCTTGGTTGGATACAGGAACACATGAGTCTTTGTTAGAAGCTTCTCATTTTATCCAGACACTGGAGAAAAGGCAGGGTCTTAAGATAGGAAGCCCCGAAGAAGTTGCCTGGCGCATGGGGTGGATCAATGATGAACAGTTGTTAAAGCTGGCTGAACCACTGGCCAAGAGTAATTATGGTACTTATCTCCAGAAATTACTGGTGCTGGAACTCTAATGAATATTATTGAAACAAATTTGCCGGGAGTATTGTTAATCGAGCCCAAAGTCTTTGGTGATCAACGAGGGTTTTTCCTCGAAACCTTCCAGGCAGAAAGATACAAAGAAATCGGTATTGAACTGGATTTTGTGCAGGATAATTTGTCACGTTCTTCTAAAGGGGTATTACGTGGTCTGCATTATCAATTGAATTATCCCCAGGGCAAACTTGTGTCCGTGATTCGTGGCAAGGTGTTTGATGTGGCGGTAGATATTCGCCAGGGTTCACCCCATTTCGGGAAATGGTTTGGTGCTGAATTAAGTGATGAAAATCATCACCAGCTCTATGTACCTCCCGGTTTTGCCCACGGCTTTTGTGTAATGTCAGACACCGTCGACTTTCAGTACAAGTGTACCGACTATTATCACCCGGAAGATGAGGTTGGTATCATCTGGAACGATCCCAGCATTGCGGTTGACTGGTCCATCGCGGATCCCACCTTATCGGATAAAGATAAACAACTGTTAGCGCTCTCTGAACTTAGCTCAGAGCAACTCCCAAAATACATTCCATGATGAAGGCCCTGGTCACAGCTGCAAATGGTCAGGTTGGTCATGCCTTGTCTCAACTGGCAGAGGCTTATGATGTAGATGTGGTATCTCTGCCAAGAACGGCGCTGGATATCTCTCAAGCTCAATCTATTGAACAGGCCATCGGCGAAACTAAACCTGATATCATTATCAATGCCGCGGCCTATACTGCAGTGGATAAGGCCGAGTCAGATCAAAAAACTGCTTTTCTGGTCAATGAAACAGGTGCGGCCAATCTGGCATCGGCCTGTCACAAAGCCAATCTTCCATTAATCCATATTTCCACTGACTACGTGTACTCAGGTGAACAAACCACGTCTTATAAAGAGACAGATGGCACCGGTCCACTCAATATCTATGGTAAAAGCAAACTGGCCGGGGACATGGCCATTGTAGATTTACTGACACGACACATCATTTTGCGTACCAGCTGGGTGTTTGGATTGCATGGAAATAATTTTGTAAAAACTATGTTGCGATTGGGTAAGGATCGAGATGAACTCGGCATCATTAATGATCAACATGGCGGACCAACGGCGGCAGAAGATATTGCCGAGACCATTCTCAAGCTATGTGGATTTATACAGAAAGGTGATGTGGAGTGGGGACTGTATCATTACAGTGGCCAACCCGCCTGTAGCTGGTATGATTTTGCAGTAGAAATCTTTGACCATGCCAGGAGCCTGGATTTTGACCAGGGCGTGACCGTTAAACCCATCCCCACCTCAGACTATCCCACCCCGGCGGCAAGGCCAAAATCCACTATTCTGGACTGCAGCAAGATTAAAAATCGGTATAATATCCCCCAGCCCGATTGGCGAAGCAGACTGGATACCCTGATCCAGGCCGAATTCGCCTAGTCAGAAATCAAGTCCTGAGCAGGAACACAGCATGAGTCAGAGTGAAAAAGAGATATTCGAAGCCAGTATGAGCAGTTGTGGAGGCAGTGAACCCATTGCTTTGCAGGTTGTTGATGACAGTATGGAGCCTGAATTCAAACGCGGTAATATCATCATCCTTGATAGTTCAGCGCCAGTCTCCCATGAATGCTATGTTGTTGCCATGATTGAAAATGGTCCGATCTTTAGACAACTCCTTATCGATGAAGGTCGGTATTTCATCCAGCCCCTCAATGAAGCCTATATGCATGAACGTCGTGAAATAAAATTCGAAGCGATACATTCGCGAGTCGTGCAACAGGCCAGCCCGAACGGGCAGCGCAAGGAACGTAAGCATTATCTTTAATATATTTTAAAAGGTTTTGTTTTCCACCAAAATATCTGCAACAGTTAATAAGCCTTTATATTCATGGACTATTAATCCATACGATATCTTGCTTAACCAAAGCAAACAGCGTTATGCTGTCTAAGTATTGTGACTGGTGTAAAGGAGTAGACTAGGCATCGAACTGAAATACTATTAACCTTTATCCTGTATTTTCCTTTTTCCACATTAGTCATCACAAGTAATATTGAAAACTGGCTTCAGCACCTAAATTCTTAATTACGGATTGATAATTTAACATTATTGGAGGGAAATATGACTCAAGCAAACACTTCAGGCCCTGTGGTTCCTGGGCACGAAAATACCATGCCAAAATTGATCCCTGTTCCAATTGAAACCAAGGGCAAAGGATTTTTTAAAGCTTTATGGATATGGATCAAATCTACCCGTGAATGGAAATTCGAATCAGATTGGGATTTTTATTTGCCAGACATTGATAAGACCATGGTGATTCCCAAAGATTTTGTATTTGATGGTGCCTCAGTGCCAAAAAGACTCCGTGCCTATCTCTCACCCGTCGGCTTATTGTTAGTGCCAGGCATTATTCATGACTATGGATATAGATACGATTATATCTGGGTTAGAAAATCGGATGGTAGTGTTGAAAAAGAATATCTTGATGCTGGCCGAAAGCATTGGGATGATATATTTTTTAAAGTCGGTAATCACGTTAATGGTGTTTTTGTCATAAATTTCCTCGCCACTTTTGCTCTGGCCCTTGCCGGTTGGATTGCCTGGAAAAATAATCGAAAAAAGACATTTCCACCACTAGAGCCTGAAACATTGAATATGACATCCTGGACTGAAATTATTACTGCTGAAGCGGAAGAACCTGCCACGGTGTGATTCTGCGGTGTTGAATATTATGAACAAGGAGCGGAGGGTAGTCATCATTTTATAGTGTTGGTGAGGACTCTTTGCTCTTTGTTTATCACAGGAACTAAAATGTATTGTTGCTTAAGTGCCAGTTTTTAACACTTCCTGATTATTAGATAAGCTAAGGACAATCATCATAGATTGAAACTAACGTAGGCTCCACACGTTCCCCGCCAATTGTATCGTCACTAATTTTACCAATTGACAAAATGCTGTTATCGGTTGTATCCCTTAGAATAAAAATAAATGGTCTGGCTTGTTCTGGCGGGTAACACTCCTTCTGAGGATCCCAGCCAAAATTAGAGATAGAGCCAGACATACCACCTTCTGTGTAAATATCTGTATATATATCAGGGGAAGGGTATAAAACAATTAGGTCAGAATTGAGTTGTGGACTATTAATAAGAGAGTATTCGATAGACTCTCCCTGTAAACCCTCTTCATTAACCGAGAAATATGTATAGTGCCCAAGCTGCTTTAGATAAAGTAAACCATCAATATTGATTCCACTAAAATCATCGGTGGAGTTCTCTTTATAGTGATTCGAGCCGTATCTGTCTATTGAAAAAACAGGTAGATATACAGTTCGAGCGTTTGTGAAAAAATTTTTATCGATATGATCAAATTCTACTTCAGAAAACTGATGGATGGTACTGCCAAGTTGCCCATAAAACGGCATAATGATCATCAATTTTATCGGGCTGTTGAATAAACTTAATTCAAACGCTTCATACCGATCATTGCTGTAATAAGGAATGTCTCCCGATATCTCTTTCATAGGAACAACTGCCTGATTTTCATAGCCATCATAATTGAGATATCCAAAGTTGGCTTGAACACTGTTAACGATATATTCATTATTGTCCCAACTAGCAGATAGCCTGAAGGTGTGGGAATGGGCGACAGCAGTAACCAAATTTACAGTATTAATACTTTCTATTAATTGATTGATGTTTGACTGAAAATTCTGTGATAAAAGCCAGTTTGTTATTGAGTTTTTATCATCAGGTTCCGATGAGATATTTATTGAATTTAGCTCTGAATTAAAGTAACCCATTTTAACAAGATACTCAGTGGCGAACTGGAAGTCATGTTTCCCCCAGGTGGTTGTCTTTATTGGCATATGTTGTTTATTACTTAAATCAACAAGAGCATTCATCAACTCATCAGGCTGAAAGTTTAATATTGTTGATTCCATATCTATTTCTAAATCAGACAGAACTTGTTGATAAGTATCCCCTTTGGCCCCAACCAATAATGTGGCCAAGGAACGAGACAATAGTATGGGGGAAATTACTGTGTCTGAGTCAGTGGTGCTGCTAAGGTGTTTTAGACCTAGTTTAATATTTGCAGACAGTACTGTTGCATTTGCCTCATGGCTATACGCTTTCTCGGTATTAATGTTTTGCAGGGATTTAAAGTCATTAATTGTTACTTGGAGGGGGGGTAGTGTACTGGAATTTTCAGTGGATTCAGGACTATCAGAATTACCACAGGCAGAAACAAGAAGGAGTAAACAACTTATAAGAAATATATTAACCGCAAATTTCATTCCCCTTCTCTCCCCCGTTCCTTATAGACAATGACTGCATTACATAACCATGTCGGAAATGAGATTATAACTCCTACATTTGCAGAATAACCACCTCTTTGGAGGGTATTCATAGTAAAGGGTGCAGTGATCTGTATAAAAAATGACCAGATCGAAAAAAATTCTACAGTACTTATTAATGCCAACATCAAATTGATAAGAATTGTGTATAAACACCTATTAACAGGTGAAAACACAGTCATTACGACGAAGTAATTTTTTGAAGCAAGAAGTTTTATCTAATATTGTCATATCGACACAAAAGGTAATAATCTTTAAGTGTGTCTTTATAACGACTAGCAAGCTGAATATTATGGAAAAAGTATCGATGTGAGTAGACTCATGGCTCTATGATAGGTTCATAGCTGGAATGCACTGGCTTTAAGAGAAAATAAAAAGAAGAGGAACTTACTGATTAGAACTCAATTGCTCCGGCTTTAACTTAGCCGTAAAATATTCATCCGCATCATCCACATCAACCTCATTCCCATCCTTATCAATCATTGGCTGTTCAAACTCATTCCAGCCACGCAAACCAGTCTTGAGTGAAATCACATTTCCAAACCCCATCTCCTGCATGACCAGACAGGCGAGGGCGCTACGGCGACCGGAACGGCACACTACGATCACCTCTTTGTCACGGGCATGAGCCAATTCGGGTATGGTTTCTTCGTAATCAAATTCAACGGCACTTTCAAGAATACCGCGGGGGACATTGATGGAACCCTCGATCTTCATGGCTTCGAATTCATAAGGTTCTCGTACATCGATGATCATGGGTTTATCGTGTTCCAGTTTTTCCGCCAGGTCCCAGGGAAAGATCTCCTGGATATGTTGCAGACACTCGTCAACCAGTTGGGTGAATGTTTTCATGGGTAAACCTTGTTATTTTTATGAAGAGGATTATGCTGTTGAGCGTGATAGCCCTTTCTCTACTGCCATCACGGCGGCCTCGACACGGGAGTGGACTTCCAGCTTTCTTAAGATCGCTTTGACATGTAATTTTACTGTGCCATCTGAGATACCGAGGTTACGGGCAATGGCCTTGTTGCTCTGACCTTCGGCAAGCAGTCCCAGAATCTCGGTTTCTCGTGGGGTGAGATGAGAAAAGGGGGTGACCTTCTTGTCATCCACCGCATCACTTTTGCCGGATACTGCCTTGGCCAGGATGGGGGCCAGGTCTGGGGCGACGACGGTTTTACCTGCCACGATGTCGCGCAGGGCCAGTACCAGGTCATCTGGCTCCATATCTTTTAACAGGTAGCCCTGGGCACCGGCCCGTAGGGATTCCACTAGATCTGATTCTTCACTACTGGTGGTAAGCATGGCGATGGGCATTTCCAGGCCCTGTTCGCGTAACATACCGAGAACTCCAAGGCCGTTCATGCCGGGCATTCGCATGTCGAGGAGAATCACATCAGGTTTATGTTGATCGATAATGGGCAGGCATTCCTGACCGCTGTTGACGGAGGCAACTACCTCAATCCCGCGACTACTCAGCAGTCCTTCCAGGCCGACACGAAACAGGGTGTGATCATCGATTAATAAAACTCGCAGGCTCATTTAATAACCTTGTCAATGTTTGTTTGAAAATCCACCGGCACATTCTGGTAGGCTGGCATGGCTTGATATTTGAATTGCAGGATCACCTGGGTACCTTCACCCGGTTCACTTTCGATACGGATCTCACCACCTATCTGTGTGGCGCGTTCTTGCATGATATTGAGACCATAATGGTCTGTTCTGTTATCAGGGGAACCGGTTGTGATACCGACACCATCGTCCTCGATCATGATCATGCAGTTACCATTGGGATCACTGCGTAGCAGGATGCGTACGTTATGGGCATCACTGTGTTTGCGAATATTGTTTAGTGCTTCTTGAATGATGCGCAGGGCCTGCACCTCGACATTGGCGGCCATGTGTACCAGGTTCCATTCCTTTTGCAGATAGACCTGAATGTCGGTCTGTTTACGGAAGCGATCCACCAGGTGCTGTACGGCTGGTACCAGGCCTCGATGATCGATAGGCGCACGGAAGTGAGTGATTAACTCACGCAGTTCAGCATAGGCCTCATCGAGGTTGTTTTCGATCTGCTCCAGTTCGTGCCAGATGTCCTGTTCCTGGCCCTGGCGCAGGGTTTCATCCAGTACCCGCACCTGGAAGCGCAGGCTGGCCAGGGTCTGGGCCAGGGAGTCATGCAGTTCATGGGCGATACGAGTGCGTTCTTCCATAATAGAGAAGCGGTTGGATTCTTCATCAGAACGTGCCTTATCAATGGCCATACCCAGGTGGCGTCCGATACTGGTAAGCAGTGCCTCAATACCCTTGGGGTCGACGTAGTCTTCACGATAGACAAACAGGTTATACACACCGAGGGTTTTATCACGATATTGCAGCGGTACCACCACCATGCCGACGTCTTCCTTGCCGAAGAAGGCGCGACCTACGATTTTGTCACACTCCTTGATATCACGTTGGAACAGGACCTTGCCTTCATCATAGGCACTGCCACACAGACAGCTGGCAGAGGGGATGATCTGTTCGCGGGACATGAGGTCATCATCCAGACCAATGCTGGAGACCAGTCGCATCTGGCCATCTTCGGTAGCCAGTCTGACTATTGCAGCACGGGCATGAACCACATCTTTTAAGGTATGTAGAAAACGGGTCAGCAGGTCTTCCAGATCACGGGAGACATTAATGCTGGCAGCCACATCATAGATGATTTCCAGTGAACGAGTTTTCTGTTCAATATGACGGGTCTGTTTGCGTACCTGACTCTGCATGTCCTCGGAGAGGTTTTGCAGGGTGTCACCAAACTCATTGATATCCTTGGCCAGGGCAGCAAACTCACCGGGATAATTGGTCGGGATACGGGCAGACAGATTGCCGTTATGCATTTCCACAGCCCAGTTACGCAGGTGGGTCAGGGGGGCCAGCAGGTAATTCTGAATTCGATAAAACATGATGCCGAGTATTCCCAGTGCGACTACCGTGAGCAGGGTGACAATGGAGTAATACAAAGCGGGTTCAAGTTGATAAACGGCTCCCCACAGACTGAACATACCCAGTGCCAGGGTTGTGCTGCATAGGGAGAGAAACAGCACACAGAGCCGACCGCGCCACAGGCCGCGAAACAGCTTTTTGTGCAGGCGGTTACTTTCCTCCTCGAATGTCAGGCTGGCACCCAGAAGGGGAGATTTTTCGGTATGTTCAGTCGGGATACTACTCATAGAGTCCACTACTGGCTGTCTTATTCAGACAATATTAACAGATTCTGATAGATAACAGGCCTGGATTTGCATGATTTATCAATTAGATGACCGAAATAGACCTGGTTTAAGCTTTACACCACCTTTCTGATATTCACTCAACAATGGAGGGAAATCTTTTATTCTTCAGATTGGAGATGATTAGCACATAAACAGGGCTAATAATGCGTTTAAATGTCCCTAAAAGTGTCTATTATGCTGTTTTATAGTTTGGATCATTCGGGTTTTTGAAAATGAAATTCTTTTCCCCATTTTCCAGCTCGACATAGTCTATCTCGGTATTGTTCAGGAGCTCCATGTAGCTGGGGGCAACCACGACAGTTACATCATTGGACTTAAAACGCAGATCGTCTTCGGTATCCAGGTCGGCAAAGCCCATGCCATAGTGGATGCTGCCATCAGCATTTTTAGTTGCTGCCAGGCGCAGGGGCAGACCCTCGGCATTGCCCTGTTTGGCAGAGAGCTTGATTTGTTCAGCAGCAGCAGATGTTATGGTAATCACAATTAACCTCCGTTAGATTCTTTACATTGACGGACAAATTCAACAAAGCGTTTCGTCCAGTGATTTTGCCTGGTGTCCCTCAAGTGGGCATAACAGGCGAGCAGATTCTTATATATAAGGCCATCCTGCTGGCCATCAATCCCAAAGCCGCGTAAAACTTTGTAAACTGATTTGACCGAGGGATCGAGATTCTCCAGGCCGGAATAATGAAACTCATGGCCGACGATCTCTTTGTTATTTTGATCGCTCGATGGCCAGGGGTGGCCATTGTTTTCTTCAAGCCGAATATACCCTCGACCCTGTGGTTTTTGATACATACGGACATCAGCAGGAACGATGCCTACCATTTCATGGATCTTCTTGTTCCAGTCGATGGATCGACATAGATACATCAGTCCACCACACTCAGCATAGCCTGGTAGGCCATTGTCGATAGCCGTACGAATGGATTCGCGCATGGTTTGATTGGCATTGAGTTCTTTCAGGAAGGATTCAGGGAATCCACCACCGATAAACAGGCCATCGACCTCAGGTAGTTTTGTATCTTTCAGGGTATCGAAAAATACCAGTTCAGCACCTGCTTGCCTGAGGGCATCAAAATCATCCTGATAATAAAAACCAAAGGCAGAGTCTCGGGCGATACCAATCTTGATATTTGGCTTGATGGTTTCTAGCGGATCTATTTTTATCTCGGGCAGTGTAGGTGCCTGTTTGGCAATTTCTATGAGCTTACCAAGATCCACTTGCTCTGCCACCAGTTGGCCGATGGTGTCGATCTTGTCTTTAACCTGTTGTGCTTCATTACTGGGAATCAAACCCAGGTGGCGCTCATCAATGTTCATCTCGGGGTTTTTGGCCACAGCACCGATAACATGTATATCCGTATAGTGTTCGATAACCTTGCGTAACTTGGATTCATGTCGTTGACCACCGACCTGATTAAAGATGACACCGGCAATATGTATGTCTTTGCAAAAGGCCTGATAGCCTAGCAGCAGGGGAGCGATACCGCGGGTGACACCGCGTACATCGATGACCAGAACTACGGGGGCCTTTAATAATTGTGCGAGCGCGGCATTGCTATTAGAGCCCTCGATATCCAGCCCATCGTAGAGTCCCTTATTGCCTTCGATCAGCGAGATGTCGGCACCCTCACTATAAGACTGAAAGCGTTGATGGATCTCTTCGTGTTGCATGGTATAGAAATCAAGATTAATGCAGGAACGTCCTGTGGCCTGACTAAGCCACATGGGATCGATGTAATCCGGGCCTTTTTTAAAGGGCTGTACCCTGTGGCCAGCCTGAGACAGGGCATGACACAGACCAATACTGACGGTGGTTTTACCAGAAGATTTGTGGGCGGCTGAGATCAATAAGCGGTTCATGATCAATTCGCCTGTGAGAAAAACTTGCGGACGTTAAAAAACCCTGTCTGTACAAACAGACAGGGTTTCAGAAAATGAGCGCGGGTGTTACTTTTCCGCTTTGTAGTGAGGGTCAGCAATAGCATCTGACATGCTTTCAGGCAGAACGCGCAGCACTTTCACGACTAAAGCCACCATGATGAGTGCCAGGGCAAAGCCACCGATGCCTAACAGCGTTTCAGCCAGGGTAGGTGAATAGGCTTTTACACCACCGTCAAAGAATGAGCTTTCTACAATCTTGCCGGGGAACATTTCCAGTGGATAGGCCTGGCCACCTATGACAATCACATAAATAGTTGCCAGACCACCCAGAATCACGAGGACACTGGCAAGGCCAATAGCACTGCGGTTGTCGCCAGTTGGACCGTACAGCAGGGCCAGTGGTAGCACTCCACCAATCACAACCCAGCCCCACCAGAACAGAGTAGTGTAGATTCCGCCATCACGCAGCATGAAGGCCTCAACACCGTGATGCTCAGTGGCATACAGGTTGGTCAGGTGATAGACCAGAGTGAAGTAGAGTACGGCACCGACGAAGACACCCAGCAGGTTCTTCATACGGCGGACTGTGGCATCACCCAGTTCACGACCACTCCAGTTGTAGGCAGCCATCATCACCAGGATAAATATCGCCAGACCATAGGCAAAAGACATAATGATAAACATCGGTGCCATGATCGCGGCATCGTAGGCCTGACGTGCCACCAGGAAGCCGAAGATAGAACCGGTACCAGTGGTAAGAATCAGTCGCCAGAAGAAGGCAGCAAAACCGGCATACTTACTGTATTTGTTCATGCGTTTTTCCAGCATGAACCAGATGTAAACAGCAACGATAGCAATGAAGCCGTTATAGAGAATCATGTTCCAGGCAAAAATGGATTTGAAGTTATAAATGGTCATGGCCACGATCAGTCGATCAGGCTGACCCAGATCCAGTACCAGAATAGTCAGACCACCTAATAGCAGGCAGATAGACAGGAATGCTGAGAGTGGGGCGAGGGGCTTGTATTGTTTCTTGCCAAATACGGAAGAAATAGAAGCGACATTGAGTGCACCTGAGGCAGCGACAATCAGGAAAATGGCAAATACATGGGGCATACCCCAGACGACTTGATTCGTCATACCGGTTACCCAGTGGCCATTGTGTTCCATGTAGAATGCTGCAAGTCCACCCGCTGCGACGATCAATCCCAGAATGCCGAGTAAGGCAAAATAACCAAAGCTATTGCCCTGAATTTCTTGATATCTGATTGCTTTCATTGTTTCCGCCAACCTGATTTTATCGTTTTAATTAAAGTCCCTGATAACGGACGCCGGTGTTCAAGCCGAGATCGGCACGGATTTGCTCACCACCAAACTCTTTCAGTCGTTTAGAGATTTCGCTATTGGGATCATGCAGATCACCAAAGTACATTGCCTTGTGACCCTTGGCATTACAGGATTCAACACAGGCAGGTATACCATCGTTATCAACACGGTGAACACATAGGGTGCAGCTTTCAACCGTACCCATACCACGAGGGGCATGTGGTTTCTGATTCATTAATGGCTCATGGATAAATGAACGGGCCTTATAAGGGCAGGCCATCATGCAATAACGACAACCGATACAGATGTGTTTGTCGACCAGTACAATGCCATCGGCACGTTTCATGGAAGCACCGGTAGGACAAACATCCACACAGGGAGGCGTCTCACAGTGCTGACACATCAGAGGTAAAGATTGTACATGACCAGTTTGCTTATCAGTCAGTTTGACCTTACGGATCCACTGGGCCTGCTGCTCAGCATTGGATTTGGTTTCGGTAGAGCCCCAACCATGTTCTGTTTTACAGGCGGTGACACAATCGGTACAACCTGTTGAACATTTAGAGGTGTCGATCAACATACCCCAACGTTGTTTACTGGTGGCGGCCTGATCGGCAGGGCGGGCCTGTACTTCATAAAGCATTACGCCGGGGGCAACGGTCAACCCAGCTGCGGCAGCAGCCTGACCCAGAAACCGGCGACGATTCATATCGGTATCCTGTTTCATCAATGGTTCCCCTTCACAGCGTGTCTATATTGAGCATTTTCAGGCTTGTCGGTATGACACTCAAAGCAATCGACTTTTACAGCAGAATAGATGTGGCAGCTACTGCAGAAGTGCTCCTTGTTACCAACACGGGCAACCTTACCGTCTTTTGCCGGTGCATTATGGCACTCGATACATTCTTTCAGGCTGTGCTTGCTGGTGCGAATACCACGACGCATCGTATCGTCACGCTGATGGAGAATGTACTCCATGTGGTTTATGCGCATGTCGGCAGTGGGTTCTACACACTTGTCACCTTTACCTTTAGGAATCGAAGGTAAAAGGTCGCCGGCCTGGCTTGTCAGAGGCAGGGCCAGCAGCAGGCTGACCCCGAGGATTCCGACAAGTTGTTTAATATACCTTGGCAAATACACGATGGTTTCCCCAATAGTTATTATTATTCACCCATACCCATGTCGATGTAGCCAGTTGGGCAAACATCCTGACAGATATGACAACCAACACACTTGGCATAATCAGTCGTTACATAACGACCCATGGTGGCTTCTTTCTTCGGTGTACGGAAAATGGCATCCTGTGGGCAGAAGATTACGCAGTTATCACACTCGAAGCACATACCACAGCTCATGCAACGGTTGGATTCTTCGATAGCCTGCTCTTCGCTAAGACCTTTCATACGCTCCTGGAAGTGACCCAGAACTTCATTTGAATCAGGTACTTCTTCTTCACGCTTCAGTCGCTCAGTAAATTCGAAATGCCCCAGGAACAGTTTGTCTGAGGGAATGATTTCTGCAGCAGAACGATCTTCGTAGTTGTGTACAGCATAGTTAGAGCTGTTAGTACCGCGTTGATCGCCAACAGTGGCATCAAAACTTTCTGGCTCCAGACCGGCTTCACGCAATTTGGCCAGCAGGTTAAAGTGGTGCTTATCAACCTTAGGACGCTTACGCAGCTCATCTTTTTTGAAGTAGTGATCGATACTTTCAACAGCGATAGAGGCCTGACCAATAGCAGTAGTCAGCAGGTGAGGGCGAACAATATCACCAGCAACGAAGTGACCGGATTTGCCAGGTACCTGATAGTGCTGGTCGGCATCCATCAGGCCACGGTCATTACCCAGGCCATCAAGGCCAGTCAGGTCACCACCCTGACCAATCGCTGCAACGATCAGGTCAGCTTCGATTTCAAATTCAGAACCTGCTTTTTCAGTCTTGCCATCTTCTTCCAGTTCGATAACTTTCAGGGCACGGGCTCGACCATCATCACCCAGTACAACTTCAACCGGGCTCAGGCAACCGCGAACGTTAACGCCTTCGCGCAGTGCATCATCAATTTCGTGTTTAGCAGCATTCATTTTCTCAACAGGAGAACGAGACATCAGGGTAACAGTGGCTCCCTGACGCTTGGCAGAAGCCGCAACATCATGAGCAGTTTGACCCAGAACAACATTCTCTGGACGATCTTTTTCATGGATTTCAGTGATATGACCCAGACGACGTGCAACCGAGGCCACGTCGATAGAGGTATCACCACCACCGATTACGACAACCTTTTCAGATACCAGCTGCAGGCGACCGTCGTTAAAGGCTTCCAGGAAGTCAACACCAGTCAGACAGTTAGAGGCCTTGTCTGCATTTGGAATAGGCAGCTGACGACCAGATTGTGCACCCAGGGCCCACAATACGGCATCAAATTCTTTTTCAACATCGGCCATGGAAACGTCAACACCAACTTTAACACCCATGCGAGTCTCAACACCCATGTCGATAATACGGTTGATTTCACCGTCCAGAACGTCACGTGGTGTACGATAGCCAGGGATACCGTAGCGCATCATGCCACCCAGTTCCGAGTGGTTATCAAAGATAGTGGCGCCGTGACCTAACAGGCGTAATTGGTAAGCGGCAGCCAGACCAGCTGGGCCACCACCTATGATGGCGACCTTCTTGCCAGTGTCTTTACCGGCTTCAAACTTCAGGCCGGCATCCAGTGCCGAGTCACCAATGAACTGTTCAACAGCATTAATACCAACAAAGTCTTCAACCTGGTTACGGTTACAACCATCCTGACAGGGAGCAGGACAAACACGACCCATAATTGAAGGGAATGGATTAGCAGCCGTAGAACGGCGGAAAGCGTATTC
Source organism: Gammaproteobacteria bacterium (assembly GCA_029881995.1). Lineage (GTDB taxonomy): Bacteria > Pseudomonadota > Gammaproteobacteria > UBA6429 > Thiohalophilaceae > JAHEDB01. Next base: position 54,300 of record JAOULO010000002.1, read on the forward strand.
CTGCATAGTCATTTCACCAGCCGGTTTTTCAATACCACGTACGATGTCCAGCCAACCACGGATATCTTCACCTGAAGGGCAGCTGCCCTGGCAAGGTGGTGTACGGTGTACGTAAGTAGGGCACTTATGAGATGTGTCGCCTTTGAAAATTTTGGCGGTCATTGAACCCCACTCATCGTCACCATCCTTAAATTTACGGAAGGTCAACTTATCGTTTTGCATATCATCACGGGATGTAGCCATGCCAGTTCTCCTGTGCTATTCGTCTGAATCGGACTCTGACTTAGCTTGGTCAGAATCTTTTTTGGTTAATACAATCGCGTCACTCACTAACTGGTGAACGCTGACAATTTGATCCATGGTAAAGCCGTAATAGGGCAATACCTTGGTGAATTGGCTCTTACAAATGGCGCAGATCGCTGCCATGTGTGTGACACCATTATTTTCGGTTACCTGTTTCAGGGCTTCGGCACGAGGCTTGGCACCCTTAACTCGGATTTCCATCAGGTCATCGGTCAACAGACCACCACCACCACCACAGCAGAAGGTGCCTTCTTTAATGGTTTCGGCGGGCATGTCGACGTAGTTGTTACAAACGGCCTTGATTACGGCACGTGGAATATCAAACTGACCACCAGGTTTTGGACCCATACGTGAAGCACGTGCCACGTTACAGGAATCGTGGAAGGTCATGGTACGCCAGTCATTCTCTGATTTATCAAAGGTCAGTTGGCCAGCCTGAATGGCGTCATAGGTGTATTCGCAAATGTGCTGTGGGACTGGATATCTAGGATCCAGGAAGTCCCATGGACCTGCCAGCGTATTCAGGAAGCTGTAGGCAACACGCCAGGCATGACCACATTCACCAAATACAATACGTTTTACACCTAGCTCAAGAGCAGCAGTACGAACGCGGCGGGCAATCTTGCGCATGTTTTCGTAAGAGCCGATAAACATGCCAAAGTTACCGGCTTCAGATGCAATGGAACTCATGGTCCAGCTGGCACCGGTTTCATGGAAGACCTTGGCATAACCGATCAGGCCATCTACATGGGGTTCAGCAAAGAAGTCAGCCGATGGAGTGACCAGCAGGATATCAGCACCTTTCACATCCAGTGGGAATTTGACGGCTACTTCAGTATCTTCTTCAACTTCTTCTTCCAGACCTTCCAGAGTATCTACTAGAGCAGGCTGGGGCAGGCCAAGATTGTTACCTATCTTGAAAACCTTGCCAATAATTTCGTTACAGTACTTCTGACCGACACCCACGCTATCCATGATCTCACGTGCAGCCATGGAAATTTCCGCAGTATCGATGCCGTAAGGGCAGTAAACCGAACAACGACGACACTGTGAACACTGGTGGAAGTAGCTGTACCACTCATCCAGGATGTCCTTGTCCATATCGACAGCGCCGACCAGTTTGGGGAAGTACTTGCCAGCAAAGGTAAATTTGCGGCGATAAACTTTACGCAATAGATCCTGACGTGCCACTGGCATGTTTTTCGGATCAGAGGTACCCAGGTAGTAGTGACACTTATCAGTACAGGCACCGCATTTTACGCAGGAATCCAGGTAGACCTGAAATGAACGATAGCGCTTTCGCAGGTCGTCCATTTTTTCATAGACCTTTTCTTCCCAGTTTGGGACTAACTCACCGGGGAAACCGAGCGGCTCCTGGAACTGTTCCTTGGAGATGAACGGCGAACTGTGAGACATGGCCCCTTCTTTAATATGAGGGACGACCGGAATCTCTTCTAATTCTGGGACTTCAAAATCAGCCACGTTATTATCCTCAGTCTACAGTTATTAACTTAAGCGTTATCCATTTAAGCCTTATTGGCTTCAGCATCGTCGATGGCCTGACCCCAGGCGGAGATATGACGTTTCTCGCGAGGGTTGTCCACCTGGTTACGGGTCGGGCTAAAGAACAGTCCCGGCGCATGTAACAGCTTGCTGATGGGGAAAATAATCATCAGGAAAGCCACCAGACCCAGGTGCAGGATGACCAGAGCATCAGCGGGCATGTTCTGCCAGTTGAAGGTAATCAGGCCCAGGACAAAGGCTTTCAGTTGTACGATGTCTGTGTGTTCTACAAAAGACATCAGGGTGCCGGTACCTGCAATTGCAAATAACAGGATCAGCATCAGGTAGTCTGACGGTGCAGAGATGTAACGCACACGGTCAACAAAGATACGACGGCCAAACAGACCAATCAGGCCAAGTAGCATGGCAAAGGCCGCATACTGGCCAAAGGCCAGAACGATGGGATTATTAATCAGTGGCCACATAAATCCGAACACGCCATCTGGATGTATCGTATAACGCAGGTGGCGGAAAAAGGCCAGTAACAGGGCCAGGTGGAACATCCAGCCAAACAGCCAGGTCCATTTATTGGACTTGAACAGGCTGGCAAACAGCACCACTTCGCGCGCCATACGCAAAACCACACCTGTCTGTGTCACCGGGGCAGGAGTGGTAGGAATCTTTAAAGGAGCAGGGGTGCGTGCATATTGCATAATCTTGCGCGCCAGACCTATTACAAAAATAGCTGTCGCTGCATAGAATAAAAGTGCAAAAAATATGGACAATACTGTCATGCCACTAACCCTTTTCTATCTAATTATTTTTTGATTGATTTAGTGGAAGAGGGGGCAGCACCCCCTCTACACATCTGCTTTATACGCAGCCAGTTGGCTTAGGTAGACCGGCGTATTTACAGGCCTGTTTACCTGGGCCATAAGGAAACAGTTCGTACAGGTACTTGCTGTTGCCTTTTTCTTTACCCAGTTTTTTGCCAATTGCTTTGGTTAAAACACGTACTGCAGGAGCAATTTGATACTCTTCATAGTACTCACGCAGAAAGTTGATAACTTCCCAGTGGCTATCAGTCAGTTCAACATCTTCATCCTTAGCCATGGCAGTTGCCACTTCAGGTTCCCATTCGTTCAAGTTAGCCAGGTAACCTTCTTCATCGGTCTCAAGGACCTTGCCGTTTACTTCAATACCCATGGTATTTTCTCCTAGTGCTAGTTAAGTAGTGACGAAAGTATCAGAGCCAGTTCTGAACCTTATCGTTTTCTACAGTCAGGTTAACAAAGCCGCTGTAATCAACGACCTTTACCCCATCAATGAGTTTCCCCTCATCCACACCCCGAGCCTTCAGGTCTGGGCCTAATACGTAGAAGGTTAAATCCTTCATCGCATTGGATACCATGTCGGACTTGCTTGTTCCTTTCATGGCACCGTAAACGCCGTCCTCAATCATCAGGACTGCGCCGCCTTTGGCCGCAAGACGTACACAAGACTCTAATGAGTTGCGGTCAAAAGGTGATTTGTTAACGGTATGTAAAATAGACATTATTAGTACCTCATCCCGTTAGAAGTTAAACAAGACATCGCTTTGCTCGAAGAGCTCAGCCATTTCCTGTGAACTGACAACTTTGATAGAATCCTTTTCTGCCCAGTCGTCATCTTCGTCTTCATATACCAGAGGCATAAGATCGTCTAAGGTCAGACCGCGAGCTTCAAGTGACTCTTTTTCGATGTACAGTTTGTTAACATCGTAATCCCCCAGTGCCTTGTAGGTGGCTGAGAAGTTTTTGATGCCCAGTCCAGTTGTATCCTGGTCCTTACAAAGCTGATAAACGCCATCGTCAACGAAAGCAACGCTTACGTCTTGCTCGAAAGCAGCACCGATCAATACAACCTCGAGAGATTCCCAAGCATAGATGGTGCCATATGGAGCCTTGCGGTTGACGTACATGAGTTTTTTAGTTTCTGACATGTGCTTTCCCCGTTAATCCCCAAATACAACCAGACGTTCGCTCTGGATGCCGGCTTCAATCAACTGACCAAGACCAGAAATACGGAAGCCTGGAGCAATGTTGTTGCCATCTTTACCATTACGTTCCTGTTCACCTTCATCGACGATACCGCGACGTTGGGCTGCAGCGACACAGACAACCAGATCAAGACCATGTTTGTCAGCCAGCTCACTCCAGCTGTTGGCGATATTAATATCATCCTGTGGAGGAGTGGTGTAACGCGTGCCGTTATTAACGCCATCGTGATAGAAGAATACGCGGAAGATCTCATGACCGGCTTCCAGTGCTGCCTTGGTGTAGTTCAAGGCAGACACAGAAGCTTCATGGTTATATGGACCTTCGTTTACCTGAATCGAAAGCTTCATATTCAGTCCCTTTTCTTAGAAACGGATGTGAGTTGAAGCGTTCAGGCTGTTACGAGCGCCAGTCCAGTTATCAATGTGATACTTGGTGAATGGCAATCCAGTAACTTCGAAGAAACGCGGCCAACCGATACGGTCGATCCAGTCGTTGATACGTTCCCAATCCTTAGCGCCTTCCTTGTATTCTTTCAGGATGCGCTTAACGATGGCAGTTGCTTCAGGCCAACGAGGCGGGTTGTTTGGAACACCAGCCGCAACCAGTTTCTGGAAGGTAGGCTTGCTACGGGCATTTGAGTGGTTACCACCAACCCAGATAGCCAGTTTAGTGTCTTCTGCATCGTTGATCTGCATTGGAGGGCAGGGTGGGAAACACGCGCCACAGCAAATACATTTTTTCTCATCAACTTCCAAAGAAGGCTTACCGTTGACCATTGCAGGACGAATCGCAGCAACCGGGCAACGGGCAACAACAGTCGGACGTTCACAAACGTTGGCAACCAGATCATGGTTGATCTTGGGTGGTTTGGTGTGCTGAACGTTGATGGCGATATCACCCTGGCCACCACAGTTAATCTGGCAGCAGGAAGTGGTGATATGAACACGGTTAGGCATGTTGCAGTTTTTGAACTCGTCGATCAGCTCATCCATCATGGACTTAACAACACCAGAGGCGTCAGTACCAGGGATGTCACAGTGCAACCAGCCCTGTGTGTGAGAAATCATTGCAACAGAGTTAGCAGTACCGCCAACGATGAAGCCAGCACCTTCAATCGCCTCGATTAGAGGTTGAACTTTAGCTTCTTCAGTTACAACGTATTCAACGTTAGAACGGATAGTGAAACGGATATAACCGTCAGCAAACTTGTCACCGATTTCAGTCAACTTACGCAGCGTGAAAACGTCGAGGATGCGCTGAGTACCGCACTTGACAGTCCAAAGCTTGTCACCACTGTGGGCAACGTGCAGCAGAACGCCTGGACGGGGATGCTCATGGTATTTCCACTGACCATAGTTACGGCGCATCGAAGGATGCATGTACTGGAAGCCATCAGGGCAACCAGATTCGATAGGATGACGCATATCTTGGGCCATTTTAATCTCCTAACTTAACTTCTTGTTATCTTGTTAATACCTGGAATTAACCCGCAGCCTTTTCAGACTGGCGTTCAAACCATTTCTCGGCTTCTTCGTCCCAACCATCCATACGGACGTAAGAACTCTGGCGTGGGCTACTGACCATGTTTGGATCAACTTCAACACCAACACCTTCCAGGAAGTTAACCAGGCCGATACGTTCAATCATTTCACCAGTACGCTCATGTTCCAGGGCGTTCTCAGCAAAGAAGTCGATGATTTCAGAAGCCAGGTCGACCAGCTTTTCGTAATCTTCAGCTGTATCCAGTTTCATGAATGGAACAACAACAGTACCCATCAGGTCACCAATCTTCAGTGTACGCTTACCACCGATGAGGATTGTGACACCTTTGTCGTCTCCAGGAGACAGGGCCTTGTTCATGACGTTCAGGCAGTGCATACAACGTACGCAGTTACCATTGTCAACGTCGAGAGTGTTGTCATCATTCAGAGTCATGCAGTTAGTCGGGCAACGAGTCGTTACGTTGTCGATAACATAGTCACGGCCTTTGGCGTCGATGAAGGCTTTAACTTCAGCCTGGTCAACTTTCATCTCATCACGCCATGTACCAATGACAGAGAAGTCAGAACGTTCAATAGAGTTCTGGCAGTCATTTGGACAACCTGAAATCTTGAACTTGAATTTGTAAGGCAGAGCAGGACGGTGTACGTCGTCAGTAAAGGTATTTACCAGGTGACGCTGAATACCGTGTTCGTTGGCACAGGACTGTTCACAACGAGCAGCACCAACACATGACATTGCAGTACGTACACATGGGCCAGCACCACCAAGCTCCCAGCCGTATTCGTTGATTTCATCAAAGAAGTGCTGAGTGTTATCAGTAGTAGTACCGATGAACATGATATTACCGGTCTGACCGTGGAAGGTCACCATACCTGAACCCCATTTTTCCCAGCTATCAGCCAGTTGGTTCAGCATATCAGTGGTGTAGTAGTTACCTGGTGCAGGCTGTACACGCAGGGTGTGGAATTCTTTAGATTCAGGGAAAGCCTTGGCGACTTCAGAAAAACGGGGGATGATACCGCCGCCATAACCGAATACTGAAACTGTACCGCCTTTCCAGTAGCCCTTACGAGTTTCATAAGAGTGTTCAAGCTGACCTAACAGGGAGTTAATGGTTTCGTTAATGCGAGCATCTGGATGCTCATCACGCATACGTTTGAAACCTGAAACAAAGCTCGGCCAGGGACCATCTTCCAGCACGTCGAGCATGGGGGTAGGATGAATTTTGGATTTATCCATGGTGTTCTCCTTTGAGAATGTAACCAGTTTTTGTCGGTTAGTGACTTGTAATTAAATTCTGCCCATAGCCATTACTATGGGTAGATAAAACCACGCTTATAGCTGCGGTGAAGTCTAGGGGGACAAAGGGCAGAGGAGAACCTCACTAATGGGGTGAATTGCCTATCCCATACTACCCACAATGGGGTATACCTATTGCCGCTTGCCTTTGATCCCGACTCTAACGCTCGGTCGTTTTCCGACAGAATTCATAGATTCTGCTTATATAAACAACAAGTTAGAGAAACTTACTTGCTGTAATGGCGCGGCATTATATAACCCCGTGACCTCGGTGTGAATAGAAATGTAAATATTAATGACCCATATCAGAATGTGGCTGTATTACAATAACTATTATCATCGGCCTTTTAAGCACGCTAGAGTTTCTTCAATGCAAACCAATACAGTAACGACAATGTTGGATTACAACACAAGCCCCTTTCTGTTAAACAATGTTTCAGCCTATAGGTATTGGCGAGAGCAGAAGTTGCTGGATTATCCCACCACAGGTGCAGAGTTGCTGGTGGAGATAGAAAATGCCCATTCTCTGAACGATGGGGAATACCAGGCCCTGTTGCAACTCTGTCACAAGACCAATATGGCAATATATAGTATAAAACAGGGTGACTACGAGTCGAAACAAAGTGTCCTGTCGATTGGTCGACGATTTGGCCTGGAAAGGCTGGATAATAACCTTTGTGCCGATGAAGATGCGGTGACCTCTCTGAAAATCATGTCTGAGGGACGGCATACAGGATATATCCCCTATACCAACAAACCCATTAGCTGGCATACCGACGGCTATTACAACAAACCCGAAGAGCAGATTAGAGGCATGATCCTGCATTGCGTGCAAAATGCCGCCAAAGGTGGGGAGAATCTGCTCCTGGATCATGAAATTGCTTATCTACACTTGAGAGATCATAATCCCGACTATATAACTGCGTTAATGCATCCGCAGGCCATGACCATTCCGCCCAATATCGAGGCAGGGAAGGAGATTCGTCCGGAACAGACCGGACCGGTATTTTCTATCGATTCTCTGGGCAATCTGCATATGCGCTATACCGCTCGAAAGCGGAATATTGCATGGCGTGAAGATGCGTTGACCCAGGAGGCCGTGGCCTGCCTGACTGAATTTTTAGATAGTGATAGTCCTTATATCTTTCGACATGCGCTACAGCCGGGAGAGGGTTATCTGGGAAATAATGTGCTGCACAATCGCACGGTGTTTGAAGATGATGAGGTCCATCATCGTTTGTTATACCGGGCCCGTTACTTTGATCGCATCAGCAATACCGATGTGCGTTTGAGTACTTAAAAAACAGGATTAAATCGATGTTATGGTTGAGTGAAGTACTGATGGAAGGGTATGACCTGGAGAGTTTTGCTGATCTGGAATCACGTATTGCGGAGAAGGCTAAAACCGGTGAAATGTTTTTCCGAATGGATGTGAAACCGCCTTTTGGCGATACCCCGGATAACTGGGAAGAAAAACTTGAGACAGTGTTTACCTCGGCGGGTCGATAGGAAACTAATATGTTCTGGTCTGAAGAAACCAAAAAAGTAGAATTTACAGTTCCCGATGATGTTGTTGATCTGGTCTTTAAACTCGACTGTAAAATGTTACCTCTGGAGCATGCCCATGCCCTGTCACAGGCCATCCATTCTGTACTGGACTGGATCATCGATGAGGAACTGGCGGGGATTCATCAGATACATGTGGCCGAATCCGGCAATGGCTGGATGAGACCGGAAGATCCCACCAATGAAGTATTAAACCTCTCACGGCGTACTCGTATGACACTACGTGTGCCGAAGGAGCGAGTCGAAGATGCCAGACAACTGACCGGTCAGACCCTGGATATTGATGGCTATAGCCTGACCGTAGGTGAAGCCAGTATCAAGCCTCTTAGCGATATCACCATTCTGTTTTCCCGTTATGTGGTTTGTGATCAGGAATCCAGTGAAGAACAGTTTTTATACGCTATTGCCGAAGAATTAAAGGCCATGGATATTCCAGTGAAAAAGATGATGGCCGGTAAACAGCATGTGATCAAGACGCCTGATAGTGAGCTCACAACCCGCAGTGTGATGGTGGCGGATCTGGATAAAGAGCATGCTATTCTTTTGCAGCAACGAGGTATTGGGCCAGGGCGTCATCTTGGTTGTGGGATATTTGTTCCTCAGAAGGGAATCAAGCCGGTAAAGGACACTTCCTGATTGATTCAACTCAACTGGTGATAAATCAGCCAGCCATCTATCCCGTTTGGGTATTTTTTTCAGTCGTCTAATCTGGTTTAATACGCGCGTTTTTCAATCTGTACGATGAACTGCGTATACGAGAGAGGGAAAGAATTATGGTAATTGAAGTAAACGGTAAAACAATCGAAACAACCGAAAATGGTTATCTGGTAAATCTAGAAGACTGGAACGAAGATGTCGGCAAGATCCTGGCCGAAGGAGAAGGTATCGAAATGACCCAGGAACACTGGGATGTTGTCAAATATCTGCGTGATGAGCATTTTAACAACGCTGGCAACGAGCCAAATGAGCGCACCATTCTGAAGGATATGGGCAAGAAATGGGGTAAGAAGGTCTCGTCCAAGGATATGTACCTGATGTTCCCACAAATGCCTTCAAAGCAGGGCCGTAAAATCGCCGGTCTACCACAGAGTACGCGAAAAGGCGGCTACTAAGCGATATTTTTAGCCCTAGACCAAAGTGGATATAGGGGCGTCGAGGGTCCTGTGCTATAGTTCAGCACAGAATTCGACGTCTCTCTATTGAGATTAATAAAATCAAGTACTTAGAGGTACCTTGTCATGAGTGATAAACAGAAGCTTATCCAGGAAATGCTGGAAATGCAGAAAAAATTCGTTGAATACGAACACAAAGCTGGTTTTGATGCGGTTGAATATTTCACCGACAATGCTGGCCCCAAGCACGAGCTGAACCAGTATCGTCAGAAATATGCAGAGCTGGCCACCAAGGTTGTTGACCTGGCACATTCTGAAAAAGGTTCACAGCGCAACATGTAATTGCAGTTGCTCAAGAATCAAAAAAAGCCCGCTGATGCGGGCTTTTTTGTTGTAGAAAAGTTAATAGAAAAGGACACGAAGGTTCGAAAAGAAAACTTTGTTTTATAATGGAAATGTTCCCTCCCCTGGCAGGGGAGGGTTAGGGAGGGGTGATCAAAACAATTTACGTTCTTAGAGGTTTAAATGTTTTTATAATTCAGCCCACATACGTATCAGATTGGCATAGCAGATATCCAGCTTTTTACTCTCTTCCATATCCCCATGATCACGTAATAACTTTTCTCTTACCGTATTCATTTCATAAAGTAACTCACGTTTGGCAGGATCACGGATCATACTTTGCAACCAGGTTACGGCAACCAGTCGTTCGCCTCTGGTGACTTCTTCGACATGATGCAGGCTGGCGGAGGGATACATTACAGCATCACCGGCCTTGAGTTTGACCTGACGATCGCCAAAGGCAGTGCGAATGGTGAGTTCACCTCCTTCATAGTCCTCTGGTTCATTGAGAAAGACAGTAATGGATATATCAGAGCGATAGCGCTGTCCTGGCGGGCCCATGACAGGATCATCCACATGATCACCATACTGTTTACCTGCGGTGTAGCGGGCGTAGAAAGGCACAGCGATACGGGTTGGTAGTGCACCGCTTTGATACATGGGGTGCTGTACCAGACTACCCATAACGATGTTATTTAGTTGATTGAGTTCCTGCGCATCACTGGCCAGCTCTTCATTATCCTTAACTTTTTTTGCCGCCATCCCAGCCGATAATTTCCCATCCACAAATCGCGCTTTTGATAACAATGTGCGGACTGTGTCTAATTGTGACGGGTTTAATACACCCGGAATCTGTAACATCATGCTGTCTCTCCTGGCTGGATGCGGTAGAATACCGACCCTTATTTTACATAAATTGAAGGACAGTTTTATGCTTTTAACAGTCGTCGCCGGTGAACAACCCGTTCAGATTGATGTGCCTGAATTTTTAATTTCAGATGCTGTCGAGTTGTTTCACAAGATGGACAAGGACATGGATAAGGGCTGGCAAATGAGTCGTATCTGGGTGGAAAATCTATCTGATACACAGCGTTGCCAGGTTGCAGCTGATCGTCTGTTAACAGCTTTGGAAACCGAAAATGAAAATATGAAACTCATGATGGCAGGTTACATCCTCTACAAAATGCCTAATGTAAAAAATATTTATATCGATACTGAAGGTGATATGACCGCAACGGAACTGGAAATTTCAGCTTAATTCTACATGCATTTTCTGAGGCAGTACTTCAAAAAAATGAAAGGGGGCAAGCGTTGTCCTCCCAGAGCACCTGTTTCAGAAATTATCTGGTCAACCATTGGTAGTTTTTTAGGCATAGCGGCAATTTATATCATTGGTCATCTACATGGCCTCAAGCTGGAGCAGAACCTGTTTCTGGTTGGATCTTTTGGTGCTTCAGCTGTCCTTATCTATGGGATTCCATTAAGCCCTTTTGCACAGCCACGTAATCTCATTGGTGGGCATTTGGTATCGGCTATTATTGGTGTCATTTTCTATCAGTTATTTCCAGAAAATACATTATTGGCTGCATCCCTGGCAGTGAGTATTGCGATAGCCGCCATGCACATCACACGCACACTGCATCCACCAGGTGGTGCTACTGCATTGATCGCCGTTGTTGGTGGAGTATCCGTTCATGAACTTGGATTTTTGTATGTGCTGACCCCTATTGGCTTGGGTGCAGTCATAATGTTAATTGTTGCATTGGTGGTTAACAATTTTGCCAAAGATAGACATTACCCAGAATATTGGTTATAGCTTGTTGGGTTTTAGATTGGTTTCAAAAGGAATTGGAGTTCCTGTCTTATATAAAACAAAAAATATACCTGGAGTGATTATGAAACTATGGATTGGTGTCATTGTTTTAAGTTTATTTTCTGCCTGTGGTAGTTCTGAAACCACAACACCAACAACACCGTCAGTTAGTGCTTTCTATATCGATTCACAAAATGGTAGTGATACAAATAATGGCGCAGCAAGTTCAACGCCATGGAAGTCATTTACAAATCTGGCATCAACTAGCTTTCCAACTAATACCACAATCTATCTGAAAAGGGGTAGTACATGGTATGAACAACTGACGGTACCTGCCTCAGATTTTAATATTGATGCATATGGTAGTGGAGTGTTACCTGCAATTAATGGTTCCACTGAAATATCAGCCTGGAACAGTCTTGGAGGCAGTTATTACAGCAAGTCAGTGACACTGACTTCGGGTGATGCGTTGGGTAATGTGACTGAAGATGGTGCAATGATGAGCTTTGTTGCCTGGAATGATAATTACACAACTTCTTTATCAGGCGCAGCCAATGGCAGTTTTACTTTTGATTATCCAAATAGCACAATCTATATAAAGGTCGGTTCTGATCCAGCATTAAAAACTTATCGGGCAAGTACCAGATTGTTCGGTATTAATGTGGTGGGTAAATCAAACATATCAATTAAGAACGTTTCAATCTCTAACTTTAGCCTGGTAGGGGTAAATTTTAAAAACTGCAGCATCTGTTCAATATCAAATAGCACCATTAGTAATGGTGGCGGTGCGGTTTTAATAAACTTTGGTACTGGTTCTAACCCGGACTACCTTTATGCAGGAAATGGAGTTGAGTTTGGTAATAGCTCAACAAATGGTACAGCCAGTAATCTGACTATCAGCAAAATATTTGATAGTGGTTTATCACCACAGACCTACTCTAGTAACCAGACAGCAGGCCCCTTTACCTTCAGTGATATTACGATCAGTGAGTGTGGATTTGCAGGTATTGAAATTTCTGTTCTTGACAATAACGGTACAACTAACAGCAGTATCAATACAGTAAATATGTCGGGAATAACGATTACCCGTTCTGGTAAGGGCTGGAGTGGCAAGCGTTATGGGACAGAAGGTTATGGTATTCGGGTTAAGGCTGATGCTGGGGCTGGAACCATCTCCGGTGTTAGTTTAACCAGAGCTGGCATAAGTAGCTCTATAAATTCCGGTATCAAGCTGGCCGGTGAAAGTGATGTTATTAGCATTTCTCGCAGTCGGATATATGCCAATGATAGCCATGGAATTGAGGTGGCGGAAGCCAGTGCAACATCATTGCGTCTGGACCTTTCTACGTCACTAATTTATGCGAATGGTGGTTCTGGATTGAATTACAACTCTATCACGGCTGCTGGATTCAATGTCTTGCATAATACTTTTTATGGCAATACAACGATCAATCTGGCCGTTTTTAATCAGTTGGGTACTGCAAAAATACAGAATAATATTTTCCATGGCAGTATGGATATGGCACATATATACGTGGCTGACACACTTTCTGGTGCAACAGTTAATAATAACTGTTACCAGAATCAGAGTGTTGTTGATATGTTTGCTTACAATGGTACAGCTTATAAAACTGTTACGGCATTTAATATCTCGACGGGCTTCGAAGCCAATGGTACAGGTGCAGGTGGTATTGGTCTTAGTAATCCAGACGGAGGGGTCTTTTCAATATCAGTGGGTTCATCATCCTGTGATGGATTGGGTGACTCAACTGTTGGGATAACGACAGACTATGCCGGTAATGGTTATGCTAATCCTCCGGCCAGTGGCGCCTTTGAGGCGCAATAACTGAAAGCTAGACAACAGGCTCTTCTATCATCAGGCTACACAGCATTTTTTCCTGTGTGACAGGGTGAATGATTATCTCAGCTTGATATTGTTCAATGTCCAGCTTTTGGATGTGATGTTGTACTTCCTGTTCAGACAAGAGCACCAGTTTGGGAAGCATCGCTTTACCCTGTAAAGTTGCCAACAAAGATTCCAGATTACTGATTCTCGCACTATACATTGGACTATAGATAAACTCGGTAATGATCACGTCGGGTTGATGTTGCTTGAGAAGGTTTAAAGCTTTTCGCATGGATGAGGCGATTTATACCTCATAGCCCAGCGATTGATAGAAAGAAGTGAAATCTGGATAGCCACCCTGTTCAACGATGGCAAGTAGGGTCTTCATTTTTTAATATATTTATGCATTTTGTAGTGATGGACACTATCGAAAAGGGTATGCCCCGGTGCAATAGTAGTGTAACCATAGCGTTTGTAAAAACCGGCAATATTGGCGCGTGCATCGAATACAATTTCTTCTGCGCCCCATTCGAAGGCTTTTTCTTCCAGAGCAAACAATAACATTTTGCCAATGCCTTTACGTTGTTCTTTTGTTTCGACAGCCATATATCGAATCTGTGCCTGTTGAGGGGTATTGAGGTGTAAACGAGCAACACCGATGGGCTTCCCAGAAATTTCCAGCACCATGAGGTGATAGCTATCTTCTTCCATGATGTCTTTTTCACTACCACGGGGTTGCTTCCAGGGGGCCCGTAGGATTCGCCAGCGAAGATCGTAATATTGTTCGAATTGTTCGTCGGTAGTGGGCTCGACCAGGGTGATGGCCGAGTTGTTTTTGATTTGTACTGCGTGTTCAGGTTCCATTATTTAATTGAGCGGCAGATTGTTAAAAACCTTTAAAATAATTTTTTAGAGCACTTCCTGGCTGATCGTAAGTTTTAATTTCTGGGATTTGCCGGTTGTGAGCGGTGCTGAACGACCTTGCAGATCACCACTTTGTGGCGTGGCATTGCCAGATTTAGAGACACGGGCACCGACGTAGATTTTGGGGACACTGGACATGGTCATACTGGGCATCATGGCCATGCTGTCATTCAGTTTGATGGTAATTGGCAAATCCTTGACCAGCTTTTTGACAATGGCCAGTGGCATGGGCGGGCCCTGTACGGCACGGGCAAATATGAATACAGTGTCATTGGGTGATGTTCTTGCTTTTAATTTACTGTCCAGGCTAACCGTAACATTGACCTCGGTTTTGCTTTTTGAGGCTGTTTGAGTCTGTTGTGCTGCAGGGGCGGGCGCCTTGCCATCTAAGCGGGCCTGGGCCTGGGTAATCTGTTTTTGTAGCACCTGGGCACCTTCATTATTTTTATCAGGGTGCATGTTGTAGAGTTTTTCCCAGTGCCGAATCGCATGCTGGAATTTGCCTGCCTGGAAGGCCGCCGTCCCTGCCAACCATAGAGATTTCGGATGCTCAGGCTTGATGGCTAGGGCGCGACCGACCAGTTGCTCAGGTTGGCCCTGCATATTCCCATTGCTGGCCATGGCCATGGCTTCTGCCTGATCGACCATGTTGTCGACATCTTTACCACCCGCAAGTTGGTTGGCCTGTGCATAGGCATTAGCTGCTTCCTGATAGCGTTGCATTACAAAGTAGGAACGCCCCAGTAAGGCCCAACCTTTGGGATCTTTGGGGTTTTGCTGCAGCTTTTCTTCCAGCTTGGCCACCATGGCATCAATGGAGGGTAATTTTGATTTGGCTTCTGCCACCTTTGTGGGGTCATACTGAACAAGCTGGGTCCACTGGGGGGGAGATAATTCAGCATAAAGGAGCAAGGCCAGCACTGGAATCAGAATACCGAGCAGAGCAGCAATCTGATACCGGGTCTTTTTATTCAGTTCTTTCGCAGGAGTAGTGACAGGTTTGCTGGCAACGTCCTGTAACAGACCCTGTTCCAGTTCTTCACGGGCCTGTTTGATTTGCTCGTCAGTCAGGTTTTCTTCATTATTATCCAGTTCGGATAGTTTCTGTTTATAGATGGCCACATTGACTTCATCACTCTCGACCGATACAGCCGATTTTTTTGAAATCAGCGGGGGGATAATAAACCACAATCCCATCAGGATCATCGCAATCGTCAGGATCCAGAACCAAACCATGAATTATTTTTCCTCTTTGTCAGCGAGCAGATCCTGCACGCGTTTGTGATCTTCAGCAGACAGGGTCTGTGTTGATTGTTGACCGACTTTACGTACCATTCGAACCAGCATAAATAAACCAAGCACAACAAGTACGAATGGACCGAACCAGAGCAGGTAGGTACTGGTTTTAATCGGTGGGTTATAAAGTACAAAATCACCATACCGGCTGACCATGAAGTTTTTGATCTCTTCATCACTGGCATTTTCATTGACCATGCGATACAGCTCTTTACGCAAATCCATTGCCAGCCCTGCACCAGAATCCGCCAGTGTCTGGTTCTGACAAACCAGGCAGCGTAGCTCTTCACTCAGGTGTTTGAAGCGGGCCTCTTTTTTGGGGTCATCAAATTCAAAGGCGTAGATACCAGCCTGTACGAGACAGACCCAGCTTGCCAGTAGCAACCCGGTGATAATCTGTTTTACTGTCATGATTCAGCCTGTAGTTGTTGTACGATGGGCAGTACGGTTTCCTGCCAGCTTTTATAATCCAGGGGTCCAATGTGCTTGTAACGAATAGTACCTTTCTTATCCAGTACGAAGGTTTCGGGTACACCATATACGCCCCAGTCGATACCCACTCGACCATCAAGATCAAAGGCCGAGGCGACATAGGGATCACCACCGTATTGAATGAGCCAGCGTTTGGCATCTTCTCTTTTATCTTTATAGTTGAGGCCATAGATTGGCACGATATTCAACTTCGCCAGCTCCATTAAAAAGGGATGCTCCTGACGACAGGCTGCACACCAACTGGCCCAGACATTGAACAGTGAGACCTTGCCAACAAAATCGGCCGTACCGAGTGTCTTTGTGGGTGCATGGAGCTGTGGCAGACTAAACTGCGGCGACGGCTTGTTGATCAGGGGAGAGGGTACTTCCCTTGGATTCAGTGTCAAACCGATACCCAGAAAAATGGCCATCACCGCAAAGATGATCAGCGGGATAAAGGGTTTTATTTTTGAATTAGCCATCAACTAAGCCTTTGATGTCGCTACGCCTGCAGGCAGTTTTGCAGCGCGACGTTGCAGGATACGGTAACGCTTGTCTGTAGCGGCCAGCAGACCACCAAAGCCCATGAACAGGGAGCCTAACCAGATCCAGCGGATAAAGGGTTTGTAATAGAGACGTACTGCCCAGGCCTTACCATCGGGCAGTGGTTCGCCCAGGGAGACATAGAGGTCACGGAACAGACCGGCATCAATCGCCGCTTCAGTCATGGGCATAGTCTGGACAAAGTAAGTCCGTTTTTCCGGATAGAGAGTTACGACGGGTTTGCCATTTTTACTGACTTTGATAATACCCTGGTGACTCTCGTAGTTGGGGCCTTCAGTATTTTTCAGGCCGAAGAAATGAAATTCATAGCCCCCCAGTTCCATTTTCTGATCCGGTTCCATGCGAATATCTTTTTCAACACTGTAGTGACTGGTCAGAGTCACACCGATGATGGTAATAGCAATACCCACATGGGCAAACATCATACTGTAATATTGGCGAGGGAGTTTCTGTAGACCTTCCCACAGATTGCCCTTGTTACGCAGGCGATATTTCATATCCATCACGGTTGCGGCAACGATCCAGATGGCAATGGCCATACCTAGCATGGCCAGCAAAGAGAAGTCACTGTAGAACAGGGGCACAAAGATGATTCCCAGTAGCAGGCTAATCACAGCCGGGATACGCAGGGTTTTGAGCATCTGCTGTTTGTCATTCTGTTTCCAGCGGGCCATGGGACCGATACCCATCAGGATCGCAATGACGACGGTAATGGGGACAAACACCGCATTGAAATAAGGAGGACCAACGGAAATCTTACCCAGACCCAGTGAATCCAGCAGTAAGGGGTATAAAGTACCAAGTAAGATAGTGGTGGTTGCGATCACCAGTAATACATTATTAGAAAGTAACAGGGTCTCACGTGATAAAAGCTTGAAGCCACCTACGCCTTTAATCATGGGCGCACGCCAGGCATAAAGCGTTAGTGAGCCGCCGACCACAACGCCGAGGAAGATCAGGATAAATACACCACGAGCCGGATCGGTGGCAAAGGCATGAACCGAAGTCAGTACCCCGGAACGAACCAGGAAGGTGCCCAGCAGGCTCAGTGAAAAGGCAAAAATGGCCAGTAAGACTGTCCAGCTTTTGAAGGCGTTACGTTTTTCCGTGACTGCAAGGGAATGCATCAGGGCGGTACCCACCAGCCAGGGCATGAATGAGGCATTTTCTACTGGATCCCAGAACCACCAACCGCCCCAGCCAAGTTCATAGTAAGCCCACCAGCTACCGAGGGAGATACCCAGGGTCAGGAAGATCCAGGCCACAGCAGTCCAGGGACGTGACCAACGGGCCCAGGCGGCATCGAGACGACCACCTAATAAAGCGGCAACCGCAAAGGCAAAGGCGACTGAAAAGCCGACATAGCCCATATAGAGCATCGGCGGATGTAGCACCAGACCAATATCCTGCAGTAATGGATTCAGGTCACGACCATCCTGAGGAATCATGTTGAGCGGGATGCGATCGAATGGGTTGGAGGTCAGTAACATAAACAACAGAAAACCAATACTGACCAGGCCCATGATGCCAAGTACTCGTGCGACGGTATCCAGTGGCAAGGTACGACTGAAGGCCGCTACCGCCACACTCCAGGTGGCGAGGATAAAGGCCCAGAGTAATAGCGAACCTTCATGGGCACCCCACACGGCAGAGATTCGATATTGAATTGGCAAAGCTGTATTTGAGTTCTGGGCGACATATGCCAAAGAGAAATCGTTACTGATAAAAGCGTTGGTCAGGGCGATAAAGGCGATCAGCATAAAAATGAAATGCCCCAGAGCCACTCGACGTGCCAGTCGCATCAATGGGTAGATGTTTTTCTGAGCTCCAATCAATGGCAGTGTGCCCTGTATGATGGCCATACACAGGGCAAGAATCAGGGAGAAATGGCCGAGTTCGGGGATCATATTGTGATTACTCCTTCAGGGTCGCCTTCATTTTCTGGGCGTTCTTGACGGCCTCGGCGGCCTCGGGTGGCATATAGTTTTCATCGTGCTTGGCCAGCACCTCGCTAGCCACGAAAGTACCATCGGCGCGGAGCTTGCCCTGGGCAACAATACCCTGACCTTCACGGAACAGGTCTGGCAGGATACCCGTATAAGAGACCGGTACACTCTTGGCAGTATCAGTGACTTCAAAAACGACTTCCAGGTTGGTATTGCTGCGTTTGACCGAACCGGTACGCACCATGCCGCCCAGGCGGAAGGTATGCCCTGTGGCGCCTCACCAGCAATAATCTGACTTGGGCTAAAGAACAGGTTGATGTTCTCTTTCAGGGCCATGGTGACCATGCCAACGGCAGTACCGACACCCAATATCAGTAAAACAATCAGTCCCAGTTTTTTACGACGATGTTTGTGTTTTGGTAATAAACCCATTTTAAGCTTGCTCCCGTCTCAAACGACGTTTCAGGTTTTTCAATATCTCTTTTTTACGCTGCATGGGTAGGATGATATTGGCCAGCAGGACGACCAGGGCAATGCCGTAGGAGGTCCAGACAAAAAAGGCATAACCGCCCATGTGGAAAAATTCACTCATGATTCAGTCACCATATCTTTAACCCAGGTGGTGTCCCGTTCACGATGCAGTACTTCGTTGCGCGCCCGCATGAACAGGGTGGTTCCGTAATAAAACATAAAGCCCAGCCACATCAGTAATAGTGGAATTAGCATATTGGTATCCATGGCTGGTTTGTCCATGCGCGCTACGGTGCTGCCTTGATGCAGGGTGTTCCACCATTCCACCGAGTAGTGAATGATAGGAATATTCACTACGCCTACCAGGGCCAGTACGGCACAGGCATTGGCGGCAGTTCGCTTATCATCAATGGCGGCTTCGAGTCCCATGAACCCTAAGTACAGAAAAAGCAGAATAAGTTCCGAAGTCAGGCGTGCATCCCATACCCAGTAGGTACCCCACATGGGTTTACCCCACAGGGAACCCGTGATGAGAGCGAGGAAAGTGAAGGCTGCGCCGAGTGGGGCGGAGCAGGAGGCGACTACGTCGGCCATTTTCATTTTCCAGATCAGGCCTACGGCCCCGGCTGTGGCCATGACCATGTAGACAAACAGGGACATCCAGGCGGCAGGCACATGGACATAGATGATGCGATAGCTGTCACCTTGTTGATAATCCGCTGGTGCGAGAACCAGACCCCAATAAGTCCCAACCAACATCAGGATCAGGGTTAGCCAGCCAAACCAGGGGAGGAATTTACCGGACAGATCGTAAAAGTATTTGGGCGAACCCAGTTTATGAAACCACAACCACATATTATTCAAATACCAGATAATTTTGTTGCGCTATTGTACACATAAAAAACAAATTGGCAGCATTGACTTCGATCAGTTTTATTATCTCAAACTGATCCGTAGGGCGGCTGCCGTGGCAATAGGAGCGAGTGTCAGAGCCAGGGCCAGCAGGGCACCCAGGAAATACAATTGACCAGCAATAGGTAGCCCGGCGGCGGCATTACTAACAGCATTGGCAGCAAAAATTAGTACGGGAATATACAGGGGTAATATCAACAGTGACAGTAAAACACCACCCCTACGTAGCCCGACCGTCAGGGCCACACCGATGGCTCCGACCAGACTCAGGATAGGGCCCCCCAGGGCCAGGGTGATCATCAGGGCCGGGATGGAATCCGTAGGCATATGCATCAGTACTGCAAGCAGTGGTGAAAGCACTAGCAGAGGGATACCAGTGACCATCCAGTGGGCCAGCACCTTCCCCAGCACGATGACTGAAACGGGATGGACGCTGAGTAGCATCTGCTCCAGCGCCCCGTCATCAAAATCAGATCGGAACATGCTATCCAGTGATAACAGAGTGGCCAAAAGGGCTGCGACCCAGATTACGCCAGGGGCCAGGGATTGGAGCACCTTCGGGTCCGGGCTGACTGCCAGGGGAAACAGGCTGATCACGATAATGAAAAACAGTAGGGGATTAAACATTTCTGTGCGCGTCCGGTAAGCCAGGGTCAGATCCCGCTTCAGAACGGTAAAAAAGGCACTGCGTAAACTGGTTTCACTCATGGGCGTAGATTTATGGTTTTTAACATGCCGTCTTTCAGGGCCAGGGGGTGATGGGAAGTCAGGATCACCATGCCGCCGTTTTCTACATGATTGACGAGCATGGATTCGATCTGGGCCTGACCCTGGACATCCAGTGCCGTGAAGGGCTCATCCAGAATCCATAAAATGGATTTGGACAATAACAGTCGTCCCAGGGCTACTCGTCGGCACTGCCCGGCAGACAGGGTGATGGCCGGAACATCTTCAAAGCCTTTCAGGCCGACTTTTTCAAGAACACCCTCAAGAGACTGGTTTGGATTTGTGTCCGCCATGGCCAGGGCCACCTGCAGATTTTCCAAGGGGGTGAGTTCCTTTTTGATGCCATGGGCATGGCCGATGAAATCCATGGCAGCCATGTACTCTGGTCGGACATCTTCGATAGCTTCGCCATTCCAGAGGATTTCCCCATCGGAGGGAAGGGTGAGGCCACACAGGGTACGCAGCATAGTGGTTTTGCCACTGCCGTTGGGCCCTTCAATCTGTAGGGCCTGCCCGGGTTCCAGGGAAAAATCCAGCCCCCTAAAAAGTACCCGATCATCTCGAATACAGGTCAGGCCTTTGACTTCGAGCTTGGCGGGAGTGTCTGAGGATGAGTCAGGCAGATTCTGGGCTAGTGACATTCGGCGTTCAGTTATTTGAATTTATTATCTAATTTCCGGCCATGATACCAGTTAATTTGGTGCCCTGAACCGATCGAGGGGTGAATATACCAAATTTCCAGCATTTGACGATATTTTAAAGTTAGCCTGCAGCCAGACCGAAAATAGAGGTATGGCCCATTTTTTCGGTATGACAGAGCAAATTGTTCAGGTTAAGGGGATCGACCTCAAGCTGGTGTCCCGCTTTGCCCTTTATACCAGTATTGTTGCCGTAGTCATGTTGGTGTTAAGTGTCCTGTTTCTCACAGACAAGATGGGGACAAGTTATGCTGAAATCATTTATGCCCACAGTTTCACACAAAAACACCTCAAACCAGTCCTGTTAATCAGTGGGCTTTGTCTACTGTCGTTTATTGCATTTATCACCTGGCTGTTCACGATTTATTCCACCTTCAGAATTGCCGGACCCCTATATCGATTCAGCCGCAATCTTGAACAGGCCGCAGAAGGCATTCCACCAATAGGTGTGCGTAAGGATGATGCTTTACAGGATGTATCTGACCAGCTTAAACAAAGTGTCGGCAGTTTACATAATCACTATCGAGCGATAGATAAACAAATAAATGAACTGCTCTATCAAATTGATATCAAGGATGAAAGCTCACTGGATAACAATCTGGCAAAGCTAAAGGAGTTACTGGAGAAGGCACGAATTGATGGTTAGTGTGTCATCCAAATTTGCCTGGTTATTTGGGGCAGTAGCTCTGCTATCGACCAGTCTTTATGTCAGCAGGGTCATAGGTGAGCGACCCTTTCATCCCAATCTGGAATGTGCAGGCTGTCATCTTGCAGGACAGGGAACCACTGCGGCAAATGCATCGCAACTTACCAGTAGTCAGGAAGCACTATGTGGTCAGTGTCATCGTGGCGCACTTGAATTAAGCCATCCTAGTGGGTTCCGCCCAAATCGAAAACTCCCAGCTGAATATCCGCTGGACTGGAAAGGTGATATGACCTGCAGCAGTTGCCATAACATCCATGATGGGAAGGCCGGGTTAATTCGTGGCGATAAGCAGGGCAAACAGTTCTGCCTGACCTGTCATGATGCCAGTTTCTTTTCACAGATGGTTGATAAAGGTGTCTCTTTGCAAAGATTTGGGCATCTTGCAGCCAGAAAATCAGATATGCAAAGAGAGCTGGATACCTATTCAATTAAGTGTATGGACTGCCATCAGGGGAGCGGGGAAGCGCCACAAGTGAGTGTTGATGCTCGAGGTGTCATCAGACACAGTGGTGGTATCAATCATCCCGTTGGGTCCGATTATGAAAAAGCCAGTCGTTCAGGCCTCTACAAACCAGTTTCACAATTGCGTCCTGGCATCCACTTGCCACAAGGCAAGGTCAGTTGTGTGTCCTGTCATGTTGGTTACAGTAAAAAACATGGTGACCTGGTAATGCCAAACCTGCGATCAGCCTTATGCCTGGAGTGTCATGACTTATGAATGAGCAAGCACATCACTATCGTCGCCGTCGCCGCTTTGTTGATAAAATGATTCAGGGGAATCTCCTGTGGGGATTGATAATGATTGAAAGTATCCTGTTTACCATTGGGATGTTGGTTATTTATATCGATTTACAGTCTGTTTTATCTGAAAGCATGTACCGCATTCACCAGGAAGCAAATAGTGGACGGCCAGTCCTTCTTAAAGAACTGTTGATGATTTTTCCCTGGATCATAACGGCCAATCTGCTGCTGTTATTGGTTGTCGATAGACGCTGGAAAAAAGTTGTTCGTGGAATTGTATTGCAGTTGCAGGATATTTTATATCGAGTAAAGAGGCTGGATCTTAGAATATATTCCATTCAACAAAATGATCATGATGTCTTGCAACAGGCCAAAATCTGGCTGGATAAGGAACGTGATCGACATGCCAGTCTTCATACTCGCCTGCGAGAAATTCCTGAGCATATTGATCTCAATGACTCTGAAAAATTACATAAAACCAGAGAATGTTTGAAAAGCATGAGTCGCTTATTACCAAACACATGATCGTATTTTATTTTTTCTGGTTTTTCCGATAGAAGGCCAGATACATTCTCCCACCTACCAGGCAATATACTATTCCGGTTACCAGCACCAGACCTATATCCTGTACTTGTGCATTATGAAACCATGGACTGGTGAATAAGGCGATTAGCAAGGCTATCGAGCTATAGAAAAAAAGCCGAATCCAAATTTTACTGTTATTGTCCTGCTGCAGCAGTTTCTGGCGCGATGTTTCAAGCAAGAAAGCCAGTAAGGCAATCGACCAGCTAAACAGCAGATAGAACAAAAACAACTGGTATGCTTTTACATCAATTCCTGGTTTAAGAAGTGGAGGAATCCAGATCAATATCCCCGGCAAACCAATCCAGAGTAAAAAAGTCAGAAATGTGTTTTTGACGCTCATCAATAAAACTTTAGAAATATTTAGTTGATCTAGATTAATTGTTGACCAGTTAAAAATAAACCATATATAATATGTGTGTTATCAATATATTTTAACTGGTTGATTTATATAGGAAAACAATTTTCACTAAAAATCCAGTGGTTAATAAATGATTAATCGAAAAACTTGATTTAGATCAAGGCGAGTTAACCGTAGAAATACGATAAAACACTTAAGAGAAATTAAGTTTGCCACGGACGACTGGAGACTAAATCAACCAACAGGACCTCGTAGGGGGCTACTATGAAAATGAAATCTAAAAATATGACCTTTATGCTTTATCTGACCGCCGTATTTGGTATGTTTTATATGGTTGTTAGCGGAACGGCAGTTGCTGAAACAATTACAGGTTCCGCACATGACTTTTCAAGCAGAACTTACACTGGTGGACAGATATGTGTCACTTGTCACACACCTCACGGCTCAAACACCGATGTAACTGACGCACCTCTCTGGAATCATACACTAACCACTCAAACCTATACTTTGTATTCGAGTGATACCTTGAATGCCACAGTAGGTGATCCCAGCGGCGCTTCAAAACTTTGCCTTTCTTGCCATGATGGCTCTGTTGCTGTTGATAGCTTTGGTGGAACAAAATCAGCGGGTAATACTGAAACTCTGATTGGATCAAGGGCGGTTGGTGCTGATGGCCTGAACAACGACCATCCAATATCTTTTGTTTATAATAAGGCACTAGCAGATGCAGATGGCGCCTTGTTTGATCCGGCTACAAAGACAGTTACTATTGGCTCTGGTGCAAAACAAAAAACAGGTACAATTGCAGCAGTTTTACTACCCGGTGGAACGTTAGAATGTAGTTCCTGCCATGACGTGCATAACACATTTACCTATGCACAGACTGGAAGCAGACTGCTCAGAATCTCTGATGCGGGTAGCAAGATCTGCTTAAGCTGTCACGATAAGTAAAAATCGTAATCTATCAAGGCCCCGTTTCCCGGTAGAAGGTAAAGGGGAACGGGGCCTTGACGTTTTCGCCCAGGCAAAATATAAACTACAACAGTCAGGGGCAAAGAAAAAATGAAGACAATGAAAGTATTCCCACTACTGGTTTTATCAATCATATTATCGGTTTCAGGCTGCGCTACTGGCCCAGACAGGGGCTCTGGCCCGGTTTTTTATCCTCCTTTACCGAATTCTCCTCGGATTCAGCATTTACGCTCATTTTCGTCCATAAAAGATCTAGGGGGAGGTGGTGCCTTTGCTGAGTTTATTCTGGGTAAGGAGTCAAATGAGGCACTGATTAACAAACCATATGGCGTGGCCATTCATGATGGGAAAATATTTGCTGTCGATACACGTGGGCCAGGTTATGTGGTGTTGGACCTTAAAAAGCGTGAACGGACTTTTGTTTCAGGTGGCAGTAGTGGCCGAATGAAAAAACCCATTAATATAACTATCGATAATACTTCAAATAAGTATATTACCGATACAGGACGTAACCAGGTTTTGGTGTTTGACAAAAAGGATCGATTTGTCCGTGCATATGGAATTAAGGGTCAATTTAAACCCAGTGATGTGGCAATCCACGGCAACAGATTATATGTCAGTGATCTGAAACACCATCTGGTCCATGTGCTCGATAAACGATCTGGAAAAACCTTGTTTAAATTGGCCAAGCCTGATATGAAGCAAAAGGGTGGTGTGGTCCAGTTTCCTACCAATTTGGCCATATATAAAGATAAGCTATTTATCAGTGATACAGGAAATTTTAAGGTTGTTAAATATACATTGGATGGTAAATATCTACAAAGCCTGGGTGAGGTAGGTAGCACTCTGGGGAAATTTGCCAGACCGAAAGGGATAGCACTGGATCGTAAAGGCAATATGTATGTGGTTGATTCAGCTTTTGAGAATGTTCAGGTATTTAATGACAAAGGAAAGTTATTATTATTCTTTGGTGGCCCAGGGGGATCGCCGGATAATATAAATTTGCCAACAGATATTTACATTGACTATGCCAATGTTAAATATTTTCAGCAGTATGCAGATCCAGACTTCAAGCTGGAATATGTCATTCTTATCGCCAGTCAGTTTGGCGCCAATAAACTCAATGTCTATGGTTTTGGAAAAATGAAGGGGTATGATTATTCAAAAAGTGACAACTGAATAATTTTGTTTAATTCAATTTGGCAGGTATAAATGCAGTTAAATACGGGGCACAGGGTATTTATTTTTACCGGGGCTTTATTTGTTTTTCTACAGGCCGGTATGCTTAGCGCGAATGAGATAGCCGCATTTAAGTTTACCGGGGTTGACGGTAATGTTGCTATACAACGTCACACAGATGAACAGCTTCAGGGTGAGGTCGGTGGTTCAAAGACACGTTATGCTTTGACTACCAATGAGGAAGAATTTAATTTCCTGACCTACAGTTATATTTATCATCCTAATTTGTTAAGCATGGATCTTGGCGGTGGTGTGCTTCTCACCCAGAACAAGCTGGAAACAACATCTGATAGGAAAGAATATGATGATGATCTTTATAGTGTAACCGCCAGACTAAAGTTTCTTGAGAACAAGCCTTATCCAGTTACGCTTTACTATGAACAAACCACCCCATCTGTGAGTGCCACTTATTCTGAGCGCTTTGTGCTGGAAAATAAAAAAACCGGTATTAATGCTGCAATTAATCAACCAGTATTACCTTTTTCGATGAACCTGGAGGCCTTTGAACAGAAACAGGAGGGGAGTGGTTCAACACAAATAATAAATAACCGGACCGAACAGGTGCAGTGGCGTGCCTACCGTAGCCTGGGAAAAAATGGCCATGGACAGCTAACGTATTATGTTAACCGTTTTCATTCCGAGAGTGGCATTGTAGGTCAAGCCATAAATGAAAGAGATATTAAATCAGAATCAGCCAGTCTTGATACCAGCTTTGATTTTGGTACGACAAACCAGCTCAGTTTAACAAATCTATTATCAGTATATACACAGGACAATCTTCCAAAGAGAGAAGAGTTTCGTTGGGCACCCAATCTCAGTTGGCAACATACTGAAGATACATCCAGTTTCTATCGAATTGACTATTATGATGTCACGGTTGAACAACATGACACACTGACACGATCCGGTGCAATGGGATTCCGTTCAAACCTGACAGAAACGGTTGGGGTGAATGGGGAAATACATGGCGAGAAAACAGATTCAAAGGATTTTTCCAATGAAAGAACAGGGCTAACAGGTTCACTAAGTTATACTTACCCATTTACCTCTGGGAAATTCAGTATCGCTGCGGGTGGGGAATACAGTGAATCTGATCGGAAAGCACCAACGAATGAAATTGAAAAATTAGCTGAGCCAATAAGACTGGGTGATGTAAGTCAAAAATCAGAATTGGCTTTTCATCATGTTACTACTATAACGAGTGTTATTCATGCCGATCCAGATAGACGAGGCGTTGTTATCCTTGTTGAAGGCGTAGACTATAAAATAGAGTTACCACCTGGTGGCATTGGGCCGGCATATATTTGGCGTCTCGGCACTGAAAATTTAACATCTGGAGAATCGGTACTGGTAGATTATAAGTATAAATCAGGAGGAACAGTCACTTATTCCAATACCAGTGGTAATTTACATACACAACTCGATTTTTTTAATCATTTTTCAATTTATTCTAATTATTCAGAGTCTGACTCAGAAGTTGAGCAAGGATTTTCTTCCATCCCCATTTCATCGACTAAACGCAATCGTTACGGTGCTCGAATGGATCACCCCTTTCTGGAAGACAGCTTGAAAATAGGTCTTGAAACCTACCGCGAGTATTATGAAGATGAGATATCACCCTATTCAAGGGAGCAACATGATGCTTATATACAGACATCAGTTTTTTCATCAGGACAGTTTAGGGTCGCGGCTAGAAGGTTGATTCAGGATAATCTTTATACCGTTGAGGATGTTGATATACACAGACAATCGGCCAATTTGAGGTTGTTCCCATGGCCAAGGTCTTCTCTGGTATTTCAAATTAGTAATGAAAAAGATGTAGGTGGTTCCATACCCCGTAGGATCAAAGAAAAATCAATCACAGGTCAATGGAGAATCCGCAAGCTGATATTAAGCCTTGATGGACGTTCAGTTGTTGAAACGGTTGGCAGCTTTGAGCGGGAACATAATACACTTTCGGCTCGTGTAAACCGGGAATTCTGATGATACTGCACACCCAGTTTAAATATATTTTTTTAGTGATTGTAGTTGGCAGTATGCTGGGCTGTTCTTCTGTGGTAAAACGCTATGAATACCCATCCAAGCAACAAATTGTCTGGCCTGCCAGCCCGGCAAAACCGAAAATTAAATACATTGGCAGTTTTTCATCGGCAATAGACCTTGGTATTGAAAAAGGGGTATTTGCCATGCTGGCTGAATTTTTTGCAGGTAGTGAAAAACAGAGCCTTATTCGACCTATGGATGTCGTGACCCTGGGCGAACACGAGATCTTTGTAGCTGATCCAGGGATTAAAGGCATTCACTATTTTAATACAAGAGCGCACATATATAAGCAAATACGGCTGACCGGCAATGTCGCTATGCCATCACCCATTTCATTAGCTGTTGACCACAAAAAAAATGTTTATGTCAGTGATTCAGCCTTGGGAAAGGTGTTTAAACTTAATGTAGAGGCAGGGATTGCAACTCCAGTTCAACTCAGTACCGCGGTATCTCAGCCAACAGGGCTGGCGTTTGATAAAAAACAGAAACGGTTCTATGTCGTGGATACAGCCTCTCACCAGCTTGGGATTTATAATTCAAACTGGAAGCTGATAAAAAAAATTGGTAAAAGAGGTAAAGGCAGGGGCGAGTTTAATTACCCGACCAGTATCTGGTGTGATACAAATGGCCACTTGTGGGTTACTGATTCACTTAATTTTCGTATTCAAAAATTAAGCTCCACGGGTAAATACATTAAGCAGTTTGGCAAGGCAGGGAGTGCGAGCGGCTATTTTTCACGGCCTAAAGGTGTCGCAACCGATAAATTCGGCCATATTTATATAGTGGACTCCTTACTACACACGATGCAGATTTTTGATAAAAAGAGTCGGTTATTGTTGAATATTGGACAACAGGGCCAGGATCCCGGTAATTTCTGGTTGCCAACAGGCATCTATATCGGTGAAAATAGTAAGGTCTATATAGCGGATTCATATAACCAGCGAATCCAGGTGTTTCAGTATATCGGAGGTAAATCGTGATTTTCAGGGGAACGGGAATCATTTTCATTTACCTGCTACTGACCCAGGTGAGCCTTGCTGGCAGTGTCCTGAACACCAAACACAACCTATCGGTCTCAGGGCCAGGAAATGTGCGCGCTAGTCAGGAGAGTAAGGTCTGTGTTTTCTGCCATACCCCCCATAATTCCCAACCTACTGCACCTTTGTGGAATCGGGAAGACTCAGGTGTTTCTTATACTCCTTATAATAGTACGACGGTAAAAGCGAATATTGGCCAGCCTACAGGAGCTTCTATCCTTTGCCTGAGTTGCCATGATGGAACGATAGCCCTTGGTAAGGTATTAAGCAGGGACGTTGATATCTCTATGCGAGGGGGAATCACCCAAATACCAGCCGGTAATACACGACTGGGTACCGATTTATCTGATGATCATCCCATTTCCTTTGCTTATACCTCCGGCCTGGTTTCCCAACGTAAGGGAGAGTTGCGACAACCTTCCAGTCTCCCCGCACAAATAAAACTGGATGGAAATGGAGACATGCAGTGCACCTCCTGTCACGATGCCCACAGCAATGACAATGGGAAGTTTCTGGTCATGTCTAACCAGCAAGGTGCCCTGTGTGAATCATGTCATACCAAACCAGACTGGGATCAGACACCACATAATACTTCAAGCAGGGGATGGGATGGCTCGGGACAGGATCCCTGGCCGAACTCAAGCTGGAATACTGTACGGGATAATGCCTGCCAGAACTGTCATTCACCCCATAATGCCGGGACCAGTGAACGTCTGTTGAATACAGCTGTTGAAGAGAATATCTGCCTGGTTTGTCATAATGGTCATGTCGCACGGGAAAATATCGCCAATGAATTTAATAAGGCATCCTCACACCCCATTGAAAACTGGACCGGAAGGCACAGCCCAACGGAGGATGCCGTGGTTAACAATCGACACGTAGAGTGTGTTGATTGCCATGACCCCCACGCAGCAAAAGCTGGCGGTGGAAATCCAGCTGGACCACTAACTAATGTCAGGGGAGTGGATATCAATAATTCTCCAATTCAACCTATTAACAGGGAATATCAACTCTGTTTACGCTGTCATGGGGACAGTAATGGTAAACCGGCGGCGCCTACGCCCAGAGTTTTTGCGCAAACGAATGTTCGCCAGGAATTTAATACATCAAGTCGATCCTATCATCCCGTCGCGGGTTCAGGTCGTAACCCAAATGTTCCCAGCCTGACAAATGGGTTGAATACTTCCAGCCTGATTAATTGCACTGACTGTCATAATAATGATGATGCTCCCAATGGTAATGGCCCCAATGGACCTCACGGTTCTAACTTCCCTCATTTACTGGAGCGCCAGTATTTAACCAGTGATCCAACCACTGAAAGTCCAACCGCATATGCACTTTGTTATAAATGTCATGATCGCGGAAGTATTTTGGGTAATGAAAGTTTTCCTCGTCACAATTTTCATATTACTGGCCAGGGTGGTATGGGCGGTATGGGGGGTGGTCTGAGTACGCCCTGTAATGTCTGCCATGATCCTCACGCAAGCGGATACGACAGACTGATTAATTTTGATACATCAGTTGTATCAGGACCAAATGGTACTGGGACACCCGTATTTAACTCAACCGGCACATTTTCAGGTGAATGCTACCTGAGTTGTCATGGCCGCAACCATAATCCCTGTACTTATGGAGGTGGTGGCGCTAACTGTATGATGGGCGGCGGCGGCGGCGGCGGTGGCGGTGGCGGTGGCGGTGGTCACTAGGCCTGTTAGAAATATAACGCCAGCTCCTATTTACTTGAATTCAAATTAACAAAAACATGAAGGCTAATAGTGAGCCACAAATATAAAATAATAATGTTTACATTAGTGCTCACTGTGTTATCAGCTGAGTCGTTACTGGCTGAACAGAAGCCTAAACAGCAGGTTGATCGAAAAACAATTATTAACAATACCAGTTCAATTCCAAAATGGCTCAAAACGGATCGCATAAATAAACAACAGATTCCTGACCCACACTGGAATCCGGACGATTGTCTTGCTTGCCATAAAAGCAAAAAAGCCACTAAGAATAACTTACGTAGTAAAAATATCGATAAAGTTTGTAATAATTGCCATACAAGTTTGTCGGCACACGACTATATCCATGTATCGGATATTAAAGTGCCCAAATCCATGTACCGGCGTATGCCGAAAGGTTTTCAGCAGTCGATTGCACAAAATAGCAATAAAATGAAATGTACAAGCTGTCATGATTTACCCATGACATGTGTTAAATCACGACATAAAGAAAAGAGGCAAAACCCAAAATTTTTCCGAGGTGGTCCTTATAAGTCAAGATCAGGCATCTGCTACCATTGTCATGACCAGAACAAGTACCAGCGCATTAATGCACATAAGCAGATTGATAATAAAGGTCAGATTAAAAAAGATAAATGCCTGATCTGCCACGAAGTATCTACTGATATTCATGCAGTAAAGGATATTTCTAGCATCAAATTTAATTTGAAGGATAATCTATCCAGGTTATGTTGGGGCTGCCACCCATGGAAGCCACATCCTGGTGGTTCCTTCTCTTTCTTTTCAGGCAAAGGTGGTACTCCTAATCATCTCGTGAAGCCATCTGAAAGTATTTTGGAAAGGATGCACCAAAAACAGGCTGAGCATGATATTCTTTTCCCTCTGGAGCCTGGAACCGGCAAGGTATTTTGTGGAACCTGTCATAATCCACATCAAAAGGGCGTTATCAAGGATCAAAAATTGGCCAAGGGTGCAGATAGCAAGCAGCGTCTCCGTATGCAAAAGTTATGTGCCAATTGTCATGATAAAGATTGACATAGATCAATGAGAGGGGCTGTATGCTTACCTATTCTGAACTTGTAGCAGCGCGATGGTTATCGGAGATATAGGCTGATGATACAGATATTTAGAGCTTCCTTAATGCCGGTTTTTCTGGTGTTTGGTTTGTTGAGCTTCAGTCAGTCAGTTTTTGCCTTTGAAGATGATGAAGGTTGTCTGTTATGTCATAAGTATCCCAAAATGGGGCGGATTACCGAGGATGGTGCCAGACGTTCATATTACGTTATGCCGCATGTTTTCGGTAATACTGTGCATCGTAATGTACCCTGTAAAGATTGCCATACCTATATTAAACAACTTCCTCACAGGGAAGTTAAAGAGGGTGTACGCTGCGATACTGAATGTCACTCAATCAAAAATCCAGCAACTGGAAAAAATTTCAGCCATAAACCCATTTACGATAAGTACAAGCAAAGCTCTCATTTCAGACCCAAGCTGGCGACGGGAAATGATCAGGATAAACCCTATTGTGTTACCTGCCACCGCAACCCAATTTACAATCCAAAAGAAACCGTAGGACCACCTAAACGCATCACGGACCGTTGTGTGATATGTCATGAAGATGATGAGTTTGTCAAAGACTGGTACAAACATACCAGCCGTCGAATAAACGAGGTGCGTCGTAGTTCAGAAGAAATCGTACAGCTTTGCTCTTCCTGTCACGGTGATAAAACTCTGGTTGATCGACATCTAAAAGCCGCTAAAGAAGAAGGACGTGAGCTGGGTCGGAAATACCAGTATGCGGTAGATTCTTATAAGGAAAGTTTTCACGGTAAGGTTGCCAAATACGGGTTCCGCAAGTCAGCTAACTGTCTTGATTGTCATGCCGATTCAATGAATTATTTCTTAAATGTTCACCTACTAAAACCATCACGGGATAAATTATCCCCTGTTCATAAAGATCAGCGTGTACGAACCTGCCAACGCTGTCATGAGCGCGCAGATGAGAATTATGCACAACTTGATCCTCATCCTACCAAACATAAAGCTGATAACCCCTTTGCATACTGGGCCAATCTGATTTATGGCTGGGTGGGTGATATAGTCTTTGTTCTTTTGATTGCTCTCGCCGCATTTGAGACCGTAGGGCGTAAACGCGACGGTGTCGGCTGGCGCCTGAAACATGGTTCTACCTGGTGGGGTAGTAGTAAACGTGGTCGAGACCGCAAGATTTAACAGTTAACAGGAAATGAGTAAACGGTTATGAAATTATCTGATGAAGCGCGTGAAGTTATTGAAACATCCATGCGTATCAATAATACAAGCAGCAAAGAACGGGAAGAGATTGAGGACCTGGTAAAACGTCTGCCTGATGATCGTGTATTACTCTATAAGAATGTTGTATCAAATCCGATTGGTGATTTGCCAAGATATAACATTCACATCCGAATACAGCACATGCTGACTTTTGTTACTTTTCTCTGTCTCGCATTTACGGGGTTACCCGTAGCGTTTTTTGACCATTTCTGGGCAACACCACTTAACCAGGTGTTGGGTGGTGTGGATGTAACTCGAGTAATACATAGAACATTTGCAGCTGCTATGATATTCGCCATGGTTTACCATGTTGCAACTATTGCTTTAGGGACATTACTTAAATTAAAAGATAAAACGTTTATATTGTCACGAAGCATCATACCCACCATGAAAGATGCTCGTGACTTTAAAGCCGATATGTTGTATTTCGCGGGTAAGGTTGATCAAAGACCGGAAATGGATAAATTCATGTACAAACAGAAGCTGCATTATTTTCTGCTGCGTTTGGGAATATCGTGATGATCGTATCTGGTTCTTCTTTCCTGTTTCCTGAGTTTTATGCAAGCATACTACCAACCAGCATGGCCTCCTATTTTCAGGAAATGATGCGTCTATCACATCCTCATGAAGCCCTGTTGGCATTGTTGGTGATTGCATTCTGGCACTGGTACAACGTTCACCTGGCTCCAGGGCGCTTTCCGATGCAATGGACATTTTTAACTGGCAAGATTACACGCGAACATCAGATCGAGGAACATTTCCTTGAATATTTGCGTAATCTGGTAGAAATACCGGAAGAACGGGCCTTTATGCAAGACCTGCTTGCTGCACGTGAACTGGATCAACTGGATAGTAAGGAATAGGGAGAATCAACTGATGATGAAACCCATGACAACCTGGCAGAAGATCATTGCCTATTCGTCATTGGTGTTCATATTTTTTGCCTTTGCGCTCGGATTTTTTACCATCTGGCTGTATTTAACTGAATTGTAAGAGAACAGGACAATGCACGGACTTGACACGACAACCACAATTTTCATTGTTCTAACCGTCATCTTTTTTATGTTGTTTGGAATTGCTATTCTTGTGATCGTTGACCACAAGGCAAAGATTCCTGATAGCTTCCATAGCGATCCATTCAGCATATCTGGTATGCGACGCGATCATCCATGGATAGGATTTTTGACTACGTTAATTCTTGGTTCAATTATATTTGCCCTCCTGTTTGAATTGTCAGTAGCATTTGCTTCGAAACTTGGTTTTTTCAAAGAAAAAGAACAGCCAAAATTGTTGCAGAAGCTTAGTGAGCAACGCTTTACAGAAAAAATGCGTCATTTCCATAATGAACCAGAACAGGATCTGGTTAATATGGGCAAAAAGCCGGTTTGTTTCTATTGCCATGGCGACTATCCGCATTCAAAACAAAGAATGGTGCGTACACTTCTAAATATGCATACTCAGTTTATCGGCTGTATGACATGTCACAATGATGCTAAAAAGTTTAATGAGGAAAAATTGAGTTTTTATTGGCTTAATTATTCAGGTATTACGGTGTCTGGCCCTCCCTATGGAACGAGTATCGACCAAAAGACAGGGTATCTGGTTACCACAGACAATTATTATTCTAAAGTTGTTGCTTATTATTCGAATAAAGGAAAGGATGAGTTACTGGAAATAACCGAAGATTCAGCAGATGCTAAAGAATTTATTCAGGTGAAAGATAAATTATCAGAACGGGATAGGGACTCAGTTAAAAAGGCATTTCATAAGACAGTAATGTCCAAAGGTCGTTTCTGTACACGATGTCATACCAGTGAAAATAAAAGTTATCTTCCATTCAGAAAACTCGGGTTCTCAGAACAGCGGGTATCTGACCTGACAAATTTGAATATTGTGGGGATTGTGCAAAAATATAAGAAGTTTTATATGCCAAGTTTAACCAAGTCAGCTCCCCAGAATAAAGAAGTAAAACAGCAAAAGAGCGGGGCAGACGAGAAAAAATCTGGTGCATGGTGGCGTTAATAGCATCATCTGTGCCTTGAGGGACCCAGGTGATGATCAAATTGTCTATTCTCCTAAGATATAGTTTTGTTTTTTTTTGTATTAGCTCATACGTTTTTGCTGCTGAAACCGCACCAATTCCCATTCACCCCGTAAAACATCTGTTTGATATCGGTGGCCCCAAAAAAACTCTTCTATCCTTACCAAGCGATGTGGCAGTTGATAAACATCGAATCTATGTTGTGGACAGTGGTCATCATCGAGTTGTGGTATTCGATAAGGATGGTGATCAGGAGCTAATTATAGGCAAGGAAGGTATCAGGAACGGACAGTTCAGAGGCCCGGTTGGTATTGATGTGGATTCCCAGGGAAGAATTTATGTGGCAGACAAGGGAAATCATAGAATTCAGGTTTTTGATAAAAAGGGCAAACACCTGGTTTCAATTGTCACTGCCGATAAAAATAAATCCCTTGTCAGTCCAGTTGATGTAACCGTCGATGAGTCATCAGAACTCATATATGTCACAGGTAATAACAATCACAAACTCATGATTTATAATTTTCCTGGTTATGTGCTTGAGGAGTGGGGTGGTGATGGAGTGGATGAAGGATTTTTCAGATATCCCGGGACACTCACCTTATTGCATGATAAACGGATTGCCGTGGTAGATATTTTGAATACCCGTGTCCAGGTGTTTACTACAAAAGGTAAGCTTTCACTGCAGGTTGGCGAATGGGGTGTTCTCCCTGGTCAGTTGTTTCGTCCTAAAGGGATAGCGATTGATAAACAAGGGCGATTCTATATATCAGACAGTTATATGAATCTTGTCCAGGTCTTTACAGATGGCGGCCGTTTTCAGGCAGTGCTGGGTAAACGAGACAAGCCTTCCAGTTTCAAAACTGCGGCTGGCATCGCTATTGATGACGACATGAAGCTATATGTGGCAGAAATGCTGGAACATAAGGTGTCCGTTCATTCAATTTCTGAATATAAGTGATATTGACTTGAATATAGATAAGGAACAGTCATTATTTTATCTGTCGCTCTTTACTTGGGCGATGATCTTTATATTGATCACTCCTTCTACTGTGCATGCCCGTACCCCATCGGCTAATCGTGAATGTTCCACCTGCCATATCATGTGGCTGAATGAATTCAAACAGAAAGACAAGGCAACACTCATCCCCTATGATCCCCGGCCGGTAGTGGCGACAGGAAAGCAGGATGTTTCGAGTACCGAAATGATGTGCTTTTCCTGTCATGATGGGTTTGTGCTGGATTCACGTTTCATGTGGCAAAAAGGAAAATATCGCCACCCCGTTGGTCAAAAACCAACAGACGGAATTAAAATACCCCTGGTGGATGGAAAACAGATGTTTCCCCTTAATGACGAAGGAAAAGTGTATTGCGGCACCTGTCATTCTGCCCATGGGGTGGATTGGGGGCAATCAGAATCGGCCGTGTTCTTAAGAATGAAAAATGTAAATTCCAGTCTTTGTATGACCTGTCATAAAGAACGAACTGGTGGTCCAAAGCACGGAAATCATCCAGTGAACAAATCTATTTCTCATCCACCAAAAACTTTATTCAAGGTCGGCTCCAAATTCGGTAGTGATGGACGAGTTGTTTGTGAAACCTGTCATCGGCCCCATGGTGCAAACGAAGATAAGATACTGGTCATCAAGAATAACGAGTCAGATCTTTGTCGAAGTTGCCATGATGACAAGAAGACAATTAATCAGACCAAGCATAATATGGCACTCAGTAATCCTCGAGCAACAAATTTCAAGGGTAAAACTGCCAGTGAAACAGGGCCGTGCAGTGTGTGCCATGTTCCTCATGATGCCAAGGGTGCGGCACTATGGGCTAGAGAACGAATTGAGACTGAAGATGCTGCTGCGAGCCCTTGTTTGGGTTGTCACAATGAAAAAGGCCTTGCGAAGGATAAACCTATTAAACAGCACAGCCATCCCACTCAAGTTGCCATTAAGGAACTGGGTATATCTGTTACAGAGGGTAAGTGGATGAGCAAACATTCGCCATTGATAGATATCAAGCAAAAAGCATTGCCCCTATATAATCAATCTGGACAGAGGGTCAAACATGGAGGGAATGTGAGTTGCGGAACCTGTCATGACCCCCATGTCTGGGCGCCAGGAAAAACTGCCCTTGTTGACCAGTCCACCATTACAGACCAGGAAGGAAATGGTCAAAATAGTTTTTTACGAATCACGCAAGGAAAAGGAAGTGATCTTTGTATAAATTGCCATGTTGATAAGCAAAGTCTGTTCTTCTCCAAACACAACCGGGAAATTGGTTTTAGAAATAAACCAAAAGATGAAAGGGGACATGATGGAATTTGTGCAGAATGTCATATGGCTCATAACGGCAAAGGCGCTTTTATGCATGCCAAAGCTGATGGTGAAGGCAAAGGTGCAGTTGAAAGAGTATGTACTGCCTGCCATAAGCAAGGCGGAATTGCAGACAAGAAACTGACAGGGACTCATAGCCATCCGATTGGTGTCAGTATGACCAAGCTGGGGAACAGCACAAATTTACCGCTCTTTACAGCAGAGGGTAAGCGACATCCTGATGGAAATGTGGATTGCGCCAGTTGTCACAATGTTCATCAGTGGGATCCTAAAAACCGTAAAGCCATGAGTGGGGCCAAGCTGAAATCAGAAGGTAATGGCAAAACCAGTTTTTTACGGGTAAGGAATACTAAAAAATCAGAGCTTTGTACGACCTGTCATCAACAGCAAAAGACAATATTAAAAACTGAACATAATTTAAATATTACTCACCAGAAATCTACTAACCTGCTTGGACAGGCACCACATCGCTCAGGGGTTTGTGGGGCTTGTCATAGTGTACACCAGGCCCAGACTTCAATTGGTCTATGGGCACGGAAACCTTTTAAGGACAATCAGATAAAAAACAGTTTGTGTCTCAGTTGCCACAACAAGGCGGGGCTGGCCAGTAACAAGGTACCTCCCTATTTCACACACCCTGAGCAGGTTTTGGCTTTGTCTGAAAGGTTAAGACGCTTCATTGGTTCGAAAATATTGCCATACATTCCCGTATTTTCAGAGCAGGGACACTCTGAAAGTATGGGGGAAATTACCTGTACCAGTTGTCACGATCCCCACCGTTGGACAGCCCGCAGCAAAATGGCACCTGGGAAAAACACCGAGGGTACGGTGTTAACCAGCTTCCTGCGTAATAGCTCAAGTGAAAACATTGTCTGTGCTGACTGCCATGGTAAGGATGCTCTGTTCCGTTACAAATATTTCCATTCAAAAACTTCGCGTAAACGTCATCCTCTCTCAGAATAATTTCTTTGCAGCACAATGCAGCATAAATATGTTGCATTGTGCAAACAATCCAAATATTCCACGCTATAAAGTGACTAAAACTCAGGCTTTGAACTTGGCACGGATATTGCCCTATGTTTACTGTAGGGATAGTCTGTGCATAGACAAGGAAGTCGACCCTATTCTCTTCGTCATAGTTAGTCTGATGTAAATCAATATATATAAACTTGATCAAGATGAATTAGTGAATTCTGATATAGATCAATGCGCAGAATCCTATCTTTTACAAAACTTATTCCAAAGTTGTAAACACCCGAGCACAGCGAGTGTATATACGGTAGGTTGAACGATATCTGGTGAAACCTGGTTGTTGTTCTTCAGCCTATATCCTTAATTGCAATGTAATAATAATGTGAGTCAATGCATTGCGCGGACAAGGGGGTGGTTATGAAATACCTTGGTCACATACTTATAACAGCTACCATCATGGTGCTGTCCTTTTCCTCAGCACAGGCTTTTAATTATGGCAAAATAGATGCCTCAAAAGGTGTTGCCTGTAATGCCTGTCATTCGGGTGGAATCGCCCCTACTGTAACATTAACCGGGCCAGAAACAGTGACGCCCGGAACGGTGAATCGTTACACCTTAACCTTGTCTGGCGGGCAGCAGAATCAGGGTGGGATGAATGTCTCTGCAACGGATGGTTCATTGTTTGTAGTTTCCCCTGGTCTATGGAAAACCAATAATCAGATCCATCATAATAACCCTGCGGTTGCCAATGCAAACGGAGTCATTAGCTGGGAGTTTGACTGGCAGGCTCCGACAACGGACTCAACTTCAGTTATTTATGCTGCTGGTCTATCCACCGATAACTCAGCCTCAGAAGCAGGTGATGCCGCTACTACGGTATCACTGACCGTTACGGTTGGTGCTGGTGGAGATGGTAACCCACCTGCTGAGACTGGTGAGACTCTTTATGTCGATAATTGCCAAAGTTGCCATCTTGCTGCACCTGGAACCAAGGCAGGTAGATCAGCTGCACTTATACAGCAGGCCATTGATGATAATGCTGGTACAGTGATGGGCTCATTGAGCTTTCTTTCCCCAACTCAGGTACAGTTAATTGCTGATTTTCTGGCAGGAGATCCAAATGCACCTCAAGCACCGGTTGCCAATCCTGGTGGACCTTATACTGCAGCTTTAGGTGATCAAATCCTGTTTGATGGCAGTGCTTCCTCTGATATAGATGGCACTATCACAAACTATGAATGGGACTTTGGTGATGGGAATACAGCCACGGGCGCGAATCCTGCCCATACCTATGCAGCAGTAGGGACATATACCGTCCAGTTAAAGGTAACTGACAATAGTGGCATGACACATACTGCCAGTACTACGGCAAATGTAGCAGAAGGGACACCACCTGATCCGGTTTATGATGGTGTGGCCCTGTACACTGCAAACTGTTCAGCTTGTCATAGTCCTCTGGTGTCTAGCACCAAGGCCGGGCGAAATGCTGCACAGATTCAAAATGCCATTAACAATAACATTGGTGGAATGGGAGCCCAGAATCTGGGGTTAATTAATCTGATCCCAGCTGAAGTCGATGCTATTGCACTTGCTTTGGGTGGAGGGTCGTCACAAACACCACCAACTGCAAATCCTGGATCAGGGTATTCAGGTGTGATTAATACTCCTGTCCAGTTTGATGGCAGTGCCTCAAGTGATATTGATGGCACCATCGCTCAGTACGCCTGGGACTTTGGTGACAACAATATTGGAAGCGGTGTGTCACCCACACATACCTATGTGACTACAGGTCTGTTTACAGTCACACTGACAGTGACTGATAACGATGGACTGACACATACAGCAACTACCACAGCCAATATTGGAAGTGGAACACCACCACCTCCAGTGCTTGATGGTCTGGCGTTATATGGAACAAATTGTTCTAACTGTCATGGTGCAGCACCGGGAACCAAGGCCGGTCGTTCCGCCAATGATATTGCACTGGCCATTACCAATGTTCCTGCGATGAACAGCATCTCCCTAACAACGGAAGAGCTTACTGCTATAGCAGATGCAATCGCCAATGGAGGACCGCCTGCCACTGATGGGAAAGGTCTCTACAACAGCTATTGTGCCAGTTGTCATGGTGCAGGCGGTGAGGGCGGAACAGAAGAAGCTGTGACAGGAGAATCTGCTAAATCAATCATTGATGCCATTGATGAAGAGAATGAGATGAAATATCTCGATGCTTTGTTGAGCAGTGAGCAGATTGACTTGATCGCCGATTATCTAAATGGTGAAACCGGTAGTAATGATACTGTCACTGTCACGAAAAAGTCCCAGTATGATCTCTACTGTGGCGCGTGTCATGGAGCTGAAGGAAAAGGTGGCGCCGAAGAAGGGGTTCGCGGTGAAAGTGTAAGTGGTATCAACAAAGCGATCACTGAAGAAACCGAGATGAATTATCTCTCGAATCTTGGCGATAACATCGTCCAGGCGATATCCGATTACCTGAATGGAGATAATGACGGCACCATCGAAATTCCTGCACCAACGGGACCGGTTGATGGTCTGGCTTTATACGGCAACTACTGTTCAGGTTGTCATGGCGCAGCCCCTGGTACCAAGGCAGGTCGGACACAGGCCGATATTCTGACTGCTATCCAGAACGTACCTTCCATGAATGGTCTGGGTAATATGTCTGCTGCTGAAGTACAGGCGATTGCCGATGCGATTGCAACCACGGGTGGTGGAGGCACCGGTGGTGGTGGTACTGGCGGAGGGACCGGTGGTACCCCCGATGGTAATCAGCTGTATGCCGATAACTGTGCCGGTTGTCATGGCAATGCTCCTGGCACCAAGGCGGGTCGTACTCAGGCCGATATCCTGGCTGCTATCCAAAACGTACCTTCCATGAATGGCCTGGGTAATCTGTCTGCTGGAGAAGTGCAGGCGATTGCTGATGCGATTGCTACCACAGGCGGTGGTAACACACCTGCGCCGACTTCACCTGAAGGGCTCTATGTGTCCTACTGTGGTTCATGCCACGGTGCAGATGGAAGTGGTGGATTATACGAAGGTGTGCTTGGCGCCACAGCCGGTGAGATTCGTGATGCAATCAATAATGAAGCGGATATGAACTATCTGCAGGCTTTACTCGCAGACAGTACAATCGACTTGATTGCTCAATATCTCAGTGGTGATGGTGACGGAGGGACTGGGGGAGGAACCGGTGGTGGTACTGGCGGAGGAACCGGTGGTGGCTCCCCGGATGGTAACCAGCTGTATGCTGATAACTGTGCCGGTTGTCATGGCAATGCCCCTGGCACCAAGGCCGGAAGTACCCAGGCCAATATTCTGGCCGCCATCCAGAATGTACCCTCTATGAATGGGATAAGTTTGACCGATGCTGAAGTTCAGGCCATCGCTGATGCCATTTCGTCGACTGGAGGAGGTACAGGTGGTGGCACTGGCGGAGGCACTGGCGGAGGCACTGGCGGAGGCACTGGTGGTGGAACCGGAGGTACCTTCGATGGTGATCAGCTATATGCCGATAACTGTGCCGGTTGTCATGGCAATGCTCCTGGCACCAAGGCGGGTCGTACTCAGGCCGATATCCTGGCTGCTATCCAGAACGTACCTTCCATGAATGGTCTGGGTAATCTGTCGGCTGCTGAAGTGCAGGCGATTGCCGATGCGATAGGTGGTGGTACAACTACAACTCCGACAACTCCAGAAGAGTTATATAATGCCTATTGTCTGGCCTGTCATGGTTCAGAAGGTAATGGAGGCACTGAGGAGGCTGTCAGAGGGTCATCGTCGGCAGACATATCCGATGCCATTAACAAAGAAACCGAAATGACCTACCTGAAAAACATGCTAAGTGATAGCGAAATTAGCGCCATTGCTGAATATCTGGGTGGTAACAGGCAGGAATCACGGCCCTCTCAGTCGAGTAGCAGAGAGGAGTCAGATAATAGACGTGCCTGGTGGCAACGCCTGTTCGGTGGCAATATGAATGGCTCAGGCGGTGCAGGTGCGTTTGGTGTAATGGAGTTATTTATCCTTATGATGGTATTACTTGGTCGGTTGGGTATTCGTAAGTTTAATTAAACCCGCTCAATCGGATAATAGCTCC
The DNA here is from genome assembly GCA_029881995.1 of Gammaproteobacteria bacterium. Classification (GTDB taxonomy): domain Bacteria; phylum Pseudomonadota; class Gammaproteobacteria; order UBA6429; family Thiohalophilaceae; genus JAHEDB01. The sequence continues at coordinate 96,839 of JAOULO010000002.1, forward strand.
AGTAGTAAGGGAGGGTTGTCAAACCCTCCCTTTTTCATTCACGTTATATTTGCTATGGTTTACTCATGGCCTTACAAATGCATGTTGATGTGGTCTCGGCGGAACGATCTATTTTTACGGGTCTGGTTGAGCAACTGCATATCAGAGGAGAGATGGGGGAGTTAGGTATCTATCCTCGTCACTCACCCTTATTCACCAAAATCAATCCTGGTCTTTTGCGACTTGTTCTCTCAAATGGACAACAGGAGGCTTACTTTATTTCATCTGGTTTTCTGGAAGTTCAGCCCCACGTCGTTACTGTACTCGCTGACACCGTCATTCGTTCTGAGGAACTGGATGCAGCAGCGGCACAAGCTGCCAGGGAGATTGAGCAGTTTGAGGGGAAAAAACGTCAGTTCGATAAGGAGCTGGCCCTGAACATTGCCCTGATCCGGGCCCTGGATGAAGTCAAAAGGGCCTGAGCTGTTTCGAGAACTGGTTTTAAAATAACCAATATCCACAACTATAAAGAAGTTATATACTAGCTTTCCTCAGGGGTTGGAATGCTAGTGTAAGTATGTCGCATTTTATCTTTTTTATTCTCATAACTGGTTTGTTGGGTTTTGGCTGGCTTACCCGGCATGAGAGCTATTTGTCGCCTGAAACTGGGCCGGGTTACTATTTTGGCATTATTGGTGGCAGCATGATGCTCTTGCTCAGCCTGTATTCCTTCCGCAAGAAATTCCGATTTATGCGTAACTGGGGAGCGATAAAGTACTGGTTTTCCTCACATATGTTGATGGGGGTTCTGGGGCCGGTATTTATCCTGTTTCACTCTAATTTTTCCTTTGGATCGACCAATAGCACCATGGCATTGATGGCGATGCTGATCGTGGCCGGAAGTGGACTGGTTGGGCGCTATTTTTACAAGAAGATCCATTATGGGCTCTACGGCCGTCATGCGTCTCTGACTGAATTGAAGGATATGGTGAAACTCAATAAGGGCCAGATTGGAAAGAATCTAAAGCTACGTAGTCAGTCGGTACAAAAGCTATCCAGATTTGAAAAGCTGAGTCTACACAATACTGGACTCATTCTAAGTATTCTACGATTGCCAGTTGTGACCCTGTTATCACATTGGGTCTATTTCAGTGTTGCTAGGGAACTAAATCTGCTCCTTAAGCGTTATAGAGCTAAACAGGCAATGGATGGAGAGATTTACCGGAAGTCACGGAAGGTGGCCAGGCAACAACTCAAGGCCTATGTCTCCAGTGTAAATCAGCTATCGGGTTTTACGGCCTATGTAAAATTGTTCTCGATCTGGCATCACTTACACCTGCCTTTGTTTATCGTTCTTATTTTTACCGGGGTTGTCCACGTTGTCGTGGTACATATTTACTAAAAGATGCAATGGCAGTTTAAAAGGATGTTCATCAGGATCGTAATGGTTATGCTGGCATTATCATTTTCACAAACTGGATCGGCGAATTCGCTGGAATCATTGGTAATGCCTGGGCCGGTAATAGAAGGGCATAAGAAATACGAAAAAATATGTAAGAACTGCCATTCAGTATTTAGTAAGGATACTCAGGATAAACTATGTGCGGATTGTCATAAGAATATTGCCAAAGATATCAAACTAAAAAAAGGTTATCACGGTCGGCAGAAACTGGGGAAGTGTAAAAACTGCCATACCGAGCACAAGGGCAGAAATGAAGATATCGTTAAATTTAACATCACACTATTTAATCACCAGTTAACAGATTTTAAACTTACTGGACAACACGCCAATGTTGATTGTAAGCAGTGCCATGAAAAGGGGAAAAAATATCATAAGACGCCATCACTCTGCTCAAGTTGTCATAAAGAAGAGAATCCTCATAAAGCTGACCGCCTGATGTTGAAAAAGAAAAAGCTCGAATGCCATGCTTGTCACACGGCAAAGGGGTGGAGTGTTATCCAGTTTAATCATAGCAAAACAAAATTCAAACTGCTTGGCAAGCACAAGCAGGTTAACTGTAATAATTGCCATCCAGACGACAAGTATCAGAAAACACCCAGAACGTGTCAGTCTTGCCACAAGTTTGATGATGTGCATGGCAGAAAAAAAGGGCAGACCTGTAGTAAATGCCATAATGCCAGAGGCTGGAAGGAATTGAAGTTTAATCATGATAAAGAAACTAAATTTCCGTTAAAGGGGAAGCATAAACAACTGAAATGCAATGACTGCCATAAGAAAGATCCCTATAAATACGAAATCGAAAAACACTGTATTAGTTGCCACGGCTCTGATGATGGTCATCGGGGCAGGTTTGGTGATGAATGTAATAAATGCCATGGTTTCGATAGGTGGGACAAGTCTTCTTTTGATCATGATAAGGACACAAAATTCAGGTTAAAAGGCCGACATTCAAAACTGGCCTGCGAAGATTGTCATACTACAAATGCATATAAAGATAAAAACAGGAAGCCCTGTTATACATGCCATAAAAAAGATGATGCGCATAGAAGTCAGCAGGGCAAGAAGTGTAATGATTGTCATAACGAACATGACTGGAGAAAAAATGTCAGATTTGATCACGATTTGACATCATTTCCTTTGCTGGGAATGCATGCAAGCCTGTCTTGTGAAGAATGTCATATCAAAAGCACATACAAGGACACGGACTCAAAATGTAATGATTGTCATAAGAAGGATGACGTTCATAAAGGAAAGTTAGGGATTAATTGTCAACTCTGCCATAACGTTAACAACTGGCAGGCATGGCGTTTTAACCATGATCGACAGACTAAATTCAAATTAGATGGCAAGCATAAAGATATTCATTGCCATGAATGTCATCGCAATGCTGTGGTGGAAGTGAAAAATGAATTGAGTGCCTGTAATGACTGTCATGCAGCAGATGATGTACATAATGGCCAGTTTGGAAGGGACTGTGCACGATGCCATTCCACAAAAACGTTCAAAAATGCCAGGATAAGGAAATAAGGGAACGGCGATGCTTTCAGTCAATGAAAAAAGGTTTTTAATATTGCTGATTGTCGTGCTGGTAATCTGTTTTTATACATTACCGACAAGCTATGCCAGACCCTCTATGGCATCCGATTTTAATCATGATGCAACTGGGTTTCCATTATCTGGCCCTCATAGGGTGCTTGAATGTAATGAGTGTCACATCAGAGGAATATTTAAGGGGTTGCCACGACGTTGCATTGAATGTCATGACCGAGGTAGTCTGATTGGCTCATCACAGAAACCACTGAATCATATTGTTACTAATGAGGATTGTGAGTCCTGTCATTCTGGACAGACCTGGACGGTGACCATGTTTGATCATGCAGGCGTATCAGGTGTCTGTATTAAATGCCACAATAATATTCACCAAACTGGAAAACATACAGGACATGTAGCCAGTTCTAATAACTGTGATAACTGTCACCTGACTGTAGCATGGATTCCAGCCAGGTTTGATCATAATAACCTTATTGGTACCTGTTATTCATGCCATAACGGAGTACAGGCTACGGGCAAACATCCAACCCATGTTTCAAGTGGGAATAACTGTGGTGAGTGCCATAGTACAATCGCCTGGATTCCAGCCAGATATGACCATACTGGTATATCTACTAACTGTTATAGCTGCCATAACGGGATAATAGCAACTGGAAAGCATGCTCGACATATCAGTAGTAGTAATCTGTGTGAAGATTGCCATAGGACAACGGCCTGGGTCCCGGCCGGTTTTGACCATACTGGTATTAGCTCAAATTGTTATTCTTGCCACGATAGTGTTAAAGCTACGGGCAAGCATGGTACACACATTGCCAGCAATAATGTGTGTGAAGATTGTCACAGGACGACAGGCTGGACACCGGCCGGTTTTGACCATTCCAATATCATCTCTAACTGTTATTCCTGTCATAACGGGGTTAAGGCAACGGGCAAGCATCCTCAACACATCACTCCAGCCAGCAATATCTGTGAAAGTTGCCATGGTAAGAGTCGTTGGTATCCGGCTAATTATTCACACAGTTCAATAGTGACAGGCTGTTATAACTGTCATAACAATATCAGAGATGAAGGTAAGGACAAGGAACATCCGCCAAGCAGTAATTCTTGCGAGTCCTGTCATACTACCAAAAGCTGGTAATGCATATTAACTATTAATTTCATGTTATGAAGTCTGAAATTTTTAAAAAATGGGTGTGGAATTGTATATTGCTTACAGGGCTTATATTTTTTTCGGTTGATATTTATTCAAAAGAAAATCTAACCGATTTTCGGTATGTGATAAACCTCGGTTTGTCAGAAGATAAGATAAGAGTGTCTGGAGAACATTTGCCAGAAGGTCTTGTTGTTTATCATATAAAAGTTCGGCAGGCAGATAAAATCAAATATCGAACCAGGCTTGGATTCTTTCAAAGTCGAAGTGGGGCCATGAAACAGCTTGGTCAGATAAAAAAGATATATCCTCGTGCCTGGCTGGATACAACAAAAAAATACGATCTTTCCATCAGAGAAAAATGGTTTGGCAATAAGACAGTGAAACCATCGAAGACCTTTGCCAATACCTCAGTTCTATTGACAGGCAAAGAAACGGAAGAGCTTATGGAAAAGGCCAGGAGATTAGTTGCTGAACAGAAGTATGCAGAGGCGATTAAAGTATATACAAAAGTATTATCACGCGGCGATCGAAAACTCAGAATGGATGCGCAGGAATACCTGGGTGTTACACGCGAAAAAAACGGTCAATATGCCCATGCCAAGGCTGAATATCAGGAATACTTGCGTAAATACCCAACTTCGGATGGTGCAGAGCGCGTAAAAATGCGCCTTGACAATATGTTGCTGGCAAATGCCAAACCCCGCCACAAATTAGCTAATAAAAAATTTAAGACAAAAACAGAATGGATTAACTATGGTTATTTTACTGAGTTTTATCGAAAGGATACGTTTTCTCAGAATGGAGTTGAAAATGAACGATCTTCATTATCAACAGCACTGGGTTTTTTCTCACGACGAAAAAGTGACTCAAGTGACATTAAGCTGGAGCTAACCGGGAGCCATTTGCATGATCTGGACAATGAAGACAAAAACCGCAAACGTCTGAACTCATTTTTTATCGATTATAGTAATCGACCAAAATCAACCAGTTTCCGTTTAGGCCGACAAAGTCATACACGTTCAGGCGTATTGGGGAGAATGGACGGTCTCTGGGCAGATTATCAATTCGATTCCCAGTGGAAATTCAATGTGGTAGCGGGTTATCCGGTTAATTTGTTCGAAACAAACAGGATTGATGATACAAAAAAATTCTATGGCTACAGTCTCGATATAGGTCCATTCAATAAATATTGGGATTTCAACCTTTTTTCGATAGAGCAGGAAGTCAGTGGGCTGCAGGACAGAAAAGCTGTTGGAGGCGAAATACGTTATGTAAGTCCAAAAGGCGTTTTTTTTACACTAGTTGATTATGACACCTACTTTGAGGGGCTTAACAAGGTTTATGTAATTTCCAATATCTATTTCAAAAGTGGGGCATCCCTCAATATGACTTATGATAAAGGAAAATCACCTTATCTATTAAGCACAAATGCCTTGCAGGGGCAGCCGTTTAGCTCAATTGAGGAAATGCGCAATAATTTTACAGAGCAGGAAATCAAGCAGATTGCCATTGACCGAACTTCAGAGGTCACAACTTACACCATTAATGGAACTATACCACTGAGTAAAAAAATAAATTTGAATATGGATGTGACCATGAGTAATTTATCTGGAACACCATCATCAGCAGGAATTACTGGTACCGATCCTACCGGCGATGAGTATTTTTATGGTGCTCAACTTATTGGAATCGGAGTTTTTGGAAAAAATGATACGCTGGTGATGGGAGTTCGCTATTCAGATACTCATTCCTATGAACGAACAGCCTATACCTTGAGTGAACGGATTTTATGGAATAATACATGGCGCTCAAAATTTGGTATTTACTATGACACCACGGATAAAACCAATGGAGCCCATGTGAAAACCACCCGGCCATCAATAGGCATAGATTATATACATTCACGGTCTTTGCGTCTGGAGGCTGAAATACAACACTCTCAATCAACGGAAAGTGGCGATACCTTACCGTCTGAGACTGAGGGTACGTTTTTCAGTGCCGGGTTAATTTATGACTTTTAATGATTCTCAATTAAAACAGATATATCCATATGGCCAGCGTTTCTAGCAAGATCTTTGGCATTATGACGATCTTTATTTCGTCGGTTAGTGTTGGCGCCCTTATCCAATAGTGTTGTTACCAGTCGTTTGTGCCCATTTTTAGCAGCCAGCATGAGAGGGGTATTACCAAATCTGTCTTTACTTTCCAGTTTGGCTCCCTTGCCCAGAAGATAATGTACCACTTTTACGTGTCCATAAGCTGCGGACAACAGTAGTGCAGAATTACCCTGTGAGTCACTGTGATTGACGTCGATGTTTTCGTCGAGTATTAGCTTTACGATATCAAGATAGCCCTTTTTAGACGCAAGCAGCAAACTACCGGTTAAGGCCGAAGTCGTGTTGATGCCTGTAAATCTTTGCTTGATAAAATATTTAAAAATGGCAATGTGGTTGAGTTGAGCTGTTTTTATAAGGATGTTGTGTTTGTTGTTTATCTTACCTGCTATCTTTGCCCCATTCTCAATGAGCAGTTCTATAATAGCTAAATCCCCATGATCGACACTGTATGTGATGGCATTTTGGCCAGACTTGTCGACTTTGTTAATGTTGATGTTTTTTTCTAACAAAGCCTTGGTAATATTTAAATTTCCTGTATCTGCAGACCACATTAGTGGTGTTTTTCCATTATTGTCAGCCAGTTCTGGATCAGCGTTTTTTTCAAGCAGTAGTTTGGCAGATTGGGTATGTCCGTTAATAATGGCCAGGTTAAGTGCTGTTTGTCCTGTTTTTGACCTGAGGTTAAGCTTTGCCTTAAAACGCAGCAAAGTTTTAATAATATCGCCATGGCCGTTAATAGTTGCCAGCATTAAGGCTGTATGACCTTCAGGGTCCTGTTTGTTAGCGCTATATGGGTCTTTCAGTAATATACGCTTGGTTTCAGAATCATTACCACGCCAGGCTGCGATCATTAAAGGGGTCCAGTTATTAAACTGTGTAATCTTTTTGTTGGAGGTCAACTGTAAACGATGTTGGCCATCAGAGGTCCTGAGAGTGGGTTTTGCGCCGTGACGGAGCAAACTATTCTGTATTTCTTTATGATTCCGTATATTGGCCAGTGCAAATGCATTTAGTCCCTGTTTATTTTTCTTATTGATATTTCGAAATTTCTTTTTTCGAATTAATAAGCTTACGAGTTCCGAATTACCACTTTTGGCCGCATGCATCAGTCCAGTATAGCCATGACTATCAATGGTAAAGGCATTGGCCTTGTGATTGAGTAATACATTAACGATATCGACACTGCCTCTCTTACAGGCATGTAGGAAGGCTGTCATATTTTCCTGATCAGTCTTGTTTATACGGGCACCCATATCCAGAAACATGCTGACAATATCGACTCTTCCAAACTGGGCGGCCATCATGAGGGGGGATTCACCATTTTTATCTTCGAGATCGATATCGGCGTGTAAAAGCTGGATCAGCATATCCATGTTGTTCTTTCGAATAGCCGTGCGGACAGATTGAATGCGATCTTTGTCAATTAAATCGGAATAAGGGTTGGACTCAGGCTGTTTAAGGATTTGTAGCTGTTTTGTTGCCAGGGCATGTTTATTTTTTGCTGCCTTTTGGTACCAGATTACAGCCAGCTTTTTATTTACCTTACCACCCAGTCCTTTGTGGTACATGGAGCCAAGATTATACTGTGCCTTGACGTGTCCTTTTCTCGCTGCCTGGTAAAACCACTTTCTGGCAGTTGCAGCACTTTTTTTTGTCCCCTGACCGGTGCGGTATTGAACTCCTAACTGATACTGGGCTTCCAGCTCACCCTCATTGGCCAGTCTTTTGAAAATTTCATGGGCCTTGTCATATTTCTTTTGCTTAATGGCCAGTTTGGCACTTTCCAGTTGTGGGCCGGCAAAGCTATGCGGTGCATAGAAACATAAAATTGTCACTATGCTGAGCAGCAGAATTTTTTGAATCTTACCTGTCATAATAAACTATGCTGTCCCACGTTTGGTTTCGACTTCTATACCAATTTGTTTTAGAAACGGTGTCGGTAGAATACCACCAGCACAGACAATGGCCGCGTCATTGGGTATTTCCAACTCTTTACCGTGTTGGTTAATGACGACTTTGTCCTCGGTGAAGTTTTTAACATTCGATGATAAAAGAACATTGATTTTCCGGTTAGCCTCGGCTTGAGTGATTTTGTCACGGTTTTTTTGTTTGGCACGGGAAAAACTGTCACTCCGGTATGAGATAGTGACATTTGATCCTGCTTGCTCGGCGATACTGTTTGCTGCCTCAAGGGCACTGTCACCACCGCCGACTATCAGAACATGTTGGCCCTTGTATTGTCCTGGATCGATCAGGTTGTACACCACCTTGGGAAGTTCTTCACCAGGGACACCCAGTTTACGAGGGGTACCACGTCGACCTATGCAAAGCAGGACAGCTCGGGTTTTATAAGTACTTTTATTTGTGGTAACGATAAAGCCTTCACCATCCTGTTTAATGTCTTCGACTTTTTCCCGATAGTTGATTTTCAATTGTTGATCTTTTTCTATTTTTAACCAGAGCCGTAACAGAGTTTCCTTGGTCGTTTCCCTGAGATTGATTTTGCCAACCAGGGGCATTTGAACAGGGGCCGTCATCACGAGCTTACCTCGAGGGAAGTTAAACACCGTGCCACCCAGTGAATCCTGTTCGATAGTGGCTGAGCGCAGTTTATGTTGTTTTGCACTCAGTGTGGCGGAGAGACCAGCCGGTCCGGCACCGACTATTACCACATCGAGTCGATCTCCTTGACCCATGCCACTGAGTTTTCGAATCGACTCCATGGCCTGCCGACCCTGTTCCACCGCATTTCGAATCAGGCCCATGCCACCCAGTTCACCGGCGATAAACAGACCCGGTATATTGGTTTCAAAATTCTCTTTCACATGGGGAATGTCCACGCCACGTTTTTCGGTACCAAACACCAGGCTGATGGCATCAAAAGGGCAGGCTGCCTTACAGGCCCCATGGCCTATGCACTTGCTTGGATTAATGAGTTCGGCCTTGCCATTGATCATGCCAATGACAGTGCCCTCCGGGCAGGCCGTGACGCAGGCACCACAACCGATACAATTACCAGGGTTCATCACCGGGTGCAGGGAAGCCGGTTCAGTCAGCCCCGCCTCGATGGCATCCCGTTGTATTTTTTGGTGTTTGAGTTGTTTTAGATTTCTACCAAGCGCAAATAGCAGAATGATAAGAACAGGGATGGAATAAAAAACAATCTGTTGGTAATTAATACTATCCATATGCCTGTAACGATCAAAATGACAAGATCGTTTCATTATGGGGCATTTTTTAAGTTCAGGCAGGCTTTAAGATAAAAAATGTCGTTCTAATCACATAATTTGGACTGTGCTTTTTGACACGGTCTAAATCAGGCAAATACCACCCAGGTGGTTGCGATATATTTCACGCCTTTATCGACAGTGACGGCCCGATGTTCATGGGTCCAGAAGGGGGGAAACAGTACCAGCTTGCCTTGTTCCGGGGTTACTTTGATGTCCTGATACAGAAACTCCGTTTCACCGCCGGGGCCCGGCACATCATTCAGATACCATAGCGCGACTAACTGACGTTGGCTGAACTGGTGGCTACCCCCATCAATATGCCAGTGATAGTGCTCACCTGCTTGATAACGCTGCAGGTTGTATCCCATGTCCTTGAAAGGGCCCTTGAAGTAGGGGAAGGTCTCACGAAATTCCTTAATGGCCATACCCAGAGAATAAAACAGGGCCCGGTCCACGTCTTTCCAGTGTTCCTTACCGCTCACAACCAGATCAGTGGTCTTTTTGATACTACTGTCTTTATTGACGGTCTGTCCTACACGGCCTTCGTACTGCTCATCTTCATGGGCCTCGAAACGGCGAATCATCTCTTCACAGGCCTCGGCGGGTAGGGCATTGTCTTTGGCGTAGATAAAGGTATTGGGTTTTAGCTCACGAATGGTTTTGAGCGGCGTGATGGTTTTTTCCATGCGGTCATACTACTTCAGGCTGATTAAACTTACAGACGATTGGCTTCGATCATCGTATCGATCTGCTTGACCCAGTCCGGGTCATGCTGGCGAAAGATTGTCAGGGCCTGGTTCGCCACAGTCAACCAGTGATCATGACTTACCTCAATAATTTCTTTAAAAGGCTTAAGCGAGCGAGAATCCAGCCAGTTCTGATAGACTGTTTTCAGGCTGGGAAACAGATCTTTGCGTAAGTTATTCAGATTACCAAGATAAAAATGGATCGAGGCCTCATTGTCCGATTCCACCAGATAGGGCAGGGTGGCCAGGGCATCGGCCAGATGATCACGGGTGGCGCGCAGCAAAAATTCGGCCTTGGAGCGGGGTAGTTCCACCAGCATGGCTTCCCACTCTTCTCCTAACAGCTTACCGGCCATCACTTCACCGGTTTCATGCATCAGGACAGCGGTCAGTTCATTCTCTGTCATCTTATCCAGTGAACGATCCACATCATGATTGAAATCGTACATGGCGAGGGCACGGGCCATAGGGTTGTCCGGTTTGTTCCAGTTCCACTGTTCGACTTTCTCCCAGAGCAAGCGACGTAGCGATTCACGGCGGATAAAGATGGTTTTGCCCAGCGTCATCGCCGGTGGTGAGCTCAGGTCACGGGCCATTTCCTTGCCAGTGATGAGAATATTGAAATCGTCTTCTGTACGCTGTGATTCCAGCTCAGCGAGAAAGAAATGGGGCTTGGTACGATAGCCAAGACCACCACTATAGACATAGCCCTGGGGAATCAGCCTTTGATTGATATCTGCCGTATGAAAGGGATCAAACGATTTGTTGTCGACGGTGATCGGTGTATAGTCGGTATCCTCCAGACTTTCCCAGAGTTCTTCACGTTGGCGCAACCAATGACCGACATCCGACTGGGGCAGGCCATCTGTAAAGCCATAGCCCATCTCCCATCGATAGAACTCGCGCATTTTCATTAGATAGACGCACAGGGTGAAGTCGGTGGCAAAAGCGGCATCGGCGATGTGGCAGTTGGCCTGGACTGTTTCGGAGATTGTCTGTAGTTGGCTGTTCATGAGATCATTATATATAGTGTAGGAAATTATAATACCTAAGTAAAATACTATGATATTATAACGCCAATGTCGAATTTATCGGTCAGCCACAATAAGAACTGACCTTAACAATATGTTGTAATCTATTGATTTAAGAGGTTTATCACAGTGCGAGTTAGAAGCAAGTGGAGCAAGCGCGACAAGACCCATTCGGTTGAAGAAGTGGCCGGGGCCCTGGCCTTTATAGCCTTTCGTATCGCCGGCAATGCTGTGCTCAATATGGAAAACCATGAATACGAGACCGACAACCAGGCCCAGCGTCTGGACATCATGAGTGAATTTCTGGCCTTCACCATCCACATCATCGACCGCATGACCATTGAGAAATTCGATGCAGAACAGCGTCAGCGTTTCATGATCGAACTGGCCCTCAAATCCGCCAAGCATATTGAAGACAATCGACGTGACGTCCAGGGCCCGGGTGACTACCGACAGGCCTTTATCGACATGCTCAATGAACGCATGGACGAATATTCAGACTGTGATTATGACGAGAAAGAAGGCGCCAGCTTTGTCATGCGACGCCTGTTTGGCGATCATGTCACCAAACTCATGGGTGAGAAACATAAGCAGTGGGTGACGGCGCAGGTTATTGATATTGAGGTGCCGGATTTATTCCGAACCTTGAATAAGTCGTTGCCGAATCTTTTTATGTAAAACAAACGGATTGAAATAAATATTAAATAGACTGACGATTTATTCGCAATGGAGAAAATCTGTCAAAAGCATATAAAACACATACAAGTGTTTCAATTCAGTCTTTTTGGTATACTCATTCAGATATGCTATCAGACCTTTTAAAATTATTATATTTTCGATTTGGATATGTTGAACGAATTATTTTTACTATCGTCAAATGTTTTACATTTTTTCTGATATCAGGCACGACATATGCTGAGGAACAGATTGATAGTTCATCTATAGCAGTACGTGATGTCCTATCTGCTCAGGGTGAGTGGCAATTTGATATTGATTATCTTTATTCTAACAATCAGTCCACGACAGTACACAGCGGTGGAGGCATAGGAGTTATCCAGTCCTCTAGCACTACAACAGAAAATTCATCTTTAACTAAAAGCAGTTCAGATATTTTAATTATCTCACCCGCATTGCGTTATGGTTTGACAAGCGATACTGAAATAGCGCCTAGCATTTCCTGGCAGGCCTATCAAACAAGAACACAAGAAAGAAATGCCGTAACAACGGAGAGTGGAGATAAACTAACCAGTCTTAACTTAGCCGTTAATCATCGTTTTACCAATAATGGGGCTCGTTCAGCAGTGATTGGTAGTTTCAATCTTAATCTTGCTGAGAATGTTGGAAAAGATAATGAAGAAATTGTCTATGGTCGTGCCTGGTCAGCCAGTGTCACTGGCTTTCGGGTTTATGATCCCGTTGTTATGAGCGTTGCTGTCGGTTACCAGGAATTTCTTCAACGAAATGTCGACGGAGATATTGTAAATCCTGGTGAGATTGTATTTGTTAATGGAGGGATAAACTTTGCAGCAAATAGCGATCTTAGTCTGAAAATGGGGTTTACATGGACTTATACCAGCAGAAACGAGATAAATGGGCAGAAACAGGGAATTGCTGTAACAACCACCAGCCTTGGTTTTGGTTTTGGTTATGAGTGGTCAGTCAACACACTGGTCTTCTTTGCTGTGAATACAGTAGTAAGTGGAGGCGAAGGGGCAACTATTTCGTTAAACACAAGTTATTATTTATAGTTAATTCTGATGACCGGATTCAAGATTAACAAAATAATCCTGCCTAACAGATAGATTCTTATTATCGGATGGAAGCACTAACAGAATTTTACCTTTATGAGTCTTAGTTCCCCGAACTTCCCACTTTTCTCGAAATTTTTCGACTGGATATTTATTATTTCCACTGGCTGGATCGGCGACCCACACTGTATGCTTATCTATCCCTCTTAATACGGCAAAGTGTGGCCCAGCCCAGGTGTGAAAATAAATGATCACCGGAATTTTTAACTGTGTAAGCTGTTCATAATCAAGTGCTAGACCGATTCCTTTTAGCCCCCATTGAGGAAGTGAGGATTTCATATCAGCCATGGACAACCAACTATTTTTTCCTATAGCAGTGAGTACATCTTTTTCTGTTACATTCAGCCCGTAGTAATAGGTTAACAACGTTGCTAGAGCAGCACTTCCACAGGAGAAATCTAGCTCCTGCATGATGATTTTTTTATTTCTAGTGGCTTTCCAAGATTGAACAGATAGATCACCGTTTAAATGAATGCCTACCGAAGTAGGTTGTGTATGTGCAGCCCCAGAAAGTGCCCAAAAGACAGACGCCATCGCATACATTAATTTTATGCGATTCAAACTATCACTAACATGACCTGATGTCATGGAGCTTTCGCACATTATCATCATCCACGAGCATCAAATAATATTGCTAAAACTTTAGGTAATGAACATATTTCTGTCGTAATTCAACTTTGATAATTAGCCTATTATGTGCAAAACAGGAGAACCTCCAACTGTATTTTTATGTTCTTCTTCTGTGAGAGGGGTAACATTGATTGTTTTTTCTTTAGATTCAAAAGCAGATTGAATATTGCTCTGTTTCACAGCGTCTTCATATTTTTCAGGCTCTGAGGCACTAACGGAAAATGCTGTGCTAAGAAAGACAAAATAGACAATTGAATTGCGCATGATTACTCTCCTTTGTAATTTACGAAAATTGTTGTTTTCAGCAGATCTTGCGATAGATTATTTATTAATCTCTACATCTTAAAGTTTAACCAATTTACAATGATAATTCGACGGTATAAGTAACGTAGTTCGCAAAAATTTAAAGTATTATATGATAATCATATTATTTAACTACTTACTAAATTAATATGGTTTAGAATAGAATATGGGGAAAGGCTGCAATTAACAGCAATTAATTTAAGGAGAATAATTATGCGTTACTTAACATTATTGATATGTCTGATGGGGTTGTCATTTGCAATAAATGCTGCAGAAATGTCCAACCAAAAAAGTGATAAAGTAAAGAATAAAGTCTCATCAGCTTTTAGCCGTAGTATAAATTCTTCAAAGTCTGTAATTTTATCTGATGATGAATTGAAGAAGACGATTGGTGGAATAATTGCAGTGAAGAACGGGCAACCATTATAACTTGAACTTGAGTGTTGGTGATTAGTAACCCAAAAAAGGAGGATGGTGATGAAAATGATGTTTGTAACAATATGTAGCCTTGGAATGAGCTGTTTTGCTTATGCTGAAGGAAAGATTGAAAATACCGATGGTGTGCCCGAGGCTGATATCAGAACTGTATTTGTGAATGATGACAAGATAGATGTAAAAAAGATGACGAATATTGAGTTAAAAGAGTCAGTTGCTGGGTCAGAAAATAATTTCGATCGAGGCTCAGCCTTATCGATCCAGTGAGCAAGTTATAATTACCTACTAAAGCCGATGCGATCGAGAAGCTCTGGTTAGGACGACAGTTGTCGTAACATAAAAAAAGGCGGGTTAAACCCCGCCTTTTTAATTATATAACTGAAAGTTAGTTGAATTACTTAACCCAGTTTTTGTAGCCGTCAGTCACACCGTTTGTACCGTCTTCGTAACCGGCATTGTAGGCGTCATTAACACGCTGTTCTTCACGAACTGGATTGACCAGGAAACCACCTTGCCAACCTTGCAGGTATTCGGGATCTACACCGGCGCCTTCCATTTCAACAACTGTCTTGTGATAAACATCTAAGTTATGCATAGGTTTTCTCCTCTAGCTTCAACGCTGTCGCTATTGTTTATCCAATAAGGCTGATACTTCGTCGCCCTACTGCAATTCAAAATCGTTTCAACTGCTTAAGCAGTCACCACCCATATCGGGGTTTTTTCTGGGCCGGGACTATACCAGAGTCCTGGCGGTAAATCCCGTACTTCTGACAGGGGCCAGAGTCTGAGACGGAGGGAAGTATAGCCAAGGGAACAAGCTGGCTGTATATCCCTATAGAGGGGTATTTGACCCTTTAATCCCTGATAGATTTGGACAAAAATACCCGAGTAATTCCCTTGGTATTTACTCGACCCAGCAATTGGGGGATAATTATAAGTATTTGGTAATATTCACGCGAGCCCCTGGGAGGGCAATACCATGTCTGAATTGAACGAAGTCGAATTTAATAGCGCCATGTCGGCCTTTGAGTCCAAGCATTTTGGGACTGCCTGCCAGCTTCTGGGTCCCTTTGCCGAACAGGGCAATGCCGATGCCCAACACCGCCTGGCCATCATGTACCAGAATGGACTGGGTGTAGCCACCAATCCCGAGCAGGCGGTGAAATGGATGAAGGCCGCTGCCGATCAGGGGCATGCCCTGGCCCAGCATGGTCTGGGTTTTATGTATATGGAAGGTGAGTGTGTGGACAAAAATGCTGCTGAGGCCGTCAAATGGTTCAAGCTGGCTGCCGAGCAGGGTATGGTCGGATCTCAGACCACCCTTGCCATGATGTATGAGCAGGGCAACGGGGTTGAGAAGGACCCTGAAGAGGCCCAGAAGTGGTACAAAATGGCCGGATTTTAAACGGGCTTTAAAACCCCTGGTTCTTCCGGTTAAATGCTAGACTAAAAGTAGACGTCAGATTATTGGCATCCTGAGAAAATAGACGCTGAGTTATCTGTATTCAAAAATATAATGATAATCAAAGAGTTGGAGTTTTATGCGCCCCGCCCATTTAAGTAAAGTCCTGGATCAAGAGTTTTTGAGCACCCGTACAGGCCACCACACGCCCGTTATGTTGTGGGGTCCTCCAGGGGTAGGTAAGTCCCAGATCATCGCCCAGATCGCGGATCGGCATAATGTCCCTCTAATTGATATTAGATTATCGCAAATGGAACCCAGCGACCTGCGCGGCATTCCATTTCGAAATAACGAGATTGTGGAGTGGGCCATCCCGGCCATGCTTCCCGATGAAAAGCGACATGGCAAAGAGGGTATCCTGTTTCTGGATGAGATTACTTCGGCACCCCCCAGTGTTTCGGCCGCCGCCTATCAGCTGATTCTGGATCGCAAACTGGGTGCCTATGAAATTCCCGAAGGCTGGGCCATCTTCGCAGCGGGTAATCGACAGGGCGATCGAGGTGTGACCTACAGCATGCCGGCCCCCCTGGCGAATCGTTTTTCCCATTTTGATTTTGATTTGAATGTTGATGACTGGGTGGCCTGGGCCTATCAAAATGGTATCGATGATCGCGTTATCGCCTTTGTCCGTTTTCGCCCAGAGCTGTTATTTGAATTTGACCCGGCCCATAACCCGACAGCCTTTCCATCACCCCGTTCCTGGGAGTTTGCTCATCGTGGTTTGCAGAAGTTTCATGACCATCCTGAACTTTTACTTGGCACGCTGCAGGCCTGTATCGGTCCTGCCGCCGGTATTGAGTTGAATGCCTTTATCGCCAACCTGGATCAAATGCCGGATATCGATGCCATTCTTCGCGGTGAAGAAGTCGCTGTCCCATCGGAAATCGATCTGCAGTATGCCGTGGCGTCTTCTCTGGTCGGTCGCGCCATTCGTTCCAAAGAAACGGATGAAGCCAAATCCGTCATTGGTAATATCCTGAATTATGCCAGCCGTTATCCGCAACGTGAGATGGGCGTGATGCAGGTATCGGATATGCATCGTGCCATTGGTGAAGTGTTGTTTACGGTACCTGAGTTTACTGACTGGTCGAATGCGATAGCTGATCTCATGCTATATGAAGGCTGAATATGTCATTGCGAGGAGTGACAACGACGAAGCAATCTGTACATATTCTCCACTAAGCTGGAGATTGCTTCGTCGCAAAAACTCTCCTCGCAATGACAGTGAATAAGACCGAATTATGATCAAGCAGGACAACGAAACCAAACTCGCTGCAGCACGTACGCGGCTGATCATTGATAAACCTTTCCTGGGTGCACTGGTTTTGCGTCTGCCCATCATCGAAGCCGATCCCGAGTGGTGTAAGACCACGGCTACCGATGCCCGATCCTTTTATTACAATCCGGAATTCATTGAACAACTGAGTCTGAGTGAAACCGAATTCATTCTTGCTCATGAAGCCCTGCATTGTGCGCTGTCCCATTTTGCTCGAAGAGAAAGCCGAATCAAGCACCGATGGGATGTTGCCTGTGACTATGCCATCAATCCTATTTTGATAAAGGAAGGCCTCAAGGCACCACCTGGCACCTTGTCAGAAAAAACCTATGAAGGGATGACTGCTGAAGAGATCTATCCCTATATCAATGACAACGATAACGAAGAGACCCTCGATGACCATATCTATGATGACAATGAGTCATCATCAAAGGATCAGCAGAGCACGCAACCGCCACAACCCCCAAAGAGTGATGACCCTTCAGACCAAGGCAAGCAAGGACAAAGTCCACCACCGCAAGGGGGTAGTAAACCGGAACAGGACCCCGATAAACAAGGTGGGCAGAGCGGGGCATATCAGCCGCCACCCCTGTCCCATGAAGAACGAGAGTCTCTCAATGTACAGTGGCAACAGCGTCTGGCTGGTGCCGCACAGCAGGCTATGCAGGCTGGCAAGATGGATGGCGACATGGCGCGCCTGGTGGACTTCCTGTTGCAGCCCCGCTTACCCTGGCGAATGTTGCTGGCCCGCTATATGTCCGGTATCGCAAGGGATGATTACAGCTATACAAGGCCCTCGACACGGCGCGGAGATCCAGCCATATTCCCCAGTCTACGCAGTTCTCAAACCGAACTTGTGGTGGCCCTGGACACCAGTGGCTCCATACATGAAGATGAGTTAAGCGAGTTTGTTTCGGAGATCGACGCTATTAAAGGCCAGATCAGGGCAAAAATCACCCTGGTCGCCTGCGATTCAAAAATTGTCGCTGACAGTCCCTGGGAATATGAGCCCTGGGAAGAGTTCATTTTGCCAGAATCGATTGCCGGTGGGGGTGGCACCAACTTTGTACCGGTGTTCGATTGGGTCAATACGCAGGACCGATACCCGGATCTGCTTATTTACTTTACCGACGCCGAAGGTAACTTTCCCAGTGTTCCGCCCAATTACCCTGTGTTGTGGCTGGTGAAAGGTAAACATCCAGTTCCTTTTGGACAACGCATCCAGTTGAATTAAACTTAAAGAAGTTATGCAAACACTTTCCAATGAAGACAACCTGCGACTGAATGTCCTGCTCAATCAGGATGTGCAGGCCATTCGCATAGATGAGGGCAAGATGATCGTCTATGGCCTGACCGATCGCGGTGAGGCCAAAATCAAACTCAATCCCAATGTACGGGATGAAAAATACATTCGTTCCATTAAAGAAGCCATTTCTTCCCATGTACTGGGATCACCCGGCGGTTATCCTATCTATATTAAACGCTGGACTCGCATGGGCCAGGCCAAAGATAAGAGTCTGGAAAGTCTGTTAAAACTCGGTGAACCGGAAGCCATTGTGGCCGTCGTGCATGCGCAGGGTTTGACGGATGAAATGGCACGCCGTGCCTGGTGGGCCATGCCCAGTGCCGAGAACGCACGTCGCATGCTGGCAAGAGAGGCGGTTGCGACAGGTAACATGGGCCGGGTGCTGGCCGAGTTCCTGTTAGAGTTCTTACCCTTTGAAGAACAGGCGCGCGACATTATTGAAAGTGTACGGCTGGTGCTACAACCTGGTCTGATCACAGAGGATGAACGCCAGAGTCTGTGGGACAGGGGGCAACGTAAAAATGTTTATCGGGTTGGCTTCCTTCTGATGCAAGCCAATGACCTGCCGGAACAACAGGCTGCCCATAGTGCTTATGATGAAACACAAAACAAACTGGCCTCACTGACTGAACAGAATAATCCCTATGCCAGTTTACTCAGTCATATATATAGTGAAGCCGGTCAGAATTTTATCCATACCGTAGAAAATATCATGGGCAAACCCTCCAATCAGGATGTGGTGGTGATGACACTGGAAGCCATGCGTGCCTTTTTCAATGACATACGCTTAGAGGGAGCAGGGCGTCGCGACATGCAGGACATCGAGACCGAAGTCGAACAGGCCTGTCAGGCAGTGAATGGTTCAGCACCACCGGGGCTGGCAGAAATTATATCGGCCTTACCTGAATACACCGATGCTATTAAAGCCATGATGAAACTCGCCTGTGTCGGTGTCGATGTAGTCAATCCCATTTTTGCCCAGACCGATGCTATAGGTAACGCCATGCGTCGCAAGATTGAGCCTGTTTCCGGCCCTCTGTTACAGCAATGCAAAATATTAAGAGGTAAGGCATGATATGGCACTGAACTTTATGCAACTTGCAGTTAACTTTAAGGTTCGACTTAACGAAGAGGCCATGCAACGTCATATGACCGCCTCGCCGTATGTGGTCGGGGAAGAACTGGCCAGGCAGATCACAGAATATACCAATCAGAATGAACTGGGTTATTACCCAGCAATCGATTTTTTTATCGAGAATGGTGGCATTGAAAAAGATCTACTCGATGCCGTGGGTAACATCTCCTGGCTGATCACTAACCTTGTCAGAGAAGAAGTGCGTATTCGTCTACGTTCCGTGTTTTCCACCATCAAGTTTGAATCTCTACAAACCCAGGCATTCACCATGCCCGGCATCCGTCCAGGACAGAATAATGCACACCACATGCTGGTCGATCACTACACACCCGATCAGGTAAAAGTAAATATCATCGCTACCATGGTACGCAAACAACAAAGCACCATAGAAGCCACACAAATGGCCCGTCACCAGATCTGTCGCTGGCTAAAAACAAGATTTGAATCCCTGGAGATCACCAACGTCCAGACGATATAAATAACTTCCCTTTGCTAGATGCGAAGGGTTAGGGTGAGATTAACCCTCATCTAGAATGGGAGACCAATAATATTCCCCAGCCTGGCAGGAGAGACCAGAATTATTCCCCCTCCTGGCAGGAGGGGGCGAGGGGGTGGTGATCTAATATATAATTCCTATATTAATTACCCCTCCCTAACCCTCCCCTGCAAGGGGAGGGAATAAAGGTGTGTAGAAACTTATTTAGAGGAAACAAAATGCCCAATGTAGTCATGTACTGTTCAGATTCCTGCCCCTACTGCGCCAATGCAGAAAAGTTATTAACAAAGAAGGGTGTCGCCATAGAAAAGAAAAACGTCGATGAAGACCCAGCCCTGTGGGATGAAATCGAAGCCAAAACCGGCCGCGACAGCGTGCCGCAGATATTTATCAACGAACAACACATCGGTGGCTTTGATGAGTTATCTGAACTGGAATTCGACGACAAACTGGATCCGCTTCTGGCCGACTGATCCGTCGGCTTCAACTTCTGGTAATCAAGGGTAACGAACACAACAGTCAAAACACCAAAACCATCTCTGCAAATTAAGAGACAGATTTTTGAAAACCGATCCCATTCAGCTTGCCATAAACAGACTGCCACCTATCCTCAGGCAAGATGTAGAGAAAAACCTCTGTACCTGCAACGATGTACCGAAGTTAGATATTATTAAGGCCATTGTTGCCGGGGCTACGTCTGTGGAAGCGGTTAGAAAAGAAACCTATGCCACGATGGGATCGGGTTGTTGTATTCAACAGGTGGAGCGATTAATTGAATGTATTTGCAAGCCTGAAATGAAAAAGAGACGATCCAAAAAGAATCAATAATATTTCGATTGCCTTTCTCAGCTGGGTATCTTGCATTTTTCCACCTTGCTTATGATTAATATGCTGTGATATAGATACAGAAAGTCAACAACAGGATGGATACATGGCCTCAATAACAGCACGAGTTCCTCAGGTAGACTGGTCAAAAGGGTTTGATCGCCATTGGAATGATGGTAATCCAGCAGTTACCCATGCCTTTAACGCATTGTCATTTATTTTTCCTCAGGGTGAGCAATTTTTTATTCAGGTTGTTCGAGAAGCCTCCCAGAAGTTAGAGCATGATAAATATCCAGAACTTGTCAAAGACGTAAAGGCATTTATCACCCAGGAATCTGCCCATACCTACCAGCACCAACAATATAATTCGCAATTAGAACAGCAAGGCTACAAAAACGTGGTGCATAATTATATGCGGCGTCTACAAATGCAAGCACACAAACGATTATCGCCATTAACGAAGCTGGCACTTGTTAGTGGTTATGAGCATTACACCGCCATTTTAGGTAATTATCTTCTCAATAATCCGCAGATGATTGACCGTGCTGATGTTGATATGGCTCTGATATGGGGGTGGCATTCCGCCGAAGAAACTGAACATAAAGCAGTTTGCTTTGACCTTTATAAGGCGATGGGTGGTGGTTGGTTACGGCGGATACTTGCATTTCTGTTTGCAACGATTGATTTTAATATCATCTATGCGCGCCTTTATATGAATTTGCTGCGCCATGATGGTTGCCTGAAACCAGTGCGACTGTTTAAAACTCTACGCCAGTATTTTAGTTTCTTTTATGGTCGAAAAGGGATTATGTGGCACATGATAGGTTATGGTTTTCTTTATTTGAGTCCCGGATTTCATCCGTGGAATAATAACAATAGAGCATTATTGAATGCCTGGCTGTCTAAAAATCGTCCTCGGTTAAAAGAGGTGAATAATTAATTATTAATAATTGTCATTTCATTGAAAGTGAAGTGAGTGTTTTGAGTAGGACAATTGCCTGAATGGAAATAAGATGAATAAAATTGATAATAAAGAAATAGAGGAAGTGGAAGAAAATCTTAGACAGGCCATGATGGCATCAGATATTAGTATGCTCGATAAACTGATATCTCCTTGTTTGATATTTACCAATCACCTTGGACACGTTATGAGCAAGGACGATGATCTCAATGGTCATAAAAGCGGTGACTTTCTGATTGAGGATATTGTGCTGTCTGATTCTACATGTTTCATTCATGGTGACACGGCCGTAGTTGCCACCAGGGCGGATATTACGGGCTCATATAAAGGGTCACCGGCCAACGGAAATTTTCGTTTTACCCGCGTCTGGCAAAAGCATGATAATCAATTACAGGTCATAGCCGGTCATTCCTGCATAATCGCTTAAGGCTTAAATTCAGTAACAGCACTATTTGAAACTTTTTATATTATTTTTTCCCAATTCCCAACCATGCATGGGCCTGTAAGGCTTCAGGTTTGGTCGCAGTTTGCTCCTTGAGATAATTCAGAGCGATTTGGTTTTTCTCCTGCCAGGCCTCATCGCTCATGCTGTTTTTGTACATGGCGATGGGTGCATTGGCCTGAACCATATCGTTCCAGAAATCTTTGACATTGGTAAACGGGATCTCGCCGGTGACACGATGAATTTCTACATCACGAAAACCGGCTTGTTCTAGTTCATTCCTGAAAAACTCGGGGTTTTCCAGTGATTCAATATCGGTTTGAGGGGCAGGTATATTGGGATTGATCTGCCGTAAGGTACCGAATACAAGTTGAAACCCGTTTGATTCTGAAACGGGTGCCCAACAGGAGATGACGGCTTTGCCACCTGGCTTGAGCGTACGGCGTATTTCGGCATAGGCCTTTGCGCGATCGTCAAAAAACATAAGACCAAATAGCGAAATGGCCGCATCAAACTGGTTATTCTCATATGGCATATCCTGCCCATCACCACAGATTGTTTTTATGTTGCGAATGTTCTGTTCCCGAATAATGTCATCAAGTATCTTTATCATGGGTTCAGAAAAATCCAGGGCATCGATAGATTCAACATTTGGCGCGGCCAGTAGTGCAACGGTACCGGGGCCACATGCAATATCAACAAGACTATCCTGAGGTTTGAGTTCGAGTAGTTTAAGTGCCGCTGATGCATAGGTGCGAAACATCGGCATGGTGATGTCGGCATATGCCGATGCCACCAGATCCCAGGGTGTTTTTGTGCTGAGTAAGTTGGCCATTGTTATTCTCCTTATATAAATGTAGTTCAGTACTTCTTTTTTTAAGTCATGGCTGCTATCTTAGATGTCCATAAATGAAATGTAATCAGACATAGATGCAATTATTCTTTGCAAAAAAGGACAGCAGGAGGATGATATGACGACCGCCATGAATATGGATTGGGATGATCTGCGTATCGTACTGGCTATCTGCCGAGAGTGCAGCCTGACCGGAGCGGCCCGGGTGCTGGGCACGAGTCACAGTACTGTTTTCAGGCAAATCAATAAGATAGAGAAGAAATTTGCGACCCGGTTTTTTAATCGACTGCCCCACGGCTATGAGATGACCGAGGCCGGGGAGCTGGTGCTGCACAAGGCGGGCAGTATTGAGGATGAGATCCTGGAATTGCGGCGCGAGTTACAGGGTAAGGACCTTCGCTTACAGGGGAATATCCGCCTGACCGCACCGGAGGGGGTTAGTCATTATATCCTCATGCCTCACATCGCCAGCTTTTATGAGGAACATCCGGATGTTACGATTGAGTTAAAGCCATCATCTGTTATTTTTGAGATGGGGCGTAGTGAAGTAGATCTGGCCATTCGCATGACCGATACACCACCACAAAACTGCATTGCGAAAAAGATTTGTGATTTCAAAATGGGTTTGTATGCATGCGATGCATATTTACAAAATGTTGGAGATAAGGCTGTGTGGGAGTATGAGTATGTACTGTGCTTACATTATCTACAGGCCCTTTCCAGACATGTCTGGAAAGGTAATGTTATTCCCCATATAAAATTTTCATCCGACAATATACTGAGCGTGGCTAATGCGGCAAAAGCGGGTCTTGGTGCAACGGTGTTGCCCTGTTTGATTGGTGAAAAAGAACCGACCCTCAAGCGCATACATGCACCAGGTATTGAAGAATTCAGTAGCGAGATATGGATATTGATGCACTCAGACTTACGCCAGACATTACGAGTCAAGGCACTGATGAATCACCTTTATGAGGGAATGCAAACAGAGATAAAGTACGCTGAAGGATTAAGTTAAAATATAATTTGAGAAGTTGAAAAGTGGAGTAGAAATGAAACACCCTGTGATTGATGATTTAATGTGGCGGTATACATCTAAGAAATACGATTCCACGAGAAAAGTTGCAGAGAAAGATCTGGATGTAATATTCGAAGCCATGCGTCTGTCCGCATCTTCTATCAACTCTCAGCCCTGGAAGTTTATTGTTCTGGAGAGTGACCAGGCCAAGCAACGCATGCACGATACTTTTGCTAATCAGCACCAGTTTAATCAGCCGCATGTGAAGGAAAGTTCCCACTTTATTCTTTTTGCCCATAAACCTGATTACAGTCGGGATGATTTTGACGGAGTTGTTGATAAATATATCCAGGATGGCCGTGTCAAAGAGGAAGACAGGGAAAAGGCCTATGGTGCCTGTCGTTTTATTGAGATGAAT
Source organism: Gammaproteobacteria bacterium (assembly GCA_029881995.1). Lineage (GTDB taxonomy): Bacteria > Pseudomonadota > Gammaproteobacteria > UBA6429 > Thiohalophilaceae > JAHEDB01. Next base: position 121,473 of record JAOULO010000002.1, read on the forward strand.
ACTGATGAGTCGGGAAATAATAGTGCATGGACCATGGCACAACTTTATCTTGCCCTGGGTAATACCATGCATACTCTGGCACGACTAAAGATCGATTCCACGCCCATCGAAGGGATTGATACAGAGCTTGTGAATAAAGAGTTTGCCAAAGAACTGGATGGTTATTGCTGCCCAGTCGCGCTGGCTATTGGCTATCATCACCCAACAGAAGACTATAATACCCAACTACCCAAATCCAGATTAAAACTGGAAGATGTGTTGCTCAGGATATAAAGCATCCTGAGCCAGTGACAATCCTATTTGTTACTCTTCAAACACCATCAGGATTTCACGAAGACCACTCTCCAGTATAGTATCTGGAGGTACTTGCAGAGTGGCCATGATTGCTGCACTGAAAATAGTATGGATAATAGAAGCATTTATCATGAGGCTGAATAACTCACTACTGAAGATTTCCATGAGGTAATCTTTCATAAGGTTTTCCTTGTGAATAGAGTTGGCAATTCTGACTGCCGCGAAAATCTGATTGCCTTAGTATCCAGTTCGGAAATATCTGATCATTTCTTAATGCTTAAATTGTAAAAAATGATAAATTATTTTCAATTAAAATCAAAACTGGAAAATTATTTTGGTCAATTTAGGAAAAAATCTCTCTAAAGCGACTAATCACACATCGATAGTGTGCTTGTGACATTATTTGTCAGTAGCTTGTGATGTTTTTGTGATACTGGTTTGCGATTATATCCCTGAACACTTAAACTGTTCAGACAGGGAAATAATAATGACAGCCACTTCTTTATCAAAATTACCTGAATATACGTCTTTTTCACAACTTAACGCGGATTTTTTGCGTGTTCGAGAAGATTCAGAATCCATCTGTCGACCGTTAGAAATAGAAGACTACGGTATGCAGACTATCGCTGATGTGAGTCCACCTAAATGGCATCTGGCACATACCAGCTGGTTTTTTGAAACCTTTTTATTAAAACCCTTTGTCCAGAATTATCGTGAGTTTCATCCACAGTTTGCCCACTTGTTTAACTCCTATTATGAAACGGTAGGCACATTTCATCCTCGACCCGAGCGAGGCCTGTTGGCCAGGCCAACCGTAAAAGAGGTTTACTCATATCGTGCTCATGTCGATGAGGCCATGACCAGGCTGATTGAGATGACCGATCATGAGCAATATGAGGAAATCATCAACCGAACTATCCTGGGTCTTCATCATGAGCAACAGCATCAGGAATTACTCTACACAGATATAAAACATATTTTTGCCTATAGCCCACTGCGGCCTGTTTACCGGGAAAAAGACTATCCCTCCACCGATAAATTAAAAGCCCTTGACTGGCTTTCTGTTTCACCACACGTGTATGAAACAGGTCATGTAGGGAAGGTCTTTGCCTATGACAACGAATATCCCAGGCATAAGTCGTATCTGAATGGAGCAAAGCTTGCATCAAGACTGGTGACAAATGGTGAGTTTCTAGAATTTATAGAAGAGGGTGCCTATCAAAGGGCAGAATTGTGGCTATCTGATGGTTGGAAAACGGTCCAGCAATATCACTGGCAGGCACCATTGTACTGGGAACAGATCGATGGTGAATGGTGGTACATGACTCTGTCTGGATTCAAGCCAGTCGATCTAAATGCCCCTGTCGTTCATGTCAGTCTTTATGAGGCGGATGCCTTTGCACGCTGGGCGGGTAAACGATTACCTACAGAAGCGGAATGGGAAGTATTGGCCAGTCAGGCTGCCATTAAAGGCAATTTGCGTGATTCTGATAACCTTCAACCAATTGCATTGCAGGGTTACCATGAGCAGTTTTATGGTGATGTTTGGGAATGGACACAGAGTCCTTATGCCCCGTATCCGGGTTATAAAACTCCACCAGGGGCGATTGGTGAATACAATGGTAAGTTTATGAGTAACCAGTTTGTTTTACGTGGTGGATCATGTGTAACACCCGCTGAACATATCCGCGCGACTTATCGTAACTTTTTCTATGCTGGCGATCGTTGGCAGTTCAGCGGAATTCGCTTAGCGGAGGATTTGGTATGAATGGAGTAAATATTGGTCCAATCCAGTTTTATGATCACCATCCTGCGCCAGCAGATTTTTATAGTGATGTGATAAAGGGCTTGCAACAGGATCAGAAAATGATTCCACCTAAGTATTTCTACGACCAAAAGGGATCAGAACTCTTCGACCTTATCTGTGATACTCAGGAATATTATCCCACCCGTACCGAGCTGGCCATTCTCAAAGATAATGCCAATGAGATCGCCGATAATATTGGCCCGGAATGTCTACTGGTTGAGCCAGGTAGTGGCAGTAGTTATAAAGTTCGTAGCCTGCTCGACGCCCTGAAACCACAGGCCTATGTGCCAATGGATATTTCCAAAACCTATTTAATTGAAGCGGCCAGTAAGTTATCGGACGATTATCCCTGGTTAGAGGTGCATGCCAGTTGTATCGATTTTACTGATAAACTGCACTTACCCCCAATTTTGTCTGAAGAAGCGAAAAAAGTGGCCTTTTTCCCTGGTTCCAGTATAGGCAATTTTGAACCGGCGGATGCGGTGCATTTTATGAGTGATATTGCAAATATGGTAGGTGAAGAAGGTGGCTTATTGATCGGGGTGGATTTGAAAAAAGATAAAACTATTCTGGATTCAGCCTATAACGACAATCAGGATATTACAGCACAGTTTAACATGAATCTATTGACACGGATTAATAATGAATTAAATGCTGAGTTCGACCTGGCAAGTTTTGAACACAATGCCTTTTATAATGAAAAGCTGGGTCGTATAGAAATGCATCTTGTTAGTAATATGGAACAGGAAGTCAGTGTAGATGACGTATTGATTAAGTTTGATAAGGGTGAATCCATTCACACTGAAAGCTCTTATAAGTATTCTATTGCTGAATTTCAGAAACTGGCTGGAAAGGCTGGTTTTGAATCTAGTGAAGTTTGGACCGATAAAAAAGATCTATTCAGTCTACATTATTTTACGATGACTTGACATAAAGTGGTTTTTTATCAAACAGGTGTAACCAGCCTTTAATAATTCGATATATGAGCCAGATGGAGCTGGCGATAAGAATAATTTGCCCGATTCCCTGTTTAAAGCTTAGCCCCCCCAGAGTAAACCAGAGCATACAGTACCAGAAGCTTCGAATCTGCCATTTATAATGACTCGCCAGCCAACTGTCTTTGATATCATTTCGTTTAACATAATTGATAATGACTCCGATTATCAGAGTTATGCCAAGATTAAAAAAGGAAACGGCCTGCAGGGCATAAACCACATGCGTAAGCCTGAGGGCGGATTTATTATCGGATTCTGACATATGGACTTACTTAACTAATTGAACTTTATTGTTTGCGGTATCTTCCGAGTATGGGTAACGCAACCAGGTATTCCTAGCCTGGTATTGCTCGTTTGTTGCCTTATCATCAAGAGTGATGACACAGGTGTTCTCTTCACTGACTGCCAGAGTAACTGAAAGTTCCATAAGTTCATCGCGTCGGAAGGCGTGGACGAAAATCGTGCTGCCAGGCGTATATGAGGCCAATGTTTTATCGATATTGGCTTTGTCGGTTTTAAGCTGATCAATCGCGATGATCACGTCACCGGCCGACAGGCCAGCCCGTTGAGCAGGGCCATTGTCAAATACATGAGTAAGCAAGGCGCCCAATTCATGTTTCACAAACCGTGCTCCCATCCCTGAGACAGGTTGATTAGAACTGGCTGGTTTACCTCCCTTGTCATCCATGTTCTCGGCAGGGCGAAGCAGAAAGTTTACACCGACATGGTTTAGTAACTCTGGTAGAGGGATATCTTCAGTACCATGTAAGTGTTTATTAAAGAATTCACTTAGTTCCACACCAGCGAAAGTTGAAATAATCTCTTCAATACGAGCTTCTGGTACCCCTTTCTGGGGTTTGCCATATTCCTGCCACAGGTGACGCATAACATCATCCAGTGATTTATTGTCATTTGTATGTTGTCGAATCAGGCAGTCCACAGACAGGGCCAGTAAGGCACCGCGAGTGTAATAACTAACGATGGCATTGGGTGCATTTTCATCCTGCTTATAGAATTTGGTCCAGGCATCAAAACTGGATTCAGCCGCACTTTGTTTTAATCGTCCGCTACCATGCCAGACACGAGTGGCAGTCTGACCAAGCAGTTCAAGATATCGTTGCGGCTTTATAAGGCCGGTTCTGACCAGAGCGAGATCATCAAAATAGGAGGTAAATCCTTCAAAGGCCCACAATTGTTTTGTATAGGACTCCTGTTGAAGGTTGTAGGGTAAAAAAGCTTCAGGCTTGATCTGCTTTATATTCCAGGTGTGAAAATACTCATGACTGCATAGACCCAGAAAAGCAACGTAGTCGTCAGTGAGTTCAGTTTGATTTGCCAGGGGGAGATTATTACGACTGCAAAGCAGGCTGGTGGATGAACGATGTTCCAGTCCACCGTAGCCACTACCCACAACCATAACTAGAAACAGATAGCGTTGCATATCTGGAAGCTCACCAAACAAATCAATGTGGCTCTGACAGATTGCTTGAAGATCCTGGCACAAACGATCCATGTCGGCACGGTGTTTGCCGGTAATGACAATATCATGCAGGATTCCACCAGCTTCAAAGCTTGCCAGAGTGAAGTTGGCCATTTCAACAGGGTGATCGATTAGCTCTTCATAGTTACCCGCGGTATAGGTACCAAAACCATATAACTCAGCTTCAGCACGAGACAGACATGTGGCAACTCGCCAATCCTTATATTGATTTCCATCAGGGCTTTGGATTTCAACTCCGCAACTTTCCCATTCCTTGCCCTTAACAGCAAGAAAAACGGAGCTGCCATTATAATAAGCATGGCTGGTGTCTAGGTGTGCAGTGCGTACAGACAGATCCCAGGCATAAACCTCATACTCAAGAGTTAAAGCTTCAGAGCAGGGGGCACATTGCCAGGTTTGTTTGTCCCGTTTTTCAAACTTTATCGGTTTACCATCGGACATGGCCTTAATCTGGACAATATTCTTGGCAAAATCTCGAATCATATAACTTCCTGGTATCCAGGCAGGCATATAAACAATTTGGCCTTCGGGATCGGGGTTTTTAATATAACATGAGACCTGATAAATATGTGCTTCGGGTCGAGAGGGCTTAATGGTGTACTGTACTTCGAATTGATGGGTCATGGAATGATTTCAACTTTTACATAAATCTGATTGCTTGTTTCGGGACTTTTCTGTGTTGAATAAATGCGTGATCCAGGCTGATTAACTTCTACCTGCGAAATACCGCCGACAGAAACCCATTGATTGAGCTTGCCAGACATGGTCGTTTCAGCACTTTGCAACCGTGTTTTACCACTGATTCCACTTAAAGTGTTTTGTTGAGGCCGGATGAATAGCATAACTTTTTCACCTGTAATGCGTGGCAGTATTTGTATGCTGCTATTGATGGACTTGTAGGTTATGCTTTCTGTTACCGTGCCATCAGGGTTTCGGATCCGTTGACCAACAGGGATAGATTCACCTGTGCTTAGATTGGCCCATTTCCCTTCAAGTACTGAAACATGTTGAATTTTTCCGGATAAGTTTCGAACTTCAGTTGTGACTTCCCGACTAGCAGAGCCATCCTGCAGTTTGTTGTCCTGACCAGATGATTCAAGTTGATTTTGTAGTCTTGCCAATTCACTATCGAGAGTGACGGATACCTTGAGCTGTCGTAATGACACATCTATTTCTGCAACAAGTTGCAATAAGTCTTTATAATTATTGTCAGAAGTTTTAATCAGAATTTTATAACCATCGGCAGTCATAACACCTTGAGGGTGTAAGAATGGTTTTAAAAGAGAGACGACATCTTCAGCCTGGCGATAGTTTAAATCAATCGCGCGGGTTGTTAGTGGTTCTGCAATAATCTGGCTAGAAGCCAATATAAGGCTTAAAATGATATGAATTTTAAAAAAATAGTTCATGCTATATAACTAACTGCCTGAATTCAGTGTTTTCGCTGCTATGGTTCCATGCATTTTCAAAGCGGTTGCTGAGTTCAACCGACAGTTCAGGATTATTAAAATTACAGATACCATCGTATCTATCACCTTCCTGAAGTTGAATCATACCACGTTGATCTGCAATCAGAAATGCATCCTGGTCATGAGAATATTCTTCATTTGCGGCACGTATCGCAATATAGCTACTTAAATGACGGGCCAGCAATATGAGACGATGTCCGCTGCGGAGAGTATTTTGTGGGCTACGAATGAGTATCCTGATCCTGGAGTAAGGACTCTTGAGCACAAAATTCTTTAATGCTTCAATGCAGGTTGATTGATTAAAAACTTTGGGGTCAAGTACATGAGAATATATATCGATAGTTTTCCGGGCCTGGTGTATGAGAGCTACTGCTGCAGTTAAATTTTCAGCAGATGTGGATAACTCAATATTCTGATTGTGTTCGCCAAGTATGTATTTGGATATATCGGTCATAATGATAATTACTAATACTAATTTATATTCATTAATATATCTTGGTTATAAATTTTGGCTCGTCACAAATATCCTTTTGCGGTAAACATAAAAGCTGAAAGATTGCCGATACACTATGGGGCGACATTTAACTTACACTTGTCGAAGACTAACTGATTTTTTTGTGTTGTGAGGGAAAAAGTTCAATATTGCTATCGCTAATATTGCTTTCATCCACCAAACCTTTTTCCAGTAGTTGCTCATAGCAGCTGATCTGATTCCGACCCTGATATTTACAATAATAAAGCGCTCTATCGGCCTGCTCGACAAGTATGGAAAGGGGTTTACTGGTATTCATGGCAGTAAAACCAATGCTAACGGTAATATTGCCAACCTGGTTAAAGCTTGTTGATTCAATCTGTTTACGAAAACGTTCCAGGGTGATGGCAGCCTTATCGAGATCGATATTTTTTAGCGCAACCAGAAACTCTTCACCACCATAGCGAAAAATCATATCGTCTTCTCGAAATGAATTCTGCATGAGACGGCTGAACATAATAAGTACTTCATCACCAAATAAATGGCCGAACTGGTCATTTATCTTTTTAAAATAATCAATATCCATCAAGGCAATGCACCAGGATTGTACCTGGCCATCATTTTTTCGTTTGCCATTGGCCTGACATGCGTAGATCTGATTTAGTTTGTTCTGCATAACATGGCGGTTAAACAGACCAGTGAGACTGTCAGTTTCATTCCTGTTTAGAATAAAGGCATGGCTGGAATAGATCCGTAGTAATGGATCAAGAAAGTTTTTGACACTTTCATCCACTTTACCTTCGATAACTAATAGACCGAGGGGGCTATTCAGGCCCGGAATAGGGAAGATACTTCTTGTTTGTCCTGATGTAGAAGAGGTGCCAGTTACAGGTTCTTTGGAATTGATACATTCCTGTACATCCGTTTCATTTATATCAAGTTTGACAGCAAGATTGTTTTCCTGTGTCCTGAAAATAAGTTTCAGTGACATAACAGACTGTTTGCCCACGGGGCTACAGTAGTTATTCAGAATTTCATAAACCTTTACAGCTCTATTTGGGATGTGTTCTTTTAGAATAGAAAGAAACGCGCCGTTGAGACCGGGTACATCACGCGGCTCCGCCAGGCTGACCACTGCGTCAAGTGGACAATCCTTGTCAAAGAACAGAATGTCAGCATTTGTCTTCATTTCTAATCAATATAGATACTTATATTGATTTTGCCAACTTCTCCGCAATACCAATATAGTTCTCAGGGGTTAATTCAAGTAATTGTTTTTTGCCAGCCTCTGGAATTTCCAGACCATTCACAAAATCGATCATGGTTTGTTTATCTATCTTATTACCCCGGGTCAGCTCCTTGAGCTTTTCATAGGGGTTTTCAATACCGTAGCGGCGCATCACGGTTTGTACTGGTTCAGCCAGTACTTCCCAGTTGTTATCCAGTAATTCCCTGAGTCGTTTTTCATTTAATTCAAGCTTACTGAGCCCTTTCAGGGTGGACTGGTAGGCAATAATGCTATGGGCAAGCCCAACCCCCAGATTTCTTAAAACGGTTGAGTCGGTCAGGTCGCGTTGCATGCGAGAAATAGTCAATTTACTTGCGAGATGCTGGAAAATGGCATTAGCAATGCCCAAATTCCCTTCAGAATTTTCAAAATCGATTGGGTTGACCTTATGTGGCATGGTCGAAGAACCGACTTCCCCTTTGATGGTTTTTTGTTTGAAATAGGCAAAGGAGATATAGGTCCAGATGTCCCGATCCAGATCCATGATGACATTATTAAAGCGAGCCAGGACATCAAAATACTCTGCTATATAGTCATGCGGCTCAATCTGAATGGTGTAGGGATTGTAAACCACACCAAGTGATTCAATGAACTTTTTGGAAATGGTTGGCCAGTCCAGTTCGGGATAGGCCGAAACATGGGCATTATAATTACCCACCGCACCATTCATTTTCCCCATGATTTCCACGGCAGCGAACTGTTTACGCTGACGTTGCAGGCGGTAAACCATATTGGCCAGTTCCTTACCGACTGTCGATGGTGAAGCAGGTTGCCCATGAGTGTGTGAGAGCATGGGTTTATCGGCATAATCATGGGCCATCTGGGTCAGGACAGCTATGATTTCATCCATATTGGAAAGCAAAATCTGGTTGCGCGCTTCCAGTAACATCAGGGCATGGGAGAGGTTATTAATATCCTCAGAGGTACAGGCAAAGTGGAAGAATTCATTAATGACCTGAAGTTCGTCATTGCCGGCAATCTTTTCCTTTAGAAAATATTCAACGGCCTTCACATCATGGTTGGTGGTGCTTTCAATGTTCTTTACCCTTTGGGCATCTTCTTCATCAAAGTTTTCAACAATGTTATTTAGAAGATCATTGGCATGTTTGCTAAATTCTGGCACCTCAGGAATGCCAGACTCTTTCGCAAGGTGCTGTAACCAGCGAATTTCAACCAGGACGCGATATCGGATAAGTCCAAATTCACTAAAAATAGGACGTAAGTCTTTGGTTTTACTTGCATAACGGCCATCTACAGGGGAAATGGCGCTTAAACTTGTTAATTCCATGGTTACTCCGACATCTTCAGGAAGCGGGAATCATATACTATTTAATGTGTTCGACTCCATATGCATATTGTGAGTAAGTTGACCATGCTGGCGTGAGACCTGCTAATCTAGATCTGAAAATTTATTGTAGTGACAATGGAGCTTTGCCTGAGCAGAATGAAGACAATTCAGTTTCAGTTTATTGGCCTGATTTCAGGCTTGTTGTTACTCATGCCCCATGCCTTGGCAGATTCAATTGTTGAATTGGGCATCCATTTCGGAGGGGATGAGGTGGTACAGGAACCCTATACAAATGGCCAGATAGATTCTATCAAGGCAGGGGAATTGTTTTCCTTCGATGTTGGTAGATTGCTGTCTCATTCACCAAATTGGGAGTCACAGATAACTTTTGGTATTAAATCTGACGCCAAGTACGATCGAGATGTTGAGATCAGTTGGGTTCGATATCCCTTAAATGGGATTATATTTTACCGTATGCAGTATATGAGAGTCGGAGTTGGGGCTACCATCCATTTTTCACCAAAACTACAGGGAGGTGGTCACGCTGGAAATGTAAGCGAAGAATACAAGAATGCCCCAGGTGGATTACTGGAACTGGATGTTATTTATAACGAAAAGTTTCTCTGGGGAGTCAGGCTGACATTTATTGAGTATGAATCGACCAAAACAGGCAGGGTCATTGATGGGAGTAGTATCGGATTTCTAATCATTGGCCAGCTGTAAAATGACTAGTGGCGGTTCAGAAAATGATTTTCTTGTATGTACTTTGATCTAAAAGTAACAATGCCAGCAAAGTAACTTCGCTGGCATTAATGAAATCAGAATTCTTTGTATATCAGGCCTGATTTTAACATCAATTCATTTTTATCAAGTTGCTGAAGTGGACATCCATCGTGGTCACATTCGGCAATACGGTCAAAGATGTATTTGATGCCGTCGTTAATGATTGTCTTATAAATTGGTTTACCCAGATGCGAACCAACGGTAGGACCATATTTTTCTTTATTCACGCTTTAATTCCCCATAACTGCAAAATTGAACAAAAAGGATCTGTTATTTAAGCGTATCGGACAGTGAGGGAAACGCTTTAGAGATTTGTGGGGAAAATTGATCCGGTTCCCAAATATTCCTGGGAACCGGATAATTGATTGAAAATTATGCTTTTTTAAGTGGCCAGTTGGCGAAGAACGTAGTGCAGGATACCGCCATGACGGTAGTATTCCACCTCGGCCGGGGTGTCGATACGGACACGGACTTTAAATGTCTTGCTACCGCCATCTTCTGCAGTGGCTGTCACACTCAGTTCCTTGGCTGAGCCATCACCAATTCCTTCAAAATCAAAACTTTCATGACCGGTCAGGCCTAAAGAGGCAGCATTTTCACCATCCATGAACTGTAGTGGCAGCACGCCCATACAAACCAGGTTGGTTCGGTGAATACGTTCGTAACTTTCTGCGATGACGGCATGCACGCCAAGTAGGCGAGGGCCTTTGGCCGCCCAGTCACGGGAGGAGCCGGAGCCGTATTCCTTACCGGCCAGGACGATGGAAGGCACTCCATCGGCCTTGTACTGCATGGCTGCCTCATAGATAGAGGTCTGTTTACCGTCAGGCATGTGCAGGGTGATGCCACCTTCGGTGCCAGGAGCCAGCAGGTTACGCAGGCGGATATTGGCAAAGGTGCCGCGCATCATGATTTCATGGTTACCACGGCGCGAGCCGTAGGAGTTGAAGTCTTTCTGTTCCACACCGTGCTCAACAAGGTACTTACCAGCGGGGCTATCGGCCTTGATGGCACCAGCTGGGGAGATGTGGTCGGTGGTGATAGAGTCCCCTAACAGGGCCAGACAGCGGGCAGCTTTGATGTCAGAAACATTACCGATATCTTTGGACATATTTTCAAAGTAGGGAGGGTTTTGCACATAGGTGGAATCCCCGTCCCAGGTGAACAGCTGATCGGCTGGTGACTTAAGAGAACTCCAGCGCTCATTACCAGCAAACACGTCCTGATAGGCAGAAGTAAATTGTTCACGTGTAACCGTTTTTAAGACCACGTCCTGCAGTTCCTTCTGGCTAGGCCAGATGTCTTTCAGGTACACATCGTTGCCCTCAGGGTCCTGAGCGAGGGGTTCCTGGAAAAGGTCAATGTCCATGCGACCAGCGATGGCGTAGGCCACCACCAGGGGAGGTGAGGCCAGGTAGTTCATGCGCACCTCGGCATGTACGCGACCTTCGAAGTTACGGTTACCGGAAAGCACGGAACAAACCGTCAGGTCACCATCGGCGATGGCCTTGCTCACCTCAACAGGAAGAGGACCAGAGTTACCGATACAGGTGGTACAACCATAACCCACCACGTTAAAGCCAAGTTTGTTCAGGTCATCAATGACATTGGCCTTTTCAAGATATTCAGTGACCACCTTGGAGCCTGGGCCGAGGGAGGTTTTGACCCAGGGTTTGACTGTCAAACCTTTTTCCACCGCCTTTTGGGCCACCAGACCCGCTCCCAGCATGACCGAGGGGTTGGAAGTATTGGTACAGGAAGTGATCGCGGCGATAACCACTGCACCGTCTTTCATTTCAACAGACTGACCACCGATCTTGGTACTGACCGAATCTGTGCCAGAAATGCTACGTTCTTTTTTCAGTGCCGCTAGAGCATCGGCAAACATGGCTTTGGACTTGTTCAGCGGCACACGATCCTGCGGACGCTTGGGCCCGGCAAGGCTGGGTACAACTGTCGAGATATCCAGTTCCAGGGTCGAGCTGAATTTGGCATCGGCCTGACCGGGGGTCCGGAACATGTCCTGTTCTTTACAATAGGCCTCCACAAGGGCGATGTTGTCTTCATCACGACCGCTCAGTCGCAGGTAGTTGAGGGTTTCATCATCAATAGGGAAGATGCCGCAGGTAGCACCATACTCAGGGGCCATATTGGCCAGGGTGGCACGGTCTGCCAGAGGGAGGTGATCAAGGCCTGGGCCATAGAATTCAACAAACTTACCGACCACACCATGGGCGCGGAGCATTTCAACGACGGTTAGAACTAAATCAGTGGCAGTGGCACCTTCTGGCAGGTCACCAGTCAGTTTGAAACCGACCACCTGTGGTATCAGCATGGAAATGGCCTGACCCAGCATGGCCGCTTCTGCCTCGATACCACCCACACCCCAACCGAGTACACCCAGGCCATTGATCATGGTGGTGTGAGAATCGGTACCGACCAGGGTATCCGGATAGGCCTGCAGTACGCCGTTGTTCTCCTGAGCGAATATAGTACGGGCCAGGTATTCCAGATTCACCTGATGAACGATACCGGTTTCTGGTGGCACCACTTTAAAGTTGGAAAAGGCCTTTTGACCCCATTTCAAAAAGCTATATCGCTCGTGGTTACGCTGATATTCCAGCGCTTCGTTGGTAGAGAAGGCATCGGCATTACCGAAGGCATCGACCTGAACGGAATGGTCGATGACCAGTTCAGCCGGTTGTAGGGGATTAATCTTGTTGGGGTCACCTCCGAGGTTTTTCATGGCATCACGCATGGCGGCGAGATCCACCACCGCAGGCACACCGGTGAAATCCTGCATCAGTACACGGGCCGGGGTGAAGGCGATCTCTTTAGTAGGCTCTGCCATAGGGTCCCAGTTGGCCAGGGCCTCAATATCCCCTTTGGTGACATTAACGCCGTCCTCATGGCGCAGGAGGTTCTCTAGCAGGATCTTGAGGGAAAAGGGTAATTGACTAATGCCGGGCACGGTGTCCAGACGGTAGATTTCATAGTCCTTGCCTTTGACAGACAAAGTGGCGCGGGCGTTATAACTGTTAGCCATTGGGCTCTCCTGCGTTCTTGTTCTTTGGGTCATTCAAAAGTGGGGCATTATACGTGATATTGGGGCGATACGGGCAAGCGCTATCAAGCACTTAGGATGTGTTCCGCCTGTTGGACAAGTTTTTTACGTTGCATTAATAATTGCCAGCGACTGCCGCCCATTTGTCGCCAGAGTACCGCTGAGCGCATGCCACTTAGCAACAGGGCCCGTATTTTATTGGCGATATTATTGTCGCCAAGATATTGGTTATCACCAGACACCATGATCTTGGGGGGAATCTGGCTAATCGTGTCTGAATAAATACTGGCCAGGTTGGCGATAATATTTTCATGGGTAATGGGAAAATGTTCCAACTGTTCTTTGGCCCTTTCGACACCATCGCTAATGCGCTGCAGCATTTGAGGGTGTTTCGCCAGTTTTTTTTCAAGGTGTAGCAGGCTAATGGTGTAGCGGGCGATGTCGATATCGGGTTTGCTGTCATTGGCACCAAACTGGGAAACGATCAATTTCAGACCGGTTCGGAGGTTTTCCGGGGCACCATAGATATTCACCAAATCATCAGGGTTCAACTCGACAATACTTTTCAGACAGACTTCCAGTTCATCGGTATCGAGCTGGCCCGTTGTGGCCACCTGTTGCACCAGGGCACAGGATTGAAAGATGCCCGCCAGGGCCAGGGTTTTGTTATAGAGTGATGCCATAGTTTGTTATTTCTCGTAGCGGCGTTCAGCCTGTTGAATAATACCACCACCCAGACATTTTTCACCGTCATAAAAGACCACTGACTGGCCGGGGGTAACGGCCCATTGAGGGTCATCAAATACGACGTGACCATGGCCGTCCTTTAGGGTCTCTATGGTACAGGCGGCATCCTGTTGGCGATATCGTGTCTTGGCGGTGCACTTGTATGGAACAGAAGGGGCCAGACCTGAGACCCAGTGTAGATTGATAACATCAAGCCAGCCACTGTATAGCAACGGGTGGTCATGACCCTGCACAACTATCAGGGTATTGTTATTAAGGTCTTTGTCGGCAACAAACCAGGGCAGGTTATCAAATTCTTTTAAACCCCCAATCCCAAGACCCTGACGTTGACCCAGGGTGTAATACATTAGGCCATCGTGTTTGCCGATAGTTTTACCCTCTGGTGTTTGAATTATTCCGGGTTGGGCTGGCAGGTAGCGTTGCAGGAAATTTTTAAAGTCTCGTTCCCCAATAAAACAGATCCCGGTACTGTCTTTTTTATCAAAGGTACTCAGCTTGTTCTGTTCAGCCATTTGTCGAACTTTACTTTTCTCCAGTTCCCCAATGGGAAACAGGCTGCGGGATAACTGTTGCTGTGACAGCATGTAGAGAAAGTAACTCTGATCCTTGCTGGTGTCCTTGCCCCGTAATAGAAAGTATTCGCCATTGTCTTCGGCAATTCGGGCGTAATGTCCGGTGGCGATTTTATCTGCCCCCTGTTGCAGGGCATAATCCAGAAAGGCACTGAATTTAATTTCCTTGTTACACAGTACATCCGGGTTGGGGGTACGTCCGGCTTTGTACTCTTCGAGAAAATAATTGAACACGCGATCCCAGTACTGGTCGGCGAAGTTCACTCCCTGAATTGAAACCTTGAGTTGCTTACATACCTCGGTGGCATCGGCCAGATCGGCTTCGGCCGCACAATAGTCATCGGTATCATCCCCTTCCCAGTTTTTCATAAACACACCCTGGATGTCATAGCCCTGTTGCTTTAGGACAAGGGCGGTGACCGAGGAGTCGACACCACCGGACATACCGACGATGACAGATTTGGTTTGAGACGAATTCATACGATGTGCTTGATCAGTTCCAGTGGGTATCGGTGACCTTGTTGATAATCATAGATACATTCCAGTACCAGGGGACTACGATGCTGAGGCTGGCACTGTTTTATTTCCTCCAGTGTCAGCCAGACAGGTCGGATAATACCTTCATCCAGTTGTCGTCCTTCCTCAAAAGTACCCAGCTCACCACAGAAACTGATCCGCATAAATGTCTGTCTACTTTCCGGCTGGGTCCACTGATACATGCCAGTGACATGGGTGGGTGTGAAATAAGCCGCTGTTTCTTCAAGAGTTTCTCGAATAACAGCATCATACAGGGTCTCATTCTCTTCCAGGTGACCAGCAGGCTGGTTATAGCGAACTTCACCCTGGATTAACTCTTCAACCAGCAGGAAGCGTTCATCCTGCTCAATGACGGCGGCGACGGTGACGTGTAGGTTTTCCTGCATGCGACTTCTTTTTTGTGGTTTGGGATTTCTGTTGGCGCATGGTATCGGCAATCTCGATGAGTTTCCATTCACCTGGCGGGATAGGATCCAGGGTCCAGTCCCCGATTCGATAACGAACCAGGCGCAGGGTAGGATATCCCACTGCGGCCGTCATACGACGAACCTGTCGGTTACGTCCCTCACTGATTGTCAGAGACAACCAACTGGTTGGGATACTGGCTCGATAACGCACAGGGGGATCCCGTTCCCAGATATCCGGTGCGTCGATCATGCTGACCTTGGCGGGTCGGGTTTTGCCATCTTTCAAAACTACCCCAGTGGCTAGACGGTGCAGGGCGTCGGTATCGGGTATACCCTCAACCTGTACCCAGTAGGTCTTTTCCTGCTTGTGTTTGGGGTGGGCAATCCGATGCTGTAACTGGCCATCGTCGGTCAGTAACAATAGCCCCTCGCTATCTTTATCCAGTCGGCCAGCCGGATATACATTGGGCAGGGAAATGTACTCAGCCAGGCTGATCTGACCCTCTTGAGGGCGAAATTGGCTTAGAACCCCGTAGGGTTTGTTGAACAGGATGAGTTTAGACACAGTTTAAATCACAGTTTAGATATGGTCTTTTTATGAATATTCGCTAGAGTATAGGTAAAGTATTCACGTCTTTGTCCGAAATACCATAACTATAATAAGGAATAAAAGGGCTGCAGATTGTCGTGATCTCTCTTGGTTTAAACAGACTCAATGGCCGTTTCCTATGGATGACAATAGGACTTATCGCTATTCTATTGGCCATCACCCTGTATGCCCAGTGGTTATTGAATCAATCTGCCACAGCCAAAGATGCCCTCACCAGTAATAATCGTGTATTGACCCAGTCCGTTAATGATATCAAGGAAAACCTGCAGCAGCTTGAGGCTCAAGTCTACCAGTATGCCAGTCAACTTGAGAAAGATCTGGATATGGAGATTATGTTTAACGTTGACAGTGTCCTTGAACAGGTCAACAGTCTGAAACAACACCCTGCTGTTATATCTGATAGAAAAAGTAAACCCTATAGCAAGGATCTCGAAATAGAAATCAGGAAGCTGGAAAAAAATATAGATGATTTTCTGCTGGTCATGCAGACCGTACACAGTCGTTACCCAGGTATGCCAATTTTGCTGGATATGATGGAACCCACTAACCGGCAGTTTTCTGAAGCAGTTGAGCTGGCCATCCAGGAAGGGGCCATGACCGATTTCAACCCTTCCTCACTGGAAGAAGATCAGTACCGGGTCATGCAAATACTTCAGGAGCTTAGGTTTGCCTGGTCACAGCAGATAAGCTGGTTCAGGGTGTTTGTGGCTAACCGGATGGGGGCCTTTGGTGATCCTGAGGTTTCCATGCGCAGAAACTTGGCAAATCGGGATATGTTTGCAAAAAATGTAAAATATCTTCTCGATAAACTAAGTCAGTTTGACAAAAAAAGAAAACTGGGTTTACAACAGGCAGAGTCACTTCTGGTTATGAAAGAGTCAGTGCGGGATTATGAAAGATACCTGCAACAGGCTTCATCAATTTATTTGTCAGAGAACTGGCGTTCTGATTTACCCTTGTTAAGGGACAAGATTCAACCCAATCTCACAATGGTCAGGTTCCACCTGTCCTTACTGGAAGATCGATTTAAGGCATTTTCCGATAAGGGTTTGACCGACGCTCAGCGAACCTCAACGATTCTAACCTCATTTATCTGGTTATTTACCGGAGCCATTTCAGGTCTGCTGATCATTGGATACATGGTGTATGAAAGATCCATTCGTCGCCCCATGCTACAAATGACCGGAGCGATGGAGGCGGAGGCCAGGGGACAGGAGATGGCCCAGATTCAGGACTCTGATGTGACCGAGATTTTACAGTTACAGAATGCCTTTAATGGCATGCGTGAACAGGTCAGGTCAAGACAGACACGATTGGAGTCAATCTTTGATAATGCGGCTGAAGGCATCATCATTATCGATGAACAGGGGAAAATTGACTCCATCAATAGTGCAGCACTTAATTTATTTGGTTATGAGCAGGCAGAAGTTTTAGGTAAAAGTGTTAACCTGTTTATACCGGAAGAGCAGCATATGGAACATGATAGATTGATGCAGTCAGCTCAAGATGCTCCTGTTGTTATCAAATCCATTGAGGCTATGGCGGTTAACAAACAGGGAGAGCAATTCCCCATGTCAATTAAAGTGAGTGAGTTTACGATTGGAGGTAAACGATTATTTACTGCCATGGTGGATGATGTCAGCGAACGACATGCTGTTATGCAAAGCCTGCGTTTTATGGCAGAACATGATTCATTGACCGGCTTGTATAATCGTCAATACATTATGGTTGAACTGGAAAGAGCAGTTGAAAATGCCAAGCGTAACAATGAGCTTAACATGGCTCTGTTATATATCGACCTGGATAACTTCAAGTATATCAATGACACTATGGGTCACCTGGCGGGTGATCGTCTACTGATGGAGATATCAGGTATCTTTTCCAAACGTATTCGCAAAGGTGATGCTCTGGCAAGATTGGGTGGGGATGAGTTTGCGGTGCTATTGGCCAATGTGGAGCCCAAGCATGCCGAACAGGCTGCCGATTATTATCGGGATGAAATAGCCCGTTACAAATTCCAGAATGACGGTAAGCAGGTAGATGTTGGGTGTTCAATCGGTGTGGCCGTGCTGAATGATACAGTAAAAGATAAGGAAGATATTCTGGCCAGGGCAGATATTGCCTGTCATATGGCCAAACGAGCAGGACGAAACCGGGTCCATATTTATACCGATGTCGATCAGCAGAGTATCGAGGATATGTATTTTGATATGGGCTGGTCGAAACGCATCAAAATGGCGATAGAAAATGATCAGTTTGAATTTGCCTATCAACCGATAGTGCGCACAGCAAAATCTATTGTGCACAGTTATGAAGTCCTGTTACGGATGCGTGATACACGAACAGATGAGCTGTTATTACCCAATGTCTTTCTTAGTTCAGCAGATCGATTTGGCCTGATTGAAGAGATAGATTGTTGGGTCGTAGAAAATGCGGTTAGAAGATTAATTGATATTCATAAGATCAGTCCAACGGCACGATTATCCATCAATCTATCGGCCAAGTCGCTGAATTCAGAAAAGGTGCTACAGACTATCCATGATGTACTGGAGAGCTATCCCGTTGATCCCTCCTGTCTGATTTTTGAAATAACAGAAGATGTTGCGATTTCTGATATAACAACAGCCATCAGTTTTATTAAAAGTCTGAAGAAGCTGGGCTGTAAAACCGCGCTGGATGATTTTGGGGTAGGGTATTCATCATTTTCATATTTGAAAGAACTGCCGGTTGATATTGTTAAAATAGATGGTTCATTTATTCGAAATATCAATGATGACAAATTAAATTACGCCCTGGTGAAATCCATGAACGATATTTGTCATACTCTGGGTAAACAGACCGTAGCAGAATTTGTGGAATCAGAAGCCATCAGTCGAATTTTGGACGAAATCGGTGTGGATTTTCAGCAGGGCTATCACATTGGCATGCCAGAGTTTGAAATTAAAACCTCGGCAGAGGAGAAAAGAGAAAATAATATAATCAGCTTTACCCCGTCATAGCCTTAGGCTGGCAAAAAATGAGCAAAATAAACCCCGCCAATGGCGGGGTTGTGTTAGTGTGTTACTGCGGCTTCGAGTTCGCCAGATGGTCGAATTTCAGTTGCATGCAATCCTTTTGGACCTTCGGTGCATTGAAATTCAACTTTTTGCCCTTTTTTTAATGTTTTATAACCATCCATCGTAATTGCGGAAAAGTGGGCAAAAATATCATCGCCACCTTTTTCCGGTGCAATAAAACCATAACCTTTAGCGTTGCTGAACCATTTTACAATTCCAGTTGCCATCCCTTTATAACCTCCTTAAGAACTTCTTATAACCGTAAGCGTCGAAATGGTGTGAAAATCATAACTCGATACAAGGAAGCACTTGTATGACCTTGTTCACACCCTTATAACTATAGACGATTATTTTTTCCCTGTGGTTTAGTACGCTGACTAAAACTCAGGACATTGAAGGCGAATTTTAGTAAAATCAATATTATGAGCGATGAACATCAGATAGGGCATTATGATGATGGCCTGGCACTCGAAGAAGCCAAGCCAAAATTAAAACGTCCACCCATGTATAAAGTTATTCTCCTGAATGACGATTACACTCCTATGGAGTTTGTAGTTCACATCCTTGAAGCCTTTTTTGGCATGGATCGTGAAAGAGCAACTCATATTATGTTGAACGTCCATACACAAGGGAAAGGTATTTGCGGTGTATATACTCGAGATATAGCGGAGACCAAAGTGGCACAGGTCAATGACTATTCTCGACAACATGACCACCCCTTGCTGTGTACGATGGAGGCCGATAACTAAGGGTGTACTATGCTAAATAAAGAACTTGAAAATACGCTGAATAATGCTTTTAAGAAGGCAAGAGAAAAACACCATGAATTTATGACGGTGGAACATCTGTTGCTGGCGCTTTCTGATAACCTCACTGCTTCCGATATTCTCAAGGCATGCGGCGCCAATCTTGAAAAACTAAAAACTGACTTACAAACTTTTCTGAGTGAAACTACGCCTTTACTGCCACCCAATGATGACCGGGAAACACAACCTACGCTGGGTTTTCAGCGTGTTTTACAGCGTGCGGTGTTTCATGTGCAGTCTTCTGGTAAGCGAGAAGTCACTGGCGCCAATGTGCTGGTGGCGATATTCAGCGAACAGGAATCACAGGCCGTCTACTTTCTGAAAAAGCAGGACATCAGTCGACTGGAAGTGGTTAACTACATCTCGCATGGTATTTCCAAGGTGAATGAAGATGAACCTGCTAACGGTACAGCAAGCCCTGAAGAAGAGACACAGCCTGAAAATGGTTCTCAAAATCCACTTACTCAGTATGCCACCAACCTGAACAAACTTGCCCTGGCCGGCAAGATTGATCCCCTGATTGGCCGTAAGCACGAGATTGAACGCACCGTCCAGGTACTGTGCCGTCGACGTAAAAATAATCCATTGTTCGTCGGTGAAGCCGGCGTCGGAAAAACGGCGCTCGCCGAAGGTTTGGCGAAAAAAATTGTCGAAGGGGAAGTGCCGGATGTGCTAACTGATGCCACCATCTACTCGCTAGATCTGGGTTCACTTCTGGCGGGTACAAAATATCGTGGTGATTTTGAAAAACGCCTCAAAGCGGTACTGGCTCAGCTGAAAAAAGAGAAGGGCGCCATACTGTTCATCGATGAGATTCATACTATCATTGGTGCCGGTGCAGCCTCTGGTGGTGCCATGGATGCTTCTAACCTGATCAAACCCGTGCTGGCCTCGGGTGATCTGAAATGCATTGGCTCGACTACTTACCAGGAATACCGTGGTATTTTTGAAAAAGACCGGGCCCTGGCGCGTCGTTTCCAGAAAATTGATGTTTCTGAACCCACCAATGAAGAGTGCTTCCAGATTCTTATGGGTCTTAAGACCAAGTTTGAAGAGCACCACAATATTCGTTATACCCAGCAGGCCATTCGAACCGCGGTTGACCTGGCTGAGCGTTATATAAATGAACGTCATTTACCAGACAAGGCCATTGATGTCATCGATGAAGCCGGAGCCAATCAACGCTTGCTGGCACCATCCAAACGCAAGAAGACCATCGGTGTTAAAGAAGTTGAATCCATTGTCTCCAAGATTGCCCGTATTCCGCCAAAAACCGTGTCTGCCAATGACAAGGAAACCCTGCGCAATCTGGAACGGGATCTTAAACTGGTAATCTATGGACAGGATGATGCAGTGGATACCCTGTCGACCTCGATCAAACTTTCCCGAGCAGGCCTGGGTAATGCACAGAAACCCATTGGGTCGTTCCTGCTGGCCGGTCCAACCGGGGTAGGTAAGACTGAAGTAACCCGCCAGTTGGCCCGAATTATGGGCATCGAGCTGATTCGTTTTGATATGTCTGAATACATGGAACGGCATACCGTGTCACGTCTGATTGGTGCACCTCCCGGTTATGTTGGTTTTGACCAGGGCGGTTTGATGACTGAGGCCATTAACAAACATCCCCATGCCGTACTATTACTGGATGAGATCGAGAAGGCCCACCCTGATGTCTTTAACCTGTTATTGCAGGTGATGGATCACGGCACCCTGACAGACAATAATGGCCGCAAGGCAGACTTCCGTAATGTAATACTTGTTATGACAACTAATGCAGGTGCGGATCAGCTGAATCGTTCTTCTATCGGTTTTACAAGTCAGGATCATTCCACTGATGCCATGGAAATTATCAAAAAGGTCTTTTCACCCGAGTTTCGAAATCGCCTGGATGCCATCGTCCAGTTTGGTGGCCTGACACCGGAAACTATTACCCAGGTAGTTGACAAGTTCCTGTTTGAATTTGAAGGTCAACTGGAAGACAAGCAAGTTAGTGTTTCAGTAGATGATGAGGCCCGTACCTGGTTGGCCATGCATGGTTATGATCCCAAGATGGGGGCAAGACCCATGGCGCGTGTTATCCATGACAACATCAAAAAGCCACTGGCAGAAGAGCTGCTGTTTGGTAAATTACTCAACGGTGGTCACATCAACATCACCGTGAAGGATGACAGCTTACACCTGGAAGTGGAGAGTAAAGAGGAAGTGACAGCGCATTAAGCCGGGCTTAATGTACAGGGATTAGCGGCCTCGGAAGACGATGCGGCCTTTGCTCAGATCATATGGTGTCAGTTGGACAGTCACCTTGTCCCCCGTCAGTATACGAATATAGTTTTTACGCATCTTGCCCGAGATGTGGGCCGTTACAACGTGACCGTTTTCCAGCTCAACGCGGAACATGGTGTTGGGCAGGGTGTCGACAACCGTGCCTTCCATTTCAATGTGCTCTTCTTTTGCCATGTAGTACTTTTCGTCTCTTTCGTCTGTGATTTGGGGCGGCTGATTTTTCAGCTGCGGCATAATGCCTGAATCTGCGCAATTTTTCAAAGGCCTGGCCCTATTCTTTCAGATGCCAGGCCTGTCCATCAAAATATTCAAAGGGTCGAAATCGGGATTTGTACTGCATTTTGGGAGAGTCAGGTATCCAGTAACCCAGGTATAACCATTTCAATTCCTGATCCCGGCATTCTTCAATCTGGCGCAAAATGGCATAGGTTCCCAGACTTCGGTCCGATAAAGAGGGGTCGAAAAAGGTATATACCGCGGAGAGTCCGTTTTCCAGTTGATCGGTCACGGCCACACCGAGTAACTGATCATTTTCTCTCAATTCAAACAGCCTGGTTTCACACCAACTGGCCCGAATAAACTGACGATACTGGTTCGGATCATCATTATCCATTCCCCCTGCTGGATGGCGTCCCTGAATATAATAACGATATAACTGAAAGTGCTCCTCGCTGAATTCGACCGGGTTTGGTTTCCATTTAATCTGCTGATTCTTTTTCAATACTCGACGCTGACTTCGGTTTGGCTTGAATTTGGCTGCTTCGATTCGAATCGGAATACAATCACGACAGTTAGGGCAGTGGGGGCGATAAACATGGCCGCCACTTCGGCGAAAACCCAGACGGGACAATTCCGAATACTGAACTTTGTTAAGTTTTGTTTCAGGATCTACGACAAGGGTGATGGCCTGACGCTCAGGAAAATAATTACAGTCATGTAACGGTGTTACAAAAAACCGCATTGAAAGTAAAGAATTCAGGCTGTCAGATTCGTTTTTCATGTCGATTAAATATTTTACGCTTTCTGGACGATATTAAAACATCCCCTAACATCAAATAGACGTATGGAAGAACTAGAATTAACCATAGGCATGAGCCTCAACCTGCAATTGATGGTTGGTGAAAGAAAACGGCGTCATGATGTTCAGGTCATTGGTTTTCATCCAAAGGGGAGTTTGATCGTATCCATGCCGAAGGAAAAGGGGTCCTTTGCCAAAGTTTTTCCGCATGATGAATATGTAGTACGGTATTTTAGAGGGACTAATATCGTCGCATTCAAAACCAAAGTGTTACATATCGCCACTATTCCCTACCACCATCTGCACCTGGAATGTCCACAAAACTTTGAAAAGCTGGCTGTACGCCAGGCAGAGCGAATTCATATCATGGTCAATGCTCAGACCCTGGTGAATAGTGAGAAACACTGGTCAGTGATTCGTGATCTCAGTACCAGTGGTGCCTGTGTTGTTGTTCACAATGATATAGCGAAACCGGATGAGCATATTGAACTGTATTTTGATCTGAGCATTGGTGATATCGAACGGGAAATCCACCTGGTTGCCGTGGTGCGAAATGTTCACAAGGAACATAATAAAGATTCTCTAAAAGATGAATATTGCTATGGTGTAGAGTTTATCGACCCTTCAGAAGAAGATGCCGTGTTTGTTCAGGGATATGTCTATGAACAACTCTTAAACCATCGTCACGATTGATTACGTAACAAGATTCTGCACAATCGAATTTTCTATTTCCCAGGGCTGGTCCCAGCCCGGTTCCTTGCAATAAGTATCCAGCGCCTTAACAAATTCACTGCGTAAGATGTTAATTGCTCCCAGACTTTCCAGATGTTCACTGTAAACCTGACAGTCGATCATAGGATATCCCTTGCTCGCAAGGTGTTTGACAAGATATACAAAGCTGAGCTTGGAGGCATCACTGACGCGAGAGAACATGGATTCCCCAAAAAAGATTTTTCCAATCGAAACACCATACAGCCCACCCACCAATTGGCCATCCTGCCAGCATTCCACACTATGCGCATGTCCAGCTTCGTGTAAACGGACATAGGCCTGTTGCATATCATCGGTAATCCAGGTGCCGTTTTGGTCAGCCCTGGGTTCTGAGCAGGCCTGAATGACCTCGGTAAAGGCCTTATCAAACGTCACTTTGAAGACTTGTTTGCGTAAGGTTTTACGTAGGCTACGGCTGATTTTAAGACGCTCTGGAAAGAGAACGGCGCGGGGGTCAGGTGACCACCAGAGAATGGGCTGGTCCTCGCTAAACCAGGGGAAAATGCCCCTTTGATAGGCGGTCAATAGCCGTTTGACTGTCAGATCTCCTCCGACTGCCAGCAGGCCATCCGGGTCGGTCAGGGCCAGGCTGACATCAGGAAAATCAGTCGGGTCGTGAGTATTGAGCCAGTAGGGGGCAGTCATGGTTCAGGCCGTCGCTTTGAAGGGGGAATGGTTGTTGAGTTCTTCGATATAAAGTTCCATCTCACGTTGTTCCTGCTGGCAGAAGGCCTCGATGGCCTGTCTAAATTCAGGGTGGGCAATCCAGTGAGCCGACCAGGTACGGGTCGGCAGGAAGCCTCGACTGATTTTATGTTCTCCCTGGGCACCCGGTTCGAAAGTTTTCAGACCATGTTGAATGCAGTAATCCAGCCCCTGGTAATAGCAGGCCTCAAAGTGCAGGCTGTGAAAGTCGGCATTACAACCCCAGTGGCGGCCATACAGGGTGTTTTCACCCTTGATGTTGAAAGCACTGGCCACATACTGGCCTTTGTATCTGGCAAACACGACCACAACATTCTCTC
This sequence comes from Gammaproteobacteria bacterium, assembly GCA_029881995.1. Taxonomy (GTDB): domain Bacteria; phylum Pseudomonadota; class Gammaproteobacteria; order UBA6429; family Thiohalophilaceae; genus JAHEDB01. The sequence goes on from JAOULO010000002.1 coordinate 146,266, forward strand.
CCATGGTGCGCCCAAGCTGTTTAAAGAAACCCAGGGAGAGGGTAGCCATGCCCCATTTGCGATCGAAGGTATCGAGATAGAAGTTGTGATAGACCTGCCACTGTTCGTCACTCATCTCATGACCGTGCAAGACTTCCATTTCGATGTCCTGTTCGACGACACGACGGCGTTCACGTTTGACCTTTTTACGTTTGGTTGCAGAAAAGGTCTGCAGGTAATCATCAAAACTCGAATAGTTTTCATTGGTCCAGTGAAACTGACAACCCAGACGCAGCATGTAACCCTGTTCTTTGAGACTAACCGTGTCCTTTTCATCGGTGAATAACCAGTGCAAAGATGAAACACCGGACTCTTCTGCCAATTGTTGGCTTGCTGTGATCAATCCTGAGCGAATTTCGTTTGCGTTTGGGTGATTAGCCTCAACATGAATGCGTGGGCCGGTAGCCGGCGTGTACGGAATGCTGGCAACGTACTTGGGATAATAACGAATGCCTGCCCGTTTATAGGCATCGGCCCAGGACATGTCGAAGACAAACTCACCATAGGAATTATCTTTCAGGTAAAGAGGTACAGCCCCAACCAGACGCTCTCCCTCCCACGCCGTGACAAAGCGGGGCCACCAGCCGTATTTTTCTCCGACTCCCTCGTGGTCCTCCAGGGCCTTGAGGAACTCGTATTGGGAAAAGGGGTATTGACTACCGACTACCCGGTTCCAGTCCTCAAGTTGGATTGAATTGAGTGATTCGGTGATGTTGAATTGTGTTTGTTTAACCACGGGGGACACGGGCATTTAATTAATTTTTATTGAGAGTAATGTTTAAACCTTAGCTTCGATTAATAAAAATCAAACTGACAAGTGAATTTAAATTCTTTACCCCGTGTTTCCCGTGGTTAATATGTTCAGCCTTCGTTTTCTAAAAACCGTTCCGCGTCCAATGCGGCCATACAGCCTGAACCGGCGGAAGTAATGGCCTGGCGATACATGTGATCGGCGACGTCGCCAGCGGCGAACACACCGGGTACACTGGTCATGGTGGCATTGCCTTCGAGGCCGCTTTTGACTTTCAAATAACCGTGATTCATATCGAGCTGTCCTTCAAATAAATCAGTATTTGGCTTGTGACCAATGGCGACAAAGATACCCATCAGGTCGATATCTTTGGTGCTGCCGTCCTGGGTGTTTTTAATGCGCATGCCTGTGACACCGGAGTTATCGCCCAGCACTTCATCCAACTGGGCATTCCACTCAATGGTGACGTTGCCACTCTTTGATTTTTCGATGAGTTGGTCGGAGAGGATCTTTTCTGAGCGGAATTTGTCACGACGATGCACCACCGTGACATGCTTGGCGATGTTGGAGAGGTAAAGCGCCTCTTCAACGGCGGTATTACCACCACCAATCACGGCCACATCCTGATTGCGATAGAAAAAACCGTCACAGGTAGCACAGGCAGAGACGCCTTTGCCTTTGAATTTCTCTTCTGAATCCAGACCTAGATACTGAGCCGAAGCACCGGTGGCAATGATCAGGGCATCACAGGTGTAAGTGGCGTTATCACCCGTGAGGGAAAAGGGTCTTTGACTAAGGTCGGCCTTGTTGATGTAGTCGAAAATAATCTCGGTATTGAAGCGTTCGGCATGCTGTTTCATGCGCTCCATGAGTTCGGGTCCCTGTACACCTTCATTATCACCGGGCCAGTTATCGACCTCAGTCGTCGTCATGAGCTGGCCACCCTGTTCAATACCTGTTACCAGGACTGGATTTAGATTTGCGCGAGCGGCATAAACCGCTGCAGTATAGCCGGCTGGACCGGAACCAATGATTAACAGGCGGCAGTGCTTCGTTTCACTCATGTACTAGACTCCAAAGAAACATCGTTTTAAGAATTTGTTTGATGAAGGACAATGCCGATGCAAGAAGGTTCGGGCATTGTCTTGATTGGGTGTAATGGTACGTAATGACAGGTGGAGGGTAAAGGGAAGCACTTATGATTTTTTGGTGCTTCCTGAAACATGTGTATGAAAATCGGAATCCCGAAAGAGATCAAAATTCTTGAAGGGCGTATCGCCCTGATCCCCGAAGCAGCCGGTGAACTGGTCAGACATGGTCACGAGGTCGCCATCGAACAAAATGCCGGTGTCCTGAGTGGGTATAGTGATGAGGATTATCGCCAGGCCGGTGTGGATATCCTGCCTGATGCGAAGAACCTGTATGAATTTGCCGAGCTCATCGTCAAGGTCAAAGAGCCGCAGCCCGCCGAGTTCGAATTAATGCGGGATAGTCACATTCTCTTTTCCTACCTTCATCTTGCCGCTGAACCCGCATTGACCAAGGCCCTGCAGGAGATCGGTCTGACTGCCATCGGATTTGAGACCGTTGAAGTCAATCGTCGCTTGCCACTGCTGGCACCCATGAGCGATATTGCCGGGCGTTTATCGATACAGATTGGAGCCAATATACTTCAGGCACCACAGGGTGGCCGTGGGGTGTTGTTAGGCGGTCTGCCTGCTGCGGAGCGGGGCAAGGTGGTCATCCTAGGTGGTGGCATTGCGGGTGGTAATGCCACCCTGATGGCCAGCGCTATGGGGGCCGAGGTCACGGTGTTTGATCCCAACCGTGATAAACTGGCGGAATTACGAAAATTGGGGAATAACGTCACAGGTCTCCACCCCTTTTCCCATGCCATCCAGGCCCATGTAAAACAAGCAGATTTACTGGTCGGAGCCGTTTTGGTCACTGGTCAAAAGGCCCCCCACCTGGTCGATGCCGAGCTGGTCAGACAAATGAAACCCGGTAGTGTGATCATCGATATCTCGGTGGACCAGGGAGGCTGCATCGAAACCACCAAACCCACCAATTACCAGAACCCAACTTTTGTCTGGGAAGAGGTCGTCCACTTCGGCGTTACTAATATGCCCGGGGCCGTCCCGCGTTCTGCTTCCCAGGCCCTGTCATCAGCCCTGATTCCCTATACCCTGAAATTGTGTGAGCCAGATTGGGAAAAAAACCCAGAATTAGCCTCGGGTGTGAATGTCAAAGGTGGTAGAATAATTCATCCTGCGCTACAGTAGGTCTGGGTGTGTTAAAAACACAAAATAATTAATAAGTTACATAAAATAATTAATAAACTGGTTTAACTTTGCCACAGGCGCGTCAAACAAAGTCTGAGCCTTCACCATTGGCGGAACACCTGCAAAAGGCGTTACGTGAAGGGGCCTTATTCATTTTTGGTTTTCTGGCCCTGTATTTCCTGCTGGCCCTGAGCACTTTCAATCCCCGAGATCCTGGCTGGAGTCAGAGTGGCAACGAAAAGGTACAAAACCTGGCCGGCCCCACTGGCGCCTGGTTGTCTGATGTCTTTTTCTCACTCTTCGGTTACCTGGCTTTTCTGTTTCCCATCATGGTGGCCTATGTCGGCTGGCTGATTTATGTAGACAGAAAATCATCTGAACCTGTTGATCCCCGAGCTGTTACCCTGAGAGGTATCGGTTTTGTCCTCACTCTGGGGGCCGGTTGTGGTCTGGCCAGTTTGCACGACACCAGCCTGGCCAGTGTTATGCCGGTCAATGCCGGCGGCATCCTGGGTGATGTGATTGGCCAGAATATGAAACTGGCTTTTAGCTTTCTCGGCGCAACTTTATTGTTATTGGCCCTGTTCCTGAGTGGGGTGACCCTGTTTGTGCATTTATCCTGGATCTGGCTCATGGATGTAACCGGTGGCTTGGTGCTGGATGGGCTGGATAAGGTCAAAAACCTTTTTACCTCAGTTTTTGAGTATTTCCAGGACAAAAGAGCGCAAAAAGCCCATAAGGCCAAGTTTGAACAAAAGGTCCAGAAGCAGGTAGAAAGACAAAAAACCCGCCAGCCCCCCAAGATCGAGAATGTGGTCAAGGTCAAACCGGTCATTAGTAGACGGGAAATTAAAGAACGTCAGGTACCCCTGTTTAAGACAGAAGGGGATACCGAACTACCGCCACTGTCCATCCTGGATGAACCGGTATTACCCGAAAATCCTATTTCAAAAGAAGCACTTGAGGCCATATCCCGGCAGGTGGAGCTAAAACTGGCCGATTTTGGTGTTGAAGTCGAGGTGGTCGCGGTCCACCCAGGCCCGGTGATCACCCGTTATGAATTACAACCCGCCGCCGGAGTCAAAGTCAGTCAGATTACCAATCTGGCAAAGGATCTGGCCCGGGCCCTGTCGGCCATTAGCGTCAGAATTGTTGATGTCATTCCCGGCAAGACCACCATTGGTCTTGAGATTCCTAATGAGAACCGGGAAACCGTCCGTCTCAGTGAGATCATAAAATCACCTGTCTTCGAATCCTCAAAGTCACCATTGACCCTGGGTCTGGGTAAGGACATCGGTGGTCACGGCATGGCGGCGGATTTGGCCAAAATGCCTCACCTTTTAGTGGCTGGAACGACCGGGGCCGGTAAGTCAGTGGCCTTAAATGCCATGATTTTGAGTCTACTCTACAATTCCAAGCCGGAAGAGGTGCGGATGATCATGATCGACCCCAAAATGCTGGAATTGTCGATTTATGACGGTATCCAGCATCTCCTGGCCCCGGTGGTGACAGACATGAAGGAGGCGGCCAATGCCCTCAGGTGGTGTGTGGCCGAAATGGATCGGCGTTATAGACTGATGGCCGCAATGAAAGTCAGAAACATCACCGGCTTTAACAAAAAAGTGCAGCAGGCGATTGTAGACAAAAAACCCATCCTGGATCCCCTGCATAAACCCGATGATCCGGAACCGGCCACCGAGTTGACCCCGTTACCTTATATAGTAGTCGTGGTCGATGAACTGGCTGACATGATGATGGTAGTGGGTAAGAAGGTAGAGGAATTGATTGCTCGTCTTGCCCAGAAGGCCCGTGCATCTGGTATACATTTGATCCTGGCAACCCAACGTCCATCGGTGGATGTACTGACCGGTCTCATCAAATCCAATATTCCCTGTCGAATCGCCTTCCAGGTTTCATCGCGGGTCGATTCCCGCACAATCCTCGATCAAATGGGGGCTGAGCAACTACTCGGTCATGGGGACATGTTGTACTTGCCTGCCGGAACGGCAGTACCTATCCGAATTCATGGTGCTTTTGTGGATGATCATGAAGTGCATAAAGTCGTTGAGCATCTCAAGTCCAAGGGTGAAGTCCAATATGAACAGGCAATACTTGATGGCCCATCAGAAGGTGAAGGCAGTGGTGCATTTGGTGGTGATGACAGTGCTGAGTCCGATCCCCTTTATGATGAAGCGGTTCGCATTGTGACTGAAACACGCAAGGCTTCCATTTCAGGTGTTCAACGTCGACTACGGATTGGTTATAACCGAGCGGCACGTATGGTAGAGGCTATGGAGATGGCTGGCATTGTAGGACCTTTGGAAGGAAATGGTTCTCGAGAGGTTATCGCACCGCCACCCCCACAAACTAGGTAACCAGGAAAACTATCTTGTACAAAAATATCCTTACGATCATAAACCTTTTTTGCCTGCCGGTAGGCTCTCTGGTAGCCGGCCCTCTGGACCCCTATTTTGGCAATCTCAAGACCTTTGCAGCGGACTTTACCCAAAGCCAGGTGCAGGGTACCGATCGGTTACAAAATAACCAGGGTAAGATCTACATACAATCCCCGAATAAATTCCGTATGGATTATACGACGCCATATGTACAAATTTATGTCGCAGATGGCGAAAAAGTGTACCAATATGACGAAGATCTAGAACAGGTCATAATTAAGCAACAAGCACAAATTTTGAACAATACGCCACTTTTTGTGCTTAGCAATACAAAAAAGTTACAAAAAAGCTACCACATCGAGGCCCAGGGGGCCTGGGAAGGTCAAAAATGGTTCTTATTAAGACCAAAAAGTGCAAATACAAATTTTGAACAAATTCGCCTGGGCTTTAAGGACAAAAATTTGTCAACAATGGAATTAAAAGACAGTTTTGGACAATTTAGTCGATTAAAGTTTCGGAACGTTAAAAACAACCAGCCCCTCCAATCCAGCCTGTTCAAATTTACGCCTCCCGAAGGGGTAGACGTGATTACAGAATAACCAACACGGAAGCTACCTGAAATTTTCTGTTATGGCCGATCTGTTTACCAAAAGTGAGGAGAAGGCTTTCCGACCCCTGGCGGATCGGATGCGTCCTACCAACCTGGATAGCTTCTTTGGCCAGTCCCATTTACTGGGTAAAGACAAACCCCTTCGTCAGGCGATTGAATCCGGAAAACTGCATTCCATGATCTTCTGGGGACCGCCCGGTACCGGAAAAACCACCCTGGCGCGGATGATTACACAGTGTTGTAACGCCCAGTTTCTCTCGGTTTCTGCCGTTTTATCCGGGGTGAAGGAAATACGGGGCGCCATAGAACAGGCCAAACTGGCAGAGCAGCAATTCAATAAACCCAGTGTGCTTTTTGTGGATGAGGTGCATCGGTTTAATAAGTCTCAACAGGATGCTTTTCTGCCCTATGTGGAAGATGGCACCGTAACCTTCATTGGGGCCACTACTGAAAACCCCTCATTTGAATTGAATAACGCCTTACTGTCTCGGGCCAGGGTCTATGTCCTCAAATCCCTAAAGGAAGATGAGCTGGTGGAGATCATTCAACGAGCCATGGATGACGTGGAACAGGGCCTGGGTGAGCGAAGGTTTCACATGGAACAAAATTTGATCACCCAGCTTGCCCAGGCGGCCGATGGGGATGCCCGCACCGCACTCAACTTACTGGAAATTATGGCCGACCTGGCCGAAGAGGAAAATGGTCAACTGCTTATTACTGAGGACATTTTAAAAGAAGTTATCAGTGGTGGAGTGCGCCGTTTCGATAATAAGGGTGAATCATTTTACGATGTCATTTCGGCCCTGCATAAATCCGTGCGGGGTTCTTCTCCAGATGGGGCACTGTTCTGGTTTGCCCGCATGATAGATGGTGGGGTTGACCCTTTATATATAGCCAGGCGGGTAGTGCGTATGGCCAGTGAGGATATTGGCAATGCCGATCCTCGTGCCTTGACCCTCGCATTGAATGCCTGGGATGTTCAGGAAAGACTTGGATCTCCGGAAGGGGAGTTGGCCATCGCCCAGGCCGTGGTTTATATGGCCTGTGCGCCAAAGAGTAATGCAGTGTATAAGGCCTATGGTAAAGCGATGAAAGATGCCCGTGATTTGGGGTCTACAGAGGTACCCATCCATTTGCGCAATGCACCAACCAAATTAATGAAGGAACTGGGTTATGGCAAGGAGTACCGATATGCCCATGATGAGCCTGAGGCCTATGCGGCAGGGGAAAATTATTTTCCGGAGGAGATTGGTGAGCGATCCTATTATAATCCCGTGTATCGAGGCCTGGAGATCAAGATTGCCGAGAAGCTGGCCTACCTGAAATCATTAGACAAAAAAGTGGCTAAATGATCCTTCTGGAAACACTGTCTACGATTCATAAGACAAAAAAGTAATCAATAACAAATATTATGTTAAATATACTGAATATTGCCCTGGGCGGTGCCCTGGGAGCCGTCATGAGATACCTAGTTTCCACCGGGGTACATTCCATACTGGGACGAGGGTTTCCATACGGAACTTTGACAGTCAATGTCATGGGTTCTTTTGCCATGGGATTTTTGTTTGTTTACCTGATGGAACGAAGTAGCCTGGGACCTGAATGGAGGGCCCTGATTCTCATTGGTTTTCTGGGGGCATTTACAACTTTTTCGACTTTCTCGATAGAGACGTTAAACTTATTGCAAAGTGGCGCAATCGTCCGGGCCTTGGCCAATATCCTGATAAGTGTAATTACCTGTATACTGGCAACCTGGCTCGGCGTAATCCTGGGACGACAATTATGAATACAACAACCGTAACCATGGTTCGAATATATCTGACAGAAGGTGAAGGTCAGCTAAAGAGTTTATTGAAACGATTACATGACTGGGAGAAAATCCGTGGTGTAACGGTTTTTCGCGGCGTCTCAGGCTATGGTGAGTCAGGTGAGTTCCATGGTAACAACGTATTAGATCTCACCTTAAACATGCCCATAGTCATCGAGTTTTTCGATGAGCCTGGTAAAGTCGAAACAATTATTGAACATTTAAACACATTCATTAACCCGGGGCACATTGTGACCTGGCAAGCAGAAGTCAATTCATAGAAGCCATTGTATGAAAGTCTTTTCTCCCAATACGGCGTTAAAAATCAGCTCAAAATGCTCATTTACTTCGTGTAAACTACGCTTTCTCGCAGATTTTTGCCTTGTCTTGGAAGAAAATCCAATTCATACAAAGGCTTCGAAATAATAAAGAAAAGGTAGTTCATGTTAGATCCCCGTTTAATTCGAAACGAGCTGACCAGTGTGGCCGAAAAACTGGCCGGTCGTGGTTTTCAACTCGATGCTAGTCGCCTTGAGCAGTTGGAAGAACAACGCAAAACCGTACAGGCAAGCACACAGTCCTTACAGGCTGAGCGTAATAGCAAATCAAAAAATATCGGTAAGGCAAAGGCACAGGGTGAAGACATTCAACCTTTACTCGATGAAGTGGCCGATTTAGGTGACAAATTAAAAGCCGCCGAGACGGAGTTAAGTGCTTTACAGGATGAATTAAATTCCATCCTCATGGGTATACCCAATCTTCCCCATGAGTCAGTGCCTGCTGGTAAGAGTGAAGAAGATAACCAGGAAGTCCGTCGCTGGGGTGAGCCAAAGCAATTTGATTTTGAAGTCAAAGACCATGTCGATCTCGGTGAACAACTGGGACAAATGGATTTTGAAACCGCTGCCAAGATCACAGGCTCACGTTTTGTGGTTATGAACGGTGGTTTAGCAAAAATGCATCGAGCATTGATTCAATTCATGTTGGACCTGCACACAACAGAACACGGTTATACCGAAACATATGTGCCATACATGGTCAATGCCGATAGTTTGCGCGGCACAGGACAGTTACCCAAGTTCGAAGAAGACCTGTTCAAAACAAACAGCGAACAGGAATATTATCTAATTCCCACCGCAGAAGTTCCTGTTACCAATATCGTACGTGATGTGATCATCGATGATGATTACATGCCACGCAAATATACCTGTCATACACCTTGTTTCAGAAGTGAAGCCGGATCTTATGGACGTGATACACGCGGCATGATTCGTCAACACCAGTTTGAAAAAGTTGAACTTGTGCAAGTGGTAAGACCCGATGAATCATACGAAGCACTGGAACAACTAACAGCCAATGCAGAAGAGGTATTAAAACGTTTAGAACTGCCTTATCGTGTCATGGCTCTATGTGCAGGTGACATGGGTTTCTCTGCAGCAAAGACCTATGATCTTGAAGTCTGGGTACCCTCACAAAACACCTATCGAGAAATTTCTTCCTGCAGTAACTTTGAAGACTTCCAGGCCAGGAGAATGAAGGCAAGATGGCGTAACCCGGAAACCGGTAAACCCGAGCTGGCACATACCTTGAACGGTTCAGGCCTGGCAGTAGGTCGTACTTTGGTAGCAATTATGGAAAACTATCAAAACAAAGACGGATCAATAACGGTACCCAAGGCTTTGCAAAACTACATGGGTGGTATTGAAACAATATCAGTCTAGGGCATTTACCCTTTACCTTATTATCAGTTGGGTGTTGTAGGGTGCGATCTTATTGTACTGACTGTAATTGGGGGCAGGTCGCAGTCTTATTCCGCTGCATTAATTTCAATGCAGTTCACACAACATTCAAGTATTTCTGCTTATAAATCACCAAAGTAGGTAGCAATTCCATTGCGCCAGCTAAAAATTCAGCCATACTTTATCTCGTATGATGAAATCCTTCCTGACCCTCAGTCTGCTGCTTCTGTCGGCCACGGTTTCTGCCTCACCTCCTGACTCAGAGGTGCGTGGGACTATTTCTGCGATATATCAACTCGGCGCACACTTTGAAAAACTACTCAAGACACATTCTGGTAATGAAGACGCCATCAAAACTGACCTGAAGAAATATATCTCGAACATAACTACAGGCAATTTACACCAGCGCTGGATGGAGTTTATAAAACAGACACCAGTAAGCAGTTCGTTTTATCACACCGTGTTTGAATCCATGACCCCCCAGGGCAAATTGGATGTTCAATCCATCTCATCAAGTGGTAGAAGATCAGAAGCTAAAGTTAAGATGAAAGTTAAGGAAATCTATGCACCATCGATTGATATGATCACACTTGATGAATTATTTGCAAAATACAAAATTAGCAATATGACGTTTCCTCAAATCATTGCCAAGTTACCAACCTCATCATTAGCAGAACTAGTTGAATACAAAATTATTTCAGAAAGAGTTGATACCCATAAACTTCGGCTTAAAGATGGGAAGTGGAAAATTAGTAAGATCGAGCAAGAGATAGTCTCATCAACCATTGAAGTTATTCTGCCTAAGAAGAAGGATGCGCTACAGTCAAACTAAAATTTTCCTGTAGTGCGGATGTGGTTAAGGATTGATGCTCAAAGTTACCTAGTCCTTGTGGTCAATCTCCTGATTTATTTCTAACTTAAGCAGACTTTCACCATGGCATGGCTAGATTACTGCTTTGCAGCGGAAGATGACTTTCATTAGCAGTGGAAATTGTTGTAAACATAAACTCTATAAATGTTCCTTTGCGAATATTATCCCAGAGTTCGAGGGTGAAAATATTTCTTGACAATTTTATTAGGATGGAGAAAAAGCTTAGGTTCAAGGATTCAGATAAAAATAAGGCCCCTTAATCAGGGGCCTGTAATAATGAGTAATTGC
>JAOULO010000020.1 GCA_029881995.1 Gammaproteobacteria bacterium
GAAGGTATTGAACATTTCGATCTTACATCATTGGGTGAATGATAACTACGGGCTACATGATGACCATCGATAAATAATTAGTTGATTACATATTTGTATTTATTAATAAATTACAAAACACGAAGGTAGCGCTATTACTCCTTGCCTTTTCACGATGTTAGAGCTTACGTTCTTAACACCTCTTTTGTGTTAATAAAAGTCCAAATCCTCCTAGCAACATTAAAGCTAAAGTTGATGGCTCTGGAACTGAAACAGAAACAAGATTGACATTGTCTACCAGCAGACCAGAAGCACCACTGCCGTCTATTGTATCAAACACACCAAAAGCTATGGTATGACTACCTGATTCTGCAATGTCAAATGAAAATGTATTATATCCTGTCTCTTCCAGAAAAAAACCTGATGCCGATGAAAGCAAACTTGTTGATGCATCAGCCAAAGTGGTAAAAATACCGTCAACAATCACAAATGCTGTATCACCTGAATTACCGCCATCATCGGTAAGGAAATTCCAGTCAAAACTGAGAATCTCTCCCGCACTGGCCGTAAAGGTCTGCATTATCGCTGAACCTTCATAAGCATCATAACTACCCAAAGTACCTACAGAGAGACCGAGAAAGCTCTCCATGCTTGCAGTATCTACTGCATCATTGAATGACAGTCCAGGTGTGAAATCACCCCAGTCACTCATGGTTGTCAGTATGGCCTGTGAGCTTCCTTCGGTAGGACCACTGCCGCTGTAAAAGCCATCTTCTGTCATCACATCACCAGTAGAGGACCATGATGACAAACTTGTTTCAAATCCACCATTGACAACAACGGCACTGGCATTAAAAGGTGACAGCGCCATCGACAAACAAAGATTAAAACCAATTAGTTTTATGACATTCATATACACACCTCTTACTGATATCAATTTAGTTGGCCGTACCTTTTAACAGAATATCAATGCTTTCTCCCGGTAAAATTAGTAGACCAGCGTTCTCGCAATCGAATGAATAAGTCGGCCCATAGATAATTACGCTCTGACGAGTAGTCAGATTCCTACAGATAATTCTATCCAACACCACTCTATCAACGCGCCCTTCAGAAGTATGTGCTTGTCTAGGAGCAACGAATCTCCCGATAGTGTATGAAACATCAAGACTTAAACTATTTTCTATCATATGCGTACTAGTATTGAATGTGAATACACGTTCATTTCCGGGTGCTAAAATCAAAAGCTTACCGCCATCACTAGTTAGACCTAAGGAAGTATTGCCCATCGAAGGGACAGAAAAAGCAAGCGAAGTATCGATATCAATTGCGTGGCTGGCCGTAACAACGCCATTTTCGATGTCTATGATCTCTAATATCCCTCCTACCCCATCAGTTGAGGCTCGCCTAATAATATATAGCGTACTACCGTCAGGACTCATTGCTATATTGCTAGCAGGTGCAAGTGCTACCGGAAGAGAAGTTTGTACAGAGAGATTAGCCGCATCTCTAGTGATGATGAAACTGTTACCATTGTTATGCCACAACTCATACACTTTCTCTCCACCTGGGCTGACTACGAGATCTTTAGTCGCCCCAGGAGTATCGTAATTGACTGTATCAAGAATTGGTGTGAGATCATCAGTCTGTAATGCTCTTGTGTACTCGGCTTGAGAACTGCTACAGGCACCAAAAAAGTTACAAGAATGTACATAAGTAAAAAACCTCCGATGGTAAATAATACTGCCATCTGGAGACAAGGCCATTGCACCACTCAATCCACCATGTGTAAATGCAACTATCTCGCCCGTTGATGTGTTAATTTTTACAAGCTGATTTGTAAAGATACTATTACAGAGGTATTTTACTGTTGCATACAGTGCTTCCCCATCTGGAGAAACAAGCAAGCTACGGACAAGACCGCCAGTGCAACTCGTCGTAGGAAGTGTATCGATAGTGATTTCTCCCGCCACCTCGCCGCTGACAGCATCTATACGTCCTATGTTACCCCCTGACATATTAGCTTGATAGATTGTAGTGCCATCTGCCGTAATCGTCATCGTAGTACTTGAAGTGTTAATCACACTTGAGGGAACTTTTTTGATTATCGTATCGATCGATGTATCTACATAAGTGAGTGCAGTTTTTCCGGAAGGGATATACGCCGTATCGGCGGCTAACACTGGAAATATGGGTCCAGAAACTAATAAAGCGCAAAAATAAAAAGAACGATATTTATTGATATGATAGTGCATATGCCCCTCCTTAGTTATGCCCAACACAATAGTGCACAAAAATATGCTTTTTTGGATTGAATGAACAATAAAGCCAACTCCCGTATGCAATCGATAAAATAATCGGAGCATAAAGATGGCAGTATGTAACACAACAACTCCAAGCCTTCCCAAACGCCAGAAGCTACTTGCTATTTATTACTATACATTGACATTGATACTGTCTATTTTGTAGATTTAGTATTCAAATACTACTACTTTACGAGACTTAACCTACCACTTTTAACATGATTTTACAATAATCTGCTCCCGCTAGATACACCTTACTTAGTAGGGCTATGATGATGGTTTGATTCAACTACATTTGATTCAGTGCGTGTAACGACTAAAGCCCAACAGAAATATTCTTAACCTAAGACTCACAACAACCATATATTATTTTTATTTCATATCTTTGATTTTTATAGACAGCATCGAAGTTACTTCACTAACAACTTAGAAAACTACTTCAGAATAAGTCATTTCTGTAAACCCCAGGTTTATAGAAAGAGAACAGTATAAGGGATGCGATATCTCATCCTTCACTTTTCCAAGGACAGCAAACGCTGCTAAACGGTAATACAAGAATCGAACAAGAATGTCAGCTTTGGAGTTGTAAGCTATAACCTTGAAATGTATGACCCTAAGCCTGAATTGAGCTATAGTTGTTTGCTAATATTTTCTAAGGATACATCGGAGCAAGTTCAGGTTTATTTTTCCCCAGTTTGTTTTTAGATTGTTGATTAGCTTGTTGCCATGCCTGCCATAATTCCCCACCTTGCCAGTTAATCTCATTTTGACTGTAGAGTGTCTGACTCAGCTTTGAGATGGCGATATCCAGTTCACTACCAAAGTAGCTACCTATGTCTGAAAGGGCATTGAGTTGTTGTTCTGGATGTATGACTCGCGCCCAATCTAGTAAGGCAGCCTTACAGGCTTGGGCATCATTTTTATCACAGGCCTGTTTGATCTGTTTTTCAAGTTGTTTAAGTGATGCCTGTTGCTGGTTTTGTTTTTCATTTTGCTGTTGCATGCCGGTTGTTTTTAGTCTGTTGAGTTTGCGCCACATGATGAACATGCTGCTTAACCAGGCGATGACAAGCCCTAAACTAACCCATGACCAGAAGTTGGATTGGGTATTTGGTATCACCACGGCTTCTGGTTTTGCGTGTATGGTGTTTTCTGAAGGTGCCATATCAGGGATTACAGGTTCTGCTTTTGTAACAGGTCTTGAAACATTATCGGCAGCAGCGACCATAATCGTTCTTGCGGGTAAACTAACAACTTCGGCTTTATTGGTTTTAGTATTCCACCAGTTAATACTGATGGCGGGCAGGGTGAGCTTACCGGGTTTATTGGCGATCATGGCAATTTTTTCTGTGCGTTGGCCGGTGATGCCTTTGTTGTGTTTTAGATCTTCCAGTTGTGGCTGGTCGGGATAGGTTTTAAAACCATCAGGGGTTGCTTTGCTGATCTCGGGAAGCTGTGCAGCGGTTAATCCATCGGCCTTGAGTGTTAATGTACGCGTAACGGCTTCACCTACCTTGAATACTGGTGGGTCACTTGGCCAATGTTCACTTAATTCGATACGACTGGTGGGTAGCCATGTTGTACCCTGTTGCGATTTAGGGGCGGGTTTAACGTCAATCTCAATGGCCTTTGACTGCATGCGCCGGGTTTTACCCGTGAACTGATTAAAGGGGTTCATAAAGTTTGAAGCACCGCGAACGATCTGACCGGAAAACACAACAGGGTTAATGCGAAGCTTGCCGCTTTGTTGCGGAAAAATCGCATAACTGCGTTCAATCACCTGGTAGTGTCGCCCCAGATGTGTGGTCTGAAAACGTTTATCTTCACCCAGGCGTTCAATCACGGCATCGGCAACACTGAGTTCCGGTTCGGACAGACTGGCGTTGTTGAGTCGAACGGCGACATAGATACGAATGGTGTAAAGGATCTGGGATTGAATATAGGCCTGATTGGGATCCACCGAAACCTGAAGAAACATATCTTCGGCCGTTTTACCTGCACTGGATGTTTTTTCCTTGCGGACCTGTATCATGAGGTCGTTACTTTTGTCCTTGCCAAAATAAATGGGTGGGATACGTAATTGGCCCATCCGCTTTGGCATCAGGGTCAATATCCATTGTACCTTGCTACTCATCTTGCCATTGATGAACTGCATGCTGCTACTTTTATTGCGTCCCAGGATATCAAAATCTTTTTCAATAGCAGTGAAGTCAGGTCGACCATCGGCACTACCATGCACATCATAGGTGAGCGTGATGGATTCCCCTTCATAAACCGATGTGCGATCGGTATGGGCAATAATGTTGGCAGCATACGCCTTGCTGACAAGACCGATTAACAGTATCCATGATATTGACAGTAAGATGGACTTGATATTTACCATGCGGGTTGTCCCTTGTTATTTTGCTCAACAGACCCTTCGGCCTGTTTGCGATGATGTTCATACTGGAACTTGCGTCTTAACAGACCTCCAGGGTCATCGGGAATTCGACGCAGCCATTGTTCCATAGCCTGTTGCTTTTCGTTTTGTTCACGTTGTTCGGCAGGGGAGAGCTGTTGTTGCTCTTTATCTTGTTCTTTGTCTTCTGATGGTTCCTGCTCGGCCTGTTGCGCCTCAGACTCTTCCTGCTCTTTATCCTGCTGCTGGTTTTGTTCTGCCTGTTGTTGTTCGGCGTCATCTTTGTTTTGTTGATCGTCTTGTGACTGTTGCTGATCTGATTGTTGTTGTTTACCTTGATCAGATTGTTGCTTGTCCTGGTTTTTATCAGAAGACTGTTGTTGATCATCACTCTGTTGATTTTGATCCGATTGCTGCTGCTGTAATAATTTTTCTACCTGTTCTTTATTGTATTTGGCATCTTCATGTTCGGCCTGTTTCTTTAAGGCAGCATCATAGGCCTGAATGGCTTCAGGATAACGACCCAGTTTGGCCAGGGCATTACCTTTGTTATACAGGGCCTCGGCATTGTCGATTCCATTTAAACTCTCAACGGCCTGTTGATACTGGCCATGTCTATAATGAGCTGCGGCCTGCCATTCGGGATCGTTGAACACTTCAGCGGAGGGTGGTTTATCTGATTCGGGATTTTGTTGCAGTTGTTTTGCGGCTTGTTGATCTTTGCGTTGCCATAAGTCCGACCATTCAAAGGCCTCGGCAGTTTGTTCCATGCCTGGCAGGCTGATGAATAAAAAGATCAGTAAATATCCTTTGCGAAAGACCAGGGCAGCCAGTGGAAGCACGAGCAATAACAGCCATGGACCTTCTTCTCGCCAGCGGTCTGCTACCAGGGTGGTTTCCTCACGGTTCGCCTCCAGCTGGTTGGGCTCGAATGTAGACATGAGATTATTCAGATCCTGGTCATCATGACCTAGGGTCTGGTATCGGCCTCCAGCGGCGCTGGCGAGCTTATTGAGGGCATGGCTGTCCAGTTTTGGAATTACGATCGTTCCTGACGAATCCTTCAAAAAGCCACCATTTTCGACGCTGATCGGCGCACCTTCTGCCGTTCCTACCCCAAGTACCGAGAGCTGGTGAGCGGCCTTGTTAACAAGTGAGGCAAGCGCATCGGCCTGATTTTCTGTTACCCCGTCGGTAATCAACAGGATGTGGCCATGGCGGACGCCGGCCTGTTTCAATAATTCAATGGCACGATGGATAGCGTGTTGTGGTTGGCTACCCTGTACCGGCATAAGTCTGGTTGAGAGAGTTTTCACCATGGCCACCATGGTATGGCTATCGTCGGTCAGGGGACTGACCACATAGGCATCGGCCGCATAGACGATAAGGGCTGTCTGGCCTTCCTTGCGTCGCTTTAACAGATCGATTAGTTTTAAACGGGCCCGAGTTAGACGAGAAGGTTTACTGTCCGTCGCATCCATGGAACGGGACAGATCAAACACCACCACCAGGGCAGACTGTTCTTTAAAAACCGGTTGGTCGAGTTTTTTCCAGCTTGGGCCAGCCAGTGCGATGATAGATAAAGTCGTAACAAGACCCATTAAAAAAATTGGCCAACGTCGTTGTGCTGTCTGTGTGCCGACAAGTAAATGAGGTAATAGACGAGGGTCGCACACACCACGCCAGCTGCGACTTTGAGTATGACGATGCCAGAACATCCACAACAGGACCAGCATGGGTAACAAGGCAATAAACCAGTAAGGGCGAAGGAAATGAAACTCAGCCATGGCTCACTCCTTCTGACTGCATGGTATGACCATTCAATCTTGCCAGACTAAGCAGACCTGTCAGGCACAAGGCAATGGCCAGTGGCCAGAAGAACAGGGCGGTCGTGGGACGAAAAGTTTGTGCTTCTTTTTCCAGTGGTTCAAGTTTATCCAGTAGATGGTATATCTTGTTAAGCTCTTCTGTATCGCGAGCACGAAAATAACGACCACCGGTTTTTTCGGCAATGGCCTTCAGGGTTGTTTCATCAAGATCTGCTGAGGGATTGACCCGTTGACGACCAAAAAAAGATTGCACGATCATTTCATCGGCCCCGATGCCAATGGTATAGATCTTCAGCTTCTGTTGCGCGGCGAGTTCTGCGGCTTTAACTGGGTCCACTTCACCGGCCGTGTTGGCCCCATCGGTCAATAAGATTAATACGCGACTGCTGACATCTTTGTCTTTAAGTCGTTTGACGGCAAGACCAATGGCATCACCAATGGCAGTCTCCTTACCAGCCAGACCAATGACGGCTTCATGTAACAAAGTCTTTACCGTTTCACGATCAAAGGTCAGGGGCGTTTGCAGGTAGGCCTGTCGACCAAACAGGATAAGGCCGATACGATCCCCAACACGTCGTTGGATAAACTGTCCTGCTACCCATTTGGTGGCAACCAGGCGGTTCACGGTACGACCACGAACCTTAAAATCTTCCGCTTCCATACTGCCAGAGAGGTCCACCGCCAGCATCAGGTCACGGCCGCTAACGGGCAACTCAATAGCTTCCCCCAGCCATTGTGGGCGGGCAGCGGCAGTAACAAGACAAAGCCAGGCTAATACGCCCAACCAGAAAGGCCATTGCTTAAAGCCACTCCTTTTCATATCTGCCGAATGGCCTGCAAGCTGATCGTAAAAGGGGACTCGTAACGCAGCTTCCGGTTGATCATTTCTGGAGGGTAATAACCACCTCACCAGGAAGGGTAATGGGAAAAAGGCAAATGCCCATAGCCAGACAAACTCAATCATGGTTTCACAGGCCTTTGTTTGGGCAGGCACTGGAGCCAGTGCTGACAAATATTCAACAGATTGTCAGGATCAAAGTCGACGCTAGTTTGATAAGGGCCATGAATTAACTGAGTACCAGCCCCCTGGCTAAAACGCTCAGTTTGTTTTTTATCAATAAAACACTTATCGAGAAGTTCCAGCCACTGCTTACCAGTAAGACCGGCCACATCAGTGCGAGGATAAATGCTCAGACAGACACGACGCAGCCAGATAGATAATGACCGGATGAGTACTTGCGGATCTGAATCCTGCTCATAAGCATGTTTGATTTTCTCCAGTTCCTGCCGGGCTGCCTTGTGCAGCTTTCGGGTTTGTCGATAACGATGAAAAAATATGCCAAGTCCGATAGTGATGATCAAAAGCAAAAGAACCAACCACCAGCCAGGTGCCGGTGGCCACCAACTGATGCCATCGGGCAGATGGATGTCACGCAGTTGTAATGCTTCACTGGCAGGATTCATTTACGTTTGAACCCCATCTGTTTTTGCAGTGTGGCCAGCACATCATCATTGGTAACGGTGTTCAGTAAAAACATACCATGACGTCTGGATAATGATCGCAGATATTCCTGATGCTGTTGAAAACGATCTGCATGGGATTGAGCGATCTTTTTATCTGCGGTATTTAACAGGGCACGTTGTCGGCCATCACTGATGTGATAGGTGCCCTTAACCGGTAATTGACACTCCAGAGGATCATAAATGAAATTCAGAATGACATCGTTATGTCGGGCGATCTGTATGAGATGTGATTCAGCTTGCTCATCCATTCCCTGAAAGTCGCTGCACAGGATAATCAGACTACCCGGTTTGGCCACGCGACGCAGGCGGGCCAATGGCTGAGTTAATGATTGATTGCTTTGTGGTAGTTTGTTTTGCCAGGCCGGGTGATTGGCCAGTTTATTAATAAAGTGCAGGACGGCCTTGTCTCCCCGTTGGGGGCGAATCTCATCATGTTCATGCTCAGAAAAGATCAGGCCACCCAGACGATCCCCATGTTGAATGGCACTCCATGACAACAGCGAAGCGGATTGGGCTGCAATAACAGACTTAAATGCCCCTTGTGTGGCAAAAAACATGGGACGACGATAATCTACCCAGAGAAACACGGCCCGTTCTCGTTCTTCGCGAAATACCTTGGTGTGGGCGGTACCGGTACGAGCTGTGACACGCCAGTCCATGTTACGAATGTCATCACCGGGTTGGTAGGTACGCGCCTCTTCAAACTCCATACCCCGTCCTTTAAAGGGTGAGAGGTAACTACCGGTCTGGTTAGAGAGAATCTTGTGAACATTAAGGGGCAGGGTCTCGGCCCGTTTGCGCAGGGCAATCAGGCTTTTACTACTGACACGCACCAGGCCATCGGCCGACTCATCGTTTAGGCGTTTATCCGATGAAGTGTTTTGCTCAGTGTGTCGATTGAATTGAAATAACTTCGCTATCATGGCACAGCGATACGTTTAATAAGCTCCTTAATGACATGGTCTGGTGTGATACCTTCCGCCTCGGCCTCGTAACTCAGCAGGATGCGATGACGTAGCACATCATAGGCCATGGTCTGAATGTCTTCCGGACCCACAAAGTCTTTACCTCGTAGCCAGGCATGAGCACGGGCACAGCGGTCCAGTGAGATCGTTGCACGCGGGCTGGCGCCGTATTGAATCCACTGTTCAAGATCCTGACCGTATTTCCCTGCATGGCGTGTCGCCATGATTAACTGGATCAAATATTCCTCCAGTGTGTCGGCCATGTAGATGTCCAGCACCTCTTCACGTGCAGCAAAGATCTGTTGTTGGCTGATCTTGCTTGCCTCAGTCGATGTATCCTGCTGATGGGCCTCATTTCGAGCCAGATGTAAAATACTCTTTTCCGCCTCAGCATCTGGATAGTCGATGTTTATATGCATTAAAAAACGATCTAGCTGTGCTTCGGGTAAGGGGTAGGTGCCTTCCTGTTCGATAGGGTTTTGTGTCGCCATGACCATAAAGAGTTGTGGCAGGGGATAAGTCACCGAGCCAACGGTGATCTGTCTTTCCGCCATGGCTTCCAGTAGTGCCGACTGGACTTTTGCCGGGGCTCGGTTGATCTCGTCGGATAAGACCAGGTTATGAAACAAAGGCCCTTTCTGGAATTTAAAAGTCCCGTCCTGTGGGCGGTATATCTCGGTACCGGTCAGGTCTGCAGGTAGCAGATCGGGGGTAAACTGGACTCGGTGAAAATCACACTCGATGCCATCGCTAAGGACTTTAATGGCACGGGTCTTGGCCAGCCCCGGTGCCCCTTCGACCAGCAGATGGCCATCGGCCAGCAGGGCGATGAGTAGCCGCTCAACCAGTTGGGGTTGACCGATGACGTACTGATTAATATGGTTTTGAAGTTGTTGTATTGCTTCCTGATTACTCATGTTGTTGTAATTTCTTTTTAGTACATGATTGACTGATTTGGCTTTATTGACATATTTGCAAGCCGAAAGTTTCCCGAAAATTTATACCATGCTGATGAGCAGCATCACAAATAATACAACGCCCAGCAAAGGAATCAAAACGGCCTTCCAGTCACTGCCAGTTGCCTTGGGGGTGTTGGCGATCATGTGTTTTGCTCGTGGCCAGAGAAAAAGTACCATCATCCCAAGCAGGACGGCGTACATGATTTTCATCCACATTTCCATAAATTACTCCTTACCATGAAAAAGCCCCGGCTGAATGGCCAGGGCTTTTGATTAACAGTTAACTATCTAACTTAGTCATCACCACCCAGCGCACCTAACAGGTGAAGCAGGTGAACGAAGATGTTGTAGATACTCAGGTACAGTGAGACTGTGGCCAGGATATAGTTTGTTTCACCACCGTTGATGATACGACTGGTATCAAACAGGATAAAACCACTCATCAGCAGGATAACCACGGCAGAGATTGTCAGAGACAGGGCCGGGATATTCATGAAGATATTAGCCACGGCAGCCAGTAATACCACGATAAAGCCAACCATCAACATTCCACCGAGGAAGCTGAAGTCACGCTTGGTAGTCAGGGCATAAGCAGACAGGGCCAGGAAAATAACACCGGTACCACCCAGGGCAGTCATGATCACCTGTCCACCATTAGACATGGCCAGATAGGTATTCAATATTGGCCCGAGACCAAAGCCCAGTAGACCGGTTATACCGAATACAACAGCAATGCCTGCAGCGGAATTAGCTGTCCGAGGGAGGACGAACCAAAGTAATACGATAGAACCACCAAAAGCGACCAGGTTAGCCATGAAACCCATGTTCATTGCCATGGATACACCAGCCATTACTGCACTGAATAGCAATGTTACGGAGAGTAGTGCATAGGTATTACGTAATACCTTGTTGGTTGCCAAAGCCGATTCTGATGAATGGCTGATTACGCGTTCATTCTGGTACATGTTTGAAGTCCTCTTGTCTTCTTATGTGTTTTACTACCTTACAGGATACCTTATCCGGGCCTGATATCAACCCTGACAGTTATCATGGAATTATGGGCGAAAGGGGCTGGAAACAAGACCCTGCTTAGGGTATGCTCCCGTTCCTTCAGCATTCGCACCCCCATTAGATGGGTACAGATGCAGAAAGTTTCAAGTAAATCAATTCGGAGAGCTGGCTGAGTGGGTGAGCGCCGGGTTTAGGAGGCGCGAACGCGAGACAGGACGTCGAGCTGGGTGAGCCACATGGATGTATAGTAGCAACGTCCTAGATTTGAAACACATACCGGAGAGCTGGCTGAGTGGTCGAAAGCGGCGGTCTTGAAAACCGTTGAGGGTTAAACCTCCGGGGGTTCGAATCCCTCGCTCTCCGCCATCTTCATTCACTTTATCCATCCCATATTATTAGCCATTTAATCTCTGTGGTTAAAAAAGATGCAATTTTAATTTAATCTGACTATCATCACATTTTCGAGCATTTAGTCGTATGCTCCCGGGGGATTCATAAACACAACTCAGGGTAGGGCTAAATGACTGTATTGATATTCAACTTTCAATGTTTACCAATACGAATCACTAAAGTTCCTAATTGTTTTAATTATCTTCATTTTATCTTTTATTGTTGTTAAACAAATTGTTGTTTAGTTACTTATCAGGATGACGAAGGGAAAATAATTTTAAAAATGGAACAATCCAGCTCATATCGGGAATTCGCACTTAATTGGTTTAAAAAAATTAATGATCGTTTTGGAAAAAATGATCTTGAGCAATTTCTTGTTAGGTTTGTCGTTGCTTCGATTATTCTTATTTACTCGGCATTTGGAGAGCATGGTAACGACATAAATCTTTATGTGATTTCATTGTCCATTGGTCAGCTTTATGCATTTGGCTATTTCAGTTTATTGTTAATCGCATGTTACTCCATTGTCTCATTTGATGTAGATCGTCGAATTGTTCGGCTTGCAATGATGGTTGTGGATACGGTTTTGTTTTCAACTGCGATGAGTGCAATTCCTGATTCATCTGCACCATTATTTTTTGTGTATTTGCTCATTATTCTGGGTTTTGGTTTCAGATTCGGTAATGGGTATTTATTTGCTGCCATGACATTAAGTATGGTTGGGTTTTCAACAGTTATTTTCAGTAGTGAGTATTGGCTGTCGAATAGTGAGTTTGGTTTTGGATACATGTTTGTAATGCTGATTGTATCTGTTTATGTCTCCCTTTTTATACGAAGACTTAATCGAGCAAAATTAAAAATGGAAGAGGCCGTTAAGAAAGCAGACGAGGCAAATGAGGCTAAATCTAAATTTCTTGCAAATATGAGCCATGAATTAAGAACACCATTAAATGGTGTGATAACAGTCAGTGATCTTTTGTCTGAAACTGCAATGTCGGCTGAACAAAAAGAATATACGGATACAATTCAAACATCATCGCGGGCCTTGCTGGAGTTAATAAACGATGTGCTGGACTTTTCAAAAATAGAATCGGATAAAGTTATTCTAGATAACATATGTTTTGATTTGTATGCCTGCGTTGGTGACGTGGTTAGAATCATAAAACCAATAGCTGACAATAAAAGTATTTCTGTTTATAACAACATAGCAAATGGGACTCCACGTTATATGTATGGTGATCCAGTTCGTTTGAAACAGGTGCTTATCAATCTTGCAAATAATGCTGTTAAATTTACTGAGCATGGACATGTAAGTTTACATACATATTTCTCCAAACATGAAGATGGGAAAGTTGATTTGTATTTTGATGTGATAGACACAGGCATTGGTATAGCACTCGAAGCACAGAAAAGAATCTTTGATCGTTTTGTTCAGGAGGATGACTCAACAACCCGTCGTTTTGGTGGTTCTGGACTTGGTATTAGCATTGCCAAACAACTGGTTGAACTTATGGGAGGAGATATTGGAGTCAGCAGTGATGCTGGCAAGGGTTCCAGATTTTATTTCAATATTGAAGTTGAGGTGGCATCACCGGTGGAATATGAGTCACTTGAGACTGATGTTGTCATCATTTCCAAAAATCAAAAACTAGTAGAAAGTTGGAAGAAGCTTTTATCTGGATGGAATTATAGCAGCCTTGTTAGAACTGGGATAAAAGAAGTTATTGATATTTTACGCGTTTGGCAGCACAGCAAACAAAATTGCACAATTTTGATTGATGAAGATGTATTGCAGGTCTCTCCCGTCAGGGCCGCTCAACTTCTAAAGTCATCAGGTATAAAAAATTTATCTCTAATGATCTCTACTGTTAACCCAATGCAGATTAGTAATCCTGGTGTTCGGATGTACTATGATCAAATTCTTGATACACCTGTCGATAGTCGGCAGTTATATAATGCATTAATGGGTGATCCGGACTACTCCAAGGATGATGATGTTATACCTTTCGCTTCACATCTTGACCATCGTAATACAAAAAACAGCAAGCCTTTACATATCCTGGTTGCAGAAGACCAACCAACAAATCAATTTGTGCTTAGACGGATTTTAGAAAGCAAAGGTCATACTGTGATTATTGTTGACGATGGCCAGCAAGCCCTGGATGTGCTGGGTGTTGAACGATTTGATATGGCAATCCTTGATCTTAATATGCCTCATGTGAGTGGCCTTGAAGTTATTAAAATGTATAAGTATATGAGGCCTAATCACGGAATGCCTTTTGCTGTGGTTACAGCAAATTCAAGTGAAGAGATATTAAGTGAATGTCGAGAAGTAGCCGAAGCAGTTCTTGTTAAGCCAATTGAAAAGCAACAGTTGCTGAATGTGATAAACAAGATTACAACAAGTAAAGCTGCAATTAGCGGCTATAATAAGTCAAATGTTCCAACCTTTGATCATTTACCAATTATGGATACCGGCTCGTTGGATGACATGCTGGGTTCTGGCTGTGATGACGACTTTTTATCCGAGTTGTTTGAAGTATTTAATAAAGATGCCAGTCGACTGATAACAGAGCTTGCAGCTTATCTGCAGAATAAGGCTTTATTGCCAAAGGCCAAACAATGTATGCATGCCTTAAAGGGAATATCTAATAATGTATCCGCTCTTCAATTAGCAGGAATTGCTAAATACTGTGAAGATGAAATCCAAACAAATCCCAAGATCATCCAACAGGCAGACAAACTAATGTTGAAATTGAATAGCAGCCTAATGGCTACACGAGAAGCCATGAAAACATACCTGTCATCTAAAAATTTACAGGTATTGGATTAATGATTTAACAGACTATTTTGTGAAGCTGCCAGTCGTTCCATAAGTGCCAGATCTTTTTCTGACAATCTAAGAACGGTATTAACCCAAAGTTCACCTATTCTTAAAAGCTCATTATAATCAACAGGGTTGGCGGCCTGAAAAATCTGTTTTAATGCATCATAACTATTACTGTAGCGGTTATAGTTAGCAATATGATCATTTACCGCTTTTACACCTTCTCCTGCAGGTACGAGTTTATCTACAATTCCCATATCATACAGTTCTTTGGCAGTATATGTACGTGCGCTCCGTATTATTTTCTGAGCCATGGAAGGGTTGATTTTTCTGCTTAAATAACTATAGGCACCCATGCCTGGGAAGGAGTTAAACAATCTATCAGGAAAACCAAATGTGGCACATTCTTCTGCAATGATCGTATCACAGGCTAAAGCCGTCTCAAAACCACCGCCAAATGCTGTTCCCTGGACTAATGCAATTCCTTCACATGCAGGCATGATACTTAAGCCATATATCGCATCAATACACTGTTTCATATATTGATATAAAGATTTTCGGTTTTGTTGCAAAATTAGGTTTTTAAAAAGGACTAAATCTCCACCTAAGCTAAACACAGACTGATTTTCAGAGGAAATAACAAAAAAGTTATGGTTATGGTTGTTGGTAAAGTTATCTTGAGAAATAGATAGTTCATCCAGTAGCGCCTGAGTAAAACAGGCTTGTTGTCTATTTTTAAATGCGCACCAGGTTACATTATTAACATCATCTAATGTAATTGTGAGTTGACTGTATTCACTCACGGGCTCGTTAATTACATTATGTTGAGTAATCATTTTTATCCCCTATTTTAATATAAGTATGATATTACAAACACACCAGTGGGAATGATTATCAATATTTGTTAGCGAAGATTCAAATCAAATTATGAATAACATGTCACAGCGATCACTGCATTTAATCCACCAAATGCAAAATTGTGTGAAATTGCAGACTTAATTTTTTTATGCCTTGATTTGTTGGGGACATAATCAAGATCACAGCTTTCATCATTGCCTGTAAAATTTATAGTAGGAGGAATACATTCATTTGTCATGGCCAGAATTGTGGCTATAAGTTCTAATGAACCAGCGGCACCAAGTGTATGGCCATGCATAGATTTAGTAGAGGATATTAATAACTGGTCAGCATGCTCGCCAAAGACATCATGTATTATTTTTGTTTCTGCCTGATCGTTTATAATTGTTCCCGTCCCATGTGCATTTATATAGTCAATGTCTTCTGTTCTAAGACTAGCGTCAGACAGAGCTTCTCGGACAGCACGAGCAGCACCTTCAGGTGAGACCTTCATGATGTCATAGGCGTCAGTCGAGAAACCATAGCCACTTAAGCGACAGTATATTTTTGCCCCGCGCTTTAGGGCATGTTGTTCTTCTTCAAGCACAACTATCCCTGAGCCTTCACCTAATACCAGACCCTGTCTATCTTTTGAGAATGGACGACAGGTAACAGGATCAAGAATTCGTAAGGCTTCCCATGCCTTGAAAAAAGGGACTGATAAAGGTGTTTCTGTTCCACCAGCAAGCATTATGTCAGCCCTGTTTTGCCTGATGAGTTCCATGGCCTGTCCGAAGGCATGATTTGATGATGCGCATGCAGTGTTAACTATCCAGCTGGGACCAGTTATACCGTATTTAATAGAAATGTTGCTTATAGATGAATTATGAAGCCCTTTAGGAAGCGTGTAAGGGGGGATGGATTTGTTATGTTTGTAGTATTGTTCAAGAATTTCATCTGTGGATTCTCTTGAAGCCACGCCAGTACCAATGATGATTCCTGTACGACTGCCTGTGTCAGGTGTGAAGTTTATCCCTGCATGTTGAACAGCTTCATCTGCTGCGATAATGGCAAATTGACAGTTAGGATCCAATATTCGAATTGATTTTGCATCGAAATACTTCTTTGGATCGTAATCTTTGACCTCAGCAACGGGGGCGTCACCTAATTTCTGGCGAGATGGATATGTGGTTTTGGAGATACCAGTTTGTCCAGCTTTGAGTTTGTCCCAAAACTGGCTTGAGTTATGGCCAAGAGCAGAAATGCAACCAAATCCAGTTACTACAACTGAACGGGCTGTTGTGGCCATTAGCTGGTCTCTAACTCATTCATGAGTAGATGGAGGTTATCAATGAGTTCCTTTACAGTTTTGATGTTGTAGATTTCATCATCAGGAAGCTTGATATCCAGCTCTTCCTCCAGCTCAAAGGCAATTGTGACAACATCTAGAGAACTGATATTGAGGTCTTCGAAGCTACTCTGCAGGGTGATGTCACTGGCAGGTAATTCACATACCTGTGAGATAACACCTATAACCGTATCTGAAAGTGAATTGGTCGTCATGTTTTGTTGTCATTATTATGTTGAGGTGGTTATTAATCCGGATTTTTGACTAAAAGTCAAAGGGAATAAGTCCATAATTTAATTCGATATTATTAATAAGTATTGTATTAAATAATTAAATTGAGAATACCTTCACAAATACAGCTATCTCTGAATCCTATACTTTTGGGATGATTTGGAAAATTAGACATTTGATTTCAGGTTTACGCTATCGTTCATCTCTCACCGGGCTTTGGTCAGGGTTCCGGTTTTACTGGATGAGTGGTGATCGTAGCAACCTTATGTTCGGTTTGGTTCTTGGAGGTCTTTTCCTGTCACTAGGATGGCTGATCACCCAGACAATACTGAATCAGCAGCAATCAGAAGAATTACGCTGCCTGACCAAGAACATATATCACGAAGCCCGTGGAGAGCCTGACGAGGGAAAATACGCTGTGGCAAGTGTGACCCTGAACCGGGTGGCCTCAAAGCATTACCCGGGTACTATTTGTAAAGTGGTCTATCAAAAGCGCTGGGATTATCTACGGAAGCGATATGTCGGTGCTTTCTCATGGACGGAGCTGGATGAACTTGTTTCTACGGATAGCGAATCCTGGAAAAAAGCGGCCAGAATTGCCAAGGAGGTTTACCACAATCCGGAAGCCCAGAATCTGAAGCAGGCGCTTTTTTATCATGCCCGTCATATCCGGCCCAGTTGGGCACGCAAGAAGACCAGTGTGGCGAAAATTGGGCGTCACATTTTCTACAATTAGGCCTATTTAACCAATCTGTTCATAATCTGGGCATTTCTAGGAAAATAGCCTGGTTTTTCCTAATAACAGTCAGCAATAAGCTTCGTTTCAGGCTATTTCCCATGTAGATGAATCAGGTATAATTGTTGAAAATACATCGTGACACTGGCACTGGAAGGCCTGATAAACGGGGAACAATATGATAAAGATCATGCTGGTTGATGATCACGACCTGGTTCGAACAGGAGTCAGGCGCCTCCTGGAAGATAATCCTGACCTTGAAATTGTTGGCGAAGCCAGTAGTGGCGAAGAGGCCATTACTCTTGTTAAGGAATTAAGCCCAGATATTGTTCTCATGGACCTTAACATGCCGGGCGTCGGTGGCCTTGAAGCCACCAAAAAAATCAAACATCTCACTCCCAAGGTTCGTATCATCATTGTCACCATGGTCGATGACATCATGTTCCCACAACGCCTATTAAAGGCAGGAGCCAGTGGTTATCTGACCAAGGGAGCATCAGCCGATGAGATCATGCGCGCCATTCGTGATGCTATGGTCAACAAGCGTTTCATTAGCCCGGATCTGGCAATGAAAATGGCCACGGCCAGTGACGATGACAAATCTCCCTTCGATGAGCTCTCAGAACGTGAACTGCAGGTGTTGATGATGTTACTGGAAGGGCAACGGGTGACTGATATATCCAATAAGCTTTTTTTAAGTCCTAAAACCATCAGTACCTACCGTTCTCGCCTGCACGAAAAGCTCAATGTCAAAACCGATATTGAACTGACGCGCCTGGCCATAGAATACGGTATTATTGCAGGCAATCCTCACTAAATATGACCAGCCTGTCTTTTGATCTTGATTGCCGACAATGCAAACGGCTCGACAGCTTCCTTAAGAAAGTCAAAACGGAATATCCCGATTACCATGCTCGACCGGTGGCCCCGTTTGGTGTTGCCAAACCAGATTTGCTGATCGTCGGCCTTGCTCCAGGCATGCATGGGGCCAATGCCACTGGCCGACCTTTTACCGGGGATTATGCTGGCATCCTGTTATACGAAACGCTCTATAAATATGGGTTCAGTACCAAACCGGAATCGATCTCCCAGCAAGATGGTCTCAAACTCAAGCGCTGTCGTATTACCAATGCCGTTAAGTGCCTGCCTCCCGAAAACAAACCTACCGGGGTTGAGATCAACACCTGCAATAGTTTTCTTGCCAATGAACTGGCTGGACTTAAAAAGGGTGCGATAATCCTGGTGCTGGGGGGAATCGCCCACAAGGCCGTGGTGAAAGCCTATGGCCTTAAGCAGTCAGACTATTCTTTCGGCCATGGCAAGGTCTATGATTTACCTGATAATAGTAAACTGGTGACGTCCTATCACTGCAGTCGCTACAACACCTCAACCAAACGTCTCACCGAGAAAATGTTCCATCAAGTATTTGAAAAAATCCTCAAACTCATGGCTAAATAGGCCATGGAAAGCCAGGCTGGGCAGGCATCGTTCGATGCCAAAGCATTCTTAAAGACCCTCCCCGATAGTCCGGGTGTATATCGCATGCTGGATAAGCGTGAGCAGGTCATTTATGTCGGCAAGGCACGCAATCTGAAAAAGCGGGTTAAGAGTTATTTTCTGAAAAATATTACCCATCCCAAGACCCGAACCCTGGTTGCGCAGATCTGCAATATCGAAATCACGGTCACCCATACCGAAAATGAGGCCCTGTTACTGGAAAACAACCTCATCAAGTCTCTTAAGCCGCGTTATAACGTCCTGTTTAGAGACGATAAGAGTTATCCCTATATATATCTGTCCCTGGACGCCTTTCCTCGCCTGGCCGTGCATCGTGGCGCACAGCGGGCCAAAGGACGTTATTTTGGCCCTTATCCCAGTGCCGGGGCCGTGAGAGAGACCCTGAACCTGTTGCAAAAATTATTTCCTATTCGCCAGTGTGAAGACAGTTTTTATAAAAATCGTTCCAGGCCCTGCCTGCAGTATCAGATCAAACGATGCACAGCACCCTGTGTCGGCCTCATTGATGAACAGGCTTACCAGAATGATCTGCGCCATGCGGTCATGTTTCTGGAAGGCAAAAGCACAGCGGTGATTGATGAGCTGGCCGATAAAATGGATGAGGCCTCAGTAGCTTTACAATATGAACAGGCCGCGCTTTATCGTGATCAGATTGCAAATTTAAGGCGAGTACAGGAACGCCAGTATATCGAAGGAGAGCGGGGCAACCTGGATGTGATAGCCGCTGCTGTTCAGGGTGGTGTGGCCTGTGTACAGCTATTTACCGTGCGGGGTGGGCGTAATCTGGGTAATAAGACCTTTTATCCCAAAAATGTCGAGCAACAGGTGGTAGAAGAGCTGCTTTCAGCGTTTATATCGCAATATTACCTGATTTCCGGCGAGGCCAGGGCCTCAAAACATGAACTACCCGACGAAATATTGCTAAATGCCGAACTGACGGATGCCGACATATTGGCCTCAGTCCTGTCCGAACAGGCCGGCCGCAAGCTAGCTCTTTCTCACAAATTGCGTGGTGAAAGGGCCCGCTGGTTAAAAATGGCCGAGCAGAATGCCAGGCAGGCACTGAGTATGCGCCTGAACAGTCAGGCAACCCTGATTCAACGCTATGAGGCCTTGCAGGATGTCCTTGGATTTGATGAACTACCGACACGTATGGAGTGTTTTGACATTAGCCATACTATGGGTGAAGCACCAGTGGCTTCATGTGTGGTCTTTGATCAAAACGGCCCCCTCAAATCCGATTATCGCCGCTTTAATATCGAAGGTAT
The DNA here is from genome assembly GCA_029881995.1 of Gammaproteobacteria bacterium. GTDB lineage: Bacteria > Pseudomonadota > Gammaproteobacteria > UBA6429 > Thiohalophilaceae > JAHEDB01. Next base: position 20,121 of record JAOULO010000020.1, read on the forward strand.
TACGCCTGGCGATGATTATGCAGCGATGCATCAGGCACTGACACGCCGCTATAAACGATTAAAAGAAGGCGAGGGAAAAATACCGGATGTCCTGTTTATCGATGGTGGTAAGGGGCAGGTCAGTCAGGCCCGGGATGTCATGGAAGAATTACAAATTGAAGAGCTGACCATTATCGGTATCGCCAAAGGCCCTTCACGCAAACCCGGTCTGGAAACACTCTGCTTGTCCGAACAAAAACGCGAGACTATACTGCCCTCTGATTCGCCCGCATTGCATTTAATTCAACAGATTCGTGACGAAGCACATCGGTTTGCCATTACCGGTCATCGTCAACGTCGCCAGAAAAAACGCAATCAGTCACCCCTGGAAGAAATCCCAGGGCTAGGACCAAAACGTCGGCAGCAGTTATTACGCCAGTTTGGTGGTCTGCAGGAAGTGGCCAGGGCAGGGGTGGAAGATCTGGCCAGTGTGCAGGGCATTAGTCGAGATTTAGCACAGTTAATTTACGATCGTTTTCATTCAGATAGACCATAATAAGAACATGCAGTGGAACATACCCAATATCCTGACCTTATTTCGGATTGTATTAATTCCGGTTTTTGTTGTGGCCTTTTACTGGCCGGAATCCGGCTGGAACCATGTTATCACCACGAGTATTTTCTTTGTCGCCGGTATCAGTGACTGGTTTGATGGCTACCTGGCTCGCAAACTGAACCAGCAGTCAGCCTTCGGTGCCTTTCTCGACCCCGTAGCAGATAAGCTAATGGTCGCCGTGGCGCTTATTCTTCTGGTTGGAGCCGATCCTGGTGCCTTTACCGCTGTTCCAGCAGCCATCATTATAGGCCGTGAAATCACCATATCGGCCCTACGAGAATGGATGGCCCAGGTCGGGGACAATGCCAAGGTGAAAGTCTCCAATATTGGCAAGATCAAAACAGCGGCTCAGATGCTGGCCGTTGGCTTCTTATTATATAGAGCGCCTGTAGGCGCATTCCCCACCACGGAAATCGGTTATGGGCTGTTATATCTGGCGGCTGCCCTCACATTATGGTCCATGGTGGTCTATCTAAGAGCAGCCTGGTCCAGCCTGACAAAGGCCTGAAATACCCTCACATTCCTGCTTGACAGAGAAAAACTCGCCGCTACAATAGCACCCTCTTTGCGGGAATAGCTCAGTTGGTAGAGCACGACCTTGCCAAGGTCGGGGTCGCGAGTTCGAGTCTCGTTTCCCGCTCCAGATTTTGAAAACCTCGGTGAAAACACCGGGGTTTTTTTGTAAGATAAGCACGAATATGGCGGGATGGCAGAATGGCTATGCAGCGGATTGCAAATCCGTGGATCTCGGTTCGACTCCGGGTCCCGCCTCCATTTTAAAAAATCTTAACTCACTTCTTTATTTCCATTCACATTCTAAATCTGTAGAATAGCCGCGTCACTCATAGCCCGGGTGGCGAAATTGGTAGACGCAAGGGACTTAAATTTTTGAGCACTCAGTAGGGAAACCACTGATGTGAATGGAGTCAAATTCGGGGAAACCTCAGCATGTAAAGTTGGTGGCAATCCCGAGCTAAGCCTGAGAACGGTTTTTACTTCGATATGTTGGAGTAAGAGCATGGCAGTTAGGACACAACATTCGAAGATTTTTGATTCGATTGTCCTGATTGTTACCGTTTATATGATCAAGCTCTAGTGGAATAGGCTGATTGAGCCACACAGCGTTCTTACAATTCATACACTGATGGTCAAAAATACCTTCTTTAAGAAGCCTGTTTTTGAGTTTATAAGATTGAATTGGAATTTTGTTGTTTAAGTAATACTCAATCGGTTGTTTTGGGCCAAGTTTTTTGCCCTTGTTCCAGGCATGACCATGGAAATGTGATGTATCAAGATCAAAGTGCTTAATTGCTTTTCTTAGAACGTCGTAATTTCCACCAAACGGAGAAACTGCAAGTTTTTGCAGAACCTGTCTCATTGAGGTAGAAGTTTTAATTGCCGATCTGAGTTGTGATTCTGAATACTTATGTAGTTTCATAGTCCTGTCCTTAGGAAAGTGTAGAGACTTGACGGCTCCTGCCTACGTCATTTTATATGATAGGGTAAAGAGAAAGTCCAGACCACAAATGCATTTATGATGCAGCGACGAAAGTCGTAGCGGGTAAGAAAATCCCTCGGTGGCAACACCGTGCCGGTTCGAGTCCGGCCCCGGGCACCATTCACATTAGTCGTTTATTTTTTTATCGAGGTAAACCAGCACAGTATCCGTGCAGATGGATGAAGCACTTCCCTGTGCTTCACCTTGGTGAATTAATCGCTTGTGTCTATTATCTCTTCGAGTTCTTCTAATTTGTATACATTGCTACCCAGCTCCGACTTTTCAAAATCCAGTTGTGAATAATCAAGTCCTGTCTGACCTTTTAACAGGTTGCCAAACAGATTATGAATAGATGCATTCTGTGATTGAGTCATGTGGAAGAAATTATGCAGGTTTTCGACATTTGTTCCCTGAGTGAAATCGAAGTAGGTCACATTGAGGGCATCCAGATTTTGTCGGTACATACCCAAGCGCTCTTTGCCATTGGCCAGGTTCGAGAGAAAGAGTACCCAGTCATAATAATTGATGGTTACATAGCCGTGCTGGCCTACATCAGTCATGCGTTGGTGTATCCAGCTGGCATGATCATCTCCTTGTACATCTGCCTGATGCATAATGACATTGGTAAACATATCATTGAGAGAATTATCAGCTGGAAAGTTTGAATGCTGGAATACCTGGTTGCCCAGACTATGTACCAGCAAATTGAAGGGGGCTGCTTGATTTGGTGCGTTTAGTTTGTCGAGAAACAGCTTTTTGACCATACTCAGCGATTCAACAAATGCCGGCGCGGTTGTTTTAGCTCGTCTTTTGGCTTCTTCATAAGCCTCTCTCTTTTCATCAATGAGATTTACCAGAAACTTAAGGCCTAAAGTGGCAGGATCAGGAACTATTCCATCCATCAAATTTTTTAAGTCATCTACAGTTACTGAATTGAGAGCAGATTCTTTTGCATCTTTAACAAAGGTATTTGGCTGTGATGGCCAGGAGAATGCGATGACATTAACATTGTGAACTTTACTGAGTTTGCGGCATTTGACCAGATTGGATTGCATGTCCTGATTGTTTCCGTGTAGAAACATCATCCAGGGCCGATTGGCCTCAACGTCTCCAGATTGAATTGTCTGAATAATTTTATCAAAGCAATCGTTTTCCTTACCTTTTTCATAAAGGGTTGCCGTCCATTTCTCTACAGGATCGGTGTCATCAAAATCATCTGTAACTAGCCAGTCAAACTCATTCTCCGGTTTTGTTATTTCATATTTATACTCAGCCACTCTAAGACCATCGTCTGACATATCATTGCCAAACAGTGTTTCATCAGTTTTTCCGGGGTTTATGTTTCGGTTTGTGATAATAACAATCATGGCTCCATCCTTATTGGTTATTGTGGTTTGTTTACTTTATTTGAATTACAGAATTTATACAAATTAGCCTGGTTTAGGAACAATAAAAAAGCCGGCCATAGGCCGGCGAAGGTAGAGGAGTCTCACTACTAAATGATTACAGGGGAGAGAAGATAATTGCGTGGCCATCCATGACCACTATCTTCCTCCCTGTGACTTTAGAATAGAAAAAAACCGTTTTAATAGCAGTGAAATATATGCCTGTATTTTGTGAAAAATTACCAATCTGATAAGTAGAGGAAAAAAAGCCGGCATCATGCCGGCTTAAAAGGGGGAGTCCCAAAATGATAACTTAGGCAAATTATCATTGGGTCTATACGTGGCTATCCTTAGCCACTGTTCACTGTCCTTACAGTTACTACAATACTTAAACTATAAGTTAGTTTCTGTGTGGTGATGCCTTGGGAAATGTGAAAAATTAACAAAAAAAGCCGGCTTAATGCCGGCTTGTTAGTTTTGACTATAGTGTTAGGATTAGGGACAACCTGCTGGGTACCAGATGATATTACCTGATCCGTCCCCGATCCAATTGCACCCTGGGCTATTAACAATTGTCTGAATTCTAAAATCATTAACTATATTTGGCTCCTTGCCCATCTTTTTGAGTTTGGAAATATGGCTATCTACTTCTGTAGCTAACCCCTTCTTGAATTTTTTTCCAGGCATACCATATAAAATACTTTTACCGCTTTCTTTTACAACAATGACAAGATCGTCACCAGTTACACCAAGTGCTTTAAGTGCTGCTTTATCTAAGGTTTCAGTTTTAAACTTCTTAAATGTGGCGTTTGGTGGAACAGTTTCGGCAGGTTGTGGGTTGATTGGTGGATTGTCCGCTAACTTGTTACAAGCAGTTAAAACCACCACAGTTAATAATACTGATAAAATACGCATATTTCCTCCTGGTGTGTATTATTTAGTTGACATCAAATAAATAATTTAATAATTAATTGCAATATTCCCTGTTACTATTCTTTCTGGGGTATATAAGTTGTTGTAATAAAAATCATTTGCAGAGATATAATTGTAGTCTTGGTATATAAATTCTTTGTTGGTTATGTTGTGTATTTGTAAGCTCATATTTCCAAGCTGTTTTGGAAGTTTATAGCCAATGCTGAGGTCTATGATTTCAAATTTTTCACTTCGTTTATCAAAAGCAGGGGCTGTAGTAAAACTAGACCTTTGGCTTACTTTTGTATAAGTTAAAGTGCCATACAGGCCATTGGGTGAAAAATATTTTATTCCAATCGGTAAACTTCTGGTGGTTAGCTCTGTAGGTTCTCGTTTTTCCGTTTTATATTTTTCATAGATATAATTCATATTGAATTGCCAGTGTTTTGAAATGGATGTGTTGAAATATATATCATGCGTTGTTTCATTTTGATCGGTAAGAATGAATGTGGCTGGGGATGTGGTTTCAGGTGTTTTAACATCTCTTTGAAATGCCTCTATACCAAGAGATGAGCTACTGCGTGAAGAATAATCAAAGGCAACCCCATAGGCATCATATGTAGATCCATTTGGATCATCGAAAAATTGATTAAAACCAGCAATTTGAGTTGGCTCTATAGTCTGATTTACAACAAAATGCCTTTTAACCCCTTCAAATGCAGCTGCACGGAATCTAGTGTTCTCGCTTATATCCCAAAAGATTCCAATTTTTCCGCTGTTCTCCTTGATATCACGGAAAGGGGAGAGACTTTTAACATTGTCGTGACTTAATCCTAAGGTAATTGTCGAACTGCTTCCAAAAAGAAAATGGTTGTATACGTATGCGTTTTCCTGTTTGTTTTCAGGTTTGGTATTGGTGATGGATATTGGTGTGCCAAGAAAAGAAACTGTTGTAGTTGACTCACTATCGACTTCATTTTTGCCTATTCCTAGAATAAGTTTATATGAGTCAAGAGACAAAAGGTATTGTAATTGTTGATCTTTCCCTTTTTCTTTAGTTTTAATGGTAATACCGATTGGGCTTGTTGGTCGAAAAGTTTGCACATCTCGAAAGTTTTCCAGATATGAGAAAATTATGTCGTGATTTTGTGATGGGTAGATATGACCGCCAATTCTTGTTATTTCATCGTCAAGTGTTCTCATGTCTGTTGAAGTAAAACTAGGATCAAAGTTGAGTCGCTGATCACCAATAACTGTTGAGAAATTTGTGTGCTCAATTTGGATGTCTAAGCTATTAGAGATTTTTGTGTGTATAAAAGCATTTCTGAGATCATTGTTAACAGCGCTATTTTTTCTAAATCCATCAGTATTATAACTATATTGACTCAGACTCCAGGAGAATTGATCCATAAGACCCGATATATTAAGTTCGTCACCTTCGGTATTATTATTACCAAAAAAGACGGCGGTCTTGAGTGCTGTTTGATTTTGGACGAATAGAGGGGAATATTCATTAAAACTAGTTTGAGCAGGACCTGACCATACTGGTGCATTTATGTACGCAATTGATAAATGTGGTTGAACAGTCGTATTGCCAACAGGCTGTAACAGTTGACTTTGCAATAACTCACTTACACGAGCAATTTCATGACGTTGACGTGCTCCATTGTTGTCGGAAAAAAACCGATGGGCCGATGAATTAGCAGGATCAAACATTAATGATTTTGTAGCCTCATTTAGAGCTTTTTGTGTGAGACCTAAATTATTATATGTATGGGCTAAACTAATACTCCTTGCAGCTTCATCCTGGTCCAGCTGTAAACTGGACCGATACACCGCCCGGTTATCATTCAACTCAATCGATTTCTGTAGACTGTCCAATGCTTCTACAGGACGATTTTCTGATTGCTTGGCAATAGCATCATAGAACCAGGGAGTGGGGTCATTGGGATCCAGCTCTTTGGACATGTCGAATTGTTCAAAGTCCAGTGGGCTGCGTTTTTCTTCGAAATAGGCTTTACCGAGGTAGCTTCTGACAATGGCGTTGTTTGGATCCAGGCTGGCTGCGATTTCGATTTCGCGTCGGCCTTCGGCCAGTTCATTATCACGAATCTTTGCCAGTCCCATACCCAGACGGGGCAGAGGGTCGGTTTGATCCAGTTTGATGGCTTTGGTAAAGGCCTGTTTGGCTTTTTCGATGTCTATCTGTAAGAGATGGGCATAACCTAAAATGGATTGGGTGCGTGATAGTTTGTTGTTTTTGTCACTGGCCAGCTTTGCTGAGTCCAGGGCATCATCCAGCATACCAAGTGACAACTGTAGCTCGGCAACACGAGCCCAGGCGAGTGCCGATGAACTGTCTTTGATTGTTGCCTGCTGTGATGCAATCAAAGCGGCATCAAGATTAAAATTGGCCTGGTGTGCATAAGATAGGGCAATGTGTGTTGCGACTTGATTTGGTGAAGTCTTAACAGCCTCTTTTGCCAGTTTAAGTGCATTCTCTTTTTCGTTATTGACCACGGCAATGATCGACTGCAGGGCCTTGCTGATACCTGAATGAGGCTCTTTGTTTAAGATAGCACTGGCTTCTTTGGCGCGGCCTTTATTCAACAGAGTAGCAGCACGATACATGTTGTCATTGCGTTTAATAGCAGGGTCGAGGATCGGTGGATAATAGAGCGCCCATTGCACGGCATCGCGGGGTTTGGCCAGAATGCGTTTAACCGGAGCACGGTTTTGTGAGGCTACAACCGACTCACCATTGGTGAGTTTGACCTTACCTGATTTATTGGATGCCAGCACGGTGCCTTCAAATACCGTTAAGCGAGTTTCATTACCGTAAATGGCAACGACAAATTCGGTTCCTTCAATCGCGGCGTTCATGGTGGGTGTTTCTACCTTGAGACTGCGGGGGACACGACTGATAAAGTGACCGATACCTTTGAATAGATCGATGATCGAGGTTTGTTTGGGTTTAATCGCTGTTAACTTGATGGCTGAATTCTGATCCAGTCGCAATAATGTTTCATTGGTCAGCACGATGGCTGCACGACTGTTTGTACTGACTCGGATCTGATCACCAGCACAAAAGCTGTCATTGAGTTTGACTATTTGCCAATTGGTTGTTTTTGATCGTTTCGCTTCAACCTTACCCTGTACAGATGCGATCTTTGCCGCCCACTTTTCACAGGCAGCAAATGCAGTGTTGCTTGAAAGCAACAGGCAGGCAAGCGTAACAACACATCCTGCTATTTTACGATTCCGGTCTCCCATGCCGTTATCTACTCCCTTTTAGTTTTTTACTATTATGTTCTGTACATCATTCCATGATGTTTTAAGTGGTTTGCTAACTAGATTAGCAAGCAGCTTTTTTATAATGATTTAACTGCTTATAGCGGTTTACATTATACCGTGTTATAAAATAATTTGTTAAATTTTTATTTCTGCATAATTCACATGTGAATTACTTTTGTGTCAGTTTAATGACCTCATATGTTTCTTCGGGTTCGTTAATTTTATTTTGTTCAATTAGTCCAAGGTAATATTCTGATGGACTATCCGAACCATACATATCAATAAATCGCTTAAAGCCCTGTTCTGCCAAATCGAAATGGCTTGTCTGATAGTGATGAACGGCATTTTCAAATTGCGTGTAATCGATAAATTGATCTGCGTCATTATTTTGCGCAACGAGTTCATAAAGCTTGAGTGCCTGTTGTTTGCCAACCAGCACAAAATTACCCAGCTCTCTTGTCGTAAATCCAACAACACCTTGCAATACCTGTTCAGATACAATGACGCGTGTACCGAGCAATTTGTTTAATCCTTCTATGCGCGTCGCCGTGTTGACGATGTCACCTACAGCACGATATTCATAATGATCTACTGCACCCACATGACCCATGACCATCTCACCAAAATGCAGTCCAAGTCGAGTCGGCAGGGCATGGCTAATGTTTGATTTATTGAAACGATCGATGGCCTGCACAATATCCAGTGCTGCCTGACAGGCCTGTTGACGTTGTTGTTGATCCGGTTGTGGTGATGCCCAGAAGGCCAGCGCAGCATCACCGATAACATCGGAAACAACACCTTCGGCCTGACGAATGGGGGTAAATAGAATCTCATAATATTGATTCATCATGGTGCGTAGTTCTGCAGGGGCCATGCTTTCAGACAATTGCGTATACTGTGCCGCATCCGTGGCCATGACAATACCATGCACATGTTGTCCGGTTTCGGTGATGTGTTCCATGCCGCGTGCGAGTTGATCCACCACCTTGATCGGCAGGTGATAACCAAAAGCCTGTCGGATATTGCGTCGTTCTTTTTGAACGTCCTGATATTTCCAGATAAGACTGCCTACAACTATCAGTGGTGTCTGAATTAATAAAGGTATAGCCAGCGGTAGCCAGTGATGTTGAATGGCGAACTGTTGATAAACCAGCCAGCCATAAACTGCTGATGCTATTAAGGCAACAGGTAAAACAAATTGACCTGACACCATGCGCAGGCCAATGCTAAGCAAAAGCCCCCATGCTAATAAAATAAGAATATCTGTTGATGCTGTGGGTATCTTGAGATAACTGTTTTCCAGCAGATTTGCGAATGCCGTTGCGGCAATTTCTACACCGCTGATATCAAGACCACTTTGCGAATCGGTAAAGACGGTATAAAACGCATCGGCCTGTTCAGGTTGAAACTCTTCGGCAAACCCAATGAAGACGGCTTTGCCTTTCAGATCCAGCTCGCCGGGTTTCGCTGCCAGAATCCTGTAATAGGGGATGGTGTTAATACTTCCTGCCGGGCCATAAAAATTCAGATAGGCGCTGTCGGGCATGGCCAGGGCATTGATGAGAGCAGGAAGTTTTTGGGGGGCATTCTGTGCTTTCAACTGCGTGATTAATCTAGAAGCCAGATCCTGCTGTGCCAGAAACAGATTTCGTAAGCGACTGGCCAGACCATGGAGGTCTTTTTGGGCCAGGATTTTGGCCCGGCTTTGAGGTAACTGGAAAGGGAGTGACTCGAGCTCAGCCTTGAGTAGACGGTTGATTATTTCGTATTGATCCAGGCTGTGGGCAAGCAGGGCCATCACCGGCATGGTAGCCGCATTCCCCAGGGCAGGAGAGTACAGCTGGAAGTGATTGACCCGGGCGGGTACCTTGGGCAGGGGGAACAGAGTCAGGCCCAGGGCCGCCTCCTGCAACACGCTGACAGGGGGAATTAGACGTTCCGTGATCCCGATAATTTGCTGTTTACGATTACTATCTTGCTGATAAACAGGAAATTTTTTCAGGTACTGAAATAGAATGACCTTTTTGGCCCTTTGTATTGAATCAGCAAAGACAGAATTTTCTAATTTGTTGCGTTCTTCGTCAAATATGACGTCAAAAGTAATTGAACTGACATCATTTTCACTTAACTTATCAACAACTCTGCCATGTAATGATCTTGGCCACTTGCGGGGCTTGTTGGGTAGGCCCAGCTCCTGAGAAGAGCGACTGTCGATGCTGATGACGACCACATCTTCAGGCGCCACTCGATGCCCCCGGGCTTTGAATAACCAGGGCAGGCCGAGTTCTTCTTCCAACCAGCGACCGGCTGGGCTGCTGGCTAACCCAACACCAAGTAGGGCGATCACCAGGCCCAGGCCGAGACCTTTATATAGTTGTGTTTTTATATAGTGGCTGATTCGCAGCAAAACATCCTGTCCCCTGTTTCAGGTGTTATAACATGAACGGTCTTTAGGCAAAAAGAATACAATTTCTAAGTTAATGTGTGTTGACTTGTTCAAGTCTTCTCCCTTATCTTCTTATGTGTGTTGTATAGTTAATAATCAGCTGTAAACACACGACGCTAATAAAATATATAAAGAGGGACGTATGCTTAATCGAATGCATCTTTTTTCAGAACTCAATCCTTCTGACTCCGACATTCTGACGCAACACAGCACTACCCGAACCTATCCGGCTAACAGTATCCTGATTAATGAAGGTGATGACACCGACTCTCTTTATGTAGTCCTGCAGGGTGAGGTCAAGGTGTATGCCAGCGATGAGAATGGCAAGGAGGTTATCCTGAACATTCTTGGCCCCGGCGAGTACTTTGGTGAGCTTGCCCTGGTAGATAATGAACCGCGTTCCGCTTCGGTCAAGACCATCCAGCCCACTAAAGTGATGATAATCGCCAAGGCAGAATTTAAAAAGGTGCTGGCAGATAACCCGGATATGGCCTTTAACATGATCCAGTCCCTGGCCAAACAGGTTCGTGATCTGACCAATAATGTAAAAAGTCTGGCACTGATGGATGTCTATGGACGTGTAGCACATACCTTACTGGACCTCGCTTCAGAAATGGAAGATGGAAAAATGGTGGTGAATCAAAAGCTGACCCACCAGGACATTGCCGATATGGTGGGAGCCTCCCGAGAAATGGTCAGCCGCATTCTCAAAGATCTGGTTAATGGTGGATACATATCCATCAAAAGCAAAATTGTCACCATCAATGAAAAACTACCGGCGGGTTGGTAAAACCAACCGGAAGAATTTCTCCCCTTTGTTATACAGCCACTTGTAACTGATCCAGGCGGGATTCATCCCTCACTGGTCGTACAGGTGTACACTGCCGCATTGCGGCATCAGACTTTTGCTTTTTTGCGACATACATCCTATGGTCGGCTTCCTGGATTAACTGATGAACATTAAATAAGTGATTGGCAGGATGGCGACTGACTCCAACACTGACAGATAGTTCATAACACCGGTCTGCCATAGTGTTGCGTCGTTCGATTTCCTTTTCCAGTCGAGCCAGGATCAGATCAACCGGCTCATTGACATCATCAAGAGTTAGAACGACAAATTCATCACCACCGACTCGGGCACTAACATCGGCATTGCGAAAGCAGTGGTTGATAATCTCAGCTGTTTCGATAATGGCTGTGTCACCCATGCTGTGACCATAATCATCATTGATACGTTTGAGATTATTTACATCGATATAATAGGAAGTGATGCTCTGCTTGTTACGGGTAGCAATGCTTCTGACATGAGCAGACAGGACTTCAAGCCCACGGCTGTTATAGAGCCCGGTCATGTGGTCACTGTAAACCAGTTGTTCCAGTTCATTGCAATACAGTTTATGAGTGGTAATATCATGCAGGCAGTACATAATGGCGACTTCATTGTTCCACTGAATTTCAGTGCGATTGACATCAAAGCTAAGTACCTCACCGTTCACATCATCCACATTGACGATGTAACTGTAATTGAGTTCCTGATTAATCTCTCGATGAAGATATCCGTTATTGCTGGGTAAACGGCACAATAACCGGGCACCCGCAGTATTGGTATAAACAATCTCTTTATACTCATCGGTCACCAGAATGGGATCCGGATGGCGTTGTAACATTGTCGCCACATCTGTCTGATTAACATAATGAGCGAGAAACCCACTTCTTAACTGATTCATAATAAACCCCCTGAGTATTCACCAAAAAAAAATAACAGTGTCAAGCTGTCAAAAAAGGTAATTCACCATGGCTTAACTATAAATCTGGTGAAATTACATACAGTGAACAAAGATCGGGAAAAATTGTGAATATTTCACTTTTTTGAGTTTTTTTGCCTTAATTGGCCAGTTTTAGCGTTAAAAATAATAATGGTATGAGAGATTCATGCTTTCCTGCTCAAGATGAGGTAACTGTGAGTATTCCAGAGTGAGACCATGATTCCCGGTCGTAAAACTTACAAAACCACTACGAGTGATGAATTGATGATGTTCATAATATTTTTCACTGGCCTCTATGCCGATTTTGAAATTGTCACCTAAGCGGAGCAGGGCAGTGATATTGGGTTTGTAATAATAATCACCCAGGCTTAGATCGCTGCCAATATTTATCGAATAGTTCATGCTAAATAAGGAAAGCTGGTAACTAAGACCCAGGCCAAATTCAGTTTCATAATTCAAGCTTTGTTTCAGGTTATTCCGATTAAAGCCGGTGTAAAACTGCCAGGATAGAGGTTTGTATAAATAGCTACGAGTAGGGAATGATTTAAGGTTTATAAAATCAAACTGATGTAAATAACTGGTGTTGTCCTGAATACGTACCATGGGCTGAAACAGAGACAGCTCAAAGTCCTGTTGTTCAGTAATCAGAGTGTCACGCAAACCTTGTAAAACCGGGCGGTATGATAGTAGTGCACTTTCCTGACCATCCTGTTTTAAGTGTCCAATCGATATTCGATGAGCACCGGGTTTATCCATGGGTTGGGGTGATGGGATATCCAGTTTTTCTCGCTGGTATTTGAGTCGTAGTACCTTCTGATAGTTGGGATGCTTAATGCGCTGACTGCGGTATGCATGATCATAATATAAGTATAAGACTTGTTTGACATGATTGGGGAGAGTGTTGTCTGGGTCAAGTTCTCCAGCCAGCACCTGCTCAAACTGCCCCAGATCCCTTTCCGGCATGTCTTTCAGCAGAAATTGAATTTTACGTGTGACAGGTTGAAGAACGGTGTGCCTTGTATACTGTGTTTTATATCGTTTAATAACATCTATCGGCAATACAAAACCATCACTGGAAAAACTGATATCATCACTGGCAATGTCGAGTAAATTTGCTATTTGATAAGCGCAATTTTGGTTGACGTAATAATATTTAAAACGGGCGTTTCGTAGTTCATACAGATGGTGAATAATTTTTTCGATCTGCTGTTTATTAAAATCAAGTGTATAAAGATGGATGTATCGTTGTTCCTGAATAGTGTATTGCAGTTGTTTTTTGAAAAACGGATCACGGTGAAAATAACCTTGATACCCCCCCGTAAATCCTTTCCATGTATAAGTCAGGAAACCATCATCTGCTTGTGTCTCTGCAGCAAAATGAATGGTGTCGGCCGACAATAAAGGTTTGTCCTCATCATAAAACACCAGCAGGGTATGGCCAAAAGAGGAAACCGGCTTGTTCAGGTATTCAGAGGCAAATACCAGTTTAAGGGTCTGATGCTGGAATGACTGCTTAAATTTCTGAATTTCCCGACATTGGTGCAGATCATATTGGGGTACGGCCTTTTGGGTTTGTCTGATCCACTGATAACGGGCCGGGAACCGGCAGGCAATGGTTCTGCCCTGTGGGCTATTCAGCAATTGAATCGTATGTGCTAATTCGGCATCAGGGTCAGCGTTACCATTTTTAGCAAGAAAAAAGTCTTGTGATATGACCTGACTGTGGGTTTCACCAAAATGCAATAGCTTCTTCCAGTATTGCAGTGGATCAGCCTGTTTTGCTGCCCAGGCCGGGGACCCAAGGGAAAGACAAAGAATTAGTAGCGAATTTCTCAAATTTTTCTTACTATTATGTTTAGCCACAAAATTGGTGACATTCCTGAAACAGTATTTGATGAATAGATTAATCATCTAATTTTATGGTCGGTTTGACAAGTGAAACTCCGAAACAGTCAGTTCATTAGAAGAATAATATGTTAAACAGATATCTACCTTTACTGATTCTACTATCTGCACTTGCTTCTGGCTGTGCCAGCATGTTCAGTGGCACAGAACAGAAAATGAAAATCACAAGTGATCCAGAAGGTGCCAGTATTTATGCAGATGGCCTGTTGGTAGGGAAGACACCGGCTACCATCAAACTTTTAAAGTATGAATATAAAACCATCACTCTGAAAAAGCCTGGCTACCAGGATGAAAACATTAAATTGGAACTGGATTATGATGGAATAAATATGCTCAATCTTCTTAATCTTCAACTGGGGGGAATTGGTTTTACCGTCGATGCTTCCACAGGGGCTATGTACGAGTATGAACCTGGCAAATTCCAGATCAACATGCAAAAACGGGGCAGGGCTACAAATGAAGGGCTTGAAAGGAATCCCCGTTCAGAGCTAACGATGTTTGTTAATACCCATTTCTATCAAATCAAAAGCCAATGCGACAGCCAGTGCAATAATACTCAGTTTGATACACTTGTCCTTATGTCTGTGAAGTCTTTTGAATTAGATGAAAAGTCTGCACGGCAATCGATTCAAAAATTGTTGAATGAATCAAATACACCTGATGAGTTTGTTGCCCAACTTAAAACATCAGTAACAAATCAGCAGGCAAGGCTTGCTAAGACTTTATAGTCCCAATGATAAAAAACATATTCAGGAAAACTCTTTCCTGAATTTCTCTTAACTCAAGATTGTCCTGGTCAGAAACGATCACTTTTTTACCTTTATATACATCGGATAGCAAATGTAGCTTTGGAGTGTGCAACTGGGTCAGTTTTGCAAACTCCATAAATGCCCAGTGCAGATCCTTCAGACCAAAAGAGATATCGGATGCACTTTGTATTTTTTTGATGGCCGTTCTGGGGTCGCTAATGGGTTTACCATTCAGACCTGGAAAGATATGTTGGGAATCATTGAACACTCTTTCAGGCCTGGAATAAAGTTCATCACATAGGTATTTGCAAACCGGTAAACATAAGGGAATTTCTGAATAGTCACCCTGTTTGTAAATCAGGAGTTTCTTATCATAATCAATATCTTTATATCTCAAGCCTGAAACGATTGATGGTGGATAACCGGTTAGTAATAAAAAGTGCAGGTATTTACGAGTAGTGGCTTTCTTGAGTGATAATGAGGCCTGCCACCATTGTTTTAATTGCTCTGACGCGAATCCGCGGGGTTTTGAAGAGGCATTAATGGCGTACCAAAGACCCCGCTTGTTAAGGATATCAACTGGGTTTTGTTTCAGTATGGGGTGATGGTCAACGGTACGCATGTGCCACTGCACATAATTTAAAACGGCCCTAAGCAAACGCATGGCATTATTGCTGCGGGCTGGATGATGTTGTCCGATTTCCTTGTGCTTTTCAACAATAAGATGACTATCAATTTCTCGAACAGGAATAGCATGCCAGTCATGTAATGGGCCATCTATCGAACGCTGATAATCAGCCAGTGTAGAAGCGTTCAGGTCTTTGTGTGTGTCCAGATAGTCATAGTAAGCGGTTAACAGGCTAATCTCTTCATCCACGATTTTGCCATTGATAATTCGTGGGGCATTTTCCCGTTCGACTTCACTTATTAATTTTTTGGCACGGGCCTGTGCCTTGTTGAAAGACATTTTTTCACACCGTCCCAGGGTGATTCGTTTTACCTTACCCCTTATGCGTCTTTCTAATATGTAGGACTTGGTGCCCCCACTGGAGATTCTTACTGCAAAACCGGTTAAGCGTGAATCCCGATAAAAAGCCTGACGCCCCCGACCATCTGTAGCAGGTTTGGGTGGTATCAGTTCTTTTATCAGGTTTTCGGTTAATTCAAGGAACATAACAATGCACTTTATTGTATGTCTACATAGCGACCCTGGAGAAAAATGTTTTAGCTGAATCGGTTTGTGAAATGAATTTAATCTTTTAATTTCTCACTAATCATTAGCTTAAGTGTATCAATACTCTGGCAGTCATTTATTTCTTTGGTAGATATCCAGGTGCTCAATTGAGCATCATTCTTCAGCAAGATGACAGGTAGTGTTATTTCTTTAATGCCATATTTTTTTTGTAGCTCATCACGATGCAAAAACTCAAGCTCGGCATCAAGTTCATCTAAAAATGGAGTCCATTCTTTTCTTGCGGTGAAGTAGGAATGGGTGAGGGCGCAGAGCTGACAGGAATAGGTCGAAGGGGAAATAATTTTGTGGGCAATGTCCGCCATGGTATTAAACAGCCCACTATCTGCGTTATAGACAAACACCAGGTGTTTCATACCCTCTCCTTATTCCATAATTAATCAGATTTTGAGACACCACCCATACGAATGAGTTTCAGGCCAAGTAATATCCAGGGTGTTCCATGCAGCAACAGATCGAAAATATCCAGGGGTTTACTCAAATTGCCTGCAGAGAGCATTTTGAGTTTTTCCCACACATGGGGTTCGGGAACAAATGGGGCAAGCCCCAATAAACCTGCGATAATCAACAGGGGAGGCAATGAAATATTATCTAGCCAGGCTAATTTATTTTGCATAGGATAAGACCAACTCTATTAGAAAATAATGATATAGCTATTTAACCTGATTTATTTCAGCATGACAACAAACAAACTCAGATGACGCTGAATAACCCTTTACAAAATCTGTTACTCAACTGGTACGCTGATCCGCCATCTTCGGAAGAAATTACCGCTTTGTGTAGAATAGCCATCCAGCGACAGGAAAAATTCGGTCAGCTGGCCAAATCATCTTTCCTGAGTGTCATGATGCAAATGATCGCAGATTGGTGGTTGGATGAATCTTGTACATCATTTCCCAACCGTGGGATGCACTATGCAACCAGTCGTCGTAAACAGGCCCTGTATCATCTTATTGCTGGGCAGTTATTAATGAGTTGTAAAATGCAATCTGCTATGGATTATCTCGATATCGGGCTACGATATGCCGATGGGATCATCAGTTCTGATAACTACTTCATATTATATAACCGGCATGAAGAGCTACGATTCCTTCACTTGGCGACTGAACGACAGAAACCCTATCGGCTTACTGAACTATTGAATGAATCACGGGTAATGCGTAAACTGGATCCCAGAAGCGGTTATTCCTTACCAAGAAAAAAATAATATTAGAGAATAATAATGCATGCAACACTACCACTGCTTAAGACCTCTGACTTTCCATTAATTACCCGCGGCAGACTAGAAACCCTGCAAGTCAATCTTGGTTATCGCTGTAATCAACAATGCCTGCATTGTCATGTTAATGCTAATCCCAAACGCAAAGAGATGATGACGGCTGAAACGATTGCAGAGATCATTCAGTTTATCGAAAACAATGATGTAAAGATTCTAGATCTTACTGGAGGAGCTCCAGAGTTAAACCCGGGTTTTCGTCAGCTGGTAAGTTCAGCCGTGAATGCTGGTGTACATGTGATGGATAGATGTAACCTGACAATTCTGCTTGAATCGGGAAACGAAGACCTGGCTGACTTTCTGGCGCAACATAATGTCGAAATACATGCCTCCTTACCCTGTTATCTGGAAGAAAATGTTGATGGGCAACGGGGTAAAGGGGTTTATCAAAAAAGTATCCAGGCCGTACGGCACCTAAATAAATTGGGATACGGTATGCCTGGCTCGGATCTTAAACTTAATTTTGTTTATAACCCGACGGGACCTTATCTGCCACCTTCACAGCAACAACTTGAAGCGGATTATAAACGTGAATTAAAAGAGCGATATGATATTTCCTTTAACCAATTGTTCACCATTACCAATATGCCCATAATGCGTTTTGGTAGCCAGTTGGTTTCAAAAAACGGTTTTGATGAGTATATGTCATTATTGAAATCGGCCTATCAGGAAAGCAATGTCTCAACAGTGATGTGCCGTTCCTTATTAAGCATTAGCTGGCAGGGATATCTCTATGACTGTGATTTTAACCAGATGCTGGGAATGCCTACCATGCTGGGAATGAGACCCAAAACCCATATCCGCGATATTACAGCAACACAATTAACAGGATTGCCGATTAGTGTTGCCGATCACTGCTATGGCTGCACGGCAGGACAGGGAAGCAGCTGCGGTGGTGCATTAAACTAAGAGTCGTACAGATATGCATCGTGTTACCATTATCATCCCAGTCCTGAACGAAGCCGGCTCCATTCAAAATACATTACTGCCTCTTCAATCTTATCGACAGCAAGGGCATGAAGTCATCGTTGTCGATGGTGGTAGCGAGGATTCAACCGTATCCATTGCTGAACATCTGTGTGATAAATTAGTTCATGGACCAATAGGTCGGGCCAGACAAATGAATGCGGGTGCCGAACAGGCAAAAGGCGATATTTTATTGTTTCTCCATGCCGATACCATATTGCCTGAAAACGCAGTACAGATAGTCAATACTAAACTCCAGTCAACTAGCAGTGTATGGGGGCGATTTGATGTGAGTCTGTCTGGGAATCATCCTGTATTGCGTATTGTGGCTTTTTTTATGAATCTTCGCTCAAGATTTACTGGAATTGCCACAGGGGATCAGGCTATTTTTGTCAGAAGCAAAGAGTTTAATCAGCTGCGTGGTTTTCCCGATGTCGCATTGATGGAAGACATTCGCTTCAGCAAATCTTTATTAACAATCTCACATCCAATCTGTCTTCGTCATAAAGTCACTACCTCGAGCCGACGTTGGGAACAAAAAGGTATCCTCCGTACAATTATATTAATGTGGTATCTGAGGCTGGCTCACTTTTTTGGTAAGTCACCCAAGGAACTGGCACGCATTTATTCCAGATAATGACCTCCAGTTTGTGTTTGGATGCCAGCCTGCTCATTTTTGCCAGAGCACCCGTTCCCGGACATTGCAAAACTCGTTTGATCCCATTGCTTGGTGATGCTGGTGCGGCTGAGCTACAGCAGGAACTCATCCTTAGTACCGTTGATACACTGTGTCGCGCACATATCTGTCATACACAGTTATGGTGTTCCCCTGATATAAACCATCCCTGTTTTGAATTCATGAGTAATAAATACGGGATCAATTGCTTTCAACAGCAGGGAGCGGGGCTGGGTGAAAGAATGCATGATGCCTTATCAAAACAAACAACAGATTTTTCTATTATCGTAGGTACTGACATTCCTGAGCTACAAGCAGAACACATTACTCAGGCGATTAAAACCCTGCAACAGGGACGGGATGCTGTGATTGGACCGGCTGAAGATGGTGGATATTACCTGATTGGCATAAAAAGAGATCGATTATCAGAAGGCCTGTTTCAAGGAATTCAATGGGGTAGACCTGAGGTTTTTCAACAAACCATAGAAAAGTTGAACGCATCAGGACTTGCCTGGGAGTCGATTTCAAGCCTGTGGGACCTGGACAATGCCGAGGATTATAAGCGTTACAAACGTCTGAAAAATCTCCGGGGATAATTATTCTTTTGATATTAGTGACTTAAGGTAAGGCCCAAATTCACTAAATAGAGTATAATGAATACGTTTTTAAAACGATGCAGGTAAGTGATGATTATTTATGACCTGGAATGTGGTGCAAAACACCGATTCGAAGGCTGGTTCAAAAATGCCAACGAGTACACTGAGCAACAACATAGTGGCTTATTAATCTGTCCCGTCTGTGGATCAGAAAGAATTCGTAAAATACCCAGTGCAAGTTATATTAATAAATCAGGTTCATCTTCCGATAAGTCAGAAGGTACAAACCTGGAAAAAGAAGTTGTCCAGCATCAGGTAGTCAAGATGTTTCATGAATACATCAACAAAAACTTCGATGATGTAGGAAGCAAGTTTGCTGAAGAAGCCAAGAAAATGCACTATGGTGAAACTGAAGAACGAAATATTCGTGGTACGGCAACCTCTGATGAAATAAGAGAACTAAAAGACGAGGGAGTTTCAGCCGTGCAGTTACCTCCTGCACCTTACGATAAAGATAAACTCAATTAACATGACGGGGCCTGGCCCCGTTTTTTATATGAAAAAGTTTAACAATAAAATTGGACTTGCTCTAGGTGGTGGTGCCGCCAGGGGTTGGGCACACTTTGGTATTATTCGTGCGCTGCGAGAGCAGGGTATTCAGCCAGATATTATATGCGGAACTTCCATTGGTGCGCTGGTTGGTGCCAGTTATGTCACAAACTGCATGGAAGATTTTGAAAAATGGGTGCTTGGACTTCGTAAACGAGATATTGCCGGCATGCTGGACTTTACACTTGGCGGTGGATTGATCGAAGGTGATCGATTGATGAATTTTCTTCGTCAGGACATGTCCATTGACATCCCCATAGAACAACTTGATATTCCCTTCGCTGCGATTGCCACCGATCTGGAGACAGGTAACGAGGTCTGGTTTCAGGAAGGCGATCTATTAGATGCCGTTCGTGCGTCGATATCTCTACCTGGCCTGTTTACACCAGTATGTTTAAAGCACAAGTGGTTGGCCGATGGTGCTCTGGTTAACCCAGTGCCGGTATCCGTCTGCCGCGCGCTTGGAGCCGAACAGGTAATTGCTGTTGACCTTAATGCTTATATTATTGGTAAATCGTTCCGAAAGGAACCAGCAAAAAACACACAGTCAAAGTCATCAAGCATTTCTGAAATTACAGATAACAATTTATTAAAGTGGATTAAGAACACATTAAGCTCTGTTATTAATAGCGATAATAAGCCAAATGATGAACCTGGCCTGTTTGATGTAATGAATAGCGCCATTATTATTATGCAGGACAGAATTACCCGTACCCGAATGGCAGGCGATCCTCCCGATGTATTGCTCAGACCAAATCTGTCAGACATTGGCATGCTGGATTTTCATCGAGCAAAGGAAGCCATTGACAAGGGCATGGCATGCGTAACCAGACATATCCCATCGCTGGATATTCTTGAATAAAATGCAGCTCCACCACCAGCATCCATGGGATGTCTCGCCGCAACAGGCCAAAGAAATACAGAACGACCTTAAAACTAAAGTCATCCTTTATGATCAATTGCCTGATATACACTATGTAGCCGGCATTGATGTTGGATTTGAAAATAAAAACACGATCACAAGGGCTGCCATCGCCGTTCTAAAATTTCCAGAACTGGAGCTGCAGGAATCAGTCATTGCCAGAAGTCCCACCCAGTTTCCCTATATCCCTGGTTATCTGTCATTCAGAGAAGTCCCCACCATCCTGCAGGCGTTTGAACAATTAAAACAATTACCCGATGTTTTATTATGTGATGGACAGGGCATTGCCCATCCCCGCCGGTTTGGCATTGCCTGTCATTTGGGTGTCCTGACGGATTTGCCTGCTATTGGTGTAGCCAAATCACGACTGATAGGTGAGTACGCAAAGATACCAGTTAACAAAGGTGATTATGTTGAATTGATTGATGGTGATGAAGTGATCGGAGCCGTATTATGTACACGCAACAACGTGAAACCGCTTTATATTTCAAGTGGACATAAAATAACACTTTCTTCGGCAATAAAGCTGGTTATGCAGTGTGTAATCAAATATCGTCTTCCCGAGACCACTCGCTGGGCACACCGACTGGCTTCTCAGGTAGCTTAATCAGATTTTCACCGCATAAACATCACAGGGAGTACCATGTAGTACGGATGTTGCTGTTGAACCCAGCAGGATGGCAATACCATGACGACCATGAGTTCCGACCACAATTAGATCAATGTTGTTGTCCCTGGTTGATTGAAAAATCTGCTGTTTAATAGAACCCAGGCTGACTATCTTACGTGCTTCTGACAGTTCAAACTCCTTCACCAAATTATCCATAAAATTATTTGCCCGATCTTCAAGCAGTGATTGCATATTGTCCGGCAGACCGGGAGATAATTCATATGGCGAATTCAGACCCACTGGCTCAATAACGTGTATTAGATAGATATTAGCCTGATAGAAACTCGCCAGAACCAACGCCTTTCGTGTTACCATTCTAGCTTCTTCTGATAAATCAACAGCGATCAAAATATTGTTGTAAGTATCCATGGCTGTTAACTCCTAAGTGTAAATGCTTTATTTACATATATTTGAATATCCAGTTGTTTTTTTGTAAATGTGCACGATCAAATTTATTGAATATTGATGATTGATAAAATTAATCATTCTGATTAGTCATGCTTTGATACAAGTCATTGCAGTGAGATGATGATTGTTGCTAAATACCCGAGGCGTAAGATGCTTTAAGCTGCAGCTCGCGGGTTATGTTTTATTTGTTGAATCAGCGATTCTTTCTGAAAGATAATTATATGTCTCAGACTGAATATAAATATGTAATAACTTGAAGGTTGTTTTATATGATTGTATTGACAGAAAGACGCACCTCTAAAAAATGGTCGCGGCAGGTAACGTTGGATAGCAATGCTCTGAATCTTGAGGAAGGCATATTCACCTGGCACGATCCAAAGAGAATTGCACAGTCCTTGCGAAATTCAGCTGAACGAAGTGTTCGACGTAAGTCAACCCCATTCCGCTCGGCTATGTCTATGTTAGTGTTGTACATCAACCGGTCAGGAAAAAAACTAGATCATGATCAGAAGATAATATTAGAACAGGCCAAGGTGGAATTGAGACGGCTGTATGGGAAGGAGGCATAATTTAACTATATAAGAAAACCAATATTGCCCTTTATGATTTCCAGAAACAGGATTAGTTACTAAACTAGTCTTAATACAACAGTGAAAAAGGGGCAATTATGGGGCGTAAGCATAACAGGGTTCTTGCCGCTATTCTCGAAGGCCCAACCAGTGGCAACATTCATTGGCGCGAAGTGGAATCTATGCTGAAACATCTGGACGCCATTATTCAACCCGGTCATGGAGCAAGAATGAGGGTGCTACTGAACGGTGTAGAAGGGACACTCCACGTCCCACATCATAGCGGTGTTTGCGATAAAAACGATGTTCGCCATTTGCGTGAATATTTGCTCAGTGCCGGTATCAAAATGTCGAGTATGAATAAATAGGCGAACCTGCAACACAATAGGTTACAGCGCTACATTCACACAGCCCTCTGTACGTTTCCTAAGTCTAAATCTATCTAATTCATAAATAAGTAGCATGCAGTATCAACTGTGTTTGATTCTGGCAGTGATATTCTGTGGTAAACCGAATCATCGTCCTGTGCTTGATCATGATCATTGCTGAGACTATCTGTTTGGGTTAGAAACATAATGTATTTACATCATATAGCCAAAACGGGGCACAGTGGGATATGCCTACTCTGGAAGATATCTTATATAAAACTGTCGATGGCGTGTTTGCTGTTGATGGTAAGCAACGGATTATTTTCTGGGATCCGGGATGTGAAGAGTTGTTCGACCGTTCATCCCACTGGGTGCTGGGGCGTCCCTGCCATGAAGTGATTTGTGGTAGAAACCGGATTAATAGCACAGAATTCTGCAAACCAGATTGTCCGGTGGCAAAGCTGTCACAACGGGACAAGGCACCTAACAACTTTTCAATTAAAACCAAAGATGGGGAGGGTAAGCCTATCGACCTGTCGGTCAATATTGTCCTTATCCCATCTTTCTGTAAGAAAAAATGGATTGTGACGCATCTACTACATCGCTTTGCTAATCAGGATGTACTGACGGCGATAGATTCGGCATTCGGACAGACCAAGAGACCCAAAGCCAGAAGCCTGGCCACCAGCCTGGGTCAATGTTCTCAACATGTTGATCGGCTTTCCCCCCGTGAGAAAGAAGTATTACAGCTAATGACCGAGGGGCTTAGTAGTACTGTAATTGCAAAACGGCTTGGTATCAGTCATGTCACTATTCGCAATCACATTCAACACATTCAGAACAAACTCAATGTTCACAGCCAGGTCGAGGCAGTCGCCTATGCCTATCGGCATAACCTGGTACATTGATTCTTAGGGGCAAAACCATGAGCAAAAAAATTGCAGTACTTGTGAGGGGGCGTCAGGAAGAAGCACTACGCATGGCTATCGGGCTTACATTGTTGGATGATACTATCGACATATTCCTGCCTAACCAGAAACTGATCCGTACGGATAAATCAACACTCAATATTGATACGATCCAGGAAATGGAAATGGATCTGTATTCTAATATAGAGCAGGGTTATGAGGTAAAAATCCTTTCTTCCCATGAGCTGGCAAATCGTTTACTGGATTACGATCACGTTTTACCCTATTAATCTGCCTGTTTATTGAACCACATAGGGTGAGCTTTCATGGCTTACCCAAAATGATGCAAACACATCATTCCGACAAAACCTTATACCGTGTATTTCTGTACAAAATCCCCAAGAGTTTATTTAGGGCTCAGCCAACATTCAAATGAATATGGTTAAACAGTAATACCATGAAACTCGGAATCTTGGTCAATACAGATAGGCATTTGAAGCATGTGGTGGGTATCACCCATGCCGCCGATAAGCTGGGCCATGAAGTCAGCCTGTTTGCCATGGATGAGGGAACCCGTTTATTACAATCGGCTGAATTTATTGCCCTTTGTCAGCTTGAAAATGTCAGCATGAGTCTGTGTCACCACAGTGCTGATGAGCAGGGGGTGGATACCAGTGGTGTCAGCAAGGAGATCATTATTGGCAGTCAGTTTAATAATGCCATGATGAATAACCAAGCTGACAAGGTAATCGTGCTTTAGCGGTAATACAGGAGATCATGATGGATGTGCTTCATATTCTGAATGATGGTCCATGTGAGGATGCCAGCTTTATTATTGACGAACAATCAAAGGAACATACCATCACGGTCATCGATCTCGACAAGGATGAAACAGGTTATGAAGAGCTGGTTAAGTTAATTGATTCGTGTGACAGGGTTTTTTCATGGTAACAGATTAACCCTGTTTAAATCACGAGGTGTGTATGCAGATTCCGCAGTACAGTGATTTTAAAACCAATACATCCGATAAGCTGTTGTACAGTACAAAACAGCAGGATACGGTAAATGGTGTGCGTTTGTGTATTGCCTTGATTACGGCAATAAACCTGCTGCTTATAGTATTGCTGTTTACCTTCCGCGAGTTTGATGATAATCGTCTAACCAGCTGGCAATGGCTGATGGATGGACAACAGGTGCTGGTACTAAGCCTGATCCTGACGGGTGTTCTGATGATTAGCTGGCACACCCATCTACATCGTATCCGACTCAATGCACCCCTGAGCCTGCTTATTATGAGTATGTTAAGTGGGCTGGTTCTGTGGTCTGAACCGGAAGTGATCGTGGACAGTGCCCGATACTTCAGTCAGGCCAAATACCTGTCTGAATATGGCTTCATCTATTTTGTCCAGCAATGGGGCTATGGTATCAGCAGCTGGACCGACCTGCCATTGATACCATTTATCTATGGCACGGCCTTTAAACTGTTTGGTGAATCCCGCCTGGTGATCCAGTGCCTGACCCTGTTAATGATGACGGGCACAGTGTTACTGACCTACCTGATCGGCAAGGAGCTGTGGGACAGTGCAACTGGTTTTTATGGCGCTGCACTTCTACTGGGGATGCCTTTATTATTAAGCCAGGTACCACTGATGCTGGTGGATATCCCCAGCATGTTCTTTCTCACATTATCCATTTGGACCTGTCTGCACGTCATGCGCATGGGGAGCGGCTACTGGATCATCCTGGCAGCTTTCAGTGTCGCCATGGCCATGCTCAGCAAATATTCTGTCTGGTTGATGTTAACGGTGATACCGGTGTTATTACTGACCTGTCATCAATTCAACTGGAAACGGGACGCAAAACACCTGTTATGGGTCGTTTACGGTGCAGCGCTATTACTTGCCCCCTTCGTGGTGATGAAGATCGATCTGATACTTGATCAAATACGCTTATTGGCCAGTTATCAGTTACCTGCACTGGGTCGTTGGCAGGAGAGTCCGGTATCCACCTTTTTCTTCCAGATCCATCCATTAATCAGTCTGGCTGCACTGGCTTCTATCTATCATGCCATTCAACAGCGGGACTGGCATTATCTACCCATCATCTGGATGTGGTTGTTGATTTTTGCCATCGGGGTCAATCGTAGTCGTTATATCCTTATCGCTTTGCCCATGCTGGCCCTGATGGCAGCCTATACTTTGCGCTGGATCCAGAACCAGGAAGTCCGTCATTATTTATTACTCTCCATTATCGTCACTTCACTGGTGTTGACCGTAGGGGCCTACCGACCCTTTATCCAAAGTACCAGTGCCTCCAATCTGCAGGCTGCTGGTAAATATCTTGATCAGTTAAACGTCGATGCTGTTGAAGTCATAGTTCTGCCACAACAGCTTTCGATCATTAACCCGGAAATCAGCATCCCCATCCTGGATCTGTATACCCAGAAGACACTGTTATATCAACGCGACACGGTCAAGCCATCAGGCAAGCAAGACCCTGCAATCAAAAACGCCTCACTGCGCTTTACCTGGGAAGTGCCATTACCAGATTTTTATAATAATGATGACCGAATAACCCGACGCGCCATTGCCGTCATCAGCAGTCATCCACAACAGGCCTTGCCGACCGACCTGGAAATTCATCTAAAGGATTATCAAGCCACTGCGCAATTCAGCCGCACCGAGGCTGTGTTTCGCTATCGCACGGATGTGACTGTCTATGAACCTTATCCTGCCTTATTAAAAGGCAGAGACAATCTTCCGCCACGGGGTAGTCACGATGGACAATGATCTCATAAAAAAACGTAACTGGGCATTCGGTATAGTGGCTTTCTTTGGCCTGATCAGTATCGCTACCTACACCTATAACGAATACTACATCTATCTTTCAGTCTATCTCTGGTTCGGTTTTATCTATGGCATGTGTTTGCAATACGGTCGCTTTTGTTTTTCCTCTGCATTTCGTGATCTGTTTGCCGTTGGAGTACCACGAATGGCCGTCGGGGTGATGTTGGCGACCGTGTTGTTTGCCCTGGTCAGCGCCTTTGTCACAGCCACCGGTTTAAGTACCTTTCATGCCGCACCCACCAGTTTACATGCAGTGGTGGCCGGTTTTATCTTTGGTGTAGGTATGGTGTTTGCCGGTGGTTGTGCATCAGGTTCACTCTATAAAACCGGCGAGGGCAACGGGGTGGCCCTGTTGGTGATTCTGTCGATCAGTGTCACCCAGGCCCTGTTTGCCGATGTGGCCGGCTGGACCAATAAACTCGTTCCGCAAAGCTGGCATGAATCAGCGGTCAGCAAAGGACTGCCACCAACCATCAACGCCGGTGACGGTTGGGTCGATCAGTACCTGGCCGGTTATGTCTGGGATCAACCGGTCATGACCTATGCCACCATGATGGGGCAGACCGATGAATCCATCACCGGTGCCTTTTTCAGTAATGCCTTTCTTGGTGTGATTGTCCCAGCCGCGATTTTATTATTGTTTGTCTACCTCATCTGGTCACGGCGTTCTTTCTTAAGAAAACGCAAAAAAGTAAAAGAAAATCTCAATTTTAAAGACGACTTGCTGGGTTACTGGACCATGATCGTCGCTTCAAAACGAACCGCCATTGCCGGTTTGATCCTTGGCATCTTCTGTGGACTGCAGATGTTTGTCACCCAGGGATTGCGCGTCAAGTTTGGTATTCAAAATGCCGGCACCTTACTTGAACGCATGGGGCATGACTATGGTATCTCGGTCAATGGCACGGTGTTCGATCCCGGTTACTGGTATGTCACCACCCAGGAGGCCCAATGGGTCGGTTGGGTGTTTGCCAAGGCCGGGGCCGACAACATGGACAACATCTACTTCGGCTTGGTCAACGGCATACCCAATCCCGCCATCAATCCAGCCGACTGGATGTCGCTTGCTTTAATCGGTGGTGCTGCGGTGATGGCCCTGCTGCATAACGAATTCAAATTTAAAAAACCCACCCTTGAACTGGCCACCTGGGCCATCATCGGTGGCGCACTCATGGGGATCGGTTCGCGTTTGGGACTGGGCTGCAATGTGGGGGCCTTTTTTGTTCGCGTCGCGCAGGGGGATGTTTCCGGCTGGTTGTTTGGCATCGGCATGATCGCCGGTGCCTATATCGGTGTGAAATTCTTTAACTGGTGGACCGAACGACAAATGGCAAAAGAATTTGAAGCCTGTGATATCTGATTTAACGCACAGTCAATATTGACGGAGGTGTGACATGAAATTTGAAAAAGTATCCGATGGACACTACCAGCTTGATGTCAAAGGTTATGTCTGTCCTCACCCACAGATCTATACCAAAAAGGCCCTGGCCAAGCTGGCCGTTGGGGATCACCTTGAAGTGATTTTTGATAATCCTTCATCCGGTGAATCCATCTCCACCATGTGTGATATCACCGGTGATGAAATCGTCTCCCAGAAACAGGAATCCGGTAAATTTGTCTGGGACATCGAAAAAGGCTGATACTGAATAGTAAAGGGGCAGACAAATGAAAGACGAATTATGGGGCGTGATCCTGGTGGTGGCCATTTTCATGGGCTTCATGATGGGCTATAGCCTGCCACCCATGTTTGAGGTGGGCATGATCGGCGCAAAACCGGATCAGTCTATAGGTATCAAAACCGATGTTAATGAAGACATGCAACAGTACTACAAAGAGTTGCAGGAAGATTGATAAGAGGGCAAGACATGAACACTCGAATCTGGGTCAGTCTGGTAACAGTGAGTTTTCTGTTGGCCTTTTTGGCAGGTTATAACGTGTCAGTCAAAACCGGTGTTGAACCGGGCTACTTCGAAGCACCAGAGGCAGGGGGCTATGGTGCCGGTGCAGAAAAGAAGGCACCAGCCGGTATTAGTGAGGAATTGCAGGATTATTACAAGGATCTAAGTGAATAAATGGATAAGGAAACAAATTGGATATCGGGCATAACAATCCGCAGCACATCCTGGTACTGGGCGCTGGTCTGGCCGGTCTTACTGCCGCCGACCATTTAAGTAAGGCCGGTTATTATCTTAAAGTCCTGGAGGCCGAAGCGCATGTCGGTGGACTAGCCCGCACCTTAAAGCACCATGATTTTCGTTTTGATGTCGGTGGCCATCGCTTTGTCACCAACAATACCCAACTGGAAAAACACGTTCGTCATATGCTCGGTGATGATTGCCTGCAGGTCACCCGTTCCAGCAAGATCTTTTTACGCAATCGTTATTTCGATTATCCCTTAAAGCCTTTCAATGCCCTGATGGGTTTTGGCCCATGGACCAGTACGCGCATCCTGTTTGACTACGCCCGTGAACAACTCAAAAGCCGATACGGCCGACAGGCAACACCGGTCTCCCTGCAGGACTGGGTCATACAGAATTTTGGCCGACGCATGTTTGATATCTATTTTAAAGATTACAGCGAAAAGGTCTGGGGCATCGACTGCACCCGAATTGACATGCGTTGGGTAGAACAACGTATCCAGGGTCTGTCCCTTGGCAAGGCGATTAAAACCGCGCTTAAACTCAACAAGACCGAAGCGCTACCGACCCTGAGCCGAGGTTTTCTCTATCCACGATGGGGAATTGGGCAAATTGCCGAGACAATGGCAAATGAAATTCGACAGGTCAATCCAATCCTGACCCAGTGCCGGGTGACCCGCATTCATCATAAATCCCGGCATATTCACAGTGTAGATATTCAACAAAACGCCTTTAAAACGACTTTAAATGCGGAAGAATTTATCTCAACTATCCCATTACAGGCACTGATAAAAACCCTGCGGCCACTTCCTCCAGGCCGTGTCCTAGCAGCAGCAAATCATTTACGCAGCAGAGACCTCGTTACCGTTACGCTAATGCTGAATTTAGACAAGGTGACGGATCATACCTGGATCTATACACCGGAAAAATCCATCCCCTTTGGTCGCATCCATGAACCCACCAACTGGAGTCGTGCCATGGCACCAGCAGGAAAAACACTTTTAGTAATAGAATATTTTTGCTTCCGGGGTGATGCCATCTGGTCTAACAGTGATGCGGCCCTTGTTGAATTAACGATCAAACATTTACACAAGCTCGGTTTTATCCAGCCGCAGGATGTCATCGATAGCGTAGTGACTCGCATCCCCAATGCCTATCCACTTTTTGAAGTCGGCTATGATGAATATTGCCAGATCATCTATGACTACTTGGCCGGGTTTGACAATCTCTTCACCGTGGGCAGAGGTGGTTTGTTTCGTTATTACAATATGGACCACACCATGCTGGCCGGTGCCTCTGCCGCACGTCATATTACGCAAAGTTCATTGATCAAAACCGTCAACACCGGTCTTGTCGCATGAAATGCGCCCTGATCATTCCCGCCTGGACACCGAATGAATTGTTTCCTGCTAGTACTGCCGGTGCCCAGATCAATTACTGGCAACCCCTGGGTACCCTGTATGTCGCCGCCAGTCTGCAACAGGCGGGGCATAATGTGCAGTTTTATAACGGGGCCTTTTTGTCACAGACCGATATCCTGCAACACATAAAAACGTTTCAACCGGCCTTTGTCGGAATCTATGCCACCACCTTCGGTTGGTACAAGGCTATGCATACCGCAGCCGACATAAAACGACTGAATGCAAACATCTTCATCTGCGTGGGTGGGCCGTATCCCATTGCCAAACCGGAACAGTGTCTGCTGGATGGTGATGGCAGCATCGATGCTGTGGTGACCGGAGAAGGGGAGATCACTGTATCTGAAATCGTCACACATCTTGATAAAGGTCATAACCTGAATGGCATACAGGGAGTTATGTATCGAGCAAACGAACAGATTATCAAAAACCCACCAAGGCCACTCATCGAAGACCTGGACAGCCTGCCATTCCCGGCCCGTGATCTACTGGAAGACATCGAACGCTATGTCCCACCCCCAGCCACCTATCGACGCAAACCCGTTGCCGTGATGATCACCTCACGAGGTTGTGATCGACGTTGCATCTTTTGTTCACAGATCGACAAAGCACGAAAGGGCGGTATACGGGGTATTCGTTATCGAAGTGTAGAAAACGTGTTGCAGGAGATCGAAGCCTGTCTGGCAAAAGGTTACAAGGAGATCAAATTCATCGACGATACACTGGCAGCGGATCGCGAACGACTAATCAACTTGTGTAAAGAAATTATAATTCGAAAACTCGACTTTAGCTGGTTCGCCTCAGCCTGTGTCAACCAGGTGGATGAGGCATTATTAAAAGTGATGCAGCAGGCCGGTTGCTGGGCCATCCTGTTGGGGGCAGAGAGTGGGGTACAGAAAAACCTCAACACCTTGCACAAAGGTATCACCCTCGAACAAACCCGACAGGCCGTCAAAGCCGCAAAGGCCGCAGGCCTGTTTGTCAGCACACCTTTTGTATTCGGCATCCCCGGTGAAACCTATGAAGATGCCCTCAAGACCATCGACTTCGCCATCGAACTCAATCCAGACATCGCCAACTTTCATGCCCTGACTCCTTTTCCCGGCACACCCTTATACGAACAACAGCAAAAATATGGTCGAGTCTCAACCCGGCTAAGTGACTACACCTACCAGGGTGCAGCCTTCACAACCAATAGTCTTAGCCGAACCCAGATCCACCAACTACGACAACTGGCCCTGCGCCGGTTCTATTCACGACCGTCTTATCTATTCAAACGACTCCTGCAAATCCGCAGCCTGCATGACTGCAATATCGCAGTGCAGGGCATCAAAGCCCTGTTCGGTCTTATTGGGCAAAAAACACTCTTTCAGCGTCAGCCGCAAATACAAAATCACGTATAAGAGACTAAAAACTATCAAATTTGACAGGGTAGAGTGGTATTTAGCCGGTTGTCATTACGTGTTGGAAGGGAGTATTCTGGGGTTAATAAATTTAAAAATTGGTGATTAAAAATTCATCAGTTTGAATAAATAAAATAGAGGAAGTTTCCAGTATTGGGAATAAGTTTCCATATATGGATATTTCCAATAATGGAAGTGTCGTCTAAATAACTGTTATGTGTGTAAATAAATATGAATAAAACAATAGCAAAGGTGGGATTTCAAGATTTGGTAATAATTACCATCTTTTTGTTTTTGTCATGCGGCATTGAAAAGGCCAGCTCACTAAT
>JAOULO010000012.1 GCA_029881995.1 Gammaproteobacteria bacterium
TATTTCAACTATCAAAACGGCCAGCTGTATGCCGAAGACGTCCCCGTTGCCGAAATAGCGGCAGAACACGGTACGCCTTGCTATATCTACTCCCGTGCCACCCTGGAGCGACACTGGCATGCCTTTGATAATGCCTTAAAGGGTCATGACCACCTGGTCTGCTATGCCGTGAAGGCTAATTCCAACCTGGCCATTCTGAATCTGTTTGCCCGACTCGGCTCCGGTTTCGATATCGTCTCGGTGGGTGAGCTGGAACGGGTCATCGCTGCTGGTGGTGATCCGAACAAAGTGGTGTTTTCCGGGGTCGGCAAGCGGGCCGATGAAATGCGCCGGGCGCTGGAAATGGGTATTTACTGTTTTAATGTCGAGTCGGCTGCCGAACTGGAGA
Organism: Gammaproteobacteria bacterium; assembly: GCA_029881995.1. Classification (GTDB taxonomy): domain Bacteria; phylum Pseudomonadota; class Gammaproteobacteria; order UBA6429; family Thiohalophilaceae; genus JAHEDB01. The sequence continues at coordinate 389 of JAOULO010000012.1, forward strand.
CCCTCAACCAGATCGCGGTTGAAATGGGTGTCCAGGCCCCGATTTCGCTGCGCGTCAATCCGGACGTGGATGCCAAAACCCATCCCTATATTTCCACTGGGCTGAAGGACAACAAGTTTGGCATCGCCATTGAAGAGGCACCAGCCATCTATGGCCGTGCCCAGGAACTGTCCAATATTGATATTCAGGGAGTGGATTGTCATATCGGTTCACAACTGACCGAGACTGCCCCCTTTCTGGATGCCCTGGATAGGGTGTTGGCCCTCATAGACCGACTGGCAGAACAGGACATTACTATTCATCACCTGGACCTCGGTGGTGGGTTGGGGATTCAATACAACGATGAAACCCCACCCCTGCCCGATGAGTATGCCCAGGCTGTTAGTGAGCGCCTGGGTGATCGACAGCTACAGATCCTGATCGAACCTGGTCGTGCCATTGCCGGTAATGCAGGCATCTTGATCACCAAAGTGGAATACCTGAAGCTGAGTGAGCACAAAAACTTCGCCATCATCGATGCGGCCATGAACGACCTGATCAGGCCCACCCTATACAGTGCCTGGCAGGCCATTATTCCGGTAATACCGCGTGAAGGTGAGCAACGAACTTATGACCTGGTTGGTCCCATCTGTGAAACCGGTGACTTCCTGGGCAAGGACCGGGAGCTGGCTATCGAACAGGGTGACCTGCTGGCGGTTCGTTCATCCGGCGCCTATGGATTCACCATGAGCTCTAATTACAACACCCGTCCACGGGTGGCCGAAATCATGGTAGATGGCGACAGGGTCTTTACGGTTCGTGAACGGGAAAAACTGGCTGATCTGTATGCCGGTGAACATACCCTGCCCTGAGAAAAACACCAAAGCCTGCCCTGTGCCTTGGACTCCCTTCGAGGAAGCGGGTATTATCCTCCGAACCTTACAAAAGCTGCGTATTGTTCAGGATGACATCTCAAATAAAATATATTTTCCAGGGCATGGTTTTCATCGGCCTCTCGCTTAACCTGCAAAATGCCTTTGCTACCGACTGGTTCTATTTTGAAGTCGGGGCATCACGAGGCAGCGTTACAGTCCTCGACACCGAATTCAATCCGGTGATGCCCCGCGCCAAAATGGGGGTCGCCCTGTATGAGGGTATCCTCCTGGAAGTTCAGTATATGGGCGGTGGTGATGATAAAGTCGCCAACACAAAAATGGAGATCGAAGAGGTTTCCGCCGCCTACCTCAGATTGGATACCCCATTTCGAGGCAGTATGCGCCTGTATGTCTTATTGGGTAGCGCCGAGACAACATTAAACATCAAAGGTGCTGGCGGCACCACGGCCGGTTCGGGTACCTACAAAGATTTCTCCTGGGGTGTCGGGATTGAGGATCGGGTCTGGAGTAAGTACACCCTGCTCACCCTTGAGCACACCTCGTACTATAATCACGATGATGTCTCCATTGAGGCCACCAGCCTTGGTTTCAAACTGGAGTTCTAGTTATGTGCCCCTTGTCCAGACGCATCAATTATCTTCTTCTAAGCAGTTTGCTCGGACTGATACTGAGTGCATGCGGCCCAAGCGGTGACACCAAGGCACTCAAACAAAATATCCTGCAGAGTAAATACAATATCACTTCACTGGCAGTTCGGCCGGTAAACACGCGGACCATTAGCCCAACGACTGGTGACCTTTATTTTGATCATAATGATAGTGAACAACTACAAGCCATCGGAATCAATGACAGTGGTGCTGAATTCGTACTGGAAGATACTACCTGGGGAATGACCGATGTCACTGCAACTGCCGGCCAGACAAGCATTAGTCAGGATGGTCTGCTCAAAACCGAAACCCTGGCGGCTGCCAATCAGACCAAGACCATCACCCTTGATCTCAGTTTTGGTACCCTGACATCCAGTACCACCGTAGTTATATCATCCCATACACTGACTCCACCATTGGCGATCAAGTTGAATGGCACTGCTGCAGGTGCCAGTCACAACGTCACGGTCTGTGACACGGCCACCCTCACAACCGAAGGAAATTTCAGTGATGGCTCTACCCGCGATGTCACCAGTAAAATAGCCTGGTCCAGTGCTATTACCGATAGCAACGGTAAAATAAGTACCAGCAACCCGAATCAGGCCATCTTTAGTGCTCATACCAATGCCACCTACACCATTACCCCAAATTACAAAGGTCAGGGAACAGGTACCGTTGATCTAGTAGTGGGCGATACTGGCTTTAGTAACCTGAAACTGGATGCAAGCTCAGTCTCTCTGGATATCGATCAAACTCATATTTTGACCGCTACAGCTGACATTAATGGCAGTAGTACCAATGTCAGCACACGGGCCAGGTGGGTCTCAGCGGATACAACTATTTTCAGTGTTAACAGTAGCGGCACTATAACCGGTGTTAAAAGAGGTGGACCGATTAACTTAACTGTACAGTGCGGTTCGGCCACTGACACATCAAGTGTCACTGTAGAAGAAGATAATATTGATTACATCGAAATCCTGAACAGTGACTCTATTGCCATAACTAATCTTAATTTATCCGTTAGCAGTACAACAAACCTGAAAGCAAAACTGCACCGTACAGATGACACCTCCGAAGAGATCACAACAGATGCCAACACTGAATGGTCTGTCCGCGACCTCACTGTCGGTGATGAACCTGTTACCGTGAATAACACCGATAATAAAGGCTTGGTCACTGCCGTAAGTTCTGGATCAACCGAGATCGTTGTAAAGTACAAGTCCAAAGCTGAAGCCGATATTTTTGTCACCGTCTCGCCCTGAACGGGCTTTAACTTCCTTCCTCAATCAGCTTTTGCAATAAAAACCCAGCAAAATACTTGATGATTACCAAGCCTCCAAAAAGTGTAAAAATTTGTAAATAAGTGCCGATATATAAATAACTGTTAATTTCCTGGTCAATACTAAGGAGAAAACTATGATGATTCGACACATTTTCCGCGTAACTATTGGGATTCTGTTGGCAGGGCTAGTCTTTACTTTCGCTGCCTGTAGTAGTGATGATGCAGCCAAACCTTCTGCTGGGACAAATCAAAGCTACAGCGGCCCAGGTTCCAAATGGGACGTTGCGCTAAAAGCAGATGGCACTTTTTCAATAGATAAATATGCTAATGCAGCAGCGACCACTGCTGACTTTTCAGTCACGGGCACCTACACAACACTAACCAGCGGATTCAAAAAATTGACCGTTGGTACCGTTACTGGAACGGGTGGCCCATCAAAAGGTGATATCGCCTATGCGCTCGAAGTTCCCGGATTCATGTTGGCACTAAAACCCGCAGGAGGTGGGACACAGCTTATACCAATGGTGGCCTCTGGTACCTGCCCTAGTAGTGATATGAACCTGAACTGGGTCAAAGTAAACGTAGGCGATGGTGTTTCTAACTTTACGACAGCAGATCTTGGTGGAACCTTTAGCTATACAGCAGCAACAGGGGCAGCAGTATTACCTGCAAAATACAATATCAGTGGTGGTGATGCCGGTACCAATGTATCAGTCGGTAATGGAACCTGTAATCTGGGTATCATGAGCATTGATCCTGTGGAAATGTATCTCACCAGCGCTGGTGGTGCCGTAGTCAATACTGACAAAACCAATTCAGCAAACTCTGAATTTATTTTTGGATTTGGACAAAAGGCCATCACTGATGTCGCCAGCCTCAATGGCAACTATGTCGGTATTCGTTTCAAACAAAATGGTAATTCTTTAGAACCTGTTGATGTCAGCTGTACTAATGGTGTCTGCTCTGGTAAGGGTTATACCAATATCGAAACCGGAGAAACAATGACAGGTGGAGTGACTCTGACATTAGGTACACCTGACAGTCCTTCTACCGGCTTTATACTTGGGACAGTGACTGAAAATTCTCAAACTGGAAACTTCATTTGTATGTTTGATAAAAATGCTGCTGGCTCCGGTAAAATTATTGGCAATTGTGCTGGTACCGAGGCAGGAGATAATACGAAATGGTCAAACGTATTGTTTGTTTCAAAATAACAAACTGAGCCAATTAATCATAATAAAGCCAAACCTTAATAGGTTTGGCTTTTTTAGTACCCCAAATTCAGCAAAGAGCGAATATGAAACCTGTTCTCCTTGTGCCTAAAAATCAGATATAGACCAGTAATGCCAATAACAATTTGTAAAAACACAAGCAACTGATCAAATTTTACGTTGCCAGCTATATTGAAAGCACTTTCATTAAATATGCTGGACAATAACCAGGTATGAACCACCCAGTTGGGGCCTTCGTGACAACACGACGCCAGGATCATATGTAATGATGAGAGTAGTAACAGAACCACTCCTGTTACCGGTATTGAGTTGAGTTGGGTATCCAGCCCTTCCTCACTGAGGATATCCACCAAAAGAAATGCAACCATGCCATGTATCAGCAAGCTTGCACTGAAATAATGTAGCGCCCAGATTGGTTTTCCAGCTAATAGATGTTGTGACTCGATCACCAACAGTGGTTGTTTGATAATGAGTATTCTGATCACTGACGCAATATCACCACCAGCCTGATTGAAATACAGGCCAGGACTCTGCAACCAGGGTAAAATGAAGGACACGTGGAGATAACCACTTAACATGGTGAAGGCCACGACCTCAGCCATCAGCAACATAAAAAACACAAATACTGTTTTTGTCAGAACATGCATTTAACCCACCCCAGTAAGGTTTTATCTTCCAAAGCAGACTAGCGATTTATAATGGGAAAAATAGTGCATACGTCCCCTTTATTTACCTACAGAAACTGAAATATTCCCATATTGTGAACTGATCGAAAAAAACTGGATTTATTACTAAAGCAATTTTGCAAAATGCCGTAATGAGCATTATGTAAATATATGTCATATATACTAAAACCTTAATATTTTTGGAGATTTGTGATGTTCAGAAAACACCCGCTACGTGACTTCATGATTTTTCTACTTGTCGGCATTACCTTCACCTTTGCCTTTAATGTTCAGGCCGTTGAGGTTGCAGAGCAAACGATAAACGCCCAGTCTTTTTTAGCCTGGCAACATTATTATTAATCTAACCGCATCCTGTCTGACCTGATTTAGCGGGTAAGGTAAATCAATTACTGATAACAATCAGGCCAGTTGTTCGACCTGAAAAGGAGCCCCGTGTTTGGCTCCTTTTTTATTACCAGCAAATTTTTCCTCTCCACCGATAAATCGCCCTGTGAACAACTCAGGGTTACAATTCCAATATGCAACGTGTGCCAGAACCCGAATTAATGGATCAGCCAGAACAGGCCCATGCCTATGCCACGGCAGATTTTGAAACCGCCCACCAGGGTTTTATTGACCATTTTAAACAAGCCTTTCCAGAAGCATATATCAGTGGAGAAGTACTGGATCTGGGTTGTGGCCCTTGTGACATCAGCCGCCGCTTTGCCCTGGCCTTCCCTGACACCATCCTGCATGCCGTTGATGGGGCACCGGCTATGTTGGCCGAGGCCAGTCGCCTAAACAGCAAACACGGGCTGGCTGAGCGTATTGTGCTCATCGAATCCCTGCTATCCGACCTACAACTACCCCAGGCCCATTACCACACTCTCATCAGTAACAGCCTGTTGCATCACTTACACAAACCCCACCAGCTATGGCAAAACCTTCGCCAGCATGCCCAGCCTGAGGCAAAAGTTTTCATCGTGGATCTCATGCGACCGGCTGACACCAATCAGGCCCATGCCCTGGTTGAGCAATATGCCGTTAATGAGCCAGAGGTTCTGCGTGAGGATTTTTATCATTCACTTTGTGCCGCCTTTACTCCGGATGAGGTACAACAACAACTGGATGAACAGGGGCTATCTAAGTTACATGTTCAGGTTATCAGTGATCGACATATGATTATCTTCGGTAGCCTGTAACACTTTATCTCCCCTGCTTCATAGTGTTACATTGCTCACATGACGACATTTCAGAACCCATCCGATCACGACATACAACAACTTCTGCAGAACATTAAGAATATCGCCGTCGTTGGCCTGTCCCCCAAGCCTGACAGACCAAGTCACGAGGTCGCTGCCTTAATGCAGGGCTTTGGTTACTGCATCATTCCGGTACGGCCGGCCACTGATGAGATTCTGGGTGAGAAGGTCTATTCGGATCTTGCCAGCGTGGACAAACCCATCGACCTGGTAAATGTCTTTCTCAATCCATCCAGGGTCGATGCGTTAGTCGATAGCTGTATTGAACTCAAACTACCGACCATCTGGTTACAGGAAGGTGTAGTTAATGAAAGTGCCGCACTTCGCGCTCAACAGGCCGGCATCCAGGTCATTATGGATCGCTGTATTTACAAGGACTATATCCGCCTGATGGGGAGTTAATTGTCGGCTTGCATTCACCCTGTAAAACGTTACGCTAGCCCTATGGAACTGACATTTACCAAAATGCACGGCCTGGGCAATGACTTCGTGGTCATTGATGCCATTAACCAATCCGTGAGCCTCAGCACAGATCAGATCAAATTCCTGGCTGACCGCCGATTTGGTATCGGCTGTGATCAAGTTCTGCTGGTCGAGTCCGCTAATCAGAATGAAGCCGATTTTCGCTATCGCATTTTTAATGCCGATGGCGGTGAAGTGGAACAGTGTGGCAATGGCGTACGGTGTTTTGCTGTCTTTGTCCGACAACAGGGGCTATCCAGTAAAGACCTGATTCGAGTTATCACCAAAAGCGGCATTGTCGAACCCGAGGTTCAGGCCAATGGGGAAGTCAGGGTCAACATGGGGGTACCTGTTTTAGAGCCAAGCAAGGTTCCATTTGAAGCTACAAGCCAGGACAGCTTATATACTCTGGATGTGGCAGGAGCACATCTGAACCTTGGAGTGGTCTCCATGGGCAACCCGCACGCAGTCCTGCAGGTTGAAAATGTCGATACGGCACAGGTGAGTACCCTTGGCCCCCAAATAGAGTCTCACCCCCGTTTTCCACAGCGGGTGAATGCCGGCTTTATGCAGGTGGTCCGTCCAGAGCATATACGCTTACGGGTTTTTGAGCGGGGATCGGGGGAAACCCTGGCCTGCGGCACCGGCGCTTGCGCTGCTGTTGTGGCAGGTCGGGTACAGGGTTTACTGGCAGAAACTGTCACTGTCAGCCTGCCAGGTGGGGATTTAGAGATACAGTGGCAGGGTGAAGGTCAAAATGTCTGGATGACCGGTCCCGCAACAACCGTTTTTGAGGGTAGAATAGAATTATGAGCACACAGGCCAAAACCACCCGGATTGATGCGTCGCTGGAAAGCGATGTGGAGTCCTTCCTGCAAAAGCATCCTGACTTCTTCGAGCGTCATCCGGAGTTACTCAGACAGTTAAAACTTCCCCACGAAAGTGGCCAGGCTGTATCCCTCATCGAAAAACAGGTTGCCGTACTCAGAGAACAAAACACAACACTTAAAACCCGACTTGAACGACTGATCGAAAATGCCAAAAAGAACGAAAAACTGAGTCAGCAGATTTATGCACTAAACCTGAGCCTGCTGGATGCTGATTCGCTTGATAGTGTGATTGAGATTATTGAAAAGCGCCTCAGTCGTGAATTCAATGCCGATGCCGTGGTCATTCGCCTGTTCAATACTGGTCACCCGGCCATGGCCGCCCACCCCGAGATCCTGGACTGGGATGAACCCGCCCTTGGGGCCTTTGAAAAAATCATAGCCGGTCGTAAACCCATCTGTGGCAGCCTGAAACCGGGCCAACTGGAATCCCTGTTTAATGATGATGCCGGCCACATCGGTTCAGCCGCCCTGATCCCATTGGTGGAAAGCGATCACAGCACCACCTGCTATGGCATGCTGGCCATCGGCAGCCATGATCATCTGCGTTTTCGCTCTGACATGGGTACCCTGTTCCTGAAACACATGGGCGATATTCTGGCCCGCGTGCTGCGTCGGCACCTGACGCAAGACCAATGAGTGAAGACTGCCTGACGACCCCTATCCAGGGCTTTCTCGACAGGCTACGCTACGAAAAACAACTCTCGCCCCATACCCTTGATGCCTACCAGCGGGACCTTACCTGTTTCCAGGGCTTTTTGTCTGATCAGTCCATTAGTCACCTGAAGCAAATCGATGAACACCATGTTCGGAGCTTTCTCGCCTGGCGACACCGAAAGGGAATCCAGAGCAAAAGTCTGCAGCGCCAATTGGCAGCTATACGCAGTTTTTTTAACTTTTTACTCATTGAAGGTGAACTGGGATTTAACCCGGCCAAAGAGGTACAAGCTCCAAAGGTCAGCCGCAAACTACCCTCGACCCTGGACGTGGATCAAACCGGCCAGTTACTGGAAATCAAATCCGATACCCCCCTGGCAATCCGTGACAGGGCCATTCTGGAGTTGTTTTATTCCTCCGGTCTACGCCTGTCAGAGCTGGTTAATCTCGACCTGCCGGATATCGACCTGCAAGAGGCCGTGGTACAGGTCACCGGCAAGGGCAATAAGGCACGTCGATTGCCGGTTGGCAGAAAGGCGATAAATGCCATCAATGCCTGGTTAAAGCATCGCAAGCAGTATATTGCCGAAGACCAACTGGCCCTTTTTACCAGTCAGCGTGGCCAACGCCTTTCCCCCCGCTCCATCCAGAAACGCATGCGTGACTGGGCCATCAAGCAGGGCATAGATATCCACGTCCACCCCCACATGCTGCGCCATTCCTTTGCCAGTCACATGCTGGAATCCAGTGGCGATCTTCGTGCCGTACAGGAACTACTCGGCCATGCCGATATCAGCACCACTCAAATTTATACCCATCTTGATTTTCAGCACCTGACCAGGGTATATGACTCAGCTCATCCCCGAGCACGAAAAAAACTAAGCAAAAGTTAATTAACTTAATTTTCTCCATAAAACGGCCTCAACCTGAGTCAGATTTGCGCCGCAAACAAAAACAGACCTCGTCACTTTTTTGGATGTAATAACTACATTAATAGTACGCACTAATGATTCTTTATTCCCGTCTTAGACTGGCCACCAAGTTCGCCTTGATGCTTAGCATTGTTCTTTGTAGCTTTTTTGTGATTGCTGCTGTTCTACTGGATTTCTATTCGGCAAATATGAGCAGCACTCTGGTGGAGATCGCCAGCAAAACGGATACCGAAAAACTCGCAGAGGAAATTGGCCGTTTTACCCAAAATTTTCAGTTCAGTATCACCCTGATGATGCTTGTTATCAGCATTGGCGTCGTAATCACCGTGTATATCATTTTCCTGATCATGATTCGTCGTCGTCTGAATTACATGGCGGACCGTTTTCGTGATGTCTCTGAAGGGGAAGGGGATTTACAACAGCGCATCGCGGTAAAGGGCAATGATGGACTGGATATTCTCAGCCGATTGTTTAATGCCTTTATTGAACGCCTGCAGGCCATGATTAGCGAGGTTGTTCAAAGCACCCAGAGCCTGAGTGAAGTTGCCGGTCATGTAACGGGTATAGCCAGTAAAAGTACCCATGAAATCGAGCAACAGCAGGGCCGCCTGGAGCAGGTTGCAACCGCCATGAATGAAATGGCCACCAATGCTGAAAAAGTGGCTGAACATGCACAGTCCGCAGCCGGGAAAGCCAGTGATGCCGAGCAAAAGACCTCGGAGGGTATGGGGATTGTCACCAGCACGGAACAGGATATTCAACATCTGGCCAGTGAAATTACCAGGGCCAATGAGGTCATTCAACGACTGCATTCACATGGTGAAGAGATTGGCTCTATCGTGCTGGTTATTTCTGATATTGCCGAACAAACCAACCTGCTGGCCCTGAATGCGGCAATTGAGGCTGCCCGAGCCGGTGAGCAGGGTCGTGGTTTTGCCGTGGTTGCAGATGAAGTCCGCTCACTGGCCAGCCGTACCCAGGAGTCTACTAATGAAATCAAAAACATGATCGAACGACTGCAGGAAGGTACCAACGATGCGGTTCAGGCCATGGAGGCCAGTCAGGAACGTGCCAAACTCGGTGTGGAACAAAGCCAGATCACTGGTCAAACCCTGCAATCCATTTCAATCAGTATTTCAGAAATAAACCAGATGAATACGGAGATCTCCCAGGCCATTAGCCAGCAAAATCAGGTAGCAAGAGATATCGATATGAACATCACCAGTATTAACCAGTCAGCCCATGCCGCCGCAGAAGCAGCACGGGAAAGCCTGACAGAAAGCGAACAGTTAGCTGGACTAGCTACACACCTGCAAACATTACTTGGCCAGTTCAAAGTTTAACTCGACACCTCAAACTCATCACATAGCTACACAAAGCCATCCGCAAAAAGACGGAAATTCTTAAAGATTTGATTTATATAGAAACCAGCAAGGCCACTGGGGTCAAGGGCTTTGGGAATCTGTCGATATATAATTAGTTGGGGCCATATCTAACAGGAATGGGGAAATGCACCACAAGCTTCTAATTACCTTTATTTTAGTAGGCATTACGACGCTGACAGGTATCCAGGTCCAGGCAGCCTCTGAGATCCGATTTGGTGTCCACCCTTTTAAAAAACCCAATAAAATCTTTCACATGTTTCAGCCCCTGGTAATGGACCTGGAAAAGCGCATGGGTATACCGGTCAAGCTCATCATCGGCAAATCCTATGCAGATATCATCAATAAACATAAAAGAGCAGAGATCGATTTTGGTTATTTCGGGCCAGCCTCCTTCATCAAGGCACAAAAAGCAACTCAGATCACTCCCCTTGCAAGGATTCAAATGAATGGAAAGGGTGCGTTTCGTGGCGTCATTCTGGTAAATGAAAACAGCTCAATAAAAAATCTCTCCCAGTTAAAAGGACATAACTTTGCCTTTGGGGATCCCAACTCAACCCTGTCACACTATGTCCCTCACTACATGCTGTTAAAGGCCGGCATCAAGCTAAACATGTTGGGCAACTATGCCTTCACCGGTAACCACGACAATGTGGCCCTGAACATCATGTATGGAAATTTTGATGCTGGGGGCCTTAAGCCAGATGTTGCCAAACAATACCTCAAACGAGGCCTGCGAATACTGGCCCATTCTGAATGGATCCCAGAACACCTGTTTGCAGCCAATAAGCACCTGGAAAAAGGATTAAGGATCAAGTTGCGCAAGGCGCTGTTAAAAACAGATGTCAGGATACTGCAAAAAATCAAACCTTCGATATCTGGTATCGAAGTTGCCAGATCCCGCGATTATGACAAGCTGCGAAAAATCATTGAGACCGTAGATAAACAGGATCCTCCCGACAAACTCAGGACAACCTACCGGTAAGGCTTTACCGATTAAGGATGATCAATGTTTAATCTTAGTAATAATCTTAGTAGCAAGTTTCAACGCCCCATTATTTCAGGCATCCTGCTTGGGATGATCATCACCATTATCATCCAAAGTTCCGAGGTGGGAAACCTTGCCCACCATTTCACAGAGTTAACAAATCACAAGCTGAACAATGAACAACGCGAACTTGAAAAAACCATTACTGAATCACTCCACTCCAAGGCAGTAACCCTTGGGAAATTCATATCCAAAACAGCCATTGACCCTATTTTGAGCCTGGATCTTGATGGTTTACGTGAACTGGAAAATATCGCTAGACGTGATCCGGATGTAATCCATGCCGTTATTTTAAAAACCAATAAAACCCCATTTTTACATAAGAAAATAAACCAGGCTAAAAATACCTATTCCGCCGAATTTCCTATTAAGCACAGTGGAACAACACTTGGATATGTTGCGATTGCCCTGTCCAGGGAACTCATTATCAATAAACAGAAGCAGGCTGCAGAATACAACCAGACTATGCTAGCCAAAATCAAACAATCTACTGATCATTCAATCAGTGGCTTTATTAAACAGAGTATTGCCTATTTCATATTTCTGGCAATCTTTATAAATATTTTTATTTATGTTGTCTTTAACAAGCTTGTGACTATTCCAGTACACCAGCTTGCCAATACGGCAAGGGATATTGGGCGCGGCAAACTCGACTCCCAGGTAAAAATTATTAACAACGATGAACTAGGCCAACTTGCCAAGACCCTTAATAATATGTCTGCCTCCTTAAAGGAGAGTTATGACAAACTATACAAAACCAATAATGACTTAATTGAGGCCACCATTGCCAAAGATCAGTTCTTGGCAAATATGTCCCATGAGTTACGGACTCCATTGAATGCTGTCATAGGGATGAGTGATCTGATAAAAGTAGAGACAGAAGATCCTGACACGCAACAAAAGGCTGAAATCATATACGACTCTGGTAAACAGCTATTGTCTATCATCGAACGCATACTGGAGATTACCCACATCCAGACCAATAAGGTTAATGTCCTTCCAGTACACTTCCCGATAGACGTCGTCATAAATGAACTTCAAACTTTTATTGAAAATTCCTTATCCACATCCGGTAACACCTTTACGGTTCATGTTGATAAAAATATCACCGAAATGAATTCAGATGTTATGAAGATAAAAGAAGTCCTGATTAATATCATCAGCAATGCCGACAAATTTACTCGGCATGGAAAAATTTTTATGCATGTCAGCATGGAAATGATTCATGGTACAGAACAGGTTATATTTACAATCACAGATACCGGCATAGGTATTCCACCCGAAGCATTAGACAGAATATTCGATCCCTTTTTTCAGGCCGATGCAGGAATTACTCGACGACATGGAGGGGCTGGCCTTGGACTGGCAATCTGTAAAAAATACTGCGAGGCAATGGGCGGTGACATCCGGGTACTTAGCAGAAAAAATATTGGAACTGAAGTCACTGTCTGGTTACCTGCAGATTACAGTTCAGGTATGCAAGTACTTAGTCAGAAAGGCAGTGCTTCGTGATGCCCGCCAAACCAATCTCCTATGGGATTCTTGTCATATAATAACAGCAAGGCCATGCAGTGATGTATGGCCTTGCTGCATCACAAATTTACCAGTTTATTATGGGAAGATAATTTCTTCATAAATTGAATCATTTGTAAGTCTGGTAAGACTGTTTTCCTTGGCAGGGTCAAACCAGAGTAGGTCACTAATAAAATCGAATTTTTCACCTTCCCCTAGCTGGCCCAATGTTCCACCAGTAGATAACCCAACAGAATAAAATAAATTAATCTTGTTCGGTAATATCCCCAGCTCAAACTGTTTTGTATTAGTTTCCACGTCATAGCTTTCAACAATGGCATTGGATAAATCAGCCTGAACACCCGGCTTTTTAACCAGCAGGACGCTCCCTGTAATATTGCCAAAATCTCCAGTAAAAGCTGAATAGACGACACCACGCCAGCTACTGTTTTCAATAATGGTTGTAATGTCCCCACCATCCCAGGGACGGATGACTGCATCAGCTCCCAGGCTATAGTATAGATTGCCGTTAAAACTAAAGGACCAGGTAACAAAAGAATCAATCAATTTAATATCACCATTGCTACGTGCAATTGATATCAGCGTTTGGTCATTGCCATTGTTAACATAAAGGTAATCCGGTGTCACATGCAGGTTGAAGGTGCTACCAAAGCTTGATTTAGAACCCGTTAGTGCTGTTGCCACAGCTGTGCCACCGACTTCCACCTTGTAAACTATCTGATCGTTCGGGGCAGCTATCTCTACATCAGAGAAAAAACACTCTGTCTGATCGCAATTAAATCCCGAGATAACCATACCGTCAGGGCTGGTATGCAGGATGGATGAAGTCTTCTTGGTCTTGATATTATACCAATAGAGTTTCTTATCAACCGAGATAAACCCACCATCGCCTACATGGGCACTGGAAGACGTACGTAGACTATTAATATCTGTTGCAGTTATCACCGTGGTACTGGCACTAAAATCCTCATTGTAGTGTCGAAAATCATCATCCTTAACCGCAAGAAAACCTGTGACTGAATTATTGTTTTCATTATCCCTGACGGGAAAAATAATTTTATTTTTAGTAACAGAATCACTCAGTTTGTCTACAAAAGATGTTATCTCAACCGCTGGGTACAGATTCGATTTACTCACTCGCATTAACCAACGGGTGTTATCCACCGTCCCATTACAATCATCATCAAGCCCTGGTAACTCATAGAACAAAACATTGTATTCCAACGTGATATTGTCTTCATCAAACTCTATTTTACAGACATCACTATAGGTATCCCCCATCAATGCCACTGGAGCCAGATTACTGCCCTTGGCCATATCTACCTTCCAAAACTTGGTCTTTCCTGCGTACACCATTAACTCAGGGCCCAGAAATGTCACCGTTTTGGTATTAATATCATATTCTGCCTTACTAACCAGGAATACATTGCCCCCCGTATGATTGCGAGTGCCCTGATGGAGCGCATCATCGGTAACAACTTTGGTTTTTGTCGGATCTGTTTTGTCCACAACATGGATATTATTACCCACCTGGTAAGCCAGGTACGGGCCATCACCAGGCGGTATCGGGTCGTCGTCTTCAGTATCATTTGTTGTACCACCACCTCCTCCGCCACCACCACCACAGGCGCTTAACAGAAGAAGTCCTAATAAAAGAAGAAAAAAAGAAGTAATAGGTTTTTCACTGAATTGGATATTCATATGTTCCTCCTTGGAAGCCTTAGTAATTCAATATATAGAACTAATACAGAATCCTTTGTTCTGTTTCACCCCCCATATGAGGGTCAATTACAGTAATTGCTATTTATCTGCGTTCACATAATCATTCAAAAGTCGATAGACGAGTTCATTTTGTCGATGGCAGGCGGTTTTCTGGAAAATTGTCTTTAGATACGAGCGAGCAGTTTCATAGGCCAATCCCATGGTTTCAGCTACAGCTCTCAAGCCCTTTCCCTGCGCCAGTTGCTGAGCAAGACATGCCTCACTGGTGGTCATACCATAACGATGTTGTAGATATACTTGATCAGGCACCAGCGCTGTCTGTGAATTGCTAATTAACACCAGTATTCGAGAGTGCAACTTTGTCATCAGCTGATCTTTACTGGTCATGGCCAAAATAGTTAGTTTACATATTGTGCCATCCTTTGCAGATCCGCAATTAACGAAGGCTGGAGAGGCGTTCCCAGTTTTATAGATAGTTTTGATGATGTGTTTCAAGGTAGATTGCAAATAGTCATTATCATCCACATCAACTGCCACAAGCCGGTTTGACTTTGATTTAAATGCTGCCTGACTTAACAGCGTGCGCTCTGCGACTGGATTCAGATAGGTAATATTCAACCGCATATCCAGACTGATTACACCACAGTTAAGATTATCTAGAATTTGATTGCTGGCCCTGGACTCAATTTCAGATATCTGTAATCGTTGGCTTATATCAAGCGCCTTGCTGATATGGCTGGCAAAGGATGCGTGCTGTTTTACTTCTCTGCCAGTATATAGTCCAGCTGATGTGGGACGAAAATAAGTGAAATTAATATCCCAGTCACTATTGATGGCCAGAGTACCACCGAGTGAATGATCAAATGCCTGTGGTCTTGCCCAGTCATTATAAAATTCGGTATTTCTGTAGCAGTTCTTTTTCTTATAATGATGATCAAGGGACTGATCTGTCAGGATCCTGCCCTCGCCCATTAGACACTGTGGCTGATACCACGGGTTGACCTTGGCATAGTGGTCATCGTATGACTGAAGGTAAGCCTCATCAAAGCCGTTAGCCTCGAGTATGACGAACTCATTTGTATTCCTGTTCTGAGTGAAAATGCCGCTGGCAGTGGAAGAAAAAAAATCTCGCAACAAACCACATGTACTTGACCAGAGTTCAGGATTCAAAGCTGAGTCATAAATAGACCGGATGATACTATCGACTGTATCATCACTGTTGGTAAATTTTCCCTGGCAATCAATTCGACCTCTCATCCCTGCACCACTTTCAAAACTTGATTAGTGGCAAACTACCATAATTGACGATGACCTACCAAATCCAAGAACAAGTGATTAAAAATGATGAACGTTATGAAGTGATTTTATTCTCTATAATTGGTCAACTTTCAATCATGATATCCATAAGAAATGACTAACATTAATATTACCCCGTCGCCTGTTCATCATCCACTTCTGCACTGAATTTGCAATCCTGCTGTGGGCAGACCTTTTCTGTACCACGCCGTTTAGTGGTCTTAAGGGTTAGCATGGGGAAGCCACAATCGGGGCAGGCTTCATCCACCGGTTCATTCCACACAGCATAGGTACAGTCTGGATAACGTTCACAGGAGAAAAAGATTTTTCCGCGACGTGATTTACGCTTGAGTATACTGCCTTTTTTACATTCGGGGCATTGCACACCGGTATCTTCCGGTTTTTCTAATGGCTCGATATATTTGCAGTCTGGATAGCCGCTACAGCCAATGAATTTACCGTACTTACCGTGGCGTACCAGCAGATCTGATTTGCACTCGGGACACTTGCGACCTTCTACCAGCTTCTTGTCTTCTTCTTCTGAATCGCCATTGACGTTACGCGTGTAATCACATTCCGGATAATTATTACATCCCACAAAGCGACCACGTCGACCGAGTCGAATGGCCAGGTCTCCCTCACATTGTGGACACTTCTCATCGATGGCCTCATGAGTGACATCCTTGCGATCAACATTCTCTTCCTTATCGATGACCAGATCTTTAAAGGGTTGCCAGAATTTTTTCATCATCGGCACCCAGTCTTCTTCACCACGGGAGATGGCATCAAGCTCATCTTCCATGTTCGCCGTGAAAGCATAGTCTACGTACTGGGTAAAATGCTCGGTAAGGAATTTATTCACCACACGTCCGACATCGGTGGGAATAAACCGCTTTTTGTCCATCTCCACATATTCGCGGGCCTGCAGTGTTGAGATGATTGAGGCATACGTCGAAGGCCGACCAATGCCATGCTCTTCCAGTGACTTCACCAGGCTGGCTTCTGAATATCGAGGCGGTGGTTCAGTGAAGTGCTGCTCGGGTTTGATTTTTAATAAGGTGACATCCTGCCCCTCTTCCAGAGGCGGCAGCATTTTTTCATCATCATCGGATTTTTTACTGTCATCCGTACCTTCCTGATACACCGCCATAAAACCGGGTGTTACCAGGGTCGAACCATTGGCACGAAACATATGCTTGTCACCGGCAGACAAATCAACAGCCACGGTGTCCAGGGTGGCATGAATCATCTGACAGGCGATGGTACGTTTCCAGACCAGTTCATATAGACGGAACTGGTCTTTTGTTAAATGAGATTTAATCTGTTTGGGTTCATGCAATACCGAGGTAGGGCGAATGGCCTCATGGGCCTCCTGGGCATTTTTGGATTTTGTTTTATAGACACGCACTTCCTTGGGCACGTTGTCCGGGCCAAACTTATCGGCAATATAATCACGAATTTCGGCCAGTGCCTCTTCCGCCAGGTTTACCGAGTCAGTACGCATATAGGTAATCAGACCCACGGTCTCACCACCGATATCAATACCTTCATAAAGCTGCTGGGCAACACTCATGGTCTTCTTGGCAGTAAAGCCAAGCTTACGTGAGGCCTCCTGTTGTAAGGTAGAAGTAGTAAAAGGTGCAGCAGGATTACGTTTACGCTTTTTCTTTTCTACCTTACTGATGTGTAGTTTACCCTTGGCGGCAGTAGCGAGGTCTTCTTCCGCCTTTTTCGCGGTCGCCTCATTATCAATCGTAAACTGGCTGACTTTTTCTCCATTTAATTTTGTCAGCTTGGCAGTAAAACCGGCATCATCATGTTGCACATCGGCTTCAACGCTCCAGTACTCACGGGGTTCAAACTTTTCTATTTCAAGTTCGCGTTCAACAATCAAACGAAGTGCCGGGCTTTGTACACGGCCTGCAGACAGGCCACGACGGATCTTTTTCCATAACAGTGGAGACAGGTTAAAGCCCACCAGATAATCCAGTGCACGTCTTGCGAGCTGGGCATTGATCATGGGCTGAGATAGTTCATGAGAATTCTCAACCGCTTCATTCACGGCCCGCTTGGTAATTTCATGAAAGGTCACGCGGCCAACGGTTTTGTCTTTTAAAATGCCGCGGTCTTTAAGAATTTCGTACAAATGCCAGGAGATGGCCTCACCTTCGCGATCCGGGTCAGTCGCGAGATACAGTGCTTCGGCCTTTTTCATGGCCTTGGCAATTGCATCAACATGCTTTTCATTTTTTTCGATAAGCTGGTACTTCATGGCAAAGTCATTAGCCGGATCCACAGCCCCTTCTTTGGGTAATAGATCCCTCACATGGCCGTAAGAGGCCAGGACCTCAAAGTCTTTACCAAGGTATTTTTTAATGGTCTTCGCCTTGGCCGGTGATTCCACAATGACCAGATTTTTTGCCATAACGTTCCTATTTTTTCCGGTTAATCCTTATGTAAACTTGTCGGGATTACGTCTACTTTATAAAAGCAAATGCCCGCTATGGGCGGGCACTTTAAGCTTTTAAGCCAAAATCTGCAAATCAATGCAGATGTCCCACGGCCTCATCAAACACCAGATCTTCCATCCAGGCAAAGGCCGCTTCCTGTCCGGGCTGATTAAATAACACCATTAACACCACCCATTTCAGCTGGTCGAGATCAAACTCATCAGAGTCTAGCGCCATGACTCGGTCGATCACCATTTCTCGGGTAGTATGGTCGAGAACCCCGGTTTGTTCCAGAAACTGGATAAAACCACGGCTGTGTAAATCGAGCTTTTCACACTCAGAGTCGGTATAGATACGAACAGAATTGACATTGAGCGGAACATCATAAGGTTTGTCCTGCATCTCCGCCAAACCTTCCAGCCAGTCAAAGGCCTTACTGATTTCGGACTGGTGAAATCCGGCTGCCTGGAGTTCGGTGCGGAGGGATTCTTCATCAGAATCAAGTTCAATATCGTCGTTCATATAGTTTTCAAACAGGTACATCAGCACGTCGAGTATGTTTTCTTTCATCATTTTTCCTCTTACCGGTCTGAGAATATAGACCGCCCGCTACAGTTTCAACCATTCCGTGCAATTCTAATACCAAAAGCATGGAACAAACTGACTCTGCCGTCAATCCACTGCGAGCAATCACTGTATCAATGCCCGTGGGCTCATAACCGACACACTCAAGCAGCTTCTTATAGGACTTATCCAGGGGAAAATCGTTCCCCGGCCCTGTTTCGGCTGCCTCCTGCGGAGGAAAACTGCCGTAAAAACCCAACTCTTCGGTAATATCAGCGGCCGATTCCACCAGTTTTGCACCCTGCCGTAGGAGATTATTACATCCTTTAGACAAAGTATGGTGAATAGAGCCTGGGATAGCAAAGACCTCACGCCCCTGTTCCAGGGCCATTCTGGCCGTGATAAGAGAACCACTCCGTAGCGCCGCCTCCACCACCATAACACCTAAGGAAAGGCCACTGATAATCCGGTTTCGGCGTGGAAAATGTTCTGCCTGGGGAGGTGTCCCGATGGCAAATTCACTCAACATCGCACCTGTCTCGCAAATTCGTTCTGCCAGCTCCTGGTGCCGGGTGGGATAAACCCGATCCAAACCGGTGCCTGTGACAGCAATCGTGGGCCCTCCTGCTATCAGAGCCCCCCGATGTGCTGCACCATCAATCCCCATTGCCAGGCCACTGGTGATACCCATACCTGATCGCGCCAATTGCTTGGCAAAGGCCTCGGCTGTCTCAAGCCCCAGGGGAGAGGCATTTCGACTACCCACAATGGCCAGTTGGGGTGTATTCAAACAGTGGAGATGGCCTTTGACATACAGAATGGGAGGGGGGTCGCTGATTTCTTTCAGGATGGCAGGATAGTTACTGTCCGTGAAGGAAAGAATATGACAGTCTTCCCCTTCAGCCCAGCGCAAATCCTGTTCCACCGCATCCCAGTCAGGACTGGCCAGCCACTGGCGGGTTCTGTCAGAAAAATTGATTTCCTGCCAAAGCGCATGGTCGGTCTCAAAAAAATCTTTTGGGCTGATCTTGCTGATGAGTTTTTGAAAGGCCACGGGTCCAACACCCGGTGCCTTGATGAGCGCCAGCCAATAGGCCAGCTCCGTACGATGTTCCATATCGTCCTCCCGGTTTCCATTCCTTGCTGACCAGACAGGCTGGTCAAATCAAACTTAGGGATTTGTTACCCTGTCATAAACCCCCATACTGCGCTCGGCTTCCAGTATCAGACCATAACTGACCTTCTCAAATGTCTGAAAAATCATTAACAAACCCGCGCGCTCATCGGGCAATCTGACGGGCTGGAACCCGACCCTATCCCTGACGAGTTCACCCGCCTGAAAAACAGCCAGCACATTACCAACCACCAAGCCATCTGCCTCACCACGATTAATCACAACAGCATTATACTGACCAATCTGTGAGACGCCGTCACCTAAAACGGAAATAATGCTACCGTTAACCTGTTGTGATGGTGGGCTGGGATAAAAATAAAAATCCTGTTTTTCTCCCACGTAAGGAATCAGCCGATCTTCATTGAGGACTTCCTGGTTGGTTTCTCCCACAATCAGGGTCGCAGGTTCACCGGTTTTGATCAGCCGAGCATCGGCGATGTGTTTAACTTCATAGCCAAGGATATCGTCTGAATCCGGATCCCGATAGACCGGCCCTGGCCGAACAATGGTGTACTGTCCAACCTGAGTGTCTTCAACGCCCATGGCATAGATCTTGTGTTCCGAACCCGACACCAGATGCCCTTCAAAACTGGATACAATATAGGGGGCATCATCCAGTAAATCGTCATCTGACATGACGCTGGCGTGTTTAAGGAAAGGGGCAATCAGCTCATAGGGCAGGGTGGTAATCGCCTTTTCCAGTGGCTCCATATGTGCCCTGGGTGAAAGACGGACTGTCTTGAGACCATTTTTGGTTGGGGCCGGTACACCGCCTTTGCCTTCCAGAGTGATATAGGGCTTACCGTCTACGTAGTAGAGGGCAACAACATCACCGGGGTAAATCAGGTGAGGATTTCGAATCTTGGGGTTGATATGCCAGACTTCAGGCCATAACCATGGATCATTGAGAAAGCGTTTGGCGATATCCCACAGGGTATCCCCCTTTTTCACGACATAGCGATCGGTTTTTTCAGCCGCCATAGACTGAAAAGGCATCATGCTAAGTAGCAATAATGCCGAAATCACCCATATGAGATGTTTAAATGAACGTGTTTCGGGTTTAAAATTGACCATATTATTATCGCGTTGCTTGAGCTCGTCTCGGTTATCAACACACCTTATTCTGTTACCAGGAATAGAGTAATATGCAGTAGTATCATAATGCTATCAGCTTTTTCTACACTTTTACTATAACTATCGCACGAAATCCCATGGCCAAGTTGAATATTCTACATTTTCCTGATGAAAGACTGCGTACTGTCGCAGTACCTGTCGAACAGGTTACTCCTGATATCCAGCAGATTGTAACTGATATGTTTGAAACCATGTACGCCGCCCCCGGCATAGGTCTAGCTGCTACCCAGGTGGATATCCACCAACGGATTATCGTTATCGATATCTCCGAAGACAAGAGCCAGCCACTCTGCCTGATTAACCCGGAGATCATTGAAAAAGATGGGGTACAACAAATGGACGAGGGCTGTCTGTCGGTACCTGGCATTTATGAAACCGTTGAGAGAGCCCGTCATATCAAAATTCGCGCCCTGAACAAAGATGGCGAAAACTTCGAAATGGAGGCCATGGACCTGCTGGCGGTCTGTATACAACATGAAATGGACCACCTGGCCGGTAAATTGTTTGTCGATTATCTCAGCCTGTTGAAACGCCAGCGAATAAAGAAGAAACTGACCAAACAACAAAAACAGGCCACCCCCCTGTAAACTGGGACTTCTTTCAAATTTCAGGATAACTAGCTTGCGTATTATTTTTGCCGGTACACCGGATTTTGCGGCCGAGGCCTTAAAGGCCCTGCTTGAATCGGAGCATGAAGTTATTGCGGTCTATTGTCAGCCAGACCGTCCTGCCGGGCGTGGCCGCAAACTCAAACCGGGACCGGTCAAAACGCTGGCACTGCAACACGATATCCCTGTATACCAGCCACTGAGCTTGAAAGAACCCACCGAGCAAAACACACTGGCTGAACTGAACGCCGATGTCATGGTAGTAGCCGCCTATGGTCTGCTCTTACCTGAGGCTGTGCTTAATATTCCCCGTTATGGCTGCCTGAATATTCACGCCTCCCTGCTACCACGCTGGCGAGGGGCTGCTCCCATTCAGCGCGCTATTCAAATGGGCGATCTGGAAACGGGGATCACTATTATGCAAATGGACGTGGGACTGGATACTGGGGACATGTTATTAAAAGCAAGCTGCCCTATTCTGGATACCGACACGGCCCAGACCCTACATGACCGACTTGCCGAGTTAGGGGCCGAAGCAATCCTGAAAATACTGGCCCTGGTTCCCGACCAGCTCTCGCCAGAAAAACAGCAAGATGACCAGGCCTGTTATGCTCGTAAACTGGACAAATCCGAAGCCCGCATCGACTGGAACCAATCTGCCGATCAAATAGCCCGCCTGATACAGGCCTTCAACCCCTGGCCGGTGGCACAAACACAGCTTGGTGAAAAGACCATCCGTATCTGGCAGGCCAGTCCACTACCATCCCCAGGTAAACAGACACCAGGAACCGTCATCAAATCAGATAAACAGGGTTTTGATATCGCCTGTGGAAAAGGCGTCCTCCATATCACTTCTTTACAACTACCCGGTGGCAAGGCCATGGATGCGGCTGCCTTGTTAAATGGTCATCCCGACATCCTCAAACCAGGAACAAAACTTGACTAAATTTATTTAAACTATAGCTTTCAATAAGTTACCTCAAGCTCAATATTCAACTTTTTCTAATCCCCACGAGAGACAAGCCGATACAGGTTTAACCATGAACTCGATCACAAAATAATCCCTATTTTGTGTGGTTATTTAGTTTGTATTTTGAAACTGAGGACAGAAACGAAATGCAATTTACACCCAAAATCATAGTGATAGACGATGTGCAGATGATCCGTCGAGCACTCAAAACCACACTTTTGAAGGCTGGTGTCACAGGTATCGAGGAAGCAAAAAATGGGGCAGAGGCGATTGAGCGTCTTAAAGAGCAGCAATTTGACCTGATCATTTGTGACTGGGAAATGCCCCTGGTTACCGGGCTCGAAACCCTGCGCTTTGTGCGCAAGGACGAAAAACACAAAGACACCCCTTTTATCATGGTGACCTCGGTTGCGGATCCCGAAAAGATCCGCCAGGCCATGACCGTCGGCGTGACCGATTACATCGTCAAACCGGTCAAACCAGACCTGTTTCTTGGCAAAGTGATGTTTATTTTGCAAAAAATAAAAGCTGAAAAAATGAAAAATTACGATCCGACTGAAGTGAAGGAGTGGAAAATATCATGAGCAAGCTGCCAAAAATTATGATCGCCGACGATATGCAGATGATGCGTCGCCTGCTGAAATCATCCCTGCTGAAGGCCGGTTTTGCTGACATCACTGAGGCCATCAATGGTGAAGAATTACTTACAAAACTCGACGAACAAAAGTTTGACCTGATTATCTGTGACTGGGATATGCCCAAAATGTCCGGCTATGATGCCCTGCAGTTTATCCGCAAACACGACGCTCATAAAAATATTCCCTTTGTCATGGTAACCGCGGTGGCCGATTCCGAGAAGGTCAAACAAGCCATTCAGATGGGTATTAATGACTATATTATTAAACCCATCAAGCCGGAACATTTCGTCGACAAGGTTAAAAACGTATTATCCAAACTGGATGTCGCTGTCCCCGCCGCCACCTAACTGACTCTACACAGTATCATTCATGTACAATGGCCAGGATGACCATTGACTGAAATGATGCCCCGACATGACTCCACGACAGGCCAGCGTGGCCGTGCTGCTGCAGGTTGTCCAAAATGGCCGAAGCCTCACGGACAGCCTCAACCAGCAACTCCCCAAACTCAAAGCTGAAGATCGGGCCCTGTGCCAGGCCTTAAGCTATGGCTGTCTGCGCTTCTATCCCAAGCTGGATTTTCTCGCCCGCCAGCTAGTCGATAAGCCCTTAAGAAACAAAGATCAGGATATTCACTATCTGATCTTAATCGGTCTCTACCAATTATTAGAAATGCGCATTCCGGATCATGCCGCCGTTAGCCAGACCGTGGCGGTTTGTAAGTCTCTACGAAAACAATGGGCCAAAAACCTGGTCAATGGGGTATTGAGAAACTTCCTGCGCCAGAAAACCCAGCTAATAGAACGACTTACACCAGAGAACGAGCGAGAAACCTACTACAACCACCCAGGCTGGCTACTGGAAAAACTGCAACAGGCCTGGCCTGATGACTGGGAGGCCATCACTACCGCTAATAACCAACAAGCCCCCATGAGCCTGCGAGTCCATCAGGGCAAGCTGTCCCGTGAGGCCTATCTGGAGAAACTGGTCACACAGAGTCTGCCGGCAACAGCCCTGCACCAGACTCTGCATGGCATTCAGCTAAAACAGGCCATACCCACCGAAGCCTTACCAGGCTTTGTACAGGGGGAGGTCTCAGTCCAGGACGGTGCGGCTCAGCTGGCCGCCGAATTACTTAAACCCCAGGCCGGTGAACGCATATTGGATGCCTGTGCCGCCCCAGGGGGCAAGACTGCCCATCTTTTGGAAACTCAAGCTGGGCTGGAAGAGCTAGTGGCAGTGGATATCGAAGCGGAACGCCTGGAACGGATTACTGAAAACCTTACACGGCTGGGACTCAGTGCCACCCTGGTCTGTGCTGATGCCAGTGAACCGGCCAGTTGGTGGGATGGTCGGCCTTTCGATCGGATTCTACTGGATGCCCCCTGTAGCGCCACGGGAGTGATACGCCGCCACCCCGACATCAAACTGCTGCGTCGAGCCAGCGACATCTCCACATTGCAGGCCCTGCAACACAAATTACTCAGGCAGGTCTGGCCCTTACTAAAACAGGGGGGTATGCTTCTGTATGCCACCTGTTCAGTACTACCGGAAGAAAACCATGAACAGGTTTCGCGCTTTCTCAGCGAACAGACCGATGCGAACCTGGTTCCCATCGAGGCCGACTGGGGCCGCCCGATGTCAGCAGGACGCCAGATATTACCGGGTGAACAGGATATGGACGGCTTTTTTTATGCACTCATTTGCAAATCAGATTAATAACTTGTCCACCCGTCATCATAGAATCGGTGGTTTGATACTGGCCGTGTTGTTATTCCCAGGCCTGGCCCAGGCGGCTGGCTTTACGGTTCGGTCAGTGGAAACCCGCATGCAGGATGAAGTCTATCTGGTGGATACCAATCTTCAGCTGGATTTTTCCGAGGAGGCCCAAAAGGCCCTGCAATCTGGCATCCCCATTATTATTCTGCTCGATATCGAAGTGGAAAAATTGCGTAGCTGGTGGTGGAATAAAACCGTCGCCACCCTGCAGCAGGGCTATCTCCTGCTCTATCATGCCCTGACGGAAAAATACATTGTGAACAACCTGAACAGTGGTGCCCAGAGTGACTATACCAGCCTGGGCGCGACCCTGAGTGCCATAGAAAAGGTGATCGGCCTGCCCTTGATTGATTCAGGCTTGCTGGACAAAGAGGAGCGATACCGGCTCAAGCTGCGTGTACACCTGGATATCGAGTCCCTGCCCGCGCCTATGCGACCTCTGGCCTACGTTTCTTCTGACTGGCAACTTGCGAGCGACTGGTACACATGGCCATTACAGCGCTAAAGCGGTTCACCTCTGGCAGCACACCGGTGGTCCTGTTGATCGCCCTGCTACTGGCATCCCTCTATCTGTTAAGCGGTTCCACCCAGAACTCTGTCCTGTTTGATCGTTTCTATTCCCTGTTACTGGGCATCAACATCCTTGCCATTCTGCTGCTGTTTGTCCTCATCGGCAAGAATATCTACAGCCTCTTCCGCCAGTACCGCTCCCGTGCCACTGGCTCCAGGCTGACCACCCGTCTGGTGATCATGTTTATTATCCTGTCAGTTACACCGGTAAGTGTGGTGTATTACTTTTCTCTGCAGTTCCTGCAGCGAGGTATCGACAGCTGGTTTGATATACGTGTCGAAAAGGCCCTGGGTGATGCCATTGAACTGAGTCAGGCCTCACTGGGCATTCGGATGCAGGAGCTGTTACGCGAAACTCAACTGATGGCCGAAAAACTACAGGCTTCACCCGATGAGCTGGTAGCCCTGGCCCTGAATGACCAGCGCAGCCTGACCGGGGCTGCTGAAATGACCATTTTCACAACAGCCGGTAAAATCATCGCCTCCAGCAGCAAGGACATGGAGAAACTGATTCCCCAACAGCTGGCCGATACCACCTATATGAGTATTAACCAGGGACAACCGGATATCGCCCTGGCACCCCTGTCGGAAAAGGCACTGGCCATTCGGATCGCTGTCGAACTGCAGGCCCAGTCCCCCCTAGCGGAAAAACGTATTCTACAAGCCCTGTTTGAAGTCCCGGAACGCATTAATATCCTCGCCGACAGCGTACAAACCGCCTTTGGTGATTACAATGAACTGGCCTATTTGCGTATTCCGTTGAAGTACAGTTTCATTCTGACCCTGTCCCTGGTCCTGTTACTCAGTATCCTGACCGCCATCTGGGCGGCCTTCTATTATTCCCATCGCATGATGGCCCCTATTACCGATCTGGTGGAAGGGACCCGGGCCGTGGCCGATGGGGACTATGATAAACGCCTGCCCCTGCCTGGTCGGGATGAACTGGGTTTTCTGGTGCATTCCTTCAATGAAATGACTGACAAAATTGCCCGAGCGACGAATACAGCCCGTATCAACCGTCTTGAGGCGGAACAACAAAACGCCTACCTGGAGGTGGTCCTGGCCCACCTTAACTCCGGCGTACTGACCTTCGATGAGCAGCTTTGCCTGCACACCACAAATGCGACGGCAGAACAGATATTGAACCTCAAGCTGCAGGCTTACCATGGTAAAACCATCCAGCAGATGGCTAATCTCAATCCACGCTTGCAGCAGATCTCAGACATGATCGATCAACACCTGACCAATAATGACCATGAATGGCGGGAAGAAATCACTCTCTTTGGTGAAACAGGTCGTCAGATCATAATGCTGCGAGGCACCACCCTGCCCCATACTGTGACCCTACAGGGAGGACACGTAGTGGTCTTTGATGACATTACCAACCTGCTCCAGGCCCAGCGCAATGCCGCCTGGGGCGAAGTGGCGCGCCGTCTGGCTCATGAAATCAAAAACCCTCTGACCCCTATCCAGCTCTCCGCTGAGCGGCTCCGTCACAAATACCTGCAACAAATGGACGCAGAAGATGCAGAATTACTGGATCGCTCCACCCACACCATCGTGCAGCAGGTAGAAACGTTGAAACAGATGGTCAAGGCCTTCTCTGATTATGCTCGCATGCCAAAACTGCAGTTGGAACCTCTTGACCTGAACCGACTCATAGCAGAAACCCGGGACCTCTACAGCCATGATGAAGAACAGGTGATAATCCAGTTATCACTGGAAGAAAACCTGCCCCTGATCGAGGCCGATACTGGTCGAATGCGCCAGTTACTGCATAACCTGATCAAAAATGCCCTGGAAGTTGTCGCCAAAAAAGCACCTTTACAGATATCCCTTAGCACAAGATTTGTTGAACAGCATGGCAGCCAGTATGCTGAAGTTCGGGTGATCGACAATGGCCCTGGTATCCCGGAAGATATGCTTGGCCAGTTATTTGAACCTTATGTAACCAGTAAGCCCAAGGGAACCGGCCTGGGGTTAGCCATCGTCAAAAAGATCGTGGAAGAGCATGGTGGCATCATTCATGCCGAAAGCTTGCCTAATAGTGGCGCCAGTATTATCTTGCACCTACCGGTACTGAATAACCCAACCGTACGCACTGAGCAAACAGAACCAGAGACAGGCACAAAGAGCGATGCAGTTGCATAACACCAGTACAAAACCCGCCGACTCAACAGGTGTGCACCCGACACGTCTGTCACCCCGCATTCTGGTGGTAGATGACGAACCCGATATTCGCACCCTGCTACAGGAAATCCTCGAAGATGAGAATTACCATGTTATTACAGCCGAGGATGGTAACAGCGCCAGACAGGCCCTGAGTGAACACCCGGTAGACCTTGTGCTGCTGGATATCTGGATGCCAGATGTAGACGGTATCACCCTGCTTAAGGAGCTGGCTGACCGAGGACAGCTGCCTATGCCGGTCATCATGATGTCTGGTCATGGCACGGTAGAAACCGCCGTTGAGGCCACTCGCATGGGTGCCCATGACTATATCGAAAAACCCCTGTCACTGGCCAAACTATTACTGACCGTGGAAGAGGCCCTGCAGAGCCGTAAAACCAGCCCCGTTACGGAATTACCCCCTTACACCAGCCAGCTGATTCCAGAACCCGTAGGTAAAAGTACGGCGATGCAATCCCTACGAGAGCATATCCAGCAAATTGCCGGGCATGATGCACCCGTTTTGCTCAGCGGTGAAGTAGGTAGTGGCATCAACATTTTCGCCAACTACCTGCACAGTTGCCAGAAACTAAGTGGTCCATTTAAAGAACTCTCCCTGGCGGCATTGGATGAAGATCAGCTTGGCCAGGAATTATTTGGTTATGAAGATAAAGGCAATATCTATCCTGGCCTGCTGGAACAAACCGCCAACGGAACATTACTACTCAGCGATATTGAGGCGCTAGATGCCAGCAACCAGACCCGCTTAAACAGTGCCCTCAACAATAGAGCCTTCAACCGTATCAATGGTAAATCCCCGGTTGAGCTATCTAGCCGACTGATCACCTCCAGCCACGCAAGGCTGGACGAACTGGTGGACAATAAGCAGTTCAATGCTGATCTCTTTTATCGCCTGAATGTGTTGCCCATTAAGCTACCCGCCTTACGTGACCACCGTGAAGATGTACCGGAATTGCTGAGTTACTATGTCACCATTTTTGTGGATCGGGACAAACTGCCCTATCGCAAATTCAGCACCGCAGCCCAGAACCGGCTGCGTAATTACTACTGGCCCGGCAATATTCGTGAGCTGATGAATATGGTGCAACGCCTGCTGATCACTGGTAAAACGGACGAGATATCCCTCGATGAGGTGGAAACCTGCCTTAGCCAGGATGACAGTCGTCACAGCCATACCAGTTTGCCGATAGATTATGATCGTCCCCTGCGTGAGGCCCGAGACCTGTTTGAAAAAACCTATTTTGAGCACCAACTACGCAAGACCAATGGTAGTGTGGGCAAGGTCGCCAAGATTTCTGGTATCGAACGCACCCACCTGTATCGTAAACTGCGGGCACTGGGAATAGATCCAAAGAATGTCTCGGTGGAATAAATCTGCCATACTGAATTTAAAACAAGAACAAACACTCAATAACGCGCAATGAAAATCATCATTCTCGGTGCAGGTCAGGTCGGCAGTTCACTGGCCGCTAATCTTTCGACAGAAGCCAACGACATCACTCTTGTTGATAACGATGAGAAGACCCTGCGTGCCCTGCGCGACCGAATGGACATCAACTCTGTGTCAGGCCAGGCCTCTCATCCAGCCATTCTACGCCAGGCTGGGGCCGACGATGCAGACATGATCATTGCCGTGACCGACTCCGACGAGACCAATATGGTGGCCTGCCAGGTGGCCTATACCGTATTTCATACTCCCACCAAGATCGCCCGAGTACGTTCCATTGACTACCTGCGACACCCTGAGCTATTTAAACAGGATGCCCTGCCGGTAGACGTTCTGATCAGTCCCGAACAGCTGATAACGGAGTACATTCAGCGCCTGATTCAATATCCAGGTGCCCTGCAGGTACTGGATTTTGCCGACGGCCAGGTACAGCTGGTAGGGGTAAAGGCCTTTTACGGTGGGCCGCTGGTAGGTCATGAGTTACAGGAACTGAAAACCCATATGCCCGGTATCGAAATGCGTGTCGCCGCCATCTTTCGTAAGGATCGGGCCATCCTGCCCAAGGGCAATACCGTCATCGAGGCAGACGATGAAGTCTTCTTTGTCGCCGCACCGGGCTATATCAAGGCCGTTATCAGTGAACTAAGGGCAAAGGACAAACCCTATAAGCGCATTATGCTGGCCGGTGGCGGAAACATAGGCCGACGTCTGGCACAAGCCCTTGAAAATGATTATCAGGTAAAACTAATCGACCATAACACGGTACGTTCCCAGAATCTTGCCAACGATCTGGAGAGGACTATTGTTTTGTTGGGCGATGCTGCCGACGAGGAATTACTGCTGGAAGAGAACATCGAAAATACTGACGTGTTCTGTGCCCTGACCAATGATGATGAGGCTAATATTCTCTCTGCCATGCTGGCCAAACGGCTTGGTGCTCGCAAGGTCATGTCCCTTATTAACCGGGCTGCCTACGTGGATCTGATTCAATCAGGCGATATCGATATCGCTATCTCACCTCAAATGGCCACCATCGGTAGCCTGTTGACCCATATCCGACGCGGTGACGTGGTAAAAGTCCACTCCCTGCGCCGAGGGGCTGCCGAGGCCATCGAAGCCATCGCCCATGGGGATAAGACCAATTCCAAGGTCGTAGGCCGTACTATTGAAGAACTGAAACTGCCGCAAGGCACCACCATTGGGGCCATTGTGCGTGATAGTGAAGTGATCATTGCCCACCATGACACCGTCATCGAATCAGAAGACCACGTCATTCTGTTCCTGGTGGATAAGACCCGCATCGATGAAGTGGAACGCCTGTTCCAGGTAGGCATTACCTTCCTCTGATATGAAGATTTTTGCCATCCAACGGGTCTTCGGGCTGTTTCTGGTGGTGTTCAGCAGCACACTCTTACCGCCCATGCTGGTCTCCATCATCTATAACGACCAGGAGCTGATCCATTTTTTCGAGGCCTTCCTGCTGACAGTACTAACCGGATTAGTGCTCTGGCTCCCGGTAAAAAACTACCGCAAGGAATTTCGTAACCGGGACGGATTCGTGATAGTCGCCATGTTCTGGCTGGTGCTAGGGCTGGTGGGTTCACTGCCCTTATACATGAGTGATCAACTTCATCTGTCCGTCACTGATGCCATTTTCGAGTCTATGTCTGGCCTGACCACTACCGGGGCTACCGTGATTACTGGTCTGGATCACCTGCCCAAATCCATACTCTACTACCGCCAGCAGCTCCAATGGTTAGGTGGTATTGGTATAATCGTGATCGCCGTGGCCATTATGCCCATGCTCGGTATCGGCGGTATGCAGCTTTACAAGGCCGAGACCCCTGGCCCCATGAAGGACAGTAAACTCACCCCCCGCATCACCGAAACCGCCAAAGCCCTGTGGTATATCTATCTCATCCTTACAGCAGCCTGTGCCCTGGCCTACTGGCTGGCGGGTATGAATGTGTTCGATGCCATTGGCCACAGTTTTTCCACCATCGCCATCGGCGGCTTCTCCACCCATGATGCCAGTATGGGTTACTTCAACAACAAACCCATGGTTGAAGTAGTGGCCATCATCTTCATGATCCTGGCCGGGGTGAACTTTGCACTACATTTCACCGCCTGGCGCACTCGTAATGCCCTGAATTATTTTCGTGATGTGGAATTCAGAACCTACCTGGGAATTCTTATTTCTGTCGCCATTATTTCATCGGTCTATCTCTATTACATGGATGTCTTCATTTACCCGGAACGGGCCGTCTTACACGGTATTTTCCAGGCCGTCTCTATCGGCACCACCACCGGCTTTACCACCCAGGAATACCATAACTGGCCAGGCTTCTTGCCTGTTATGTTGCTTTTTACCAGCTTCGTAGGTGCCTGTGCCGGTTCCACCGGTGGAGGTATGAAGGTGATTCGATTCCTGCTGCTGTTGAAACAGGGCGTTCGAGAGGTAAAACGGGTTATTCATCCTAATGGAGTGATTCCCATTAAGATAGGCCGCAAACCCATTTCAGATCGGGTGGTGGATGCGGTATGGGGCTTCTTTGCAGCTTACGTGGCGATCTTTGTGATCATCCTGCTGATTCTCATGCTCACCGGCCTTGACCAGATCAGCGCCTTCTCTGCCACCGCCGCCTGTCTTAATAACCTCGGCCCCGGCCTCAATGAAGTAGGCCTCAATTACGCCAGCCTGGAAGACCCGGCCAAGTGGATTCTCAGCTTTGCCATGATGCTGGGACGACTGGAAATCTTTACCTTACTCGTTTTGCTTAGCCCCGCCTTCTGGCGACGTTGATTCATGGCAAATCCCGATCAAGAAAAATGGGATCAACGCTATCTCGAGAATAACGCCCAACCCAAAGCCTGTTCAGTTTTAGAGGAAAACCTCCACCTGTTACCCAAAACGGGCAAAGCCTTGGATCTGGCATGTGGCCTGGGTGGAAATGCCATATTGCTAGCTAAACAGGGACTGGAAACAGAAGCCTGGGACATCTCACCCGTTGCAATCGAAAAGTTAAATGAAAGGGCAAAAGGATTATCACTGTCGACAAAAGTAGTCGACATCACTCCTGACTTACTACCGGCTCACCACTTCGATGCCATCGTAGTCAGTTATTTTCTGGAGCGTGGACTTGCACTGGCTATAATTAATAGCCTAAAACCCAATGGCCTGTTGTTTTACCAAACATTTAACCTCAACACATCCGGACATAGGCCCTCAAATCCAGCATACCGATTAGCTAAAAATGAGCTATTACATTTATTTGGTCAGTTACGAATATATTATTACAGCGAACTCAACATTGAAGGTACTACAATGTTGGTGGCACAAAATTAATTTATAGTGAGTAATTTGAAGAAGGCTTAAGCAGAAGATTCACTAGTGGTTTATACTAAATATCAGTTACCATTAACGATTAGATATCATGTCAACCACTTTGAAACATACCATTTCACGATGCAGGATTAAATAGTTATAATTACATACTGAAAGCTCAATTTTTGCTTATAATATCAAGCAACATGTTTTATTAATCAAGTTAAAGAGTAAATATTAGATTTGTTATGGGAATTTCAATTACAAACAAAAGAGTTTTTCGTGAAAACTTCTTTATAGATGCCGCAAAAAATAAACGTGTCCTTGACATAGGTTGCGCTGCTGCAGATGGTCTACAAAAGCTTCATAGTAGAATTAAAGATGAGGCGACATATACCGTTGGCATCGACCAGCAAGAAGGGGAAGGAATCATTGTATGTGATGCACAAAACTTTACGCTTGATGAAAAATTTGACGTATGTATCGCTGGTGAAGTTATTGAGCACCTGGGAAATGTTTCTGGTTTCTTAAAGAGCTGTTCACAGGCTGTAGGCAAAAATGGACGAGTTATTATTTCCACACCAAACCCATACTCGTTAGTATCTCTTAGGTATGCTATTTTTGGCAGAAAAATCCCAAATGATCCTACACATGTCTCTCTTTACGATGTAACTACTTTTAAAAATATGCTGGAAATCTATATGGGTGACTCGATTGTTTCCGGTGAAATCCACTACTATGAAGAACTATGGTCACAGTCACCTGTTTATCGCTTAAACAAACTTTTTTCAAGATTTATTAAACCTTTCTCATGCGGAATTCTTGCTGATTTAACAATCAGATAATAAATCTCTTTTCAGCCATCTCGGGTTGACCATCACACAATGTTCTTCCTGACTCATAGAAATTCTGATTATCTAAACACAAATTTGTCGTAAAACTTAACAAACCATAAAAATTTTATTTAATTCAAAAAATAAAAATTAGATACAAATCAATACAGTAACTTTTCTGGTATGTTTTTTGCCTTAACATTTTTTGATGTATCAAGACGATTCAGTTTCATAGGAGTAATTAACTATTTTCATCGGAGGAAATATGATCTTTAGAAAACTTCTTATCACTTGTTTATTTCTAAGTGCAGCTTCTGCCCATGCAGCGGTCATTGAATGGACTGACTGGAAATCTGCTGTTATTGGGCAAATGGCAATCGGAGCCATTGGAAGTACGACTGTTACTTATGGAGGGCATTTAACATTTGCCCAGACCGGTTCTGGAACCAATTACTGGACAGAGAATGGAAGCCCCGCTCCATACACTGGCAACACTGTCGTGGATAATGTGCCAACCCCAGCCGAAATGCTTGCCATTAGCGGTACAGGCTACCACCAGATTGTCTTCTCAGAAGCCATCCTGAACCCGGTTATGGCCATCGTCAGCATGGGACAACCCAGTATTGGCGTTTCTTATGACTTCGACACTGACTTTGATGTCCTTGGTGGTGGGGTTGGCTACTGGAGTGGTGCCAATGGCGGCCTGCCAGGTGCTTACTTTGAAAATGATGCAACTGACACCCTGACAGGTTATGAATTTCATGGTGTTATCCAGTTCAATGGCCTGATTGAGCAAATAAACTGGACTTCATCACCCAATGAAAACTGGCATGGCTTTACCTTCGGTAAAGTAATTGACAGCACCAGCGTTCCTGAACCCACCAGCCTGGCCTTATTAGCTGTTGGATTGGCGGGATTTGGCTTTTCTCGCTACCGTAACAAATAACAGGTAATAAAAAACCCCGCCTGTCTAGGCGGGGTTATAATTGACTACATTCATTTGTTCTTGGAAAGTGATGCGATAAACAGGCAGTCAAAACTGATAATACCCGAGTCTACCTGAGACATATCAACAGCTCCCGATAACCGAACAGGTCCACTAACCCCTTTAAATGCACCATCACCAGCTATTACACTATTATCACCTGAGCCAGGAATCGCTCCCGTAATATGTGTAATCGACTCAGAACCGCCTGTTTTTGGCTGGACTGAGGTAATGCCACGGGTTACCAGTGTACCTGATGGTAACTTAAAGTAAGTTGTACCAACAATCCGCAGGCCTCCACCAACAGGTGTGATATTAGATAAGCAATCTGTTCCATCTCCCATTTTCAGGCCAGTAGCCACATTAAATACTTCTACATCAAAACAGGTAGCCGGATCATCAATTCCATCTCCATCAATATCTGGAACAGTACCATCATATCCTGTCGCAGTGCCGCGTAATTGCATTGCCATATTCAGGCCAGGGGCCGCAAAAATACTTGGAGAAAATACAATTGCTACCAAAAATAATAAACTTATTTTTTTCATCATAATGACATTCCTTGTTTAATAGTTAAGTTAAATTTTAATATTACTCAGCAAGAGTCAAACCACTAGGCACTCTTTTAGGTAAATCATCGCGCATATCGACACTGCCGCGATCTGTCAATGCATACAGAAAATCTATTATCTTTTCAATTTCATAATGATTGTAATTCATAGGCTGCAACTCACTATATGCTGCTATTTCTGCAACACGGCTCGCATCATTCATCAGCACAAAATCATGTTGGTCTAAATCACCTCGTGAAGGCAGAACAGCCTGACTTTGGTCATAATTGCTAATACCTTTTACAGTATTCATGTGATGTTCAACCACAGCTCGCAGTGTATTGTATGCACCTGAATGGCCATAAGGTGCTGTCAGGGCAATATTCCGCAGTGATGGAGTTCGGAATTTATAGCGGTCTTTTATAACTCCAGTGACCTGTTCACGACCATAATCTTCGTAACCATCATAACCATCACCACGTCCGGCGCCAATCTGTGGCATTGCGATCGCATGAAATTTATGATCAGTCTGCAGCACGCCACTATGGCAGTCACCACATGAGACACGCGTACTATCCGGGTTGTTGTAAAATAAAAACATGCCTTTTTGGGCATTTTTACTCATCGCATGGTGTTCGCCACGTAGATACCTGTCAAATGGACTGTTGTCCGCACGCCAGGCCACACGCTCAAACGCAGATATCGCATTAGCTGCATGGGCAAAAGTTATGTCTTCGGCACTACTCACATCATCAAATGCCGCCTTAAACATTTCAACGTACTCTGGTATTGCTCGCAATCGACCAGCAAGTTGATCCCAGACACCGCCAGGCCCTGACAAATTACCATTAGCTGCTGCATCAGCTACTGAGTTTTCACCAGCCTGACCCGCCATCTCTGTACCTGAAGTCACCGGAAACATAGCCTGACATGCAAGTATATTTTCAAGCCCAGTTAGCAGATTCTGACCAGCGGGTGTCTT
Source organism: Gammaproteobacteria bacterium (assembly GCA_029881995.1). Taxonomy (GTDB): domain Bacteria; phylum Pseudomonadota; class Gammaproteobacteria; order UBA6429; family Thiohalophilaceae; genus JAHEDB01. Next base: position 36,471 of record JAOULO010000012.1, read on the forward strand.
GCAGCCACTTGGATAAGTATTATCAAGGCTCACCCTTCCATCATGGAACATCTGAACAAACTGCTTCATACCTTTATTAAAAACATGAGGTGCATTGCGGGGTACACGTTCATGCACCGCATTAATGCCACTACCAGTATCTCGAGTAATCCCTAAACCCTTAGCCCCTTCCCCTATCGGTAGCGACAAACCATCACCTGTACCCGTTAAGGAGTGATGACATGTCGCACAGGAAATGTTTTTATTACCGCTAAGAATTTTGTCAAACATGAGATTTTTTCCCAGTTCGACTTTGGCAACACTGGGTTTTCCATTGTCATGGAAGTCAGCATCAGTAATTGGAGAGGGTAGAGATTTGGCCTGTGTGCTAGAACCAACGCCTAATAGTCCCACACAGATAGTTAGTTTGAACAAATGTTCAATTTTCATTTCAACCTCCATATTGATCAGTTTTAGTTATTAATATATTTCCAGCGTAAATCTTCCTACTTTCTTTTTATACAACTCGCAAAACAATACAGCTTAAATAAAACATAACAAGTCAAATTTATAAATATGCTATGCAGTACCGGGAATTATGCCAAACAGCTCACAACTAAATGGTTAACAGGATAAAAACTAAACAATTTCATACTGTGGATAACATAAATCAATAACTAACTTTATTAGTTTTTAACAAGATGATAGATAAAAAATAATCAAACAGCTTAACTACTGTTTAATAATTAAATCACAGATAACGGTAAGAATAACTTTGGCAGTCTTGCCATAAATCGATATAAGTTATTCTATGAGCAAAAATAGTATGCAATAAAAAACCCCGCCATGGCGGGGTTTGAAGTCAGGGACGATTAATCATCGTCCTTATCATGCTTTTTCTTTTTGTTGTGCTTTTTATGCTTTTTCTTATGCTCTTCCCGTTTTTCCTTCAGCGCTTTAAGTTTCTTTTTCATCTTGTCCTTGTACTCACCTTTGTGGTGGTGAGGACGCGTATGCAGCTCGGTTGCATCATATAGCTGACCATTGTCGATCGGCTGCGTGGCTTCACACATCTTACGATGTTTATGGTGTCGGCCATGGCCTTTATGCTTGTCATGGTCGTGCTTATAGTGGCCTTTATGTTTGCCACGGTCATGACGGTGACAGTCACGGTGTTTTCGTGATGTGGGTACTGTTACCTGCACCGAACCTGTACAGCTTTCAAAACCATCACTGGCAGTGAAGTTGACCTGGTAGACACGGCCATCACTACGACGCTGACGTTCGGCACGTAGTAGCACGTTATCACGAGGCTCGATGTCCTGAATCACGGCGTCTGGACTACTGTGGCCACTACCACGACCTACGACAGGTTCATCCATGGTGACACTGTTAATGATGATCGCCACGTTCTTATAGATACTGTCAGTATCACTCACGCCCTCAATCTCGACAGGACGCATTTTGTGATTCGGTGGCCACAGGCTGGCAACACTTGGGCGGGCCAGTTCACAGGCAGGCGCATCATTAATATTACGAACATTGATCACCACCTGATTCATGCTGGCCTTGGCATTGATTGGATCCATGTCCATCACAGTTACTTCAAATACCAGGCTCATACCACCGGCCTCAACCTTGGGCGCCGTGAAATATGGTGTGGGTGAACCAGGGTTGTCCAGAGTCACGCTGGGACCTGAAATCTGGCGCCAGTCGAACAACATGCCGTCTTTATCTGGATCATAACTGCCCAGTGCATTCAACAGCACAGTATTGCCTTCATCACGGGTCTGATCGACACCGGCATTGGCAATTGGTGCGGCATTATCCACAATAGTTACTGTCACTCGCGAAGGCTGACTCATGGCCTTGCCATCGTTAACCATCAACTCGAAGACTAGTTGCTGACCAACCTGATTGGGTACTTCAAAATTGGTTTTTGCCAGATCCGGGTTCTGCAAACTTACCGCAGGGCCACCGATCTGAACCCAGTTATAAGACTGGATGGGATCCCCATCGGCATCATAGCTCTGACTACCATCCAGGCTGGCAAGGGCACCGGCCTTGATCGTAAAGTCATCACCAGCATCAGCCACGGGTGGTGTATTCACATCTTTAACCGTGATGTCTACCGTATCCGGATCACTCACATGACCTTTCTGGTCTGTCACAAGTAACTGGAAGGTGAAAGTCAGGTTGGCATCAACCATTGGAGCCGTGAAAGTTGGTTTGGCACTGGTCGCATTAATGCTTACCACGGGACTAGCCGGTGAAAGCTGTTTCCACTGATAGCTCAGAGAGCCACGACCATTACTGCCAGAACCATCCAGCTGAACAGTTGTACCTTCATCAATGGCCTGGTCAACACCTGCCTTGGCAATAGGCTTGCTACTGGCCACTTCGGCTGCCAGGGCCACGACATTAGGCGCATACACATTGACGATAATCTGACATGAACTGTATTGCGGATCCACAAAACGCATACAGATGGGCATGATGCCTGCGTAGTAATCCAGTGGTACCGATGAGTAGATTACGTTACCCAGACCATGGTCATAAACCGTAACCACAGACTGGCTGGGGTTCGGACGACTCAGGATAGTACGATAACCGGCAGGCAGGGAAGCAGCCTGGATATATCCGTGTTCAGTATTACGGGCATGGTCAAGAATGGTGTCATCGATCACACCACCCGGGCCATTGGTCAGGGCAGTGGTATTATCAACCACATTTACATCACGGCCGGCCCCACGCACGGTCTTGATGTTAGCACCCCCAGGCAGGATGGCTGATGCCCCATCGACCTTACGGTCATGAATCATTAGAACCAGCCCGTTCTGCACGGCCTGGTCAATTTCAGGCAAGCGACTCAGATACTCACTGTCGTAACCAAAATTATTACAGTTGGTAACAAACAGGACATCCAGCCCATTCAAATCTGCACTCGAGAGATCGGCAAGATAAACTGGTGTATGGCCAGCTGCCGTAATCGGGGTAATGGCCCAGGGACGTCCCTCACCATTACACATCTCGTAATACCCCACATTGGCCCCGAATACACTGGTGCTCACCAGGGTAAACAGTGCCAAAACTAAACCAAGCTGTTGCTTTAATAATCGGCGCATGACGCCACCTCAACTTATAACTAATTGTTTTTATTAATTATCCCTACGTGTCTGCAGTAAAAATAAGGCTATTCCATAGTCGTACGCTTACCTTTACGGCACTTTTTGTGAGTTATTTAGATAAATTATTGTGATTATCATCACAATTTATGGGGAAATAACCCTGTTCTTTAGTGGGTTATTTAACTGAATTTTAATAGGGTTAAGCGGCGACGCGGATCATTTGGATGGATTTGGGCAACACCAGTTCCATAACAATCGGCAGGTGGTCTGAATAGGCATGTTGCAGGGCATGGACGGCCTGCACTTTAAGCTCTGGTGTCACCAGGATGTGGTCGATGTGGTGCGAGGGCCGCCAACTGGGGAAGGTAAAGGTCTCTTCCAGGGGTTCACGGAGTCGGGTTCGTTTGAACAATAGCTTCATTTCCGGGCTACCGGTGCGACAGTTCATGTCCCCCATCAGGATCACATGCCTGAATTCATTTACCTGCTCACTGATCATGGCCAGCTGGCGCATACGGGCACGACGACTCAGGGCCAGGTGCAGCATAAACACTCCCAGTGACTCCTCACCTGTCCCGTAACGGGCCATGATGGCGTTGCGACCTGGTATTAACCCCGGCAGGGGAATGTCATTGATCTCCACCGGCTGGAAGCGGCTGAGCAAACCATTACTGTGTTTGGCAAAGTGTCCGATATTTCGATTGACCTGGTGATACCAGAAGGGAAAGCCAGCCTTATGAGCCAGGTATTCCGCCAGGTTAATGTAATTACTGCGCAGGCTGCCCGCATCCACTTCCTGCAGGCCCACCAGGTCAAAATCCCCCAGCAGGCGGGCGACCCGATCCAGGTTGGCTATGCGTTGACTATGAGGCAGGACGTGTTTCCAGCTATGGGTCAGGTAATGGTGGGGTGTCCGGGTGGAAATACCCACCTGGATGTTATAACTCATGACCTTGAGGATCTGACTGTCCAAAATAATAACCTGTTCGAAACGGTTTATATAATAGATGGCGCTTCGGTCAACGTCAGACCGGACACACCATTTCGCCCAGTTTATTCGTCAGCTTAATGTTTTCACCGTAATCTACCGGGCAATCGATCACACTAACTGTATTATCGGCCAGTGCCTTCTTGAGTGTAGGTAATAAATCCTGCCCCTTTTCAATACGATAGCCTTTGGCGCCAAAAGATTCTGCATATTTGACAAAATCCGGGTTGGAAAAATCCACGTGAGACTTGCGACCAAACTGGTTCATCTGTTTCCATTCTATCAGGCCATAGCCGCTGTCGTTCCAGATCAGGATCACGAAAGGGGTATTCAGTCGCAGGGCCGTTTCAATTTCCTGGGAGTTCATCATGAATCCGGCATCCCCGGTTACCGCCACCACCTTGCGATCCGGATAGGCCAGTTTGGCAGCAACGGCACCCGGCACGGCAATCCCCATACTGGCAAAGCCGTTGGAGATGATGCAGGTATTAGGGTGTTCACAACGGAACATACGCGCCATCCACATCTTATGGGCACCCACATCGGAGATGGCGATATCTTCCAGATCCATCGCCGTGCGCAAATCCCAGATAATCTTCTGTGGTTTGACTGGAAGCGTATTGTCGTCTTTATGCTGATCCATTTCCTTGATGAGGGCATCACGTAAAGGACGCAGCGTATTACCCGTATGTGGCGTCGCCAGTTCCATGATGCGCAACAGGCTGTGCTTGATATCGCCATTTACCCCTATCTGTGCCGAATAGTGAGCATCCACTTCGGCAGGCAAATGGTCGATATGGATCAGGGTCCGGTCTTTGGTCGGATGCCAGAGATAGGGATGATATTCAACAAGGTCGAATCCGACACAGATGATCACATCGGCCTTGTTAAAACCACAGTTCACATAGTCACTGGACTGGAGACCGGCAGTACCCAGGGCCATGGGATGTCTAAACGGAATCACACCCTTGGCCATAAAGGTATTGGCCACGGGAATATTTAATTTTTCGGCAAACTCGGCCAGTTGTGCCCATGCCTTACCACGGATGACCCCATTACCGGCCATGATCATGGGGTTGCGTGCATTGCTGATCACTTCCGCGGCCCGTTCCACCCTGTCCATGGCAGGCTCCGGTGTCATGGGGACCCGAACCCCCAAAGGCTCGGCATCAATACTCATACTGGCAATATTTTCCGGAAACTCGATAAAAGTCGCACCGCTCTTTTCAGTCTGGGCCAGCTTGAAGGCCTTGCGCACCACCTCAGGAATAATGTCCGGTTCCAGCAGGCGGGAAGAATATTTGGTGACTGGCTGGAAGATCTTTTCCAGATCCAGCACCTGGTGGGATTCTTTATGCAAACGGTGGGTACTGGCCTGCCCGGCAATGGCCACCACCGGGGCATGGTCCATATTGGCGTCAGCCACCCCGGTGATCAGGTTGGTGGCACCAGGGCCCAGGGTTGCCAGACAGACACCGGCCCGGCCGGTCAGCCTGCCATAGACATCGGCCATAAAAGCCGCACCCTGCTCATGGCGGGTAGTGATAAATTTGATGTTTGATGACAGCAGGGCATCCATGACATCCAGGTTTTCTTCCCCGGGAATACCAAAGATATATTCCACCCCCTCATTTTCGAGGCACTTGATAAACAGCTCGGCCGCTTTCATATCGCTGCCTTATTTTTCCTTTTTAATCAGGTGATCCACCACGTCCAGCATGCTGGGGCCATCACGGTGCTTCTCGGCTGCCCGATATTTACCATTTACGATCATGGAGGGTACGCCGCTGATACCATAGCGCCGGGTCAGGTCATCGGCACGGGCTAGTTTGGTTTCCACCGCAAAGGAATGAAACACATCATCAAAGTCACTGGCCTTGACTCCATTTTTGACAAACAGGGCACGCAATTTTTCCTTTGTATCCAACCGGTCTCGTTTCAGGTGATAGGTATCAAATATCTGCTTGTGCATCTTGTCACTGACACCCAGCACCTCAGCAGCGTAAAAGGCACGGGCATGTAGCTTCCAGAGAGGACGGAATGTGGCCGGTACGCGAACGAATTTAACATTGGCCGGTTTTTTCTTTAACCATTTGTGTAATTTGGGTTCAAACTGGAAGCAGTGAGGACAGCCATACCAGAACATCTCCACCACTTCGATGGTTTTACCCGATGTGCTTTTGGCTACGGGTGGATTAATGCGTTCGTATGAAACCCCTTCTTTGATACCAGCAGCAAATACCTGACCGGTCATCATTAAGATAAAAACTGAAACCCATAATTGGCGAAAACCGTGCATACCTGTGTCTCCTGTTATGTTTGCATCAGGTTAGAAAAATATTAGCTGCATGGCAAGCAGTTCCTTGCACCATTCTGTCGAGTCAAATTTATTAATTAAAAACATGTAGACCCGGCAGTAAAGAATCGGTTCCAAACCACGTAAGTAATAATAAGGGCATGCTCACTAAACAGCATATGGCAAAAACCTTACTCGATACGCCTTTTTGAAGGCGTAAATGCATGACTGCAAGCAAATAGAACCAGAGTGAGACACTCAGTAACTGTTTGACTTCCCACACCCAGTAATGCCCCCAGGCCATACTTGACCAAAGCATGCCCGTCAGGATACCAAAGCCCAACAAAATCAGCGCCAGTTTCACGCTACGAATGAGTGCCGCCTCCAGACTGAGCAAAATGGTCTCTGCCACATCCCTGTTCCTGTTCGCCAGAAAACCACCCATTTGATCTGTCAAAATCAGAATCGCATAACCTGCTCCTATAATGAGTAAGGCAAGGGCAATGATCATCATGGGCACATGGACAAACAATAAGCCGTGTTCCAGCACAGCCAGGGGCAATGTCATTAACTGACTTCCTGAGCCAGTTATATTCCATAGAATATAACTGCCCGTCAAAGTCGCGGGTATGATAATCAGAAAATTACTATTTCCTTTTACTTCACGCTTAAGATAAAGAAGAAACATCATTAGCATGGCGACCAGAATCAACGCCGATGTATCTAAAGAACTGGCCAAAGGTAAACCGGCATAATTCAATCCCAGTGCAGGTTTTTCCAACCAACGAATGATGATCAGTAATATGCACAGGGTCATACTTGACCAATATATAAGCTTGACATGCTGGTAGCTGAATCGACTGCGAACTTTTTCAACCAGTACAAGTAATAACTGACCCAGCCATAATAGAACCAGGGTAAGGATGGCAACAACATCGTGTAAAATCCTTGCATAGCCTGAAAAAAGAATGAGTATGGTCATTAATAACAAGACAGCTACACTGATTTGCATCTCATGCCAGTTCCAGGCCGACCATGCACACAACAACACCAGCAAGGCCAGCACAATTCCACTCAGGAGGCTTAATGCATGCCAGGCAGTAGCCATAAGACCTGTTCCCACCACAAGCATAAACAGGGCCCATGCTAATTGGTCATAACGAAGAGTCAGGCGCAGCCTTATTTGATCGACACGCTGTACAAACTGATTAAATCGAGGTGGTATATTAAATGCCATCAGTCTCCCTGCATGGCCTGCTGCAAACGCGTGAAGAGTTCATTAAATTCTCGGCTAAAGGCCATCTGCTGTCGCCCTCCCATCCCTGACATACTTACCTGACAGTCTTTACCCTCTGTCTCAAACAACATCCAGATACGACGATAGCGACTATAAAAAGCAGCCAACAAACCCACCAGCATTAATAAACTGCCACCCAATACAAATAATTCACCTGGTCGATAGGACACCATCAATATCACGGCTGGTTTGTAGGTCATATCCTGTAACTGAATATAAAAAGGTAATCGTGTTTCTGCCATTTTTGATAAAGCAGGAATAGCATCTTCAAAAAATAGTAAATCTGAACTGTTCATCTTCTTTTTTGCATATAAGGCATAGACCAATCTTCGTATCAGCTTATGGGAAAGTTGCTGGCTTTGCTCCAAACCCTCAGCTTCGATACGACTGGCCATATTCTGATCAACAGCAGGGAAGCCCCCCTGTTTAAACAGGGTAAGTAATTCCTGCAAGGTTTTAGAACGAGCCCTGCGTTCTTTTGTCGACATTGATTTACCCGATTCTTTAAGCACCTTTTGTATTGCCATCTCAACCTTGCGCTGATCGTAAAGTGAGGCATGCAAGTTCAAATACTTTTCCATGCTGGCATCCTGATCTACCGGAATATGAATGAACCGGAAAGCCTGTTCATGCCCATCGCGAATCCCGGTAATAAAATAATAACGGCCTTGTTGTTTAACGGGTAATAAATATGTGATCACTTCTCTTTGACGAGATACCGACTCTGTCACGGTATAACGCAGGCTTGGGCCAATATTTCTATGCACAGGCCTGGCATCCCTTTCATCTCGTACAGCCTGTATATTTCTAGGATTAAGGCCCATAAACCGCACCACAATATCACCATCGCGTGTCTGTAAGCGACGCTCACTCCCCACCTCGGTTTTAAATTTTAATGGCACTACATTGGCATGGTTTAGTGGCCACATAGCAACGCTTAGTCCACTTCCCGCGTCTTTCACACCCCGCTGAAAATAGGTATAGCCTCGATAACGAAAGGCTCGATTGGCACCCAATAAGGTTGGTACTGGGTTATTCCGTCGTGAATCGAGAATCTGGATATGACTAATGAAATTTTCTTCTAGCAAGAGATGATCCGAATCCAGTTGGACGCTCTGGACAGAAACAGGAAAAGGTAGATGTCGTGTTAAAAATCCCTGTGATGTGCTGACCCTGACTTCATCAATGATCTGGCCGGCCTGAACCTCAGCCAGTCCTTCAAAGGCCAGTCTGGAACGGGCCGGGATTCGACTATTACTCGCCATTTCGTTAAGTGGAATATCCTGGCTTTCGGTTTGCAGACTACTAAAACGCAGTTGCCACTTCAGACCATAATCACTATCGAGCGACACTCCAAGCAGAATGATCACGATAGCAACATGGGATAAAACCAGACCGACACGATTTAATCGGCCATGAATAGCTGAAAGATATTGTTTTTGATTTTTGCGTACCGACTGTACACGATACCCCTGCCTGGCTAATACCGACTGACACACTGACGACAATTGCTCTGCTGGCTTTTCATAACGCCACGACACATGGTGATGCAGGAGCTGCATACGCGATTGATCAGTGATCAACCTGTAGTGTGTAAGATCTCGCCACATGACTGGCAGTTGGCGAAACAGTAAAAGTATGACGGCTATCAACAGGCTCACACTGACTAGCAGCAACCAGCCCGATTCCGCCTGTATTAACCACATCGTGCTGACAACCACAGTAAGACTGAAAAGCAGGACGCTTGCAAATGACAGTGAGCTGCCTCGCAAACGTGTCCTGCGAAGCTTTTGTTGAAAAAGTGGGTACATGCTGTTTAGCATAACCCTGTTTTAGATTTTATGTACTGACAGGATGTTAATTCCATTCTGCAAAATAAAAAAAAGGGTGGTTAAAACCACCCTTCTAAGTATTTTCAGTGACTCGGCTTAGTGCAGGCCAGCGATATAAGAGGCAACGGCCTCAATTTCCTTGTCGCTCATGCGAGCCGCAATGTCCCGCATCATCTTGCTTGGGTCATTACCACGCACACCGCTACGAAAATCTTTCATGGTTTTCACTATGTATGCTGCCTGCTGACTACCCAAGGCAGGGAATTTGGCAGCAGGGTTACCAGCACCTGATGGGCCATGACAACCGATACAGGCTGCAACACCCTTCTCTTTATTTCCACCACGATAGACATTCTGACCCAGAGTCAGGGTCTTTTTATCCGCAGAACCGGGGCTGACAGTCTGTTTGGCATAATATGCACCCAGATCGGCCATGTCCTGATCACTCAGGGCAGCGGCCTGTCCCATCATAATCGGATCCTTACGGGCACCTGATTTAAAATCAGCCAACTGCTTGGCAATATATCCAGCACCCTGACCCGCCAGCTTTGGCCAGCTTGGGTTTGTGCTATTTCCGGCTGGGCCATGGCATCCGGCACAAACACCGGCTTTTTTCTCGCCGGCCGAGGCGTTGCCTGCTGCCTGAACAGGGGCAGCAAGCAATAGGGCCAGACTTATAGCGAAAGTCTTATTCAACATCATTTGGACTGGTCTACCATATGCTTAACAGCGGCTTTAACAGCTGCATCGCTCAGGTCAGCACGACCACCTTTGGCTGGCATGAAACCGGTTTTACCCTTAAAACCCTTAATGGCATGATCATTCATTACACCCATGCCCTGTGCAATACGTGATTTCCAGGCTGCCTTGTCACCCAGTTTGGGGGCGCCCGCAGCACCAGTACCGTGACAGGCAAAACAAGCCGCCTGGTAAGTTTTCTGGCCTTCATCTGCCTGAACATTCACTGCCGCAAAAACCATCAGCGCAGAGGCTGCAACCATCAGTTTTTTCATCTCTATTTATCTCCCATGTGGATAACAAAAGGTCCCGACAATCACATCCCTGGAAAAATGCTAAGATGTCCCCGCCGAAACAAAAAATTTCGCGCACCTGTATACCAAGGGCCGGGCGGCGGGTCAAGAAAAAGCCGGAAAATTTCAAAATGCAGACAAAAATGATCAATTATTATCAGCGCGCCAACTTTCAGACCAGTGTCCCTAAACCCAGCCTGGCTCCCCCAGACAGCGGCATGGAGGTGGCCTTTGCCGGGCGTTCCAATGCCGGCAAATCCAGCGCCCTCAATGCCATTACCAACCAGAATGCCCTGGCCAGGGTCAGTAAAACTCCCGGCCGGACCCAACATCTGATATTTTTTGAGCTTGATGAGCAACGGCGCCTGGTCGACCTGCCGGGTTATGGCTATGCCAAGGTCCCTCTCAAGATAAAACAGCAGTGGCAAAAAGCCATGGAAACCTATTTAAACGAGCGCCAGTCCCTGCGTGGACTCATCCTGATGATGGATATTCGCCACCCCCTTACCGACTTTGATATACAGATGCTTGACTGGGCCGTGCATTCTGAGATGCCGGTACATATCCTGCTCACCAAGGCAGATAAGCTCAAACACGGTGCTGCCAAAAACACACTGCTTAAGGTAAAACGAGAATTACAGGATCTTCCCGATATCAGCCTGCAGTTGTTTTCAGCTACAAAAAAGTCCGGAGTAGATGAGGCCAGGGCTATACTCGACACATGGTTAGAAATTAACCAGGCAACAGATATTCAAGAAGAATAAAAAAAGCCCCGTGTCCAGGAGTGTGGGGGAGAAAGACACGGAGCTTAAGTTTTTCCCGGCTTGGGGAAACCGGGAACTTTAGTACCCGCCAGGGAGGTTATGCGGGAACCAAGCTGCTTCAGTAATCAGTCTAGACACATTTCGATCTTTGTCGCCTCATATCAGGTTAAACAATGTTAAACCTCATTAAAATTTGTAAAACGTAATATATGAAGAAAAAAGGCTGAGGGAATAAAAAAAGCTCCGTGTCCAGGAGTGTGGGGGAGAAGACACGGAGCTTAAGTTTTTTCTCGGCTTGGGGAAACCGAGAAATTTTAGTTACCCGCCAGGGAGGTTATGCGGGAACCAAGCTGCTTCAGTAACCAGTCTAGACAAGTTTCGATCTTTGTCAGCCAATGTGATGTTAAAGATTGTTAAATAATTCACACGTTTTGTAATAAAATTGTCAAAAGTGTGATCTGGATAAAAAAATAGCCCCGGGAATTACATTTCGATGTCTTTTCCGGGGCAAACGCTCATTCAGCTTGGGGGTGGCTGAACGTACTTTACCCGCCAGGGAGGTATGCGGGACGGTCTAAAACCGTACACCTAAGACCCAGGTATAAATAAAAAGTTCAACCTAATTTAAGCAAAGATTAAATCATTAATATTACTACAGTTTTAAGCTGATACATATTTTGTGTCCCTCATACCTCACAGACCTCAGGTATATCTGTATCATGACTAAATTGCTGGATCGTACGTTTCCAGTTATCGGGTATCGCAATAATCCTGTGTGTTGAATTTGCAAAAACAATCGTCTGATTTCCCTCGGCATGTAACTCACCTGTATTCATATTATAAAACATAAAATTCAGGCGCATATTTGTCCTGCCAACATTTGAGATGTAAAGTTTTACTACCACCTCGTCATACAGGAAAAAGTTCTTTTTAAAATTACATCTGGCATCTTTCGTTATTAAAATCATTCCATTGCTAAGATCTTCAAATCCTCCTTCCACTTCATCTTTAACCCACAATTCACGAACAATTCCCTGCAACTTAAAAAAATTTAGAAAATACATGTTTTGCAAGGCATTAGTATCACCAATTGTGACTGTTGTTTGGTATTCATATACACCCATGTTTAATAAAATTCCTTTAATTAATATGCTCCCTAAATATCCATTATTCAGATTTTTCTTTGAACGAATTAACTTTCAAAATCTAACTTCACTCTTAGATGTTCAAATCTGTTGAAACAGCTGAACTCATATTTTACTTCAAACCTAAAATATTCAATGTAAATATTACCCAGATACACTACATAAAATATTGATAATTAGAATATGAAATAAATAAGCGGCATCATTCCAACTTAAAAGCTAAAACACGCAATTTAAACCGCCGATAAGTATGCTGTAACCAGGGATGAAAACTGTAGCATTCACCCGTGGTTACACAAATTAATTGTGTACATAAAAAATAAAACTTTTACTCATTAAACATATGGATAAATTTGACCGCGAAAAATTTCTTGAATTGAAGGCAATAACAAACATTATTGCCTTCAAAGTGGCTATTCCACTTTATCTACTTTTCTGGTTACTCGACATCATTTATGTACCGCAGTTTAAATGGGAGTTCCTCGGTATACGCCTCATGATTATTCCTGCGGCAATCATTACTTACCTGTGGTTACGCAAGGCACAAACATTTCGGTCCGCTGAACGGGCTGCCCTGTTTTTTGTTTTTGTCTGTGGCTTAATCCTGAATATCATGATTTATGTTATCGGTAAGGGAGCACTCTATAATATTAATCTGCAGCTTGTTGCCATTGGCAGCCTGAGTTTTATTCCCTGGAGTGCTCCCTACTTTTTATTCACCATTGTTGCGATCTATGGCCCTTATCTTGCCATCGAATCCAGATATCTAAGTAACCCTGACTACATTGCCCAATTTGCTGTAACAGGATTTTTCATCAGTGGTGTCATCACTATCACATGGATATTAGGAAGCTTTCGCAAACAAATGCATGAAAAGGAAATCCACATTCGACAGAATCTGATGCAACAAATTAAACGCAGAAAACGTACTGAACTAGAGCTGGTTATTGCGCTGGATCAGGCCCAGGAAGCCACTCGTGCCAAAGAAATGTTCCTGGCCAATATGAGTCATGAAATTCGTACGCCCCTAACAGCCATCATTGGTTTTGCTGACTCAGCACTTGATGAAGATCAAACAAAACAGCAACGAATTTATGCATTACAAACTATCCATCAAAGTGGTCATCATCTTTTACAAATAATTACTGACATCCTCGATTTCTCAAAAATAGAAGCCGGTGCACTGCAAATAGAAAAACTTTCCGTTAATACTATTCAATTAGCATCAGAAATCGATTACATGATAAAAGATCAGGCCTTACAGAAAGGACTTGAGTTTAAAATAGAGTATGTGTTTCCTGTTCCTGAAACTTTTACCAGCGACCCAGTTCGTATTAAACAGATTCTACTCAACTTCTGCAGTAATGCTATCAAGTTCACTGATCAGGGTTCAGTCATATTAACAGTCAAATACCAACAAGCTAATAAAAAGTTAACCTTTAGTGTTGCAGATACCGGTATAGGTATGTCTGATAAACAGATAAACAATCTGTTCAAACCATTTATACAGGCTGACAATAGTATCGCTAGGCGATTCGGAGGAACAGGTCTCGGTCTTTCTCTTTCAAAACAACTTGCCGAGATACTAGACGGAGATATCACTGTCACTAGCAACGTAAATGAAGGCTCTGTATTTGAGTATTCTTTTTATATTGATAAACCCGCAGACACACTAATCAGCTCAACCAATGACATATCACTATCAAGTGTGTCCCATCACCGTCAAACACCTTATCTTAAACTGTCTGGCAATATACTTTTGGTTGAAGATAATGAATTGAACCAAATACTAATCAAATCCTATCTAGAAAAAATGGGTACTACAGTCACCACAGCTGATAATGGGGAAGTCGCGGTTAGACTGGCACAACAACATAATTTCGATCTGATTTTTATGGACATGCAAATGCCAGTCATGCCAGGTATTGATGCCGTACATGAAATACGTACCAATGGGATCACAACTCCCATCATCATGTTAACGGCCAATGTAACAAAACAGGATAAACAAAAATGTTTAGATTCAGGTGCCAGTGACTTCATGACTAAGCCTGTTATACGACAAGCGTTATATGAAATGACAAAAACATATCTAACTGTTGACCACCAATCCATGTCATACCAGGATTCCACACTCTCTACCCTGTTCGATGAGCAACCTGATACACAAGACAAAGCCAATGAATATTTTGAGACCTTGATTACCCATCAACAACAAGTCAATCAACATTTTAGGAATACCGAACTCGAGCAGGTAAAAACAAGCCTGAAAAATCTGAAAGAAACTGCAAATCGACTTGGATACCCAACATTAAGTGAGTTCATCAACACGATTGAATTAAGTGGGATAGATATCGATATCAAGCCTGAGTCAGAACAGCTTGACGAATTAAACAGGCAACTGGATTCTATTTATCTTGGGTTAAGTCAGATTATGCTAAAGAAGACCCGGGCGGCATAACAACTAGTTAATGCGCCTCATCCCAATTGTCACCCACACCCACATCCACCACCAGGGGCACTTTTAGACTGGCCGCCTTTTCCATCTCCTGGCGAATGATTTGACTGGCAGACTCGACTTCAGCTGTGTTTATCTCAAACACCAGTTCATCATGAACCTGCATGATCATTTTTACTGGTAACTGATCACTTATGATTCGCTTCTGTAACGTAATCATGGCCCGCTTGATGATGTCCGCTGCAGTACCCTGCATGGGCGCATTAATCGCAGTGCGTTCTGCATACTGACGACGCTGGGCATTACTGGCCTTAATGTCCGGAATATAAAGGCGTCGACCAAATACCGTTTCCACATAACCCTGCTGGCGGGCCAGTTCGCGAGTCTGTTCCATGTAATCCTTCACACCAGGGTACCGCTGGAAGTAGAGGTCGACATATTCCTGTGCTTCATTGCGAGTGATATCCAGTTGTTTGGCAAGGCCAAAGGCCGACATGCCATAGATCAAACCAAAGTTAATGGCCTTGGCCGACCGGCGTTGTTCATTACTGACCTCATCCAGCCCCATGCCAAACACCTCGGCCGCCGTGGCGCGATGAATGTCTTCACCGCTAGCAAAGGCCTTTAGCAAACCTCGATCTTCCGAGATATGGGCCATAATACGAAGCTCGATCTGGGAATAATCCGCCGCCACCAGTTTGCAGCCTTCAGGGGCAATAAAGGCCTTTCTGATCTTACGTCCCTCTTCAGTACGAATGGGGATGTTCTGTAGATTTGGATCAGATGACGAAAGTCGACCCGTGGCCGCCACCGCCTGATGATAAGAGGTATGTACACGACCGGTATCCTTATCGATCATCAGTGGCAGTTTATCGGTATAGGTGGATTTGAGTTTACTCAGACTGCGATGTTCCAGTATCATTTTTGGCAGCGGGTATTCCTGGGCCAGTTCCTGTAACACGGATTCTGCAGTCGATGGTTGCCCCTTTGGTGTTTTGGATATCACCGGCAGGCCCTGCTTTTCAAACAGGATAGCCTGGATCTGTTTGGGTGAGCTGAGGTTAAATTCCTGACCCGCGCACTCAAAGGCCTCTTTTTCTATTTCGGCCAGTCGTTTTTCCAGTGACTTGCTCTGTTTACCCAACAGCTTGCTATCGATCAACACTCCGTTTCGCTCTATACCGGCCAGTATGGGTAATAAAGGTATTTCGATTTCTTCGAAGACTTTTTTCAGGCTGGGGATATCTTTCAGGCGCGGCCATAAGGTTTCATGCAATTGCAGGGTGACGTCAGCATCTTCCGCCGCATATGGTGCGGCCTGCTCAATATCGATCTGGTTAAAGGTAAGCTGTTTGGCGCCCTTACCGGCTATGTCTTCAAAATGGATGGTCTTGTGACCAAGGTATTTGAGTGCCAGGGTGTCCATGTCATGCCGAGTTGCTGTGCTATCCAGCACATAGGACTCCAGCATGCTGTCGAATGCGATACCCTGCATGTGAATATCGTAATTGGCCAGCACGTTCATATCATATTTTAGATTCTGACCGACCTTATTCAGCTTAGGGTCTTCCAGCAGGGGTTTAAAGGCCGCGAGCACCTTGTCCCGTTCCAGTTGGACAGGCGCATCCATATAATCATGGGCCACGGGCAGATAAGCGGCCTCACCTGTCTCCACCGCAAAGGAAAGCCCGACAATCTCCGCCTGCATGTAGTCCAGGCTGGTGGTTTCCAGATCAAAGGCAAACAGTTTTGATTTTTTGAGTTTGCTTAACCATTTATCCAGTTCGTCATCAGTAAAAATGGTTTCATACTGTGCCTTAGTCGATTTCTTTGCCGCCTTTGGGGCAGAGGTATTCACCGAGGCAGTAGCACTGCTATCACCCAGCAACTCTTTCAGCCAGGTCTTTAACTCAAATTGCTGGAACAACTCGATGAGTTTGTCCTTGTCCGCAGGTCGTGCCTTCAAGGTCTTGGGTGTCTCATCCAACTCTACGTCACATTTGATAGTGACCAGCTCTCTAGAGAGAGGTAATTGTTCCAGGCTATCACGCAGGTACTCGCCGACCTTACCCTTAAACTTGTCCGCATTGGCCATGATCTCATCCAGCGAGCCGTATTCTTTCAGCCATTTTACCGCGGTTTTCGGACCGACCTTGGGCACACCGGGTACGTTGTCCACGGTGTCGCCGATCAGGGCCAGGTAATCGATGATCCGCTCAGGTGGTACACCAAACTTTTGCACCACCCCATCTCGATCCATGGTGGTATCCGTCATGGTATTCACCAGCGAAATATGCTGGTTGACCAGCTGGGCCATGTCCTTGTCACCGGTAGAGACCACCGCATCCATCCCCAGCTCGGTGGCCTGGGCCGCCAGGGTGCCGATCACATCGTCGGCCTCCACACCGGAAACACAGAGCAGCGGCAGCCCCATGGCCTGGACAATCTCATGGATGGGCGCAATCTGGCTGGCCAGGTCTTCCGGCATCGGGGGTCGGTTGGCCTTGTATTCCTTATACATGTCATTGCGGAAAGTCTTGCCCTTGGCATCGAATACCACCACCACATGTTCCGGACCATAATCTGTGATCAATCGGCGCAACATGTTCACCACACCATAAATCGCTCCCGTGGCGTTGCCACTGGAATTCGTCAGAGAGGGCATGGCGTGATAAGCGCGAAACAGGTAGGACGAACCATCGACCAGGACAAAAGGGGCGTTATTGCTAGACATGAATAAACGTGTTTCTTAATTGGATAATCGTGGCCGAATCTTACCACAGACAGCCCAAATCGCTTGCTCAGATAGGTTATTATCCTACAACTTGATCGCAGGACTGGACAGAGCCGCCTTGATCATCGATTCTTTGAATATACAGTGACACAAGCAGGATATAACAACGTGAAAATTCCCCCTCTGTTAAGCATGGCGCTGATCACCGGACTGGCCACAAGCTTCCCGGTTTTAGCCGATCAAAAACTCGAGCAACCACCAGAAATTAAGGAAGAACATACTCCCCCTGCTGAGGTCATCGACCGCGAGAAGGAACACCTGCCTGAACCTGAAGTTCGCATCATTAAGCGTAAAAAGGTCACTATTGAAGAATACCGTGTCAATGGCCAACTACGTTATGCCAAGATTATCCCTACCTCTGGCCCTGCCTATTATCTCGTCGATACAGATGGTGATGGTGAACTTGAAACCCGGCATGACAATATGAAAAACCCCCCGATACAACAATGGATCCTGTATCAGTGGTAACACCAGCTCGGTAATAAAAAGCTATGTCGGTCTATACCCTGGTCGGTGAAACTGATCTTAAACGCTGCCTGCAAGATTATCAGGCCGGTGAACTGCTCAGTTATACCGGTATTCGTGACGGCATAGAAAATACCAACTACTTCGTCACAACAGACAAAGGCGAGTATGTCCTGACAATTTTTGAATATATTGGTGAAGATGATGCTCAGTATAGTCTCGACTTGATGCAGCACCTTGCCAGCCAGGGCCTGCCATGCCCTATGCCACACCATGACTCACAGGGCCAAAGCCTTTATCGTATACACGACAAACCTGCCTGCCTCGTCAGCCGGCTTTGCGGCCAATCTCCAGCTGAGATTAACTCCAGGCATTGTTCGGCCATTGGCGATGTACTGGCCCGTTTCCATCTGGCCAGCCAGTCAATGAAATCCCATCGACCAAACAACCGTAATGCCACATGGCGCCATACCACAGCGGAACGTTTACAGGCCTTTCTCAATCCAGAACAAAAGACGCTTTTAGCCGATGAACTGCTCTTTCAGGAGACCGACCTGTCTCATTTGCCCCAGGGACATATTCATGCCGACCTGTTCCAGGACAACACCCTGTTTCAGCAGAATCAACTAAGTGGTCTACTGGATCTGTATGACGCCTGCCATGATATCTATTTGTATGACCTTGCGATCACAGCCACGGACTGGTGCAGCCATGAAAACGGGGAGTTTGACCCAGTCCGTTTACAAAGCCTGCTCGATGGATACACGGCCATTCGCCCCATCTCATCAGATGAGCAGGCTGCCTGGCCAGTATTACTGCGACGTGCTGCCCTGCGTTTCTGGCTATCAAGACTCAAAAGCCGACATTTTCCCAACGAAGGCCATCTGACTCAGGAAAAAGATCCTCAGGTTTATCATCGACTTCTGCAACACTACCGAATAAGCCCTCAAATGTGGCCGGGGTAAGTGAACAGGCTGTGGATAACTTTGTGAATAAAAAATGTGACTCACTTATCATTTTTATGCTTTTATCTAATACGGTTATTAGCCCAAAGACAAATGAAAAAAATTATCCTTAAAAATCAAAATATTGTATTATTTTGCAACTAGAAAATTCATGTCTCATAAAAACAACAGACTGAAATAACCTATTTTTGTTACTGTGTATAACTATTCTCTAATAAACCTGAGCAATTCACTCATATAATGCAGGCCCTAATCCAACGACTCGAACAAATCAGCGAATATACCGGCCGAGCCGTGGCCTGGTTGACCCTGTTGATGGTGCTGATCACCTTTGTGGTGGTGGTATTGCGCTACCTGTTCGATACTGGCTCCATCGCCCTGCAGGAGTCGATCACCTATCTGCATGCCTTTGTCTTCATGCTGGGGGCGGCCTATACCCTGAAGCACGAGGGCCATGTAAGGGTGGATATTTTCTATCGCAACATGACGCCTCAAAAACAGGCCAGAGTGGATTTCTTTGGCTGCCTGCTCCTGCTCATCCCGGTTTGCCTGTTCATTACTATTAGTAGTTGGGACTATGTACTCACCTCCTGGTCATTACTGGAAGGTTCACAGGAAGCCGGTGGGCTTCCCCTGGTCTACCTGCTCAAGACCACCATGCTGGTGATGACCCTGTTGATTCTGATCCAGGGTCTGGCCCAGTTACTACGGGCCTGGCGCAACTGGCGTTTCCCACAGGAGACCAGCCATGGCTGAATATATGGCCCTGATCATGTTTATTACGGTCTGCATTGTCCTGCTGGCCGGCTATCCCGTGGCCTTCTCCCTGGGCGGAACAGCCCTGGCCTTTGCCCTGCTTGGCCAGATGAGTGGCAGCTTTGACGGAGCCTTCCTGCAGGCCCTGCCCAACCGGCTGTATGGCATCATGACCAATGGCACCCTGATTGCTGTGCCGCTGTTTGTGTTCATGGGTGTGATGCTGGAACGCTCCAAAGTGGCCGACAAGCTGCTCGATACCATGGCCATGTTGTTCGGCCCCCTGCGTGGTGGGCTGGGAATTTCAGTCATCCTGGTTGGCATGTTGCTGGCTGCCAGCACCGGGATCGTCGGTGCTACCGTGGTCACCATGGGCCTGCTGTCCCTGCCCACCATGTTAAAACGCGGCTATGACCCATCCATTGCCACCGGTACTATCTGTGCCTCCGGCACCCTGGGACAAATTATCCCCCCTTCGATCATTTTGATCCTGCTGGGAGATGTCCTGTCCTCTGCCTATCAACAGGCACAACTGGATATGGGCCTGTTCTCTCCGGAAACCATCTCGGTAGGTGATCTGTTTGCCGGTGCACTGATTCCGGGACTGCTACTGGTATTGATGTATGTGATTTATCTTGTGGGCATGGCCTTTTATAAACCTGGCCAACTACCTGCCATCCCCGCCGCAGAAAGGGCCATTGATAAAAAGGAACTCATCTCAAGAGTCATAGGAGCCCTGTTGCCCCCCCTGTTTCTGATCCTGGCGGTACTGGGTTCCATCATGGCCGGTATTGCCACACCCACCGAGGCCGCCTCAGTTGGCGCAGTGGGGGCCATGTTACTGGCCATGAAACAAAAGCAATTCAACCTTGAGATACTGCAGGCCGTCATGCAATCCACCCTGCGTGTCACCAGCATGGTGTTCATGATCTTCATTGGTGCTTCCATTTTCTCACTGGTGTTCCGAGGCTTCGGTGGTGATGAAGTAGTAAGAGAGTTACTCACCAACTTGCCCGGCGGGGTTGTCGGTGCCATGTTCATTGTCATGCTAATCATGTTCCTGCTGGGCTTCATTCTCGACTTCATCGAGATCACCTTTGTGGTGGTGCCCATCGTTGCGCCGATACTCTTGACCATGGGACTCGACCCCGTCTGGTTAGGCATCATGATCGCCATCAATCTGCAAACCTCCTTCCTCACCCCACCGTTTGGTTTTGCACTGTTCTATCTGCGAGGCGTCGCACCAGACAGCGTTAAAACCACTCACATCTATAAAGGTGTTGCCCCCTTTATCATCATCCAGCTTATTGCCCTTGGCCTGCTCTCATTCTGGCCAGGTTTGGCTACCTGGTTACCTTCAATGGTGTATGGCTCTTAAGTCCACCCGTATCAAGACGATATATAAGATAAGCCATTAATCCAGTCGTAATTTAGGTGTATTTTACATATACAGGGATCGGGTATGTCCTTCAGTCGGTTTTTCATAGTTATGCTTTTTTTTACAGTACTTATCAAAGGTACTGCTTTTGCGGCTGAAAATAGTTATCAGACAGATATTTTTTATTCTAAAACAGCGGAAGAATATAAATACAAGGACAGTATCACCAAAGCCTTTAGCTGGGCGAATCATCTTGAACCGGTGGACACCACAAATATTGTTCATAAAGAAGCGTCTTTTATTCGGCGAGTTGGATTCATTGAACTTGGTTATGAACTGGAGGATGAGAATGGCTTATATGCACATGAAACCGGTTATGTTGCTTACGCCAATTATGTGCATATGGAAAAAGAATCTTCTTACTGGCTTAATCTAATCTATGCCAATGCCAAGCGATCTTCAGATGAATATTACCCAATAAAAACAAAAGGTATGACCATGGAAGGGAATGCTTCAGGGTTTGGTATTGGTTATTTCTTATTCGATAATATGCTTTTTTCATATAACCGATTTGAGTTTAATAATCTTGTTTCATTTCCAACAGGAACCGGTGGTTATCAATCAACGAATTTTGATGTTATTGACTCAACTGTATCAGCAAAACTTTTATACCCTTTCCAAGGTGGAGGTGCATTTCATCTTGAAATGACTGCAGGAACTAAAAAAGTCATAATTTCTAAAGTACCACAACAGGACAATAAAATCTTTGCTCTTAATATCGATTACTATTTAAATTCACGTTTAGGAGTTGGCCTTACTCACAAAAGTGTCGATGGCGATAAAACCTTTTTTATCGGAGAGTCAACGGGTGTTCGGCTAAGCCTGTTTCTCACTTCATGGTTGTACGTAGAAGGCGCTTATTCTGAGTTTACCAATGACGACGATCCCCAAAATGAAAACTATGAACTGGTATCAGCCAAACTTGGGATTCGGTTATAAATTAATCACATCTTACCCTTTTAATACACCATTTCACACATAACTCTTGTGGAAATCTTTCTAGTTCCATAAAATCCAACTTTAGTTTTTCTTTTTTCAATCGGGGGAGGTTGACCATGAAACGGACTGTTTTTTCATCTATTGTAACAACACTGCTATTAGCAATTACCAGCCAGGCCAGTACCGCCAGTGAAGCGGATTATCAGATTGAGTTTGGGTTTGGGTTGTTTGAAACAGACTATACATCACCCGCAGGCAATACTGCAGAACTCTCTGGTAGCATTATTGCTTTTGAATATTTTCTTGATACCGTCAATGTCAGAAACCAGCCTCTTGCTGAAGCCTGGTTTATGAATCGTATCGGAAGTTTTGGAGTTGCATTTGGTGAGGCAGATTATGATCAAAAGGATCGTAGTGGAGAAATAGATCTGAACGTATTGGGCTTCACTTACATGCAGCCTGGCTCTCCACTCTATTTGGATTTTTACTATACAACGGGCTCTGAAGAATATGACTTCAAGCCGGGTTACAGTTTTATTGATTACAGCAATGATCTAACCTCAACTTCTGTCACCCTGGGATATTTTGTAAAACAAAACACTCTCTTTGTATTTGAATATGAGTCTGCTAAATATGAACATTCACCAGCTGCTTATTCACAATTTGATTACACAAGGAAAGAAACCAACTTAAAAGTTAAACACCTGGCTCCTTCTGGTAATGGAACTATGTTGAATATCATCGGCTTAGTGGGTAAAACCACCTATGATGAAAAGACAAAAGCAGACACTGACAATACCGTTATGGGGTTTGAAGTAGATTTCTATCCCAATTCAACAACCAGTATTGGTGGTACTTTTGAACAAACGACAGGAGATGACAATGGCTATAAAGGGAAGAAAGTAGGCTTGCAGGGCAAACTATTCCTGACACCTAAGTTTTCTATCGCAGTTGAGTTTAGTGAGTTCTCAGGAAAAGGTACAAGTAGTGACAAAGATGCAATCAACTTGACCGCCAACATCCGCATGTAAATCTTATTCCGGGTACCTTAACGGTACCCGGTTATATATAAAAACACTTTTAACTTTTCATCAACGATACAAAATCGTCTCCCGATGCCCAAAGGGTTTCCAGCTCGGTGCTATTACATTGGGCATAGTCGATCGATTCAATAATCTGGCTGGTGCTACAGCAAACTCACCATAGCGCTGGTTAATCAGGTCGATGACATGATTGGCAATGTCCCGATTAGGAAGATTGTGCTCTGCAAACAGCTGTAACTGGCCATTCTTGAGTTGAGGATCCAGGGCACCGACATGTACCTGGTGGATGCCTTCGCCATCCCAACAGTACTCCAGCACCTCTTTACATAAATCATAAATAATCAAACCATCATCTATCGGTATGGGGGCCTGCATTTTTAATCCTAACCACGACTCCGTTGCGCGCAGGCCTATGCTAAAGGTCTGCGCCACCATGTCATGGCGACGCAGACGGGCACCGACCTTTTCACTCATGTGCAATAAATAGGTCAGTAGCACCTGGTGGCTTCGAGTATTGGGTGGAATCACCTTGCCATGCCCGATACTCTTGGGCGGTGCCACCGTTGTGTGTACCTTCTCCGGATCTTTTCCCTGGCACATATACCAGATGCGTCGTCCCGGGTTACCGAAGCGTTGCCCCAACACACCGATAGGCAGGTTCTTCATGTCTCCACAGGTATACACACCGCGCGCGGCAAGAAAAGCACCGATACCTTTATTAATACCACACAGTTCCATCACGGGGACATTGCGCAAGGTCTCTTCTGCCTCCCAGGGTAAAACAATAGTCATACCATCGGGCTTGTTGAGCTTGGCCGCATACTTGGCCGTGGTCTTGTCTCCACTCAGTCCCACTGAACAGGGCAGTTTGGAAACTTCAACAACCCTGTCTTTTGCCATGCGGGCAATCTTTTCCGGTGCGCCATAGAGTTTTTGTACATGGGTAATATCAAGAAAGGCCTCATCGACTGAAAAGATTTCAATATCCGGTGTGATGTCCTGCAAGGACTCCATGATATTGATCGAGACTTCGGCATAACGCTCGGGACGAGAGGGTCGTTGTATCAACCCCGGACAAAGTTCTTCTGCTTCACGCAAACGCATACCGGTTTTGACACCCTTGCGTCTTGCCTCATAGGATGAAGTGATAATGCAGGTGCCCTGCATGCCATTGGTGACACCAACGGGTTTACCATTGAGTTCGGGAAAGTCCAGTTGTTCGATAGAGGCAAAGAAGGCATTCATGTCCACCAGGACAATGGCGCGCTCCCAGAACAGGGAAGGATCGTGGGCCATGGCAGACTCCTGACTTACTCATCTTATAAGCAATAAGATGACAACGCTATTTATCATCACATAATAATATGGCTTCCATACCTTTATGTTCTAAACCAAAACGATAAAAATTACTGGCCCTGTGATACAAGGTTACCTTTGTCTAACAATTCCTGCTGATTCTTTAGTGCATGACCAATAATCAGCATGTTTCCATTATTATCCCTGACGCGAAAATCTTTGCTGCCATAATCCCGCTCGGCAAAGTCGCCAACAAACTCAAGCCCCTTTGCTTGCCACTCTTCATAAACAATATCTGCATCCTCAACCCCAATAACACATACACCCGTGCCAGCATGTTGCTTGCGGCCTTCACCAAACTCGACCACAACATCGCCTCGCCTAACTACACAATAAGATGGATTTTTCCAAAGCACGCTTATTGTAAAGCCCAGTTTTTCTTCAAAAAACTTTGCGGTCTCTGCTGCACTCCGAACTGGTAAAATAGGATTACCCCATAAAAAGTTATCACTCATGCTATTTCTTCCATCATATTTGACTATCGATAAGATCGTAACTGTCCAACCAGCACTCCCTGGATGCGCACCCGTTCCGGTTCAAACACCATGGGTTGCATATCGGGGTTCTCCGGGCTGAGTTCGATACGCCCGTCGGCATAACGTTTGAAGCGTTTGAGGGTTGCCTCTTCCTCATCAATGAGGGCGACGACAATGTCACCGTAATCGGCCTTGTCCCTGGCCTCGATGATGACAATGTCGCCATCCATAATTCCCACCCCGATCATGGACTCGCCTTTGACTTCGAGAGCATAGGTGCGGTCACCAACAAACATCTCGGAGAGATTGATCTCTTGTTGATCGGGAATGGCTTCAATAGGGTGGCCAGCGGCGATACGACCCACCAATGGAAGGGTCAATGGGTTTTGGAGGGAATCAGTAAGTCGAATACCCCGCCAGCCACGTTCGGTTTGCTCCAGCTTGCCCTTCTGCTTGAGGGACTGCACATAGCGATGTACCGTCCCCTTGGAGTTGATGCCAATGGCCTGGCCGATCTCAGTCATAGTCGGCGCCTCGCCATGGCGGGCAATATAGTCCCGGATGAACTCCAGCATTTTGTTTTCCAGGGATGTAAGCATATAAATGTTCTCCATATGTTCTCTACTATAGAGAACGTTTAGAGAACCGTCAAGCACTCAGGGTGAATTATTTGCATGAGAGCAAAAACAGCTGCTGGACGTACTAAGTTAGTAATTTCGAATGGCAATACGGGCAATTGAAAAACGGCTCATGCCACAGGTTCTTTAAGCATAAACTCCAGACGCTCATCAACCCGTGCAGGTGAAATCTCAATTATTTCTGCGCTCACAACATTTTCCGATACAAAGGGATCTTTACTTACTCTGCTTTGTAATTCTTCCAGTGATGTATTGTGAGCAACAATGCCACCACCCAGGCTTGGCTGCAGGCCGCCAACCACCAGAAATACCCCAGCATCAAAGCCATTTTTAATCCACTCATTATGGCCATCCATCAGTGCACTGGCCTGGGCTTTGTTAGCCGAAAATTTAAGCAGCACTATAAACATCATATTCTCCTTTTAAATTATTATTTTTCTGTATCCGCTGACTGACATGGCAAGCCATCCAACCAGGCTTCCATTTGTTTCACTTCTTTTTTTATAAATTTTTCATCATGAAATGCATTTGCCAGTGTTGCCACGCCCTGGCTAAAGGCAAGTACATGCATAGCATGAGCATCGGCTTCCTTCTTTGAACCAAAACCCATGCTCTGAAATTGTTTGCGTAACCATTTACGAAACAGTTCAAACAGTTTATTTGCCTCGCCCAATAGTGAATGATCCAGCTTGGCCAGTTCTGAACAGAGCGTCCCAACCGGACAACCGAACTGTTTAATCTTGACCCGGTTCATAATAAGAATATTGATAAAATTACGAATTCGATCCTGTGGTAGAACCCCTTCTTCTTGCCACTTATCCAGTAGCTTCTGGGTATTGGCCAGACGTAAGCCAATCACCGCTGCAAGGATCTCGTCCTTTGTTCTAAAGTGGTAATAAAAATTACCACGAGAAATCTTTACTGCCTCAGCAATATCTGTAAACGAGGTCTTCTCATAGCCCTGCTGATAAAACAGCCGGTCGGCAGCTTCAACAATATCATCATGAGTCGTCAAAATCTCACCCCCAACACAAACTAGGACAAACATCCTAATACAAAGCAAATATTAGGACATACATCCTATAGTGTCAATCAATCGCTGAAATTACACACCAGACATTAGAGAGGAATATATAAGATGAGGCCTTCACCAGGATTTACGTACAGAAATATCTATTATAAATATTTAGACTTGCTCTAATCTTTTGCACAAATTCAGTGCATGATCATTGCTTCGCTGTTCACATAATAAACAGAGTCACATGATGCCAGACAAACGGACATTTGTGGGATACCTATCGACTTGCCTCCCGTGTAAATAGGCTATTCTTAATATCGTAAATAAAGCTATCGTCAAACCAAGCCTGTCGTTTAACTGCCTGAGAAATATAACAACCCGTGAATATTAAAACAGTCAGCTGGATACATTTTGTATTATTACTTATCACAGGTGGTTTCATTATTGGAACGACCTTATACAACCAGAATCGTACCCATGATATTAAATCTATCTGGCTAGGGCTGGAAAAGTCGAGTACGGAACGCGGCAGCGCACTCAGCGCTATTCGAGGTCATCTTGGTTATGGTGGACTAATACATAATTTTAAAAACTACGTACTACGTGGTGAGAAACACCTGTACCCCCTCGTTGTTTCCGATATTGTGCGGGTTAATGCCTCCCTGGAAAGGTATCGTAGCCTGGGCTTAAATTCGATAGAACAACAGGCCATATCAGATATTAAATCTGTGGTAAATAACTATGCTCGACTCCTGCCAGTGGTTGAAAAAATGCATTTTCAAAACAGGGAGCCACATGAAATTGATCGTGCCGTTAGAGTGGATGATAAACCTGCGTTTGAAGGTCTTGCTGTACTCAAAAACCAGGATATCCATTCCATTTCGACGATCGATGATGAAAATCTGGTCACCAAAATCATCCTGATGAATCGGCTAAAAAAGGCCATTGGCTATGGTGGCATGATTCATAATTTTAAAAACTTTGTGCTTCGAGGTGACCAAGAGTACCGGCAAAATGCAGACAAAAATCTGTCCGAGACAATCAACATTATCGCCGGTTATCGCTCATTCGCACTAACCAATAGTGAAAATTCGGCCATAAATACAATCGAAGATACCCTGAGACAATATCGTAATAAGCTAGACACTACTAACAGCATGATACAAAAAAAGTTACCACCCAATCAGATTGACCAGGCTGTAAAAATAGATGACACACCAGCCCTGAACAGCATGGCAGTATTGACAAGTGAAATATCCAAACAAACCAGTCAGCAGAAAGTTTTTTTGCATAACACTTTAGACTCCATCATCTTTTCAGAAAAACTGATCGTTATGGTGATTGCAATGATAATAATTGTATTAATCATATCTACGCTCTGGTTCATACAACATCATATCACCAGACCCATCAATTCTCTCTCAAACACAATGATTCGCCTTGCCAAGGACGATACAGATATAACTATAACTGACAAAGCATTGTTAAATGAAATTCAGCAAATGGCTGAGACTGTTAAAGTATTCCGTGAGAATGTCATTCGGCGAGACGAAGCAGAGCACGAATTTATGGAGCTAAATGAAAGACTCGAGGCAATAGTCCAGGAAAAAACCCATGCGATTAAAATCAACGAACAAAAATTAAATGCAATCCTGGACAAAGCCACCGATGCGATTATCACCATCGACAGGCATGGCATTATACAATCTGCTAATGCCGCGACCTCTGCTGTGTTTTCTTATTTACCTGAAGAACTCATCGGAAAAAGTATCAACATACTCATTCCAGGTGAACATAACAATACACACCAGACCTACATTGATAATTACATGATTACCGGCAAATCTAAAGTCATTGGTTATAATCGTGAGCTTGAAGCCATAAAAAAAGACGGTACAGTCTTCCCCATCGAGTTGTCTGTTAGCGAGATATCTAACGACAATGAGATCTTGTTTACCGGGTTTGCTCGAGACCTGACTGCCCGGAAACAGAATGAAAGCCATTTCAGGCAAGTACAAAAAATGAATGCCCTGGGAAAATTGATAGGGGGAATCGCACACGACTATAACAATATGCTTGGCGTTATTCTTGGTTATTCAGAATTGATTTCCAACAATGGACAAAATAAAGCAAAGGTAAATGAATATACTCAGCAAATCCAAAAGGCCGCTAAGCGTGGCGCCCACCTAACCAACAAATTACTGTCCTTCTCAAAACAAAAAGGTTCTCTCAAGGAAAATTGTGATATCAACCAACTCATCCTGAAAAACCAGTCACTTCTGGAAAAAACCCTTACCCCTCGAATAGAACTGGTTTCAGAATTTGATAAAAATCTTTCCAGTGTTCTAATAGACCCAAATGACTTCCAGGATGCACTCCTTAACCTCTGTATCAACTCAAAACATGCGATAGAAACCAAAGGCAAACTCCTTATTACGACTCGCACAATCAAACTCTCCCAGAGAAATGCCTTACGGTATAAAATCAAATCTGGTGAATTTATAGAAGTTTCTGTTAAAGATACGGGCACTGGCATCAACAAACATGATATTGAACATATATTTGATCCCTTTTTTACCACCAAAGGGGATGATGGCACAGGTCTTGGTCTTAGCCAGGTATACGGATTTGTACAGCGGTCTAATGGCTTTATAAACGTCAACTCAACGCCTGGGCACGGTTGTGAAATAAACCTGTGCTTTCCTGTCTCTGACTCAAAGCCTCTAATCAGCACAAAGATAACTGATAAATCACCTAATCTCAGAGGTACAGAACATATTCTTGTTGTTGATGATGAAGTGGCTATTACTCAGCTGACTTCCGAGATATTAACGACCGCTGGTTATTCAGTAATAACTGCAAACAGTGGTAAACAGACACTGGAAATACTCAATGAGCATAGCTTTGATTTATTAATAAGCGATATTCTAATGCCAGAAATGGATGGGTTTGAACTAGTTAACCAGCTGCATGAGCTATACCCAGATATGAAAATACAGCTATTTTCAGGTTACAATGACAATCTGAATTCACACCTGGTGGATGCCTCACTGGTTGAAAACATTATCCATAAACCCTTTGAGATACAGCAGTTGCTATCTCAAATACGTAAGCTCCTCAATGAGTCAAATGTCCATTTGGTATAGATAATAAATACTGCAATGATAGATTACCAATGGACACATGCTTATAATAAATCATGTCTCTCAGTCCTCAACATTTCAGCCAGCTCTGGATAATTCTTGGCTTCATAGGGTATGGCTGGATCCTGATTAAGGCATTGCACACCATACAATGGTGGCGCTTAGGCAACTCCCATGATCTCAATGTCCTGCTCTATGCCATGCTGGGGGTGTTTTTTATCTGGTCATTGAATACCGATTTTCCATCAGGTCACCCACTACCTGGTCATAGTCTTCACCTGTTGGGCGCCACCTTAATGACCCTGATGTTTGGCTGGGCCTATGCTGTCATTGCCATGAGTCTTATATTGCTGTGCTTCAGCTTGATGTATACCAGCCCCTTGACTGATCATCTGTCCATATTCCCCTGGAATGCCTTCACTACCTGTCTGTTACCTATTATGCTCAGTCACAAGCTCTTTCGGTTTGTCGACACACGTCTACCTAATAATTTCTTTATCTATATTTTCGTCTGTGCCTTTTTCGGTGCTGCTTTTGCCATCGCGAGTACCGTACTTAGCACAACAGGACTGCATTATCTAAGCGGTGCCTACAGCTGGGAAAAGCTGAATTATAATTTTTTACCCTATGGCCTGATACTCATGCTTCCTGAGGCCTTCATAACTGGAACATTAATGACGATTTTTGTTGTCTATCGACCGGAATGGGTGAGCACGTTTGATGATAAGCGGTATTTACAAAAACACTAATATTTGAATCAGCACTTCAAATAGTAATAGAGACAGAATTTAAAAATACGCGCAACTCCAAATACTACCCCTGCCTTATTTAT
>JAOULO010000013.1 GCA_029881995.1 Gammaproteobacteria bacterium
GACAGATGAAGTATTCTGCTTTGCTAATTGGTTTTGTTTTAGTTACTCAAGGTAACTGAAATAAGTTAATTCGTCTGTTGACTCGAGAACGGCTCATATGTGTTATGTGCATGGTGTCTCGGTATAGCTATACCCTATATATCTATAATTAAAGTCTTTTAGGTTTAATGCATCGTTTCGGTTTTCATATGGGATAATAAACTGATCGGCTTTTGTAAACTCACCACCTACACATGCTTCAGCACCCTCAGTAACAGGGTATTTCAAAGTAACACATGAGGCAGAAATGATTCTAATACCTGCTGCAGTTAATGGCGCTTTACTTTTATCTAATGTAGATTGATTGCTTTCACACCTATAAACACCAACAGAGGTTGATGATGGTGTTGCTCCACGTTCTTTGTCACATTCTTCATCAGTACTGCCGCACGTACAACCCCTGTCATTAGTACACAACCCACATGATTGAAAAAGAAATAGTGACATAAGTAATAAATACTTCATTTTACTTCACCATACCAAATTAATATATTTACACATAACAGTGATATATACAGAAGTTCCATTATTGGAAATATCCATATATGGAAATAAATTGCCAATAGTGGAAGTAATTACAGTTAATGATTCTTCAAGCCTACTCCTGCCCATCTATGGGATCAATCCCCTTTGATGGCGCGTGTTTGGGTTTTGGTTTTTTATTATACAAATTGGGGGCGACAGGGAAGTCGCCGCATTGGCGCTGGGATATGGATATCCCATCGCCAGTGCCCAGCAAAAAACCAAAATCCGAACACAGGTTTGCGACATCATTGGGGTGCCCTTTCTTTTGGTTACTTTGCTTTGGGCAAGCAAAGAAAAGTAACTTGCTGTCGGGCAACCCCCGACATCAAGATTCAGTTCGCGCTAGCGACTCCAAATCATTTATCAGAAGAAATATCATGCCCCTCTCCCTCTTCATGCCCATCCTCAATCAACTTATACCCATCCGATCTCACGCCCCGCATTAACAGGTCGACATTGTCCTGCGGTATGTTGAGTATCTCCAGGGCGAGTGCACCTAAACGTAAACTACTTTCCACCGCCTCGGGATAGGCGTGGGTGGCGCCGGCTTCCATGAGTTTGGATACGGCGACGAGGTCACGGGCGCGGGCGATGACGGGGATGGAGGGGTATTGATTGCGGATGTGGGAGACGGCCCTTTCAGCAGTGGGGCCGTGGTCGATGGTGAGGATCACCATCAGGGCATGTTCGGCATGGGCCGAGTTTAATAGATCGATATCACCGACGTCACCATAGTAAACTGGGAAGCCGTCTTCCTGTCCCTGTTTGACCAGTTTGGGATCGGTATCGAAGGCGATGAAGGGCACGCCACTGCTTTGTAGTAAGACGGCGACCGCATGGCCGACGCGACCGTAACCGCCGATGATGACTTTGGCGGATGTTGTATTATGGACCGAGTCGTGATAGCCCTCACCGGCATCTTCTTCTGCCATGTTGCGAGTCAGCCAGTTGGCCAGGTGCATCATGATGGGGGTGAGTAACATACTGACCGAGATAATACCGATGGCAAAAATGAAAGTGGCATCGTCGATCACATTAAGGGCCTTGGCGGAACCAAACAGGACGAAACCAAACTCTCCACCCTGGGCAAGCAGTAAGGAGACCCTGGTGGCTATCTTGCGTGAGTAACCAAAGACCATGATCAGGATGAACAGGACGATGATCTTCAGGCCGATGATGACAACGGTGTGCTGAACGAACAGGCTGAGTTCATTGGCCAGGGATCTGAAATCAATAGACATGCCGACGGCAACAAAGAACAGGCCCATGAAGATCCCCTTGAAGGGTTCGATGGAGGCCTGGATCTGATGGCGGAAACGACAACTCGATAAAGAGACACCCATAATAAAGGCACCCAGGGCCATGGAGGCACCGGCCAGGTGCATGGCCCAGGCAGCGAAGATCACCACCAGGAAGACGACCAGTAAGAAGCCTTCCTTGTTGCGTTGTTTGGCAAACAGGTTGAGGGCTGCAGGCATGATATAACGACCCAGCACACTCAGTAGAATAATGGTGCCGAGGATAATCCCCACCTGACCCCAGCGCATCCCGGTGCCGGATAAGGGCGCGCTCAATGACATTAATGGCACGATGGCCAGCAGCGGCACGATGGCCATGTCCTGCATGAGTAAGACCGAGAACGCGGTGGTACCGTGTTTGCTGGCGATCTCACCGCGCTCCTGTAATAACTGCAGCACAAAGGCAGTGGAGGAGAGGGCGAAGGTCATGCCGATGAGGAAGGCGACACTCCAGCGAGGTTGATAGGCGAGAAAATAAAAACCGATCGCCAGGCCGGAAAGAATGATCTGTAAGGAGCCCAGTCCAAACACATCTCGTCGCATGGACCAGAGTCGGCTGGGTTTCATTTCAATCCCGATCAGAAACAACAGTAACACCACACCCAGTTCGGTAAAGTTGCGCACGTCTTCCACGTGTTGTGTCACGGTGGGGCCGGGGGAATAGGGGCCGACAATAATACCGGCGACTAGTAAGCCAAGCACAGAACCCAGGTGCAGGTATTTAAACACTGCAATGGCAATGGAGGTGGCTATGAGAATAACCAGGGCGGAGGTGATGAAGGAATCAAGATACATAAGTATTAATAGCCTAGTATGACTTTCGCTTTGAACAGGAGTTATAAAATGCTGCCGATCTCCTGTCCCATTTTGACGTCTGACTCGGCCTTAAGACCTTCCAGCCATTTCATCTTGTCTTTACCAAATAATAGAATAACCGTAGAACCCATGTTAAATCGGCCCATTTCCTGACCCTTGAGTAAGGTCACTTTTTGAAAACCATCACCAAAGATAGAGGTCTGTATTTCTTTTTGTGTGGGTGGTGTGATGACTCCGGACCAGACGGTTTCAATGGAGGCCACAAAAATGGCACCGACCAGGATCATGGCCATAGGGCCGACCGGTGTATTGAACAGACACACAACCCGTTCATTACGGGCAAACAGGCCGGGCACGCTTCTGACCGTGGCCGGGTTAACACTGAATAAGCGCCCCGGTACATGACGCATCTCTTTCAGTTTGGCATCACAGGGCATATGAATTCGGTGATAGTCTTTAGGTGAAAGATACAGGGTAGCAAACTCACCATTGGTAAAGGACTTGGTCCATTTATCATCCCCGCCCAGCAGGGTCGATAATGAATAACTATGTCCTTTGGCCTGGAACACCTGGTCCTTTTTGATAAGCCCCATCTGACTGACACAACCATCCACGGGACTGGCCAGCTTGTTGTTTTCTTTGACTATCGGACGGGCATCGGCCTTCAGGGCGCGGGTGAAGAAGGCGTTGAAGTGTTTGAACTGACTAATGTCCTGTTCCAGGGCCTCATCCATATTGACACCAAAGCGTTTAACGATGAAGCGAATATAGTTCTGCTTGATCCATTGATTCTCGGAATGGGTCAATAGCCCCATCAGGCGAGACAGGGGATGATGGGGAACCGGGTATTGCCATGCGGCGAACAGAAAGTCTTTTACGTTCATATGATTCAATGGTGATGGTGTTCGTGATCCATTTGCTTGTGTTCACCCCGTTTAAGTACGGTGGCAACAAATTCTGTTGTGTTGTTATCACGCAGGGTGATCTGAAGTTTAACCTTATCACCTTTTTTCAGTTTACGTTTCGGGTTGAACAGCATCAGGTGATAACCACCGGGTTTGAACATGATGTGCTGACCCTTTTCAATCACCAGTTTGTTAATCTTTTCCATTTTGACGATACCGTCCGCCACTATGGTCTTATGTAATTCGATACGATCAAAATCCTGGCTGGTAAAACTCTTGATACTTATCGGATGATCACCAGTATTCTCCAGTCTAAGATAAGCGGCACGGATCTTTGAAACCGGTGGGGCATCGGCTATCCAGGCATCGCTGATCACTGCCTGATGATTTGACCAGGCGGTGGTGGGTAGCAAGATCAAAAAACTCAGTAGTAGTACAGGATGATTTTTTATTATCATTATTTATCCTCTATAAAACTCAACAATCTTAATAAAATTCCTGCGCATCTCATCGGGGTCATGAGGGGCAGGGAACACGGCACGCAAGCGGGCCTGGGGATCGATCAGAATGATCTGACCACTATGATTGACCCCGTAATTATTTTTACCTTCACCCATGCTGACATATTCATAAAGAATGCCCAGTGAGCGGGTAAAGGCGGTGATGTGACCAAGATTACCCGTCACTCCCTGAAAGGAGGGCTCAAAGTACTGGACATACTCTTTAATAATAGCCGGCGTATCACGATTGGGATCGACAGTGACAAACACCACGCCGGTTTTGGCTTTTATGTCAGCAGGTAGTTCCTGTTTGAATTCCTGAAGTACCTTGAGGGTAGTCGGGCACACATCCGGGCAATGGGTGAAGCCAAAGAATAGCATGCTCCACTTATGCTTCAGGTTGTCGGGTGTGAAGTCTTTGCCATCTTGGTCCACGAGTTTAAAAGGGACTAGATCCCGGGCCTCGGGAAAGACCGTGGCCTCAAAATCACTGGGTATGGCCGGGACCTGGTTTTGCTGACTGCCCTGGCTATACCAGTAACCCAGGGCAAGGCTGAAGGCGGCCACGGCGGCAAACAGTAATTGATTCAAGCGTCGTTTTATATTCATTTGCGTATTATCTCACGGGCCATGTCGATAAGCATTCGCTAACTGGCAGTCTTATTGTAACTAGTGATAGGGATGAAAATTGAATTTTTTCCATAAAAACGCTATGGTTAGAAAAAATACCTAAGGAAATTTATTAATGTCCAACGTTAATTATATGATTTCTAAGAAAAATCGGCAAATCTGGCATCCGGAATTAAGCCCGATTGAATCTTATGAGGAGACTCTGGTGGAGGTGCCCCTGTTGGGCTGGGTTAGTGCCGGTCTGCCTGTGGATATTTCAACTGAAAATGCCATGGTCGGTGTACCGGCCAATATGGTTCGCAAGAATACCTATGCCCTGCGAGTGCGGGGCCATTCCATGATCGATGACAATATCCAGGATGGTGATGTGATTGTGATTGAAAAACGGGAGACCGCCGAGAATGGACAGTCGGTGATTGCCATGATCAACGGTGAGCAGGTGACCCTGAAAAAGTTTTATGTTGAGAGTAATGGGATACGCCTGCAACCTGCCAACCCGGAGATGTCACCTATTTATCTGCATAATGAAGAAGTCCAGATCCTGGGGATTGTGACTGGGGTCATTCGCCAAATGGATTGAGGCAGGACTGTAATGCAACCGTCATCTGAAACAGAGTCCCCATCTCCTCCAACATTCCTTTGTGATGAAATGCTGCAACGGCTGGGTAGCTGGTTGCGGGCTGCTGGCTATGACACCACCATCGCCAGAAATGGTGAGGATGATTACCAACTGTTGAGACAGGCCATAGCGGAAGGGCGCTTGCTGGTGACCATGGATCGGGAACTGGCCAGGCATCGCCGAGCCAAAAGCACGGTAGTTTTGCTAGAGGCCGATAGCCTGGAAGCCTGTGCCGAGGCTTTGTCCCAACAGGTTCCCATCGATTGGCTCTCGGCCCCTTTTACCCGTTGTATGGCTTGCAACACTGACTTGATCGACGCTAGCCCACAACAGGTTCGTAGCCTGCCACTCAAAACGAAAGACCATATCGATGCCGCTTTTTACTGCCCTGAATGCCGGCAAGTGTTTTGGGAAGGTAGTCATGTCAAACGCATGCGCCGGCATCTTCAGGACTGGTCTGATAAGTATTCACATGGCCAAAAGGTCAAGCGGCGTCGACAATCTTCTTATTGAGAATCAGTGCTCGATTGGGGTACTGGTGTCATTACCCCAGTCTGACCAGGAACCGGGATAACCTTTGATTTTTTCATAACCCAGCGACTTGAGCATGATGTAGGTATGGGCCGAACGGTGATGGGTCTGACAGTGGGTGATCACTTCCTTATCGGGGGTGATGCCATGCATTTCCAGCAGTTCACGCAGTTCATTTTCCGGTTTCAGGCGCATGTTGCGGCTTTTATCCATGGCCTCGGTCCATTCGATGTTGACCGCGCCCGGGATATGGCCACCTCGTTGGGCAAACACCTTGGTACCGGCGTATTCCTGTGGGGAACGGGTATCGAGAATGGCGACATTGTCTTTGTGCAGATGGTCAAGAATATACTGGCGATCCGCCAGTGGACCAGTCTGGATGCTGGCCTCATAGTGCCCCTTGTCTGGGAAAAAGATCTCGCTGGTGACATTATGTCCTTCGTTGGCCCAGGCACCCAGCCCGCCATTGAGCAGGGAGAAGTTTTTGAATCCCACCACATCCAGGGTCCAGAGAAAACGGCATGCACGACCCCCTCCCTCATCATCATAGGCCACTACGTGGGTGTTATCGTTTAGACCAAGGGCACCCAGCACATTGCTGAGTTGGGCGGCGTCGGGCAAGAGACCCATGCGCGGCTGCTCGATATGTACCAGCCAGGCGTATTCAAGAAATACGGCACCGGGCAGGTGATACTGGACATAGGTCTGGGCCTGAGAGAGATCGACCAGTAACAGGTCGTTGTTGCCAATTTCGGCTTCCAGAGATTTGGGTTCAATAATCAGAGGATATGTCATGCTGTGTTCTCGTTGCTGTCGTCGTTTAATTTGGATGCCTGGATTGTATATCAGTTGTAGTGAGAAATTTATAGCAGGTCTATAAGGACTTGCGAGTCTATATACCCTGGAGTATGAGCGGTTATTACAGGCTTATTTATCCTGATTTTTTTACTCAGAATTTATTTATCGGCCGATGTCCCCTATAATCCGCCTTTTTCTGAGACAAGACCGGAAGGCAGAATCTAACATGGCGATAAAATCTTTCACTCCACCACAACGTACCCTGATGGGCCCTGGCCCCTCTGATGTCAGTCCACGCGTCCTCGAAGCTCTGGCTCGTCCTACTATTGGCCATCTTGATCCAGCCTTTGTCGGCATGATGGATGAAATGAAACAATTGCTTCAGTACGCCTTCAGAACCAAAAATGAACTGACCTTTCCTGTTTCAGCACCGGGTTCAGCTGGCATGGAAACCTGTTTTGTGAATTTGCTTGAGCCGGGTGACAAGGTCATCGTCTGTCAGAATGGCGTATTCGGTGGACGCATGAAGGAAAATGTTGAACGCTGTGGTGGGACGGCCGTGATGGTGGAAGACGAATGGGGCAAAGTGGTAGATCCCAATAAGGTGGAAGAGGCCCTTAAGGCCAACCCGGATGCGAAATTCCTGGCCTTTGTGCATGCCGAAACCTCTACCGGTGTTCAGTCGGATGCCAAAACCCTGGTCGAACTGGCCCACCAATATGATTGCCTGGCCATTGTCGATGCAGTTACCTCACTGGGTGGTACTCCGGTTGAAGTGGATGCCTGGGGTATTGATGCCATTTACTCTGGTACACAGAAATGTCTGTCAGCACCTCCGGGTCTGTCTCCTGTCAGTTTCAGTGATCGTGCCGCGGAAGTGATTAAAAACCGTAAAACTAAAGTACAGAGCTGGTTTCTGGATCTGAGTCTGGTTATGGGTTACTGGGGGCCGGGTGCCAAGCGTGCCTATCACCATACTGCACCGATCAATAATCTCTATGGCTTGCATGAATCTCTCGTTATTCTGCAGGAAGAGGGCATTGAAAATGCCTGGCAACGACACGCCTTCCATCACCAGGCCCTGAAGGCCGGTCTTGAGGCGATGGGCTTGAGCCTGCTGGTGAATGAAGCGGACCGTCTGCCACAACTGAATGCCGTGGTAATCCCTGAAGGTGTGGATGATGCCGCTGTTCGAGGTCGTCTGTTACAGGACTTTAATCTGGAAATTGGCGCGGGCCTGGGTACTCTGGCGGGTAAAGTCTGGCGTATTGGTCTGATGGGCCATGCCTGTAATGCCAATAATGTTGAATACTGCCTGCAGTCACTGGATCAGGTGCTGGGTGACATGGGTGCCATCGAAAAAGGTGTAGCGGTTGCTGCAGCACAAACGGTATTGAAAAGTGCAGCCTGATTTCTAGTAAGGAAAAAATAAAAAAACCCGGCTTAGGTCGGGTTTTTTTATACCAGTCGAAAAAAACCGATCAGGATAAACAAGGCAAGAATGCCACCACCAATCAGGCTTAGTCTGGCGGCACGCGGGGTCGTTTGTTTGAAATTGATACCAAACCAGATCATGAAGGCACTGATAACAATAAGAAATATCAGGTTTCGCATATGATCACCATAATTTCATTGGGTCAAGATTATCCCATCATAGCCGATAAAGGCAGTAATAAAGAGGGGTTGCGTGATTAATTTCCTGGTGAACAATACAACTACACGGAGTGTTAAGAGGTAAGCTATGGCAGGGCCCACTGTTGTCGGATCAGACGTTACCAAATTTCTGTTTGATTTTGGCCGTAAACAAATGTTTTCGGAGGGAACATATATCATCCGCGAAGGCCAGTTAGCACGTAATGTGTTCGTGATCCTTGAAGGGGAGGCCGAAATTGTCAAGGCAGATGAAAATGGTAATGACAAGGTTGTCGCCAAGGTCAGCAAGGGCACTATCCTCGGAGAAATGGGGGTGTTTATGAATCAACCCCGTACAACCTCGGTCAGGATATCCAGAGAGTTAACTGCATTAGAATTTACCGCTGAGAGTTTTACCAGTGCCGTTATCAAAATTCCCGATCTATCACTTCGCCTATTAAAGTCTCTTTCCACCAAACTTAGTGAATCTAATGAAGTGATTGTTGCACTGGGCTATGCGCAAAGCATGTTAATGTGTGGAATGTATGTGCTGGACACCCGGTCTTCGATAACAGAAAAAGAAAATTCTATCAGTTTATCTATGCAACAGATTTGCGATGAAACCGGACTGGAAAAAACAATTATACGTAACTGCTTTGAACGTTTTAATCGTCGTGGTGTAATGATGGGCCTGGGTTTTCAGGGAAGTACCATCACAGGCAAGGCCAATTATACCAAGCTAACACGTTTGCTAAAGAAAGTGGGATACACTGGCAAGGATGGTGACCCCCCTTCAGCTGATGAGAATAAAGCAGCAGATCAAACTGACTCAGAAACACACTTTGGTGATAAAGGGGCGGTTGAGAAATAGGACAATCAGTTCACCTTTTCTTCAGCCAGGAATAGCCAGGTATCGATGACCGAATCCGGATTCAGTGAAACACTTTCAATACCTTCATCCATTAACCACCGGGCAAGATCCGGGTGGTCTGATGGGCCCTGGCCACATATACCGATGTATTTACCCTGTTTACGACAGGCCTGGATGGCCATGCTGAGTAATTTCTTTACCGCCTCGTTTCTTTCATCAAACAAGTTGGCAACCAGTTCTGAGTCGCGATCCAGTCCCAGTGTCAGTTGGGTCAGATCATTCGAGCCAATGGAAAATCCATCAAAGTATTTCAGAAACTGATCGGCCAGCAGAGCATTGGAAGGAATCTCACACATCATATAAACCTTTAAGTCATTCACGCCTCGAGTCAGTTCGTTGTCATGCATGAGATTGATGACATCATGGGCTTCATGGGGGGTGCGCACAAAGGGCACCATAATAGCGACATTGGTGAAGCCCATTTCATCACGAACTTTCTTGAGTGCGAAACACTCTAGTTCAAAACAGTCCTGGAAATTGGGATCCACATAGCGCGAGGCACCACGGAAACCAATCATGGGGTTTTCTTCATGGGGCTCATATTCTCTACCGCCCAGCATGTTGGCGTATTCATTGGATTTGAAATCCGACAGGCGAACAATAACAGGCTTTGGGTAAAAGGCCGCTGCCAGGGTGGCAATGCCTTCGGTGAGTTTTTCGATATAGAAGCTAACCGGGTCGGAATAACCTGCAATGCGTTCATCGATCTGCTGTTTAATCTCATCGGACTGGTTGTGATAAAACATCAGGGCCTTGGGGTGGACGCCGATCATGCGGTTGATAATGAATTCGAGGCGTGCCAGACCGATGCCGGCATTGGGCAGGAACTGAAAATCAAAGGCCCGATCCGGTGTGCCGACGTTGAGCATGATCTTAAACGGTAGATCCGGCATGGTTTTAAGATTGATTTCATCAATGGAAAATTCCTGGATTCCTTCATAGATAAAGCCAGTGTCTCCTTCGGCACAGGAGATGGTGAGTTCCTGATCATCTTTCAATACACGCGTAGCCTCACTGGTACCGACGATGGCGGGGATACCCAACTCACGGGCGATAATGGCGGCATGACAGGTACGACCACCGCGATTGGTGACAATGGCCGCGGCTCTTTTCATAACCGGTTCCCAGTCCGGGTCGGTCATGTCGGTGACCAGGACATCACCAGCCTTGACTCGATCCATTTCACTGACATCCTTGATGACCTTGGCCTTACCAGCACCGATACGCTGACCGATGCTTCTACCCGTAAGAATGACTTCACCTCGGGTTTTCAAGTTATAGCGTTGCAGGACATTCTGGGCACCGCGGCTTTTTACTGTTTCAGGACGGGCCTGGACAATGTACAGCTTGCCATCATTCCCGTCTCTGGCCCATTCGATATCCATGGGGCGGCCATAGTGTTCTTCGATGGTCATGGCCTGTGTGGCCAGCTCCTGTACTTCATCATCACTCAGGCAGAACTGGCGTTGTTCCGCCAGAGGGACTTCAACAGTGACAGTGGATTTTTCGTGTGACTGCTGATCGCCATAGATCATCTTGATGGCCTTGCTACCCAGGTTGCGGCGAATCACGGCATGGTTACCGGCTTTTAACATGGGTTTGTGAACATAGAATTCATCGGGATTGACTGCGCCCTGCACCACGGTTTCACCCAGGCCGTAGGCGGCAGTGATAAACACCACATCCGGGAAGCCGGACTCCGTGTCGATGGTAAACATCACACCACTGGCACCGATATCACTGCGTACCATGTGTTGCACACCGGCTGACAGGGCCACATTACGGTGTTCAAAGTCCTGGTGTACTCGATAGGCGATGGCCCGATCATTAAACAGGGAGGCAAATACGGCCTTAACTGCCGCCAGGACATGTTCTTCACCCCTGATATTCAGATAGGTTTCCTGCTGACCGGCAAAAGAGGCATCGGGCAGGTCTTCGGCCGTGGCAGAAGAGCGCACGGCGAAGGAGCTGTCAGCACCATAATCTTTTTCGAGCTTCCGGTAGGCATCGCGCAGGGCCGATTCCAGTTCTGCCGGGAAGGGGGTGTCCATAATCCACTGGCGGATCTGACTGCCTGCCTGGGTCAGGGCAGAGATATCTTCGATATCCAGTGTATCCAGCAAATCGAATATCTTTTTGTCGAGCTGATCATTGGAAAGAAAAATCCGGTAGGCATCGGCCGTGGTGGCAAAGCCGTTGGGGACATGTACACCCAGTGCACCCAATTGACTGATCATTTGCCCCAATGAGGCATTTTTGCCCCCAACACGTTCGACATCATCCATTCCCACCTTGTCAAACCAGAGTAAATATTCAGCCATGGACACTCCTTTATGTGTTTTTCTATTTATTCAGCACAGATTGCGTAAAACTGTGCATAATTACAAGTGAGGCAGATCAATAACTACTATAGCTATCGGCATGAAGCGCGTCATTATTTATATCTCGGACAGTACTGGAATCACTGCAGAAACGGTTGGACATAGTCTATTAACCCAGTTTCCTGCTATAGAATTTGAACCGGTGACCCTGCGTTTTGTTGATAACGAAACCAAGGCCCATGAGGCGGCGGCCCTGATCGACTTTGCCGCTGAAAAGTCAGGCCAGAGACCCATCGTCTTCAGTACCCTGGTTGAGCCGGAAATTCGTCGGATTGTGATGGGCAGTAACGGCCTGTTTATGGATTTCATGAACCAGTTTCTCCAGCCCCTGGCAGATGAATTTGACCAACCAGTCCGACCATCGGTGGGACATACCCATGGCCAGGAGCAACAGTACGATGCTCGAATGATGGCAGTGAATTTTGCCCTGGACAGTGATGATGGCCTACGCACCCAGCAATATGACAAGGCCGATATT
Organism: Gammaproteobacteria bacterium; assembly: GCA_029881995.1. Taxonomy (GTDB): domain Bacteria; phylum Pseudomonadota; class Gammaproteobacteria; order UBA6429; family Thiohalophilaceae; genus JAHEDB01. Next base: position 12,084 of record JAOULO010000013.1, read on the forward strand.
ATTCTTACCGGTGTTTCACGCAGCGGCAAGACACCGACCTGTGTCTACCTGGCCCTGCACTATGGAATCTTTGCCGCCAATTATCCCCTGGTGGAGGAAGACCTGGAGAAGCTGCACCTGCCAGAGCATCTGAAAAAACACCGCCAGAAACTGTTTGGCCTGACCATTTCGGCAGAACGTCTGCATCGTATTCGCAGTGAACGTCGGCCTGATAGTGACTATGCCTCACTGCGTCAATGTCAATACGAGGTCCGTCAGGTGGAGGCCCTGTTCCGCCAGAGCCAGATAGGATATCTGGATGTGAGCACCATATCGGTAGAAGAAATCGCCACCCATATCATGGCCCGAGCCCAACTGGAGCAATCGGGGCATGAATTTACAATGCCAAAACTGTAGATTACCGGGGCTTGAAATCCGGGTGGTTTGCCCATATTCACTTGCTCAGTCTTAAATTACCGATTCGAATCATTAAAACAGTATCAAGGAGCACCACATGAGTGTGGAAACCAAGAAAGAAACCCTGAGTTTTCAGACCGAAGTCAAACAGCTATTGAGTCTCATGATTCACTCGCTGTATTCCAATAAAGAAATTTTTCTACGCGAACTAATTTCCAATGCCTCGGATGCCTGCGACAAGCTCCGTTTTGAGGCCTTAAGTGATAGCGCGCTGTACGAAGATGACAGTGAGCTACAGATCAAAATTGATTATGACAAAGAGGCCCGTACCGTTTCCATTACCGATAATGGTATCGGCATGAATCGTCAGGAAGTGATGGACAATGTCGGCACGATTGCCAGTTCGGGTACCCGTAAATTCCTTGATAACCTGTCGGGTGACCAGGCCAAGGATTCCCACCTGATTGGTCAGTTCGGTGTAGGTTTTTATTCCGCCTTTATCATCGCCGATAAGGTCACTCTGGAGACCCGTCGTGCAGGACTGACCAGTGAACACGGTGTGCGCTGGGAGTCTGCAGGCGAAGGGGATTACAGCATCGAGAATATCGAACACCCTGTGCGTGGCACGACGGTAACTCTACATCTGCGGGAAGGGGAAGATGAATTCCTGGAGGATTTCCGGATTCGCAGTATTATCAATAAATATTCCGACCATATTTCCCTGCCTGTCCTGATGTTCAAGAACAACGACAAGGGTGAAAAGACCGAAGAGCTGGAAACAGTTAACAAGGCCTCTGCCCTCTGGACTCGCACCAAGAGTGAAATTACGGATGATGAATACAAGGAATTCTACAAGCATGTGGCCCATGATTTTGATGAGCCTTTGACCTGGATGCATAACAAGGTGGAAGGAACCCAGGAGTATACCACCCTGTTGTATGTTCCCAAACGTGCACCCTTTGACCTGTTCGATCGTGATACGCGTAATGGTATCAAGTTGTATGTCAAACGTGTCTTCATTATGGATGATGCAGAACAGTTAATGCCGAACTACATGCGTTTCATCCGTGGTGTGGTGGATTCTAATGACCTGCCTCTGAATATTTCCCGTGAAATTCTGCAGCGTAACAAGTCCATCGATAGCATCCGTAATGCTTCGGTGAAAAAGCTGTTGAACATGCTGGATAGCCTGGCCAAGGATGATCCGGAACAGTATGCCACTTTCTGGAAAGAATTCGGCAAGGTGTTAAAGGAAGGTCCGGCGGAAGATTTTGCCAATAAAGAAAAGATTGCCAAACTCATGCGTTTTGCTTCGACCCATAATAACAGTGATGAACAATCCGTTTCACTGGATGATTATATCAGGCGTATGCAGGAAGGTCAGGAAAAGATTTTTTATATCACAGGCGATTCTTATGCAGCTGTGAAAAACAGCCCTCATCTTGAGTTGTTCAAGAAGAAGGGGATTGAAGTCCTGTTGATGTATGACCGTGTCGATGAATGGATGATGTCCTATCTCAATGAGTATAATGAAAAGACCCTGGTTTCTGTTGCCAAGGGTGCTCTTGATCTGGGTGAGCTGGAAGATAAGGAAGAAAAGGAAAAGACAGAACAGGCATCGAAGGATTACAAGGATCTGCTGGACAAGATGAAAGAAACCCTGGGTGATAAGGTCAAGGAAGTCCGTGTTTCCAATCGACTGACAGATTCACCTTCCTGTCTGGTAGTAGAAGAAGGCGACATGGCAGTGAGCATGCAAAAGATTCTGCAACAGGCAGGTCATAGTGTGCCCAGTTTGGAGCCCATCCTTGAAATCAATACTGAACATCCACTAGTGTTACGACTCAAGGATTCTATGGATGATGCACGGTTTGCAGACTGGAGTTTTATTCTGTTTGAACAGGCCCTGTTGAGTGAAGGTGGTCAACTGGAAGATCCAGCCAGCTTTGTAAGTCGGATGAATGACCTGCTGCTGACTTTGAGTAAGTAGACTGGTTAATACATAGCTAGAAATAATAAAAAAGGCGGTTAAACAAACCGCCTTTTTTGTTGCAGTAGCGAGGTAATGTTATAGGCTTAAATACAATCATCTTTATTAAATTAGGTGGCATACCTATGGCTAGAAAGAAAAACACAATGAACCATATAAGTGGTATTGCACTACTCGCGGTAGGAGGGCTGTTAATCCTGTGGGGATATAATGAATCACAGTCACTGGGTTCCCAACTTAACCGTGTATTTTCAGGTAACCCGACTGAAAATACGCTCTATTATTATATTGGAGGCGGAGTTTGTATTGTGCTGGGGCTGATTAATTTGGGGCGAAAGTAGAAAAAGAAAAGGCCGCACCTAACATGCGGCCAATCCACTCGAGAATATGGGGGGCTAAGTGCTAACCGACAAAGTTCGCCAGAATGATAAGAACAAACATCAGTCCAGCCAGTACCAGTACGGTATAACCGACCCGCATACCCATTTCTTTATCTTCAACATGCATGGTTTATATCCTCTTTATAGTTGTATATTTAGGTAGAAGCATAGATATTATGTCGGCAGCCAGGAATTGATCTGGATCAAGTAATCCATATATTAGTAATTCTTAATATTATAAAAAATAAGTATTTGTCCCAGAAGTGGACTTTTTGGAATATACTAAACCCTCTCAAGAAGCTCTCTGGATAGCAAGATCAAGGAATTCTCACATGCAGCAAGAAAAGCGTGTCTTACGTCGACTCGAATTTGAGCGACCAGCCCGGATTATTACTCGTAGTGGTCAGAAACGGTCAGTCAAATCCCGCGATTTTTCTATGAAGGGGGCTGCCTTTATCTGCCCGGAGCCTCTCGAAGTGGGAGAAGTTTTGCGCCTTACCCTGAACGTTGGGAAACCGGGTAAATCACATATTATGAAAATCTACGGTGAGGTTGTGCACCGTAGCAGACAGAATGACCAGTTTCTAATGGGGATATGTTTTAATAAAAAACAGGGCTGAAAATCCTTATTCAATTATCTTTTCCATTTTCTACAAATATTCTGTAAACCATAGGGTGAATATAATTTCCCGTTGTCCGATAAGAATATAAGACATAATAAAATGTCTTATATGACTATATTTATCACTGTAAATATTTGTTAAAAGCAACTATAGGTTGAGAGATGGAACTGGACTTAAAATTTGTTAATCCGGTAGTGAAAACATTAATGAGTGTTTTTACGACCATGATCCAGCTGGAACCGGTGGCCGGGGATATGCGTGTCAAGTCAGATGATATTGCCAGTGGTGATGTGACCGGTATTTTAAAAATGGATGGTGACACGGCGAAAGGATCCGTTTCTATCAGTTTCACAAAACCGGTTGTCATTGATCTGGTCAAAAGGATGTTGCATATGGATATCCAGGAAATTGATGAAATTGCACGAGACTTGGCAGGGGAGATGGCGAATATTGTCGTCGGCGGTGCTAAGAACCTGCTTGAAGAACAGGGTTATAAAATTGATATGTCATTGCCTGAGGTATTTGAAGGTGAAGGTCACCAAATAAAACACTACTTTGATGGTGAGACCGTGGAAATCCCCTTTAAACTTGATTCGGGGGATTTTTATATCGAAGTCAATTTTGTTGAACCGGTCTGATTATTTAACTTTTTGCAAACTTTGCCTCCAGTCCGGGTTGGCATTTTCAATCTCAACACGAATATAACGACCAATTTCATTTTCATACCAGCCAGTATCATGCATGAGGGGCTCCTGTTCAAAACCCCACCATGAGCCATTTGCATCCTGTGCAAGCCAGTTTACCCATTCTGGCAATGTAACATTTTGTGTCATCACTATTTATTATGGTATTGTTTGTCGATACTCATTGTAGGCATATGTTATTCAGGAGTTTTGCCATGTTATCCAATATTAGTAAGGTTGAGCGTCGCTCCCGTTTTGTCATAGGTAGTCTGATCTGGGTATTATACTGGTTTGGTTTTATAACAGGGGGTGCAGCTCATGTACTTGCGGTACTTGCGGTAATATTTATTGCTACGGCAATTATGAACTTTTGTCCATATTATCTCATTTTTCAGTTGTTTACCGATAAAGACACCTTAGCCTGAGAGTTTATCTGGCTGGTTGTGCTTGATATAATATGCATGTCTTAACTGAGGTGTTATATGAACGTACAATCACAGATTGAAATGAAATTAGCAGATGGCCTGAGTGTTAAACATATTGAAGTGGTCAATGAAAGTAGTAACCATAATGTTCCACCTGATTCGGAATCCCATTTTAAACTGGTGCTTGTCGCACCTGAGTTCGAAGGCAAAACCCTTATCAACCGCCACCGTTTGATCAATTCACTATTGGCGGATGAACTTAAGAATCAGATCCATGCCCTGGCCATGCATACCTATACTGAGGATGAATGGAATAAGGTTAGTGGTAATGCACCAATGTCTCCCCCCTGTATGGGAGGTGGGAAGTAATTTAGCTTAGCTCTCTATCCATCAGTTCAACCCAGTGCATAACAGGCACGGGTGACTGGCTTCGTAAATGCAGTAAACAGCCAATATTGCCAGTAACAATAACATCAGGTTCATTTTCCATCAGATTATCGAGTTTATTGTTAAGCAAACGTTGTGAAAGTTTCTTCTGGGTTATCGAATAGGTTCCAGCCGAACCACAACATAAGTGTTTATCTTTGTGATCGAGTATATTAAACCCGGCAGACTTTAAAACAGTTTCTGTAATACCACTCAGCTTTTGGCCATGTTGCAGGGTGCAGGGTATATGTACTCCAATATTGTTTGAATTACTTATATTCGGTAGAGATTCCTGCTGAATAAGTTCTGAGATGTCTCGAGTTAAAGAAGAAACAGTTTCAGCCTTTTTGCTATATTGTGGATCATCTTTTAACAGATAAGCATAATCTTTTACCATGACACCACAGCCACTGGCGTTTGAAATAATGGCTTCGATACCTTCATCGATATAGGGCCACCAGGTATCAATATTCTGTTTAATGGTGCTTAGTGCTTTTTGTTCTTCGGTAAGATGATGTGCCAGGGCACCACAGCAAGTTTGTTTGACTCGTATAGTCTCAATACCCAGCTTATTTAATAAACTGGCTGTTGCATGATTTATTTCAGGGGCGAGGCTTGGCTGGACACAGCCTTCCAGCAATAAAATCTTCCGTTTATGGGGCTGAGAAGGCCATGCAGGCAGTTGTGTGTTATCAGGGAAAGCCTTTTTAAGACTTGCTGGTAAGATAAAGCTAAAAAGTTTACCCAGTTTAATGAGCGAGGAAAATCGTTGTGGGTTCGGTAAGGCCCATAATAAGGCTTTACGAAGTAAAGTCTCATACAAGCTTCGCCGAGTTTGTTCATGTACCACACTACGCCCGATATCCAGCAGGTGGGAATAATCGACTCCTGATGGACAGGTAGTTTCACAGTTTCGGCAGGTGAGACAACGATCCAGATGCTGGCGTGTTTTAGAAGTGGCTTTATTACCTTCCAGCAATTGTTTTATCAGATAGATACGTCCACGCGGGCCATCAAGCTCATCACCTAACAACTGGTATGTCGGACAGGTCGCTGTGCAAAAACCACAATGCACACAATTGCGTAAAATCCGGTCTGCGGTCTGACCTGATGGTGTATCAAGAAACTTTTTACTTATCTGTGTTTGCATAAGGCTAAAAATCTGAATACATGCGTGACGGGTTTAGAATGCAATTAGGGTCAAAGGCCAGTTTCAGGTTCATATGTAACTGTCGCAATTTAGCGGGCAGAGGCTGAAAGTATTCCTGTGCTGGATCAGCGTTTCGAAATTGAGTGGCATGACCATTTTCCCTGGCGACCTTTTCTCGAATGGTATTGCCATCCACATCGGTATATATCCAGCGTTGAGCACCACCCCAGTCGAGCATGGTGTCACCTTTGATATCAATTTTTGATGTGGCAGGTAAGGATAGTCGCCATAGTGTCTGCTCAGATTTAAAAAAGTCCAGTTGATGTTCCTTGAGTGATTGCCAGAAGTCCTGACCATCTGGAAGTTCATCACCTCGAACAAATTGTCTTGCGGAGGCAATTGATTCCTGCGTGCCTGAAAGTCGAACATACAGATTTTCACCATCATGACAGGTACCAGACAGTGGCATGGGTTGCTGGTTATACTCAATCATCAATTCCTGGGCACGGCCTGAAGAACATGGATGAATGAGGGTGGTTTCAACTTTGGGCTTAGGTAAAATTTTCAAAGAGACTTCGAGCAGTACACCCAGGGTACCCAAGGAACCGGACATGAGTCGAGAGACATCATATCCTGCGACATTTTTCATCACCTCACCACCGAAGTGAAGTAACTCTCCCTTGCCATTGACCAATTTAAGGCCGAGTACATAATCTCGAACAGCCCCTGAGTAGGGACGACGTGGACCGGATAAACCGGTCGCGATACAACCGCCTAATGTTGCCTTGTCTCCAAAGTGAGGTGGCTCAAAAGGCAGCATCTGGTTTTGTTTTGCCAGGGCCGATTCAATTTCTTTTAATGGAGTACCAGCGGCGGCAGTGATGACCAGTTCGGTGGGTTCGTAGTGAACAATTCCACCATAGTGACTGACATCCAGTTTTTGTGCGTCGATGTGTCGGCCATAAAATTGTTTACTGCCACTACCACTGATATAGAGTGGTGTGCGTTCTTCATAGGCGTTTTGCACAACTTCCTGGATGCGCTGGTATTGCTTGGCGACAGACATAATTAAATCAGTTTTTTTCGTACATCTTCAAAATTTATAACTTGTTCTGTATCAAGTTGTACCAGATAGGAACTCAGTTCATCGGGTACTTCTTGCCAGTGTTTTAGCTGTGATTCCAGTACCTGTATATTGGCGTCAGAATAATCAGCTTTACGCCCCTGCAGGCGAGTGTGTAGTGTATCTGGTCTGGCGCTAAACTCAAGTATATGAAAGGGGATAACCATGTTGCTCGCAAGGGAATGAAAGGGGAATATCTTTTGTGCATCAAGAAAAGTTGCATCAACAATAACAGAATAACCTGTGTTTAGCAGGGATTCAGTGGTACGGAGCAGATGTTGATAGACTTTCTCTGTTATCTCCGGCTTGTAAAGCGTGTTCTGATCTTTAAATAAGCGTTTGCGTTCGACATCAGAACGTATTCGTATGGCGCCTATGCTTCCGAGTAATTCTTCTGTATAGGTGGTTTTACCTGAACCGGATAGTCCACGAGTAATAATTAGAGTCGGTTTGTCTCGGTGAGTATAAGCTTCTGCAAGCTCAAGATAAGAAACAAAGTCACGACATGTCTGTTGTTGCTCATCAGTTGTTAGATGGGGTTGGGCAAGGCGAATGGCATCAACCTTGGCCCTGACGAGTGCGCGATAGACTTTATAGAATTTGAGTAATCCAAGTCCAGCATAATCTCCCGTCCTTTCTATGTATCGGTTAAGACAGTGCCATGCCAGAAGGGTCTCCTGTCGGTCATCCAGATCCATGAGTAGAAAGGCAAGATCATTAATAACATCAATCCAGCGAAGTCCAGGACTAAATTCAAGACAGTCAAACAGAATAATCTTGTCATCAAGCAGGGCCATATTGCGTAAATGCATATCACCATGACCTTCTCGAATAAACCCGTTATTTTTTCTTTGTTCAAAACGGGATTTGTTTTTATCGAAAAACTCCTCGCACCAGCTTTCAAGTGTCTGTAGTCGAGGCTCAAAGTGAGCAAGCTGGGATAGCTGTCTTATGTGTGAAAAGTTTTCCCTGATGGGATCTATTATGCTGTCGTTATTTCCATACTCTGACGTTTTAGAAGCAATCTCTGCCTTGCTATGAAATTCAGCAATGGTATCTGCCAGCATATTGATGTGTGTTGGCGTTAGTTTTTTTTGTGATAAGACAACATCCAGTTGTGCAGACTGGGGAAACTGTTTCATTTTAACGGCATATTCAATGACATCCTGCGTTCCATTAATAGCAGGGTGGTGGATGCTGCCTGTGATACTGATAACTTCTAGATAGAGTTCTTCAGAGAAACGTTGATTAAGACGCAGTTCTTCTTCACAAAAGTGTTGGCGTAACGCCAGGGTGGAAAAATCCAGAAAACCCAGGTCTACCGGTTTTTTAAACTTATAGGCGAAAGGACCCGTGAGTAAGACAAAGGAAATATGAGTTTGCAGTAACTCGAATTTTTCAACCGGGTGAGAAAATAATTCTTTGTTTTGCAGGTTTTCCAGCAATACTTCCTGCTCCTGGAGGGAAGTATCACTGGAAACTGTCATGGCTAGAAACGTTCCAGCTCAGGATGAGGCAATTTACCGTTATGTACGTGCATGCCACCAAGCTCGGCACATCGATGTAAGGTAGGCACGGCCTTACCAGGGTTAAGCAAACCATCGGGGTCAAAAGCATGTTTTACAGCGTGAAACTGGCTGAGTTCCAGAGGTTTGAATTGCACACACATCTGATCAATCTTTTCCATACCGACGCCGTGTTCACCGGTAATGGTTCCACCCACTTCGACACACAGTTCCAGAATCTTGCCACCAAACTCTTCTGTTTTCTCAAGTTCGCCGGGTTTATTTGCATCATAAAGGATCAGTGGATGCAGGTTGCCATCACCGGCATGAAATACATTGGCCACGGGTAAATTATATTCCTGTGACATCTCATCAATACTTTTCAAAACCCTGGCCAGTTGTTTGCGTGGGATGGTGCCATCCATGCAATAGTAGTCTGGTGAAATACGACCCACTGCAGGGAAGGCCGCCTTGCGCCCTTTCCAGAGTAATTCCCGTTCTGCATTGTCTTTGGCGGTTCGTATCTCAGTGGCACCGCCATCAGTGAGAATTTTTCGTACCGTCAATGTTTGTTCGGAAACTTCTTCGTTAATACCATCAAGTTCACAAAGCAGGATGGCCTTGGCATCCTGCGGGTAACCAGCATGGACAAAAGACTCTGCCGCCTGAATGGCATAACTGTCCATCATTTCAAGACCAGCAGGAATAATGCCATGGGCAATGATGTCGGCAACCGCGTTACCCGCTTTCTCTACATCATCGAATGCAGCCAGCACGACCTGGGCGCGTTCTGGCAAAGGTAAAAGTTTAACGGTGATTTCAACGATGATACCGAGCAGGCCTTCGGAGCCGGTCATAAGAGCGAGTAAATCATAGCCCGGTGCATCCAGACCACCGCCACCAATGGTGACGCGTTCGCCATCCATAGTGATAATTTCTATCTGTTGAATATTGTGTACCGTCAGACCGTATTTCAGGCAGTGAACCCCACCAGAATTTTCGGCCACGTTGCCACCAATGGAACAAGCAATCTGTGATGATGGGTCGGGCGCGTAATAAAGACCGTGTTGCTTAACGGCTTCACTAATGGCCAGGTTGCGTACTCCAGGCTGGACTTTGGCTGTGCGGGTTGCCGGATCGACGGACAGTATTTGATTGAATTTAGCCAGGCTTAATAACAGACTGTTTTCCCGTGGTAGTGCACCACCGGATAAGCCTGTTCCTGCACCACGGGCGATAACCGGAATTTTTTCTTCACGACATAAACGCATGATCGCCTGAATCTGTTCGATCGTTTCGGGTAAGGCAACCACCCAGGGCAGTTCACGATAGGCGGACAGACCATCGCACTCATACGGGCGGGTATCTTCAGGATCATATAAAACAGCAGTAGCAGGCAGAATACGTTTTAATTGATTGACGAACTTCTGCTGTCGGGAATCTGTATAACTGGATTGTGTAAGCATAGATGCGATTTTAACCCAGTCCGTATTATTTAAAACAGCATAAATGGTAATCAAAGACTAAAATTTTTGTTTGATACCGGTTGAGAAGGAACATAAACATGAAGAATTATATTTTTGCCCTTGCTGCGGGCGTGGTTACTTGCCTGTTTATCTATGTCTTACCTTATGGTCGTGCACTGGATTTTATTGGACTGTTGCTTGGGGTAATCGCAGCCATTTATATTGGTTTTGCGATCAGTGATGGTCGTAAACATGTCCTGTTATTGGAATGTGCTGTGGCAGCTGTCTTTATATTGCTGGCTTTACTGGGGATGTGGGGTAAGCCCGTTTGGCTGGTGATAGGCTATTTTGCCCATGGTGCCTGGGATCTGATACACCATCCTGGCAAGTTGGGGACAAAAGTTAGAAAATGGTACCCACCTGCCTGCGTGGTCTATGACTGGGTTGTGGGATTATATTTACTTTACTGGTTAGGCTGGATTTGACTTGGAAAAACTTCGTATCGATAAATGGCTTTGGGCTGCCCGATTCTACAAGACCCGTGCACTGGCAACCGAGGCTGTGAGTGGTGGACACATCCATGTCGAGGGAGCACGAGTGAAACCCTCACGAGAGATCAAGGTAGGTGACCAGATAATCATTAACAAAGCTCCGTATAGCTTTGAATTGACGATACTGGGTCTGAATGCCAGACGAGGACCGGCCAAGTTGGCTCAGACCTTATATGAAGAAAGCGAAACCAGTCGCCTAAAACGAGAAGAAATCGCCGCGATACGTCGCATGGAGCGTGCCAGCAACCCTACGCCGGATAGACGACCCGACAAACGGGATCGGCGTCGAATCATTCGCTTTGTAAATAAAAACCAGTAGGAAGCCCCGTTGCCACGACCTGAAACCCCTTCACTGGCCGCAGATGCCATCATCGAACTGGTGGACCGGCCTGAGCGTCCCATTGTCCTCATTGAAAGAAAATACCCCCCCTATGGTTGGGCCATTCCCGGAGGCTTTGTCGACATCGGCGAGCCACTGGAAAAGGCGGCGATTCGCGAGGCCCTGGAAGAGACCTGCCTGCAGGTCAGTCTCAAGGCCCTGCTAGGCGTTTATTCCGACCCGAAACGGGATGAACGGGGCCACACAGTTACCGCCGTCTACGTGGCTGAGGCCAGGGGGGAACCCATGGCCGCCGATGATGCCAGGAATTTGCAGGTTTTTGCACTCGATGATCTTCCTGGTGAATTGGCCTTCGATCATGCTCAAGTTCTTGGTGATTACAGACGTTATCGTAAGGAAGGGACGGTTGCGCCGTTGAGACATATCGATAAAAGACATATTTAAAGCAGGAATTTTTTAAATGGTCATAACTTAGTCAAATTCGCAATCACATAATTTAATCGATATAATATTAGAGATTTCTAATATATTTGGAGAATTTCATGCCCACTGTAGACCTCGATAAAGACAATCTGGCCTCAACGATAAACGATAATCCCTTCGTGATTATTGATTTCTGGGCCCCATGGTGCGGACCCTGCCAGTCATTCAAACCTGTGTTTGAGGCGACAGCGGAAAAACATCCTGACATCGTATTTGCCAAGGTAAATACTGAAGACCAGCAGGAAATTGCTTCTCATTTCCAGATTCGTTCCATCCCGACCCTGATGATTTTCCGTGACCAGGTAGTTCTCTATGCGGAGGCGGGTGCACTGCCTCAGTCGTCATTTGAAAAACTGGTAGATGATGCCAAGGCCGTGGATATGGACGAAGTACAGAAGGCCATTGAAGAAGAAGAACAGAAAGCACAGCCTTCGGCCTGAAGATCCCCCGCATCAAACCCTGCCGGTTCAGCTTGAAAAGCTGAGCCGGTTTTTTTTATCTTGACTGCACATAACTGCCACTCTCAGGTGTGCTTGCCCTCCTTTTTGCCTACACTGAATCTGTCATGCTTATTCAAACGTGTTACGGTTTTCTGAATAAGTGAATGAAAATGGAATAAATCAGTATCCTGATACGTTTATATAGTAATGGGAAAAACCTATTACTTATTCAAACAGGGGATGAAAATGAAAATAAAAGGGATATATCTGGTTCTATTTTTAGTAGTTAGTCTTCCAGGCTATGCCACGAAAGATCCTCAGATAATGCAGGAAGACCGGCAGCAAATTGATGACTGGAAGCAATTTTTCAATCAACTGGTCAAAACCCATGACTGGTATAAAAACAATTATCCCATTAAGGAAGTCAGTCGCGATGGGGGCTATGCCAATAACTCAGATTATTATCAGGAAACCAGTTACTACCACCGGCAGAATCAACGCCTGCTCTCCAGGATACGCTGGATAAAAAACAAACCTGGGCAGATTCATATGATCGAAGTGTTTGTGTATGACGAAAAGGGGCGAGTGAATAGAGATTATCTTGCTGCCTGGTTACCCGGTTATCGTAACGCACCCATTCAAACACTGGTCAATCTGCATCATTATAATGACAAGCTGCATGCCTATCGCCAGTTTGATGCATCTGGTGAGCTGATCTATGAGCAATGCAAGGGTAAATATTTTAACGAAAAAATCATGTTGTCCATTGAAGAAGAGGAGTTTGCTTTATACAGGGACGAAACGGCTGACAGTTATGAAACCTATATTGCCTGTTTTGAGATGTTGCCAAAAGATATCGGGCCTTATCAAAATCCTTTTCAGGCCGAACAGAAGCAACAGGGCTGGAATAAACAGACTCCTGCCATGGCTATGAATGATTATGATGCGATTGATAGTGTCATTAATAAACTGACAGACCAGATACTCCATCAACCCGATGCAGCGCACTTATACATTAAACGAGGTGATGCCTGGTTCCAGCTACATGAGTTTGATAAGGCAGTCAGAGATTATGATCAGGCACTTAATATTGATAGAAACGCGGATCAGGCCTGGTTTGGTCGAGGTATGGCCTATGGGCGTATGGGCCAGATTGATAAAGGAATTGCTGATCTAGGTGAATTTATCAAACGTAATCCAAAAAGCTCACTGGCCTACACCAAACGGGGGGTACGTCATTTATGGAAGGGAGACAGGGAAAAGGCTGCACAGGATTTGCAAAAGGCCATTGCACTGAACCCTGATAATGCAGAGGCCCATGACGACATGGGTGTGATTTATGCGCAGCAAGGTAAATTGAAAAAGGCCGTCCATCATTTTAGCCGAACAATCACTATCGACCCCACTTATCAGAAGGGCCATCATAATCTTGCCATGGCCTATCATCTGGCCGGTAATCATAATCAGGCCTTAAGTATGATCGACCGTGCGCTTGCTATTAAAGAAAATGAAAAAGTCAGCCTGTTATTAAAGAGCCAGATTCTTGAGGCGCTGGGTATGCATAAGCAGGCAGCCCTTGTGCAGGATAAGGCAGAATATCTACCGGATGGTAACTGGTCCGAACTGGCCCCCGGACATTAAAAAAGCCGTTACCTGAACAGGTAACGGCTTTTTCGATAAATGCATAGAACTGTAATTAGTTCTGTACGTACATTTTGCTCTTATCGAGTTTGTAGGTCCATGGCAGGCCATTGTTCTTCCAGCCATTGACCACACGCTGACCTTTGAATTTACCATCTTTGGCTGTGTCACCTTCGTAACCATCGATAACGCTGATAACTCGCTTGTAACCCAGATCAGCCAGCAGGTCGGCAGCTTTAGAACTACGGCTACCGGAACGACACATTACGATCACAGTGTCATTCTTGCTCAGGCCCTTGTCCTTCAGACGCTTTTCAATGGCACCAGCAAAGTCAGAGTTTACATCCAGCTTGAAATTCTTTTTCTTTTCATTCCAGGCATACCACTCGCTCAGCTCCATGTAAGGAATATTGGCGTCGATAACTGTCGGGGCACCCAGAAAGTTCACTTCGGCACGTGAACGTACGTCAACGAACAGGGTGTTAACAGCATTACGGTTAACATAGTGCAGTGCTTCAGCCGAAGTCATGTACAGGCCCAGTTTGGTCTGTTTTTTCTTTGGTAACTTGCTGCCGTCAACGGCAAAAGAAGCGGCACTCATGGCCAGAAAAGCGATTAAAGATGTGATTGCAATGATCCGTTTCATGTTTAATATCCTCGTTATATTATCAACTATTTGAAAGTATATTAGAGAATAATAATAAACTAATCAAATTAATTATTCTTTTATTATCAATTAGATAGAAAATTATTTTTTACCGGGTTGTTATTTTGCATGGATGGAGGTGAGTTTTGAGAAATCTATCTTAGATAATACAGAAGGGGAATTGACCTGATGTTAGAGGTAACAGTGAGAAATTTAGTTTGTTGAGTATAAAAATAGAATGGGTTCTCAGTTATACAGACAAAATTTCAGATTAAGCCATAAAAGGGTTGTATATCGACAAGTGTACCGGCATCAATATTGCCTGATTCAGCTGGCAGGATAATAAAACAGTTGGCTTTACTCATACCGCTAAGAATATGTGAGGCCTGCATACCCGCACCATCGACTACCAACTCACCATTCTCATTACGCATTAACACACCACGTTGAAAATCAGTACGGCCAGGGCGCTTCTTGATCATGTTTTTACATGGAACTTTGACAATCACGGGTTCGACATCATCCTGGCCCATCATACGTTGCAGGGTGGGCAGGGCAAACTGATAAAAGGTGGCCATGACGGATACGGGGTTACCGGGTAGCCCGATAAAGACAGCATTATTCACTTTACCAAAGGCCAGAGGCTTGCCAGGTTTCATGCTGATTTTCCAGAAGTTAATTTCACCTAATTTATCGAGTGTTTCCTTAACATAATCAGCTTCACCCACAGAAACACCTCCAGAGGTGATCACCGCATCGGCCAAAGAGGCAGCAGTATTAAAGGCATTTTCTATCATGTTGCGATCATCCGGGATGACACCCATGTCGATGAGTTCTACACCCAGTTGTGAGAGCATGCCATAAATGGTGTAACGGTTACTGTCGTAGATCTGGCCATCTTCCAGAGGTTCTCCCACAGCACGTAATTCATCACCTGTAGAGAAAAAGGCAACACGTAATTTACGTTTCACCGTGACTTCAGGAATTCCCAAAGAGGCGAGCAGGCCAATTTCAGCCGATCCAATCTTTTTGCCTGAAGAGAGAGCGGGTCCACCCTGCTTAATATCTTCGCCGATATAACGAACATTTTGTCCCTGTTTATGATCGGATGAGATTTTGATGACATCCCCATCTCGTTGAACCTGTTCCTGCATAATGACGGTATCTGCACCGGCAGGTACTTTTGCGCCGGTCATGATACGAATGGTTTCACCACTTTTCATTTCACCATCGTAGGGAGTGCCAGCAAAGGATGAACCAGTGACATTCAAAGTGACTTCTGATCCTGAAGCAAGGTCTGCTGCTCTGATGGCATAGCCATCCATTGCAGAATTATCATAAGGAGGCACATTGATGGGTGATATCACATCTTCAGCCAGGATACGGTTGAGCGCATCTCGCAGGGCAACACGTTCGAAACCATCGATGGTTTTGACACTGTCGCACATACGGGCACGGGCCTGTTCAACACTGAGCCAGCCTGTGTCGGTATCACAATCGGTTTTAACAGGTATTGGATTATTCATAATCAGAACACAAATTGAAAAAATGATTATCGTTCAGCTGAGGCAGATGATCCAGCCTGATCAAGATAATCTGTAATAAAATCTGCGATAGATGCAGGGATATTAATATTTAACACAGGCAAGGATGTGGTGATGGATGTAGGGCTGTCAGTTGCAATAGCGATAATGGATGTATCCTGGCTAAACAGTGTCTCTTTACCAACAGAAGGTCGATATAACTCAATCTTCGGGAAGCTTACATGCTTAAAACCTTCCACCAGAATCAGATCCAGCCTGCTGTAATCCAGTTGTTCGATGATTTTATTCAGATCCGGGTCACCGTCTAACTCGGGTGTTTCTACCATTAATGCCCAACGCCTCTGTGAGGCAATGAGCATCTGATCCGCACCCGCCTTGCGCAATTCATAACTGTCCTTACCAGGTTTGTCGATGTCAAAGTTATGGTGGGCATGTTTGATCATGCCAATGCAAATCCCTTTGTCTTTTAACAAAGGGATAAGTTGTTTGAGCAGGGTGGTTTTGCCGGTACCACTCCATGCGGCAAAACCTAGAACCGGAACGGGTGACTGGATCATGGTGTCTTGCTAGCCTCTTGTAATTGTTCGGGGGTATTGATATTTGAGAATGCATTGGGATCATCAAATTCACAGACAGAGTATGTTTGATGCACCAGCCAGTCCTGTACCCGATGTTGGTCTTTGGCCAGGAAGTCTGAAATGGAATCCGCCAGTGATTTATGTAACAGGCAGAACACTGGCTGAATATTTCCCTGACAATTGGCTACGGTTAACAGACATTGTTGCTGGTTAGTGACTTCGGCCAATGACATTACAAGCTTGTTGGGTAGTGCGGGATTGTCGCAGGGCACCACTACCAGCCATTCAGTTGTCATATGTTGCAGTCCAGCCAGGATACCGGCAAGGGGGCCGGCAAAATCTGGCACACCATCGGCAATCACTGGATAGCCAAATCCCCGGTAGGTTTCCTGGTTGCGATTGGCATTGATGAGAACTGAAGTGGTTTGTGGTTGAAGTCGGTCGATCACATGCTCGATTAAGTGTCTTTGTCCCAACTGAATCAGGCCTTTATCTTCACCACCGAGTCGCTTTGCCTTACCGCCAGCAAGGATAAGACCGGTAACGTGCATATCAGGAATAATCGGGAACATTGTTTGCATAATTAAACAGGATTTTAAACCAGTTTAACATTACTCACAGGTGAACTATGAAAATCAGTTCGACATTACAGGCAACTATGCAGCGATTAGAGAATCAGGCAGATCTGGCCAAAAAGGCCGCCAGTGAGCTGGAGCTGAACAACGACGAAGAAAAGAACCGTCCGAAGCGCTTTGGTAAGGTGGAGGATAGTGCCATCGGAAATTTCATCGATACTGAGGCGTAGTAATCGGTATTAATGGGTGAGTTGGTGAATTGCCCATTGGACATGCTCTCTTACTAAAGGTGAAGAATGGGACAGCCTTTTTTTCAATTCTTTTAGTACAGATTCACTCGGTGGCCCATTTCCCAGCGCCACTGCGATATTGCGTAACCATTTTTCATGGCCGATACGACGTATGGCCGAACCCTCCATTTTAACGAGAAAAGTTTTTTCATCCCAAAGAAACAACTCAATGAGTGTTGCCGAATCCAGTCCATGGCGTGGCTGAAAATCGGCTTCCTGGGTATCTTTTGCAAACCGGTTCCAGGGACAAAATAACTGGCAATCATCACAGCCGTAGATTCGATTACCAATCATGGGGCGGAGTTCTTCGGGTATCGGACCATTGAGTTCAATGGTCAGGTAGGAAATACACCGCCTTGCATCCAGCACATAGGGGGCAATGATGGCCTGGGTCGGACAGACATCGATGCAGCTCTGACAGGTACCGCAATGATTTTCAGTTACTTTGTCAACGGGTAGTGGCAGGTCGACATAAATCTCTCCCAGAAAAAACCACGAACCTGCTTCCCGGTTTAACAGGTTGGTGTGTTTACCAATCCAGCCAAGGCCCGCCTTTTCGGCAATGGGTTTTTCCAGCACTGGGGCGCTATCAACAAACACTCGATAACCAAATGGCCCGATGGCCTCACTGATTTTTGAGGCCAGTCGCTGTAAACGCTGGCGCATCAATTTATGGTAATCGCGGCCCAGGGCATAGCGGGACACGATGGCCTGTTCGGGGTGTTGTAACAGGGTTTCCGGTGCAATTGTTTCTTCTGGTCGGTAGTCCATGCGGGCGCTTATGATACGTATCGTACCTTCATGCAGCTCGGCGGGACGACTGCGTTTGTTGCCATGCCGTCCCATCCATTCCATCTCTCCCTGATAACCGGCCTCTAGCCAGTCATGTAACTGCTGTTCGGCCTGGGATAAGTCGGTATCAGTGATACCCAACTGCTGAAACCCCAGTGTCTGCCCCCATTGTTTAATCTCATTGGCCAGCTGAGAGAGTTCGTCAGGAGTTAATGAGGGGCTGGCTTTTGGTGGTGGACACATAAGGCTATGATAGCGGTATGTCTGAAGAAAATACCAATCTCTATACCGCCAAACAGGTACAGGCCATGGACCACATGGCCATTCATGAACGGGGTATACCCGGCATTGAACTCATGGAGCGGGCCGGACTGGCTGCCTTTGAGTTACTCAGAAAACACTGGCCGGATGCGAGATCCATTGCCGTGTTTTGTGGGACAGGAAATAATGGTGGGGACGGTTATGTCATTGCCCGTCTTGCTTTTGAGGCTGGTATGCAGGTCTGCCTCTATCAGGTGGGTGATCATACCAAATTAAAAGGTGATGCCCTGAGTTCAGCAAATCAATTGAACGGTTCGGATGTTAAGCGGCTTAGCTGGAAAAGCGACTCTAAAATCGAAGCCGATGTCATTGTCGATGCTCTACTCGGAACGGGCTTAAATGGTGAGGTGAGTGATCACTACCGGGATGTCATCGAGGCTATCAATATTAGTTCCATTCCTGTCCTGGCTATCGATATCCCATCGGGTTTACATTCAGATAATGGTACGGTGTTGGGGCTGGCGGTACGGGCAGAACGAACCATCAGTTTCATCGGTATGAAAAAGGGACTGTATACCGGTATGGCACCGGATTATGTCGGTGAACTTCATTTTTCAGGACTGGCCATACCCCATGATATTTATGCCAGCTTTGATGCCTCGGCCATGGCCATCAGTTATGACTCACAAAAGTCCTTATTAGGCCCCCGTTCTCGAATAAGCCATAAAGGCCAGAATGGGCATGTGCTGATCATTGGTGGCAATCATGGCTTTAGTGGTGCGGCACGCCTGGCTGGTGAGGCGGCCCTGCGTGCTGGTGCCGGTCTGGTAACTATTGCTACCCGTAAAGAGCATGCAAGTTGTCTGAATACCGGCCGGCCGGAACTCATGGTGCATGGAGTGGAACAGGCCAGTGATCTGGCCGAGCTTATGGACAGGGCGGATGTGCTGGTGATTGGCCCTGGTCTGGGACAGGATAATTGGGCAAGACAGTTGTTCGCCAGGGTATTGGAGAGTCAGTTGCCCATGGTCATTGATGCCGATGGCCTGAATCTACTGGCCCAAAATCCTCTGCAAAAGAAGAACTGGGTGCTGACGCCTCATCCTGCTGAGGCAGGGCGTTTATTGGGGCAGAGTACAAAGGAAATTAATGCCGATCGTTATGCGGCCATCGAACAACTCCAGAAATCTTATGGGGGAACCGTAGTGTTGAAAGGTGCAGGTAGCCTGATACGTTCGGCTGAGCCTCCAACCACGGTATGTACTGAGGGCAATCCCGGTATGGCCACGGCGGGTATGGGGGATGTCTTAAGCGGTATTATCGCCAGCCTCATGGGACAGGGACTGGCTCAAGACGATGCAGCGATGTTGGGAGTCTGCCTGCATGCCTCGGCAGCCGATGGGGCCGTATCCGTTGAAGGTGAGCGAGGTCTGCTGGCCTCTGACTTGATGCCATGGATCAGAAAACGAGTGAATCCCTGATGCAAGAAATAGCACTATCATTGGCTGATGAAGCTGCCACCCTTTCATTGGGGCAGTCCCTGGCCAAATGTATCTCCTCCGGGTTTGTTATTTATTTATACGGTGACCTGGGGGCGGGCAAGACCACCCTGGTGCGAGGCTTTTTACGGGGCCTGGGTTATCAGGGCAATGTGAAGAGCCCAACCTATACCCTGGTGGAGCCCTATGAAGTTGCCGGTAAGACCCTTTATCACTTTGACCTTTATCGCCTGGCTGATCCGGAAGAACTGGAATATGCCGGTGGCAGGGATTATTTCAACAGTGAGTCCATCTGTCTGGTGGAATGGCCGGAGCGGGGTGAGGGTTGGCTGGCTAGTGCCGATCTGGAGATTCATCTGGACTATGCTGAACCGGGAAGGACGGTCAGCGTGAAGGCCAATTCCGAGAAGGGAGTAGCGGTGATACCTTTAATTAGATCCAAATCCTCATAAATTTTCGAGATTGATCGTCTATCCCTATAAAATATATAGAAATTTTACTTGAAAAATTCCTCAGGTGTTGCACAATATAAGAACCATCTCGGGATAGTGGTGTGAAAAGGGGATTTCATGGGCAAATCAAGCCTGTTGTTGAGCTTAAGCCTGTGCGTATGGACCACATACGCACAGGCCGCGAGCGTGGCCGTGAAAAATATTCGCATGTGGCCTGCTCCAGACAACACTCGCCTGGTCTTTGATATGTCCGGCCCGGTTGAGCACACCCTGTTCAAACTTCACCAACCCGAACGAATAGTTATTGATTTAAAGAACGCAAGTCTACAGACCGGTCTTTCTCACCTGGATTACAGCAACAGCTACGTCAAGGCCATCCGCCATGCCCGCCGTAACGGCAGTGATACGCGCGTCGTGCTGGATCTGAATAATGGTGTCAGGCCCAAAAGTTTTGTCCTCAAACCGCAACGTGAATATGGCCATCGGCTGGTTATCGATCTGCATGATGAGAGTGAGTCCCGGCCAGCCAAAACTATCAAGCGCCTGCCACCCGCCAACAAACCTCGTGATGTCTTGATCGCTATCGATGCTGGCCATGGTGGGGAAGATCCGGGTGCCATCGGTCGACGTGGTACACGGGAAAAGGATGTGGTGTATAGAATAGCCAGAAAACTGGAGCAGTTGATCAGTAAAGAACGCGGTATGAAACCGATAATGGTTCGGCGGGGAGATTATTTTGTACCCCTCAAGCGCCGGGTGGAGATTGCCCGTCAGCAAAATGCCGACCTGTTTATTTCTATCCACGCTGATGCGTATAAAAAATCACAGGCCAGGGGTTCTTCTGTCTATATCCTGTCAGAAGGCAATGCCAGTAGTGATGCGGCTCGTTTTCTGGCTGACAGTGAAAACAATTCCGATATGATTGGTGGTGTCAGTCTGGATGACAAAGATGACCTGACCAAGATGGTGCTGTTTGATATGGCACAAAATGTCACCATCGAAGACAGCCACAATCTGGCGAAAAGTGTCCTGAAAGGTTTACAAGGGGTCACTCACCTGCACAAGCATCATGTGGAGCAGGCCGGTTTCCGTGTGTTGCGTGCCCCGGAGATTCCGTCGATTCTGGTCGAGACCGCCTTTATTTCTAACCCACGGGAAGAGCGTAATCTGCGCAGTCCAGCCCACCAAAGTAAGCTGGCTCGCGCCATTCTCAATGGGGTGCGGGTCTATTTTCGACAGCATGCACCCAAGGGTACGCTGCTGGCCCAGGCCAATCGTAAACATCGTATTAGTACAGGGGAGACCCTGTCCGAAATTGCACAGCGCTACCAGGTCAGCGTGGCCAACATAAAACGACTCAATGGCCTGCGTACAAATGTTCTACGTATCGGTCAGGTCTTGCAGATACCTTATACCACTGGTTCCTGATTGCAGCGCTTTCACTTAAACTAGGCCCATGACGGCCACTCTTTCTGTTTCAAGACCCATACGCCAATTGCCGGTAGAACTGGCTAATCAGATCGCCGCCGGTGAAGTGGTGGAACGGCCAGCCTCGGTTGTCAAAGAGCTGGTTGAAAATAGTCTGGATGCCGGGGCATCACGAATCGAAGTCCATATTCAGCACGGTGGTCTGCAGGCCATTACGGTTCGAGACAACGGCTGTGGGATTCCTGAATCTGAATTGCCTCTGGCCATCAGTCGGCATGCTACCAGCAAGATCATTAATTTGCAGGAACTGGAAAATATATTGAGTCTGGGGTTTCGCGGTGAGGCCCTGGCCAGTATCGGTTCGGTGTCACGCATGACCCTGACCTCACGAACTTCTGACAGCCAACAGGCCTGGCTCATCGACTGTGAAACGGATGACCTGTCTGTCCAGCCCACAGCACATCCACAGGGTACTTCAATTAGTGTGCAGGATCTGTTTTACAACACCCCGGCCCGTCGCAAGTTTATGCGCACGGAGAAAACCGAGTTTCGTCACATCGACGAAGTTGTCAGACGCATGGCGCTGAGCCATTTCGAAGTGGGGTTTACTTTTCAACACAATGAACGCACGGTGTATCAGCTGGCTCCGGCGGAAACCGATTCAGCCAGAAATCGTCGTGTCAGCAAACTCTGTGGCAAGGGGTTTATGGATCACGCCATGGCGGTGAACTGCAATGTGCGTGGGCTGAAGCTGACTGGCTGGCTGACCGGGCCAGAATTTTCCCGCAGTCAGAATGACCTGCAGCATTTCTACGTCAATGGCCGCATTATTCGGGATCGCCTGATTACGCATGCCATACGTCAGGTCTACCAGGAATGGATTCCAGCGGGTCGACATGCGGGTTATGTTCTGCATTTTGAAATCGAGCCAGGCATGGTCGATGTGAATGTACATCCTACAAAGCATGAAGTGCGTTTTCGCGAGGCGCGCATGGTGCATGATTTTATCCATCGAAGTTTGCGAGAAACCCTGTCCGGTTCAACCGCGTCCATGACTAAACAGGTCTGGTCACCAGGCCAGTATGAATCACAAAACTTTTCCCCTGCCATGATTGCGGAACCACGGGTCAATTCTGACAGTAGTCAGGCACAGGCCCGGTTTCTTGTCAGTGATCGTTTTATTATCGCGGAACAGGGGGCTGGCTTAATGATCCTTGATGCCAGGCTGGCCATGCAGCAACTCATCACTCGCAAAATGACAGATGCATTTCAGACTGAAGGGATGAATAGCCGTCCTTTGTTGATTCCAAAAAGCTTTACCGTAACGGCAAATCAACTGGCCTGTCTGGAGGGCAATAGCACCGTGGTTAAACAACTGGGTTTTGAGATCAGTATTAATGGCCCTGAGTCGATTCTGTTGCGCAAAATTCCTCTGGTAATAGCCGGTGCCGATCTACAGGCAGTCATTAATGAACTGTTTTCCGGTCTTCGTAAACTGGATGTCCATGATAATGACCTTAATTCTGTGATTGGTAGCTTGGCTAAAGTAGCGGCTGAATCCAAGCCTATTGAAACTGGCACGGAAGAGCTCAACCGTTTGTTAGGGGAATGTGAATCTTTAAATGACCCGGCTATCTTCCGCTGCCTGAATGAACGGGATTTGCAGAAGCTGATCAATCATCCTTAAAATTGTCATGAGCAAGGATAAATCCACTGTCATTTGTATCATGGGGCCGACCGCAGCCGGTAAAACCGATCTGGCGGTAGAGTTGCTTGAGCACCTGTCTGCTGAAATCATCAGTGTGGATTCGGCACTCATATATAAAGGTATGAAAATCGGCACAGCCATGCCGGATGACGCTACCCTGGCCAGGGCACCTCATCGTCTGATCAATTTTCTGGATCCGGTCGAACCTTATTCAGCAGCTCGTTTTCGGGAGGATGCCCTGAACGAAATCGAGGATGTATTGGCCAAAGGCCGTATACCATTATTGGTGGGGGGCACCATGTTATATTTTCGTGCCCTGTTACAGGGGCTTTCTGACTTGCCCGCTGCTGATGAGTCCATTCGAAAAAACCTCGAAGAAGAGATGGCAACACATGGTCTGGCCGCCATGCATGCCCGTCTTGCACAGATCGATCCCGAGGCTGCAGCCCGAATCCATCCTAATGACCCGCAACGTACCCAACGGGCCCTGGAGGTTTTTGAAGCCACCGGTATTAGCATGACGGAGTGGTATCGACGTGGTACCGATACGGATCCCTTTCCTTATCAATGCATAAAAATGGCCCTGATTCCGGGAGATCGGGCTCGACTTCACGAGCGAATTGCCAAACGGTTTCATCTGATGCTTGAGCAGGGGCTGGTGGATGAGGTCAGGGGGTTATATGAAAGAGGTGATCTGAATCTGGACAAGCCTTCGATGCGGGCCGTCGGCTATCGACAGGTCTGGGAATACCTGGAAGGGAACTATAGTTATGAGCAGATGGTCGAAAAAGGCATAGTGGCAACAAGGCAATTAGCCAAACGACAACTGACCTGGCTTCGATCCGAACAAAATACCCATATTCTTGATCCATTTGAAGGGAAATTGACGGAACAGGCCTTGAAAACCCTCGAAAAGGCACCCATTTAACCAGTTCAGGGTGTGCTAGACTAGGATAGTTGATTAAACAAAGCGGTTATCTAGCCGTTAATACAATAACTTTAAATAACTATTATTACCTTACACAGGATAGCCCTGTTCAAATAACGGAGAAATACAAATGAGTAAAGGGCAAGCTTTGCAAGATCCATTTTTGAATGCCTTAAGAAAAGAACGAATTCCGGTCTCGATTTACCTGGTGAATGGCATCAAACTCCAGGGCCAGGTTGAATCTTTTGACCAGTTTGTGGTGCTGTTGCGTAATACTGTCAGCCAGATGGTATACAAGCATGCTATTTCCACCATCGTTCCAGCGCGTAATGTTAAAATGCCAGTCGGACCTGCTGACGAAGCACCAACAACAGGTAATCATGGCAATATGTAATTCAGGGCCAGCCGTATTGGCCTTGTGGGAGTAGATTAGTTGTTCGAACGTCCAGATGCAGGTGAACGCGCGGTTCTGGTTCACCTTGATTTGCATGCAGTCACCGAAAAGGACGAACTCCAGGAGTTTAAGGAACTGGTCACCTCAGCAGGCGTAGAGTCAGTTGCTGTGGTGACCGGTGCTCGACGCACTCCCGATCCCAAATACTTTGTTGGTACTGGTAAGGCCGAAGAGATCCGCGATGTGGTTAATCTCGAAGAGGCCGATGTGGTACTGGTTAACCATGAACTCAGCCCGGTTCAGGAACGTAACCTGGAATATCTACTCAAGTGTCGGGTTCTGGATCGCACAGGTTTAATCCTGGATATCTTTGCCCAACGTGCCCGTTCCCACGAAGGTAAGCTACAGGTTGAACTGGCCCAACTTCGACACCTTTCTACCCGCCTGGTCAGAGGCTGGACCCACCTTGAACGTCAGAAGGGGGGTATTGGCCTTCGAGGACCGGGGGAAACCCAGCTGGAAACCGACCGCCGTTTATTGGGTATGCGCATCAAGCAGCTCAAGGCAAAACTCAACAAAGTGCGTAAGCAGCGAGAACAGGGCAGGCGAGGTCGTAAAAGGGCTGATATCCCGACGGTTTCTCTGGTGGGTTATACCAATGCCGGAAAATCTACTCTATTTAATCAATTGACAGAAGCCGGTGTTTACGCAGCCGATCAGTTGTTCGCGACCCTGGACCCCACCCTGCGGCGTATTGAATTACCGGATCGCCAACCGGCGGTCCTGGCAGATACCGTTGGGTTTATTCGTCATTTACCACACGACCTGGTGGAGTCTTTCCGTTCTACCTTACAGGAGACTCAGGAGGCAGACCTGCTTTTGCATATCGTCGATGCCTCCAGTGAAGACCGACAGGTCAATATTGAACAGGTCAACCAGGTTCTTGAAGAGATTGGCGCTGATGAATGTCCTCAGCTTGAGATCTACAACAAGATTGATCTGATTGATGGCAGAGAGCCCCAGATAGAAAGGGACGATCTGGGGAGTCCTGTGCGTGTCTGGGTCTCTGCATTAAAAGGGCAGGGACTGGAACTGATCCTTGAGGCCGTGACCGAATGCCTGCAATCAGAGCGTATCCACCAGACGGTTTGTTTACCACCCAGTATGGGCAAACTTCATGCCCGGCTGTATGCCCTTGGTGCAGTTTCTCAAGAGGAAATTGCCCAGGATGGTTTTTGGCTAATGAGACTGGAAATGCCCCGTGCTGACTGGGACAGTTTGTGCAAACATGAAACTATCGATGACTACATTTTATCCACTGATCAAAGCCCATGCCTTGCGGCTGGCGGCGAAGCTCAATAGAATGCACCCTTCCTGTGGCTGAAACATTTGCCGCAATATTTAACCGATTATTTAGACGACATTTGGAGAATTACATGGCCTGGAATGAACCCGGTGGTTCCGGCAATAAAGATCCCTGGGGCGGTCGTAATGACCAGCAAGGTCCCCCCGATCTGGACGAAATCATCAAAAAATTGCAGAAGAAATTTTCCGGCCTGTTTGGTGGCAAAGGTGGTGGTGGCAGCAATGGCAGTGGTGCTGGTATGGGCAAAGCAGGTGCCGGTGGTGCCAGCTTTTTCCTGATCCTGGTACTGGCCGTCTGGGCCCTGTCCGGTATTTATATCGTTGACGAAGGTCGCCAGGGCGTGGTTTTACAATTTGGTGCCTTCAAGGAAATTTCCGACCCTGGCCCTCACTGGTATCCCCGCTTTATTCAATCTGTCGAAGTTGTGAATGTTGATCAGGTTCGCAGTGTGAACCTGGGGCTACGTAAGGACGAAGGATTGATGCTGACCCAGGATGAAAACATCGTCGATATCAAATTTACCATCCAGTACAAGGTAAAGGATGCACGCAATTTCCTGTTTAATGTTCGTGACCCAGATGCGACTTTGCGGCAGGCAACCGAAAGTGCCATGCGTGAAATTGTCGGTAAGAATGGCATGGATTTCGTCATTAAAGATGGTCGTCCCCAGGTCGGGGCACGCACCAAGCTACTGATCCAGGAAATCCTGGATGGCTATAAAACAGGTATTCTCGTCAGCCAGCTCAACTTACAGGATGCACAACCACCTCAACAGGTACAGCATGCCTTTAACGATGCCATCAAAGCCCGTGAGGATGAACAACGCCAGATCAATGAAGCGGAAGCCTATTCCAATGACATACTGCCAAAGGCACGTGGTGCTGCAGCACGTATGATTCAGGAAGCGGAAGCCTACCGCGAGCAGGTTGTTTCCCGAGCCAAGGGTGAGGCGGAACGCTTTACCAAGGTGCTGGTTGAGTACAACAAGGCACCAAAAGTCACACGTCAACGTTTGTATCTTGAAGCGATGGAAACGGTTCTGTCCAGAACCAACAAGGTCATGATTGATGTTAAGAAGGGTAATAGTATGATTTATTTACCACTAGATAAAATTGTTCGTCAGGGTGGTTCAAGTCAATCGCAATTGAATTCTACTGATAACAGCAGCAGTGAACCCGCGACTACGACACAACGTGAATCACGTCGTGATCGCTTCCGCACTCGGGAGGTACGCTAAATGAATGCCATGAAAATGTCTCTCCTGGTGATAATTGCTGTGGCCGTATTTGTGTTGCTTTCAACCATATTCACGGTCACTGAAAAAGAACTGGCCATGAAGTTCCGTCTTGGTGAAATCGTTAAAACCGATTATGAACCTGGCCTGCATTTCAAGTTGCCGTTTATCAATAATATTCGCAAGTTCGATAAACGTATCCTGACGCTGGATGCTCGTCCGGCCCTGTATTTGACCAAGGAAAAGAAGAACGTGAACGTGGACTTCTTTGTGAAGTGGCGTATCCGTGAAGTTGCGACCTATTACAAATCCATGTCAGGGGGTAATGAACGTACTGCCATGGAACGCATCTATACTATTATCAATGATAGTTTGCGTGATGAGTTTAGTAAGCGCACCATTCTGGAATTACTCTCTGGTGAACGTAGAGAAATCATGGATACCACCACCAAAGTTTCTAATGAACAGGTTACGAAGTTTGGCATTGAAGTTGTAGACGTGCGTATCAAGCGTATCGATTACTCCGAAGATATCAGTGAATCAGTCTTTAATCGCATGGTTGCTGAACGTACTCGTGTTGCCAAAGATTATCGTTCCCGTGGTGCGGAAGCGGCAGAAAAGATTCGTGCTGATGCGGATCGTAAGGTAACGGTTCTGAAAGCTGAGGCCTATAGCCAGTCACAGAAAGTCCGTGGTTCCGGTGATGCCAAGGCGTCAGAGATTTATGCCCGCGCCTATAGTCGCAATCCTGAGTTCTATTCATTCTATCGAAGCCTCGACGCCTATCGTAACGTTTTCAATAATGAGAATGATATGCTGGTACTCGAACCTGATTCTGAGTTTTTTGATTACTTCAAAAAGAAACGTAGTCTGAGCAAATAATCAGGAATCCAGGATAGACTATGTGGCAGGAGATATTAATTGCAGTGGCGCTGGTGATGGTTATCGAAGGACTGTTACCAGCGATCAACCCACGAGCCTTTCGCCGTACTATGCAGGTAATGACAGAGATGGATGACCGTTTTCTGCGAACCTGGGGATTGATTATTATGACTATCGGTGCTGTGCTGCTTTATTTTGCCAAATCCTGATAGTCGAAATATCAACAAGAAGTCATATCAATGAAAGAAATCGACCGCTGGTTATTGCCTGAAGGCATTGAAGAAGTCCTACCGCCCCAGGCCCGTCAACTGGAGTCTTTACGTCGCCGGTTGCTTGACCTTTATGACAGCTGGGGTTATGACCTGGTGATGCCTCCCTTCATTGAGTACCTTGAATCACTCCTGATTGGTACGGGCTACGATTTAGATCTGAAAACATTCAAACTCACTGATCAACTTACGGGAAGATTGATGGGGGTGCGAGCGGATATGACGCCTCAGGTGGCTCGTATCGACGCCCATCATCTCAAGAGTCATACCCCCACACGTCTGTGTTACCTGGGTACTGTGTTGCACACACGTCCCAGTGGTTTCGGTGCCTCTCGTAGTCCATTACAGGTCGGTGCTGAACTCTATGGCCATGCCGGAGTGGAAAGTGATATAGAAATACTCTCCCTCATGGTCGAGACATTGCGTCTATGTGGTGTGAAGGAAAGTTATTTTGATCTAGGACATGTCGGTATTTTTCGTGGTCTGGCAAAACAGGCAAGTCTTAGTGCGCAGCAGGAAGATGAGCTTTTTGATGTGTTACAAAGAAAGTCTCGTCCGGATATGCTGGTTTTATTTGAGAAATGGTCGCTGGATAAAAAACTGGCAGAAAAATTTCTTGGCCTGTCCGAGCTTAATGGGGATGTCACGATTCTGGGTGAAGCCGGCAAGCTGCTTAAAGGTAGTGGCAAGTCAGTATTAGACGCGCTTGCTTATCTTGAGAGTATGGCGGGGATGATCAGTCAACGTTTACCTGATGTCACCGTCCATTTTGATCTCGCCGAGTTGCGCGGATATAACTATCACACCGGTGCAGTGTTCGCCGCTTTTGTACCAGGGCGTGGTAGTGCCGTTGCTCAGGGTGGTCGCTATGATGATATTGGCGAGGTTTTTGGGCAGGCCCGTCCTGCAACCGGTTTTAGCACCGATTTAAAAACATTATTGTCTTTATCTGAGACGCAAAAGGCCTCTGTTTCTGGTATTTTTGCACCCTCTGAACAGGACGATGTCCTGGTAAAACAGGTTCTTGAACTGCGTCAACAGGGTGAGCGGGTTGTTGTAGCGCTGCCAGGCCAACAGGGTGGCGCTGTTGAGATGGGCTGTGATCGGCAACTGCTGAAAAAAAATAATCAATGGCAAGTTGAACCGGTTTAACGATTTAATTAATCACTTTATGAAGAGATAAGGTTATGGGGAAGAACGTCGTAGTAATTGGTACCCAATGGGGAGATGAAGGCAAGGGCAAGGTTGTCGATCTGTTAACCGACAATGCCGATGCCGTGGTGCGTTTTCAGGGTGGGCATAATGCCGGTCATACTCTGGTAATCGATGGTAAGAAGACCGTATTACACCTGATTCCATCGGGTATCCTGCGTGATAACCTGACTTGCATGATCGGTAATGGTGTTGTCCTCGCCCCCGATGCACTGATGACAGAACTGGATATGTTGCATCAAAACGGTGTTGATACGGATGGCCGCCTGTTTATCAGTGAAGCCTGTACTCTTATCCTGCCTTATCACATTGCCCTGGATCAGGCGCGCGAGATTGCTCGCGGTAAGAAGGCCATCGGTACAACAGGTCGTGGTATTGGTCCTGCTTATGAAGACAAGATTTCCCGTCGTGGTCTGAAGGTAGGTGACATGTTACACCGCGAACGTTTTGCCTCACGACTGGGTGAAGTGCTGGATTATCACAACTTTTCCCTCAAGAACTATTTCAAAACCGATACTGTCGATTTTCAGAAGGTATTAGATGAAGGTCTGGAGATGGCCGAAAAGATTCGTCCCATGGTGGCCGATGTGACTGGCATGTTGCATAAACTGCGTATCGAAGGTAAGCAGGTAATGTTCGAAGGTGCCCAGGGTACCTTGCTGGATATTGACCACGGTACATATCCCTATGTGACTTCATCTAACCCAACCGCAGGCGGTGCCTGTACCGGTACCGGCGTTGGACCAAGGGATATCGATTACATCCTGGGGATTACCAAGGCTTACACAACTCGTGTAGGTGCAGGTCCTTTCCCAACTGAGCTGTACGATGGTGAAGCACTCAACGATCCTATTGGTGCCCACCTGGCCAAAGAAGGTCATGAGTTTGGTTCTACTACGGGTCGTCCCCGTCGTTGTGGCTGGCTGGATGCCGTATGCCTGCGTCGTTCGGCCAATATCAATTCTTTATCTGGCATTTGTCTGACCAAGATGGATGTCCTCGATGGCATAGAAACACTGCGTATTGCCGTTGGCTATGATAGTGATGGCAAGGACGTAGATACCCCGCCTATTGGTGCAGATGCCTATGAGCTCTGTACTCCCAAATATATTGAGATGCCGGGCTGGTCGGAAAGTACTGTTGGTGTGAAGAGCTATGATGACCTGCCGGAAAATGCCAAGGCCTATATCAGGAAAATTGAAGAGGTGGTGGGTGTGCCTGTAGATATTATCTCCACTGGACCGGATCGTAAGGAAACGATTGTTTTGCGTCATCCATTTGCCTGATTGAAAACCCAATAACAGGTCTTCAGCTAGAATTAAAACCCGGTCCAGTGGACCGGGTTTTTTTATTGCGTGTGTTTAAATGCCGATGCGTTTTCTTTCCAGGCGCCGGATGAACTCTTCCAGGATGATGCGATAGAGATCATCTTTTAGAAATACCGCTTCCACACTTGAATCAATATTGGGGTTATCGTTAACCTCAATGACCACGCCAGAATCACCAATCTGTTTTACATCCACACCGTATAGTCCATCACCGATCAGGTTAGCAGCCCGGCTTGCCAGATTAAGGATTTTTTTTGGTGTTTCATAAACCGGTATAGTCTGAAAGTCGCCAGACTCAACCCGACCAGATTCATTGTGTTTATAGATTTGCCAGTGTCCACGAGACATAAAGTATTTACAGGAAAAAATCGGTTTTTTATTCAATATACCAATACGCCAGTCATAATCGGTATAGGTAAAGGCCTGTGCTAATACCAGAGCGGACTGTTTAAAGAGTTCGCTGGTATGTTGTTTTAGATCAGCCATCGTTTCAACTTTAACGATTCCCCGAGAGAATGAACCATCCGGTATCTTTAATACCATGGGAAAACCCAGCGCCTCACTGGCAGTTTGCAGGTCTTCTTTTTGTCTGTCCTTGCTCAGTATCAGTGTGCTGGGAGTGGGTATGCCATTGGCATTGAGTAAATCAGCAAGATATATCTTATTTGTACAACGCAGGATAGATTGTGGGTCATCAATCACCACCATACCTTCACTTTCAGCCCGTTTGGCAAAACGATAGGTATGATTATCAATAGTGGTGGTTTCACGAATGAACAGGGCATCATATTCTGCCAGACGGATGTAATCTTTTTTTGTGATAAGCTCAACATTGATTCCCAGTTGTTTGCCAATGCTGACAAATTTTTTAAGCGCCATTTTGTCACTGGGGGGTAATTTTTCTTCCGGGTCAGTCAGTACTGCCAGATCATATCGATAGCGTTTTCTCGATTTAGGTTTGCGCCATACGGCTTTATTAAATCTTTCCAGTGCTTCAGCAAAGAGATCTTCTTCCTGGACTTCAAGGGTATTGATCGAGCCAGGTTTAATAGACTCAATATACCAACGCTCACGGTGTTTGATAGTCAGAACCAGAATAGGACATGGAAAGAGTTCAAAAACCTGTCGTCCCAGGTTTTCCAGTTCATGAATATCTGTACTACCAAAAAAGAGCTTGATGGTCAGACTGTCACCCTGCAAAGGACGCTCTTTCAGGGCCTTCTCCAGTAACAGGTTCTGATTGGTAATGTCCAGACTATAGAGGGACTTATTACTCAGGTCATTGATACTGCGGACACTGGGAATAACCTTGTGATTACGAGCTTCTGCCAACAGGGAGCAATAGTAACCATTGGTCAGGTATTTATAGCTACGACACAGGTTAATGACCTGAGTAGAGGTACTATTACCTTGATAGGTTTGAGATAGGTAGTCCTGGACGCTGATAACATTGTCCGAGGGATAGTAAGCCGTCCAGTCCTGTGGATTATCGACGACAATTAAAACAGTATGCATGAGAGTTCAGTGAGTAAAAGGTAACAACAACACAAGCTGCATAAGCAGGAAAGAGAAAAAAAGAATAACAATTTTTTTCATAAAGGATGGAAAGTTAATTTTCCTCGACTATACCTAATGCAGTTTTATCACCCACAGTATGAACATGTTACCTACCCTGTTACCCGCCGACCTGCTTGCAGCCTGTTTTTCTGAAGATTATGTTACTGCGCGTGACAGGTTCAGACAACATGTCTGTGATCGGCAAGAGGATAGCCGATACAAGGAATTTGTCTATAGGGAAAAAGGGCCAAGTGATGAAAAATTATTAACGGCAATTGCCTGGCAGGGTAAGGCAGATGCCAGCAAGGTACTTGTGATCCAGAGTGGAACCCATGGTGTTGAAGGTTTTGCCGGTGCGGCGATTCAAATTGATAATCTTAACTATTGGCAAAACCGTTTATTACCAGACGATATGGCTATCTTATATATTCATGCCATTAATCCCTATGGCTTTGCCTGGCTTAGGAGGGTCAACGAAGCGGGGATTGATCTTAATCGAAATTTTATCGATTTCAGTCAAACATTGCCGGATAATCCTGGCTATCGTGAGCTGGCCACAGCACTTTTACCTGAAATCGAGACTCAGTGGTCAACGGCCAATGAAGTGATGGATACTTATCGTCAACAACATGGACAGCTTAAGTTTGAAGAGGCCGTCAGCGGTGGCCAGTATGAGTTTGCAAACGGCTTATTTTATGGTGGACAGTCAGCTAGTCAGTCACGACTTTACATGGAAGCCATTTTTGATGAATTGGAACTGGCCAGTCGGCAACAGCTTGCTGTGATTGATGTCCATACAGGGCTGGGTCCCTTTGCTTATGGGGAAATCATATGTGATCACCCGCCAGGTTCAAAGGCCGTAGCCTGGGCAAAAAAAGTCTATGGTGAGAGTGTCACTGAGCCAGCACTTGGCACATCAAGCTCAGTACCCAAGCTAGGGCTGATTGATTATTTCTGGCAGCAAAGACTCCAGGATCGGGTCTGTTTTATTACTCTGGAATTTGGTACTTATGATGTTGCACAGATGTTTGAAGTACTGCGACAGGATCATTTATTGCACCGTCAACCGATTGATTGGAACAATAGTCATACCCGGCAGGTCAAACAGGCCATGCGTAGACAGTTTTATCCCGCTACACCGGACTGGCAGGAGATGGTCATCCTTCGAGGTCGGCAGCTTATCCAGCAGGCTATCTATGGAATGAGTGAGAACTAAATTGCAGTCTAAAGATTCAAACATGCCAGCATCCATACTGCTTGAACAGGCGAAGCCAGAAGATGTGGAGGCCCTGTATGAACTGGAAACCCGTTATTTTGATTATGATAGGTTATCCCGGCGTAGTTTTCGCTGGATGATCCAGAAAGGCAATTGTGATTTTATCCTGGCAAAAGATGAGAACAATATTATTGGGTATGTCCTGGTGCTGTATCACAGAGGTACCCACCTGGCCCGGCTCTATTCTTTTCTTGTTATTCCTAAATACCGCGGTAAAGGGATCGCCGATATTCTGTTGCAACACGGTGAAAAACTGGCGGCGGGTCGGAACTGTATCTATATGCGTCTTGAAGTGCACCCAAAGAATCAAACCGCAATTCGTTTTTATGAACGTCATGCCTATCACCCCTTTGGTCTTTTCAAGGATTATTATGAAGACCATGCTGATGCCCTGCGCTATCAAAAGCGTATTCTCTACCCAGATGAGCAGATGAATTTCTTTCCTGTTCCCTATTATCAACAAACCACAGATTTTACCTGTGGCCCGGCATCCTTGATCATGGCCATGCAGGCCTTGTATAAATCAATCAAACCAGACCGTTCCATGGAGTTACAACTTTGGCGTGAGGCAACCACTATTTACATGACCTCAGGGCATGGTGGCTGCAGTCCAACCGGATTAGCCCTGGCAGCATGGCGGCGAAATTTTAAGGTTGAAGTCTGGATAAATACGCAAGCACCCCCGTTCCTTGATGGTGTTCGAAGTGAAAAGAAAAAGGCAGTGATGGCGCTGGTACATGAAGATTTTCTACAGCAGATCAAAGAGACGGATATCCTTATTCACAACGAAGAGATGGAACTGTCCCAGTTGGATGAATGTCTGCAGCAGGGTGGTCTATCGATGGTACTCATTAGTAGTTACCGTTTTACCCGTAATAAGGCACCACACTGGGTTGTGGTGAGTGGTGCGGATGAGACCTTTATATATATTCATGATCCGGAAGAGGATGAAGACAGTTATCGTTCACAAACAGATAACCTCTACCTACCCATCGCCCGTGAGGTGTTTAACAAGGCTTTTCGTTTTGGACAGTCGGGTTTACGGACAGCGGTCACTATCTATCCTCGTAAAAAAGATAAAGATTGACCATGCCCGGCTTTGGGTATATATAGCGACCTGACTTTTGTTGAGAAATGCCTGCTTGAATACCTTAACCAGCCCGCTCGGGCCTTTTGATGGTGATCCCTATGCCCAGATTATCTCCTCCCTGCGTGAACGGGGTTATATTATTCTGAACCATGTTTTTCCAACAGCCATGCTGGAGTCGTTGTTTATCGACATTAAACAGACCGATAGAGAAGCATTTCATGACGCAGGTATTGGTCGCGAGCAGGAGCACCAGTTAAACCCGTTTGTTAGAAGAGATCGAATCCACTGGTTGAGTAATACGTATGAAAATACAACTGAGTATTTCAACTGGATGGAGCAGTTACGTATAAGGCTGAATCGGGAACTTTATCTGGGGCTTTTCGATTATGAGTGCCACTACGCCCATTACCCGCAGGGGGCTTTTTATAAGAAACATCTGGATGCCTTTCAGGGTAATACCATTCGTCGCCTGACGACAATTCTCTACCTGAACCCGGCCTGGCAGCCCCAGGATGGTGGCGAGTTAGTGATGTATGCCCATGATGGGGAGACCATACTGGAAACGGTACAACCGACCTTTGGTATCCTGGTGATTTTTCTGAGTGAAGAATTCCCTCATGAGGTATTGCCAGCCAATGTTTCTCGTTACAGCCTGACGGGCTGGTTCCGTATCAATAACAGCACGGGATTGAACCTGGATCCACCGGAATAGGTGAAAATGTCTTTTAATAGGAGAAAACTGAGGATTCAATATTCATCAGATAAAAACCATGAGCTGAGGTACTTATTCATCATGGTTTGTTAGAATGGTGCCGAGGAGAGGACTTGAACCTCCACGGGGTTGCCCCCACTAGCACCTGAAGCTAGCGCGTCTACCAATTCCACCACCTCGGCGATAGACAGTTGAACTGTCTGAGAGCGGCGCACTTTACCGGGAGTCTTTGGCCTTGTCAATGATGCGTGCACCAGAATTCTGTATAGTGTGCCGGCCTGACCCATTTGGGCTGGGCCGGCCAGCGAAGTAAATGAAGAGAAAATGACAAAAAAACCAACAGATAAAGACCCTTACGCTAAACGCGAGAAGGAAAAATACGATAATCCTATCCCCAGCCGTGAATTTATCATGGAGCTGCTGGATGAGCATGGCACGATTAACCGTGAGCAGATTGCGGCACTTTTGAACCTCACCGATGAGGATCAACTGGAGGCCCTGCGCCGGCGAATGCGCGCCATGGAGCGGGATGGGCAGGTGATTTATACCCGTAAGGGAGGCTATGGCCTGGTGAGTAAAATGGACCTTATTAAGGGACGGGTGCAGGGCCATCGTGATGGCTTTGGATTCCTGATTCCCGACGAAGGTGGGGATGACCTGTTCCTCTCTGCCCGGGAAATGAAATCACTAATGAACGGTGACCGGGTCATGGTGCATGTGAAGGGTATCGACCGTCGTGGCCGCCGAGAAGGCGGGGTTATCGAGATCTTGGAGCGAAATACCCATACTGTCGTCGGCCGACTGTTTGTCGAAGGTGGTGTCTGCTTTGTCGTACCGGATAACAAGCGCCTGACTCAGGATATTCTGATCCCCAAGGAGAATCTGGCCGGGGCCAGCCATGGTCAGATCGTCAGTGTTGAGATTGTCGAACAGCCCAGTAAGTATCGTCAGGCCATCGGTAAGGTGGTGGAGATCCTGGGCGACCATATGGCGCCAGGCATGGAAATCGATATCGCCATGCGCAGCCATGATATTCCTGAAGGCTGGTCTCCCGAGGCCGAGCATGAGGCCACTGTGTTTACAGAGGAGGTGCCGGAAGATGCCAAACAGGGTCGTGAAGATATTCGTGATCTTCCCCTGGTGACCATCGATGGGGAAGATGCCCGAGATTTTGATGATGCAGTGTACTGTGAAAAACAGGGCAGCGGTTGGCGTCTGCTGGTAGCCATTGCCGATGTGTCGGCCTATGTCAAACCCGGCATGGCCCTGGACAGTGATGCGGCGGAACGAGGGACTTCGGTCTATTTCCCTGAGCGGGTCATCCCCATGTTGCCGGAAGTCCTCTCAAATGGTTTATGCTCCATCAATCCCGATGTGGATCGCCTCTGCATGGTGTGTGAGCTAAACCTGAACACCATTGGCGAGGTGAAAAACTATCGCTTTTTCGAAGGGGTGATGCGTTCCCATGCTAGGCTGACCTATACCAAGGTGGCGGCCATGCTGGTGGATTATGATGAACCGTTGCGTTACCAGTATGAAGCCGTCTTGCCTTACCTTGAAAACCTGTATGACCTGTACAAGCTGTTATCGAAATCCCGTCGGCAACGCGGTGCAATTGATTTCGAAACAACCGAGACACGTATTGTATTTGGTGAAGGTCGCAAGATTGATCGTATTGTGCCACTAGTACGTAATGATGCCCATAAACTGATTGAAGAATGCATGCTGCTGGCCAACGTGGCCGCTGCCGATTTTCTGAAATTCAATAAAATGCCGGCCCTGTTCCGTGTCCATGAAGGACCAAATGATGAAAAGCTGATTGCCCTTAGAGAGTTTTTATCCGAGCTGGGGCTGGATCTTGGCGGTGGGGATGATCCTGAACCTGGACACTATGCAAAGTTACTCAACAGTATAAAAGATCGCCATGATGCCCATTTAATACAAACCGTGATGTTACGCAGCCTGAGGCAGGCAGTGTATACCCCGGACAATGCCGGTCACTTTGGTCTTGCCTTCGATGCCTATGCCCATTTTACTTCACCGATACGACGTTACCCTGACCTGCTGGTACATCGCGCCATCCGGCATATTATTCGCGGTGGTACAGCCGAGGACTTTGCCTATAACCATGATCAGATGGTGCATCATGGGGAGCACTGTTCCATGACCGAACGGCGAGCCGATGAGGCCACTCGTGATGCAGTGGACTGGCTGAAGTGTGAATTCATGCTGGACAAGATTGGTGAAGAATTCGAAGGTGTCATTAGCAGTGTTACTGGATTTGGTTTGTTCATTGAACTGAATGATATCTATGTCGAGGGGCTGGTGCATGTTACTTCCCTGGGTAATGATTATTATCACTTTGATCCCAATCATCATCGAATGATTGGTGAACACAGCCGCCATATTTATCGTCTTGGTGACCGTATTCGGGTTATTGTCGCTCGTGTCGATCTGGATGATCGCAAGATCGATTTTGAACTGGCAGATGGTCAGCCGACCAACACATCAAGTACTAGGGAACAGGAGAGTGCTGATAAGATAGTTAAAAAGGCCAAAAAAGAAAGTAAGAAAAAGGTAAAGAAAAAGGCTTCAAAAAAGAAGGTCCGGCGTAAAAGTAAAAAGCGACATTAAGGTTTTGCCAGATGTCTTACAGCTTTACATTTAGCAGGGTGACCACATCAGGGTAGGGCATGGGTTCTGACAGGAAAAATCCCTGCGCCATGTCTGCCCCAAATTCTCTGACGATGTTTAATTGATCCTCAGTTTCAACACCTTCGGCAATCACTTTAAGGTCGACTGCTTTAGCAAGATCTATAATAGAACGAATGATTGTCATGCTGGTTGAGCGGGTATACATGGTCTCAATAAAACTATGATCAATCTTAATGTAATCTATGGGGAAGGCATGGAGATAACCCATGCTTGAATAACCGTTACCAAAGTCATCAATGGCAACCTGGAAACCAAGTTGTTTGAGTTTATTTAATATATTCAATGCTGATTCAGGATCTTGCATGAGAATATTCTCGGTAATCTCCAGCATAATCCGGGATGGATCAACGTTATGATTGAGGATAGATGATTTAATATTTTCCAGGAAATCAGTATAAATTAACTGCTTTGCTGACAGGTTAATACTAATAAAAAAATCCGGGCAGTCAGAATTAATGCCAGGTAAATCTCGAGCAAGTCTGGAAAAATCAGAGCAGGCAGAATCTATTATATATTCACCCAGTTTTTTGATAAGGCTGGTTTTTTCGGCAATAGGGATAATCTCTCCGGCAGATATGACATCACCTTCTGGGTGATTCCAGCGAATGAGCGCCTCCATTCCGACAATTTTGTTATTTTCAAAGGATGTAATAGGCTGGTAATAAAGTTCAAACTGTTGATTATCGATGGCCTCGGATAACTCCTTTTCCGCCATGATCAAATTGACCGCCTCTGCACGATCATGCTGATACTCCGGATCTTTCTTTTTCTTTAAGTCGTAGTATTCATCCTGGTCTGACTTACTTAATGGTGAGGGATTTGTTTTACGACGATGATACATTATTGTTCGAATCATCAGACTAACAACCGGGTGGACATCATTCATTGCAATATCAAACAGTGAACGATAAATGGTAATCACTTCGGTGGGTTCTAGAGCCGTCACTGTTGCTGAACGTGGTGAGTTGTCAATGAGTGACATTTCCCCAACCAGGTCACCTGCGCTGTACTCAGCCAGCACTTGCTTATTTCCCTTGCGGGTGATGGAGACTTCCACCCGACCTTTTTCAATAATAAAGGCGTTGTTACCCGGCTCACCCTCAAAATAAATCACAGCGCCTTCCGGGTAAAAATGGGTGTAGGAAGAGGTCGATTTCATGTCAGTCGATTTCTTATCATAATGGCTTACTTGAGTTCTCTTATCGGCTGATGGTAGGGCTAGTTTAATCCGAGATTCAGAACTTTGAACTTGTTAAGTTATTTAAAATTAATGAAAAATGTTTATCCCGGATACCCGGTGGCAATGAATATTTTTATTTACAGGTGTATTAACGGTGTGGTGTTACAATAGTCCACCTGCTAACCATTGAGTCTGAAATCCATGTCATCGAAACAGCTGATCTATGGCCTGCACGCTGTTCAGGCCCTGCTTGATAAGGAGCCGGAGTCGGTTTCTGTCATCTGGATTGACAAGTCAAGACATGACAAGCGCCTGCAGACGGTTCTTGGCCTGGCTAAAATGGCCGGGATCAAAATCCAGAAACTGGAACGTAAAATGCTGGATGAACTTTCTGGTCATCAGCAGCATCAGGGTGTGGTGGCAGAGTCTTCTGTTAGTGGTGTCTGGGACGAGGCCCGCCTGATGTCACTGCTGGAGAGTCTGGATGAACCCCCATTTCTGCTGATCCTCGATGGGGTGACCGATCCCCATAACCTGGGGGCCTGTCTGCGTAGTGCCAATGGGGCCGGGATCCATGCCGTGATTGCTCCAAAGGACAAGGCCTGCTCTCTGACCGGTACGGTCCGTAAAGTGGCGAGTGGAGCAGCTGAAAGCACGCCCTTGGTACAGGTCACCAACCTGGCCCGCACCCTGGGCAAACTCAAGGAGCAGGGGATCTGGCTGGTCGGCACCACCGGCAATGCAAGCCAGAGCCTGTATGAGACTGATCTGAAAGGTCCATTGGGTATTGTGATGGGAGCCGAAGGGCAGGGTATGCGCCGCCTGACGACGGAGGCCTGTGATTTTCTGGTCAAGCTACCCATGCTGGGGCAGGTGGAGAGTCTCAATGTCTCTGTGACCACGGGAATTTGCCTTTATGAGGCGGTACGCCAGAGACAGAATTCCCGCTAATTCATTGCATTAGACTATTTCCTCCAGTAAAATGCCCGACCTTTATCGGCCTCGGCTGATTACAATTTGTTTAACTCCTTGCCTCACCGCACTGAACGGGAGGCTTTATAACCGTAGGGAGCGCATATGCGACACTATGAAATTGTGTTTCTGGTCCACCCTGACCAGAGTGAACAGGTACCCGCAATGATTGAAAAATATCGTGCCGGTATCGAAGGCAAAAGCGGCACGATCCACCGTCTCGAAGACTGGGGCCGTCGTCAACTGGCCTATCCTATCCAGAAGGTTCATAAAGCCCATTACGTACTGATGAATATCGAGTGCGGCCAGGATGCCCTGGACGAACTGGAAAGTAACTTCAAATTTAACGATGCAGTAATTCGTCACATGACCATTCGTCGTAATGCAGCCATTACTGAAGAGTCTCCTTTAACTAAGAAGGAAGAAGAGGAACGTGCTCCTCGTTCAGCACCACCTGCACCCACAACTGCTGTTGATGGTGATGCAGCCCAACCTACAGTTCAGGAGGGATAAGTCATGGCCCGTTATTTTCGTCGTAAAAAATACTGTCGTTTTACTGCCGAAGGCATTAAAGAGATCGATTACAAGGATCTGGTAATTCTAAAGGGCAATGTCACCGAAAACGGTAAGATTGTCCCAAGTCGTATTACCGGTACCAGTGCCAAGTACCAGCGTCAGCTCGCGACAGCGATTAAGCGTGCTCGTTTCCTGGCACTACTGCCTTACTGCGACTCTCACAAGTAAGTTATTGCTTAAAGGATCGTTTTCGCCATGCGCGCCCTGGCAACATATATTATGCGAGGCCAGATGCAGGCGATAACCACCGTGGCGGCCTGCGCTGTATTGGCCCTGGTCGCCATGCCACTGAGCTGGCCTGTTGGTTATCTCAGTGCGGCCGGGATTGGCCTGGTGACCCTGGTGCATGGAGCAAGGGAAGGTGGCAAGACCCTGTTAGGGGCGGCTGCAATCCTGGCACTCATTGGCATGGTCATCATTGGTAGCCCCTTACTGGCCATTGGCTTTGCCCTGACCTTATGGTTACCAGCCCTGGTTCTGGCAGCAATATTACTCAGTAGCCGGACATTGGTATTTCCTGTCCAGGTTCTATTGGTGTTTGGTCTGGCGATTGTGGCTGGGGCCTATGCCCTGATGGGTGATCCGGCCATCTGGTGGTATAACCATATCGTCAATGATGTGATGCCCACACTGGAACAGGCCAATATCGGTTTTCAACGAGGACCGGAGTTTGAAACCCGGCTGGCCAATGCCACCAAACTAATGACTGGGGTTCTGGTCATGGTGACGGCCCTGGGGATGCTGGCAGGCTTACTGATAGCCAGATGGTGGCAGGCGGTACTCTATAAACCGGGTGCCTTTGGTGAAGAGTTTCGTAGCTTTCGCCTTGGCAAGGTCATTGGTATCGTCGCTGTGGTGATAGTATTACTCGCCATTATTGGCTCAGGAAAGCTGGCAGAGCTTGCAAGTAATTTCCTGTTGGTGATGATGGGTATATTACTGATACAGGGGCTTGCCCTGGCCCATGCTCTGGTAGCCAGATTCAAGGCCCACCAGCTTTGGCTGGCGATGCTTTATATGTTACTGGTTTTAGCCATGCCTTATATGCTGGTCATGCTGGCGATGGCGGGGCTGGTGGATAACTGGGCAGATTTTCGTAAACGATTTCAGGCCAGGCCTGAAACTGAACAAGATTAAACGTCTGATAAGACCGAGGTAAATAAAGATGGAAGTGATATTGCTGGAAAAAGTCGCTAACCTGGGAAATCTGGGTGACAAAGTGAACGTGCGTCCTGGCTATGGCCGTAATTTCCTGTTACCGCAGAAAAAAGCAGTTCCTGCTAACAAGGAAAATGTCGAGAAATTTGAGGCTCGCCGTGCTGAACTGGAAAAAGCCGCTGCCGACGCTCTGGCCGAAGCCAACAAGCGTGCTGAACACGTTGCCAATGTTGGCAAGGTGAGCATAAGCAGTAACGCTGGTGATGAGGGCAAGCTGTTTGGTTCTGTTGGCCCTGCCGATATCGCCGATGCCCTGACTGCAACGGGTATGGTGGTTGAAAAACGTGAAGTAATGATGCCTGAAGGCCCAATTCACATGCTGGGTGAGCATGAAGTAAGTATTCGTTTTCACACCGATGTGACTCAGGCTGTGATTGTTGAAGTCATTGCCGCAAGCGAGTAATCGTTAAGCACTTTTTAGTATCTGAACCACCCTGCTGTAGAAAAGACAGTAGGGTGGTTTGCCTTTTTTATTGGTTCAGTTTTGTAACGTGAACTATTTGTGAAAAATCGAAAAAAATTATTCTTCGAATTATTAACGAGTTACCTAATTCCCTTTCTTCATCATTGATATTAACGCATCACAGCTATCTCATTTATAACACTTTTTTTAAATCGCCCAGAAAATAACCAGAAAACTTCACTGGTTGTCTCATCAGGCCAAGGCGTGTATTCTTTTTTGCTAAAATAAATAAACAGATTGATACGAACTGTTTATGAACTATGTGTCTAAATAATTGGAATTTTTTAAATAGCACTGACCAACTAGACACCGATACTGAATTATTAAATTACTTTTCTGTTCCAACCTAATTTTTATTGACTGACCGCTAATTGAGGAGTTGCTGTAGTGGAATTGGCCTATCCTGAAATTGATGATACCCCTGCAGAAGCACTGAAACTCCCCCCGTATTCCATAGAAGCTGAACAATCTGTCCTTGGTGGACTCATGATCGACAATAGCAGCTGGGATCAGGTTGCTGACATGATTACCGAGGTGGATTTTTATCGTAAGGAACACCGCCTGATCTTTCGTGCTATTGCTACCCAGTCCGAGGATGCGAAACCCAGTGATGCCGTTACCCTGTCAGAATGGCTTGAGTCTAATAATGAACTGAACAATGTTGGTGGCCTGAGCTACCTTGGGACACTGGCCAAGAACACTCCCACGGCGGCCAATATCAAGGCCTATGCCAATATTGTCCGTGAACGATCCATCATGCGCCAATTGGTAAGTGTCGGGACAGACATTGCCAATTCAGCCTACAACCCGGATGGTCGAGATAGTAAGGAATTACTGGAAAATGCTGAACAAAAGGTCTTCCAGATTGCCGAGCAGGGTGCCAAGGGGCGTCAGGGTTACCAGAATATTCGCCAGTTATTGACCAAGGCAGTGGATCGCATCGATATGCTATTTCAGGCAGATAGTCATATCACGGGGGTTTCAACAGGCTTTGAAGATTTTGATGAAAAAACAGCCGGCCTGCAACCGTCCGATTTGATTATTGTTGCAGGACGTCCTTCCATGGGTAAAACCACTTTTGCCATGAATATTGCCGAGAATGCTGCTATTAAGTCAGGAGCCCCGGTTGCAGTGTTTAGTATGGAAATGCCTGGGGATCAGTTAGCAATGCGTATGATGTCCTCCCTTGGCAGTATTGACCAGCATAAGTTGCGAACGGGTAAGCTAGCTGATGAAGACTGGCCCAGGATTACCTCAGCTGTGGGCATTTTGTCTGAAGCACCAATATACATTGATGATACCCCGGCTCTTACACCGATTGACCTGCGAGCTCGTGCACGACGATTGAAGCGCGAACATGGTGAGTTGGGTTTGATT
The DNA here is from genome assembly GCA_029881995.1 of Gammaproteobacteria bacterium. Taxonomy (GTDB): domain Bacteria; phylum Pseudomonadota; class Gammaproteobacteria; order UBA6429; family Thiohalophilaceae; genus JAHEDB01. Next base: position 56,228 of record JAOULO010000013.1, read on the forward strand.
GTTATCGATTACTTACAACTGATGCAGGGCTCAGGGAAGACGAATGAAAACCGGGCAACAGAGATTTCTGAAATTTCTCGAGGTCTAAAAGCACTAGCGAAAGAATTACATGTACCAGTCATTGCCCTGTCTCAGCTGAATCGTAGCCTGGAGCAACGCCAGGATAAACGACCGATAATGTCGGATCTGCGTGAGTCTGGGGCGATCGAACAGGATGCTGATGTGATCGTCTTTATTTATCGTGATGAAGTCTATAATGAGGATTCACCCGATAAAGGCAAGGCAGAGATTATTATTGGTAAGCAACGAAACGGTCCCATTGGTAAAGTGTTCTTAACCTTTAATGGTCGCTTTACTCGCTTTGATAATTTTATCAGTGATTCCGCCGGGATGAGCTATGAGGGTGGCGGATGAGTCGGGCCACCCGGGCCGTAATCGATCTGGCGGCCCTCAGACACAATCTTCAAATCAGCCGTCAGGCTGCACCTAATTCAAAACAAATGGCTATTATCAAGGCCCATGCCTATGGTCATGGGATGGTGCGTATTGCCCAGGCCCTTGATGAGGCCGATGCCTTTGGGGTAGCCATTATCGAAGAAGCCATTCCTTTACGGGAAGCGGGCATTAGTAAACCCATTCTATTGCTTGAGGGTTTTAATTCAAAACAGGATCTAAACCTGATTCGTGGTTATAAACTGGATTGTGTTATTCATCATGAGAGCCAGTTGAAAATTCTTGAATCAATAGAAGGTGATCCTATCAAGGTTTGGCTAAAGATTGATTCTGGTATGCATAGACTGGGCTTCAGTCCAGATATTGCAAACGAGGTCTATCAACGCTTATTAAAATGCCCATCAGTGAGCCAACCGATTTCTTTGATGACCCATCTCTCTAATGCAGATGATCTGGCGGATGATTTTACCGAGCAACAGATCAGGACCTTTAATGAAGCCATTGGGTTTAAAAATTCAAGCAATGAAGAAATCGATTGCAGTATTGCAAATTCAGCAGGAATTATGGGCTGGCCAAGCAGTCATGCCGACTGGGTCAGACCCGGTATCATGCTTTACGGCGTTTCACCATTTATTTCACAGGCCACTAAACAATATGACCTGAAACCGGTAATGACGCTCAAGTCAGAATTGATAGCAGTAAATCAGTATAAAAAAGGGGATCGTATTGGTTATGGCGGTACCTGGGCCTGCCCAGAAGACATGCCAGTGGGGGTAGTGGCCATTGGTTATGGCGATGGTTACCCTCGCCATGCCCCATCGGGTACACCGGTACTGGTTAAAGATAGGCCGTGCCAGCTGGTCGGACGGGTTTCGATGGATATGTTGACCATTGATTTGCGCCATTGCTCTGATGCCAAACCGGGAGATGAAGTGATTCTATGGGGTAAAGGCCTGCCGATTGAAAAAATAGCTGACTTGTCCGGTACGATTGCTTATGAATTACTCTGTGGGGTGACAAACCGGGTAGCCTTTGAGTACCAGGATAAGTGAGTTGAGTAAAATATCGAGAGCATCTTCTGGCGTTATATCTCCAATATCCACTGACTTATAATAGTGTATTTAAAGTACTGATATAAGGTGTTTTTGGTATATTAGTAAATTCTCACTATACTCTAGTTATATCCATATAATCTTTCATATAACAGGTATACCCCATGAGTTTTATTGAGTTTAATGACAGCCTGAAGGTTGATAATAAATTGATTGATCAGGAACACGGAGTATTGATTGAATATATCAATTTACTTCAAAAGGCGATTGAGAATGAAACAAGCACCAGAATCACAGGGCAGGTGTTAGAGGGGCTAACAGAATATACCAATACCCATTTTTTTGTTGAAGAAGAAATGATGAAGGCCTATGACTATCCTGATAAGGCCAATCATATGAAAGCCCATGATGGTTTCCGTAATCGACTGGCTACTTTGATTGAAAAGCATGAAAATGGTGAAAGTGAGTTATCAAACAGTGTAATGGAATTTTTAAAGGAATGGCTCACCGAGCATATTTTAAAAATTGACAGAAAACTATCAGATTATCTTGCGGATAAATCATTTCGATAGTCGTGTTAAATGGCCGGCATCTATAAAAAAATCGGTTTTTTCCTGGTCGCCAGTTTAATCAGTCTTATCCTAATCGGTCTATCATTGGACAGCGATTTCAGAGCCTCCCAGTCAATCAATATCAATGCCAAGGCCACAGATATTCACCCCTATGTTGATGATTTAAAAAAATGGCGCCATTGGAGTCCATGGCAAACAGGACAGCAGAAAATCAGAATTAGTTATGGAAATGTAACCCAGGGAGTTGGAGCGACCCAGAAATGGAAAGATGGAGATGAGTATGGACGTTTGGTAATTACGGCTTCTTCACCTCAAAATGGGATTGCATATGATGTTTATTTTGGAGCTGATACGGTTCCCTCAATTAGTGCAATTCAATATAAAACAATAAAACCAGGCGTAACTAAAGTCACCTGGAATATACAGGGTGAAATTGCAATACCTATTGTTGGACCATATATGGCTAAACTTGTTGCATACCAGGCTTCTAATGCTTTTATAGAAGGTTTGTCAAATCTCAGATCACTGGTTGAAAAAAATAAAGATTAACCTTTATGGAATGACTATTGTTAATCCGAGTATCTGCCAGGACTGCATACCTCCCCGATAGTAATAAATTTTATTAGCAGGATAACCCTGCTTCAAAAGGTTACGGATGGCACGGGGTGACTGACCACACCACATCCCGTTACACCAGAGCAATATATCTTTGGCCGCGGAAAAATCCCATGGCGATTTATTATCTTCTTTCAAACCCAGATTTACTAACAGATCCCCACCAAGACTATTTCCCTTTGGTTTTAGTTTAACGCCAAGTTTGGACATGGCATCACGTAATTGAGGATGATATTCACTGTGATCAAATACGGTAAATGGAATATTGATTGATCCTGGTATGGTACCTTTCTTGTGCCAGTCAGGTGTACGCGCATCAATAACCAAACCTGTGCCATTGTTTAGTTTGGACTGCATGAATTTCAATACTTCTATTTCGGCCACGCTTGTAACCCCAGTGGCTACCTGCATGGGTTGAATACAGAATGGAGGACATTTTCGTGATGTACGGGCAAACCCACCAGTCAGGATATTACTTTGATTCTGTATTCGCTGGATAGTGACAGGGGCACCATTATGTATGACTTCAATTGAGGCCATCTCTTTACTGATATTTACATCAAGCGCATAAGTGTTAAATGCTAAAAGCTTAAGACATAGCAGTATGAATAATTTGAATTTAATATGCTTAGTTCTCATCTTGGGTACCTCAGCTACAGCTTTATTGTCTTTGGTTATAAAGGTCGATGGTCATTTTTTTTGCCAGAGAGAAATCCTTACTTGATTTGAACCGATGATAAATTCTGAGTCTTTCCTGAGTAGACAATCGAATATAAATGGCCAGGGTGGCAGAGTCTTTTTTCTTAAAATATTTTTCAAACTCATTGATATTTTTTAAGGCCTGTTGAATCTCTTGGGTAAGCTGAGTTTTACCTGTACTAATGGTATTACTGGAGCGTGATTCATCAAGATATTCAAGCTTTCCAGCCTCATCGTGCAGGGCATCCAGATAGTCATCAGCGTGAGTAATTTCAATAAAGACCGACAGGGCAAAGGTCAGCAGGATGGTCAAAATCTGCTTATTTCCGAGAATTCTGTATCCAAAATAACATGCTTTCATACGTCGTTCCTTGTATGCCTTTATTCGGCAGCCAAATTAAATGCTTTAGAAAAGTAATGTTATATAGGTATTATATGTGAGTCAATGACTGCGGTCTGTAAGAGTGTTTTTTCTCTTAGGTTGATGTTTATTGTAGCCAAAACTGGCTTGTTATCTTTATTTTGGCTTATTACTGCTCTTTTGATGAGCCACGTTATTAAACAGGCAGACACGGTTTCTACCCTGATCCTTGGCATTATAAAGTGCTTCATCTGCCTGTTTGATGAGGTCCTCTGATTGATTAACCCCATCCGGGATTAGACAGGCAATGCCACCACTGATAGTGACATGGTCTACTGGTGAATCTTTGTGTTCTAAATTCAGTTCGGATACCGCCTGGCGCATTTTTTCAGCAATAAAATAGGCGCCCTGTTCATCGGTCTCAGGGAGGATAGCAATAAATTCTTCACCACCATAGCGTGTAATAAAATCACCTGGTCGTGAAATATTGGTGATAAATGTTTCAGCAATTTTTTGCAGGCATTCATCACCAGCCTGGTGCCCATATCGGTCATTAAATTTTTTAAAAAAATCGATATCCATCATTACCGCAGCAATGGGCTTTTTATTTCGTCGGTGCCTGGGCCACTCCTGAGCAAAAGCATTGTGTAGGAAACGCCGGTTTGGCAAATTGGTTAAAGCATCATGTTCCGAAAGCTCAGTCAGTTCCAGGTTTTGATGATGCAGAAGTGAGTTGGCCTGTTCAAGATCCTTTTTGGCCTTTGCCAATTCCAGCATGATGTTTCCCATGGCTGCTTCCTGTGCCTTTCGTTCAGTTATATCTCTAATGATACCGGTAAAATAAATCTCATTTTCAATACGACTCTCACTAACAGTGATCTCAAGCGGAAATGTATTGCCGTCTTTTCGTTTACCCGTGACATCTAACATGCGTCCAACAAGAGTAGGACGATCTGACTGAAAATATTGTTCAATATATTTATCATGACGAGGGCCCATATCCTCTTCCATAATCATATTTATACTCTGGCCTATCATTTCTTCCGGGGTATAGCCAAAGTCACGTTCAATAGCATGATTGACAGAAAGAATAATTCCATTCTTGTCTGTTGTTATAATGCTGTCATTAGCCGTTGTTAATATGGCTCTTAAAAATGATTCGCTTTTTTCAAGCTTGAGTTCTTCCTCCTTGTTTTTTTTCATTAGTCCATACATGGCTTCATTAGCTTTTTTATTAATTTGGTCAGCATATTTATAAGAAGATAATAATTCACTATGTTCAAATCTCAGATATAGTGAATCAGAGATAACCGTATTTAGTCTTTTGGCTACAAATAACATTGCAACAATATAGATAACTGACAATCCAGCAACAGCTAGATATGTCGGACTGCCAAGATAAACAAGCCGTAAAATAAACGGTAACATTAGCACCAGTATGAAAACCTGAAATATGCGCAATCTAGAGGAAAGAACAGCTATAGCACCACCAGAAAGACCTGTAATGATGATTAAATGAAGTGTTTGTAGAGAAACCGGTGTGTCCAGAGCTAACCAAAGACTTGTGCTACCCCACAATAAGGCAGATGCGGTGCTACCGAATAAAAAACAACGCTCCCATTTTTGAAAGCAGCCAACGTCTTTGCATCCAGATTTAAACTGGTGATTACAGAATAGATTGGCCAGAATTAAAATGAAGATCATGCTCAGCCAGGAAAGTAATTTTGTAGATTGAGTGTGATCCCACATTACATAGGTAAATGTCATGGCCACAGCCATGGCAGCAAATATCGCTATGGGGAGTTGTTTATATAGCAGTTTAACTTGATAGCAATAGACAGCATCATCAACTTGAGGTTTGATGTATGAAGAGGTGTTTTCTGTGCTATTAGAAATCGTTGTCATGAGTTTGCCAAAGAAAAAATACCCAATACTTGATGTTGTTTATCCTTAGCCTTTAAACTGCCGTAAATATTGCTGATAAATTTTTCCATTTCCTCATTTTTTAGCGTCTAATCAATGACTTTAGTTAAATTAAATTCACAAAACATGACAAAATTAGTGCCTATTTATAAGCAAAGTTTTCGGAGATAGCGCGTGGCCAAAGCCAAATTAATCTATGTCTGTGGTTCATGTGGTGCCGAGGCCCCCAAATGGGCAGGGCAGTGTAGTGAATGTCAGGCATGGAATACCCTTACTGAATCTGTATCTAGCAGTAGGTTAACCCCCATCGAAAATCCTCGATTTACAGGCTTTACAGGGAGTAATGACAGTAATTCGATCTGCTTATTATCTGATGTGATCCCTGATGACGTTCCCAGGATCCCGACTTCTGTCGGTGAATTCGACAGGGTACTGGGTGGTGGGCTGGTACCAGGCTCAGTAATCCTCATTGGGGGTGACCCCGGTATTGGTAAATCCACTATTTTATTGCAAACCATGGTCGGCCTGGCTGAAAAACATAAGACTTTGTACGTCACAGGAGAGGAATCCTTGCAACAGGTGAGTATGCGTGCTCACAGGTTGGAGTTGCCCATGCACGATCTTCAAATGCTGGCAGCAACGCAAGTGGAACAAATTCTGGAGATCGCACAAAGAGAAAGGCCACGAGTCATGGTGATTGATTCTATCCAGACCATGTTTACGGCCTTACTGCAGTCAGCTCCAGGTGCCGTGGCCCAGGTAAGGGAGTCTGCCGCACAGCTGGTACGTTATGCGAAACAGACACAGACTGTATTGTTCCTGGTGGGTCACGTAACCAAGGAAGGGACTCTGGCAGGCCCGAGAGTACTCGAACACATGGTTGATACCGTGCTTTATTTTGAAGGGGATTCGAGCAGTCGCTATCGGCTTATTCGGGCCATTAAAAATCGATTTGGAGCCGTTAATGAGCTTGGCCTGTTTGCAATGACAGACAAAGGGCTCAGGGAAGTGACCAATCCCTCAGCCATATTTCTGTCCCGCCATGAAGAAGTGGTCCCTGGCAGTGTTGTCATGGTGACTCGAGAGGGGAGTCGTCCCCTGCTCGTTGAAGTACAGGCCCTGGTCGATGAGAGCCACCTGAGTAATCCAAGGCGGGTGACCATTGGTTTGGAGCACAATCGTCTGGCTATGTTACTTGCGGTCTTACATCGTCATGCGGGGATAGTGACCTATGACCAGGATGTGTTTGCAAATGTAGTAGGTGGTGTGAGGGTGACAGAAACCGGGGCAGATCTGGCTGTGCTACTGGCTGTGATTTCCAGCCTGAAAAATCGAACCATTCCCCGTGACTGGGTGGTGTTTGGTGAGGTAGGGCTGGCCGGTGAGATCCGACCTGTTCCAAATGGTGAGGAAAGGTTAAATGAAGCTGTGAAGCATGGTTTTAAACAGGCATTGGTACCAAGTGCAAATGCACCAAAGAAAGCCATCAAAGGGCTTGAGATACGTTCGATTAGTCGCCTGGACGAGGCGCTTGATATTATGGCTTGATGTCAATCATTTCGGAAATTTCACGTTCCAGTTGTTCTTCATCGCCCATATTCAACTCCATCAGGCGGTGTAAATGCGAAATACTGTCGATATCGATAAATTCACAATGAAAGCCAATGCGTCCATCTTCCATATGGGCAATGCTGACATTCATATCAATTTTGATTTCTTCACCTGCAAGAAGGACTTCCAGTAAATATTCGTCCCCGGCTTCTCCCTGCCAGTTATGGGGTGCAGCAATCAATGCACCCTTCAGGCTTATGTCATATAGGCGGCTGTCCCATGCCTCACCAGATTGTTTGACCAGACGAACATCTGCATCAAAAGGGATTCGTGTAAACTGTCGTTTTTGTTCTGTTGTGGCCATAGCGGCTCCTTAATTCTTTTATCAGCAGAAACCAGATTCTCTTCAATACATGGATTATAGCGGTAGTAAAAAAGGCTTGTATATTGAAATCTCACAATTCATTTGAAAATAATAAATTTGGTGGAGACTAATGTTGATTTGGATCAACCGTTTCTTCAGATTTATGTTTCCAATTCGGATTGATTAATACTGTTTTAACGGAGTTTTGTGTGGTTTGAACAATTTCCAGGGGATAGTCAGCAATAAGCAGGCTGGTGCCTGGATCAGGAATTGTCTCAAGATACTCAAGAATCAATCCATTAAGTGTTTTTGGACCTTCAGTGGGCAAATCCCATTCAAGAACCCTGTTTAACTCACGTACACTGGTACTTCCATCTATTAGGTAGCTTCCATCTTCCTGTAAATGGATATCTTTACTTAAAGCAGACGGGTCAGTGGTAAATTCACCAACAATTTCTTCAAGTATGTCTTCGAGTGTAACCAGTCCCTGTATGTCCCCATATTCATTCACAACCAGGCCGATACGGCGTTTTTCTCGTTGGAAATTGAGAAGCTGGGTATTTAATGGGGTACCTTCGGGAACAAAGTATGGTTCACGAATAATTTTCTTCAGGTCGTCTTTGCTGGTTTCTTCTTTATGGAACAGATGAAGGGCATTTCGAATATGGATCAAGCCGGTAATTTTATCGATATCGCCATTATAAACCGGCAGGCGGGTATGTTGACTATCGGATAACTGATGGACGATGTCCTGCCATTCATCATTGATATTTATACCCGTTATTTCATTTCTTGGGATCATTATGTCTTCAACCGTGACTTTTTCAAGATCCAGAATACTCAACAGCATTTGCTGGTGTTGATGAGGAATCATGGTGCCGGCCTCATTAACGACAATACGTAGTTCTTCACTACTTAGGTCATAATGTGATTTTGCCTTTTCACTAATCCCCAGTATTTTGAAAATAAGTCGAGTGAATAAATTGATTAACCAGACCAGCGGATAAAAAATCTTGAGTAGTGGGGATAGCAGGTAGGATGAAGGCAGGGCAAAACGTTCAGGGTGTAAGGCCGCGATGGTCTTGGGTGTGACTTCGGCAAAGACAAGAATGATAAACGTCAGGACAATCGTGCTGAAAATAAAGCCATAATCACCTAACAGGCGAATACCAATAATGGTAGCAATAGCAGAAGCCAAAATATTGACCAGATTATTGCCAAGCAGAATCAGCCCAATGAGCCGCTCGGGAGTTTCCAAAAGGCGCTGGGCCAATAATGCACCCTTATGATTTTTATCAGCCAGATTTTTTAACCGATAACGGTTCAGACTCATCAGGCCGGTTTCAGAACCGGAGAAATAACCTGATATGATGATCAAAACACCCAGGCTGATAAACAGATAACTAAGGGGAATATCGTTCAATGTAACTCAGGGAAATAGGCTGTGGAGGTTGGCATGAGTTAACGGTTCAGAACCAGTTCAATAACAAATTTGCTTCCGAAGTAGGCCAGCATCAGGACAATGAACCCACTGTAAGTCCACCGAATGGCAATCCGGCCACGCCAGCCATATTGCCAACGTCCCCATAGCAACACAGCAAATAATAACCATGCAACTAATGACAAAATGGTTTTATGGGCAATATGCTGAGCAAACATGTCTTCCAGATAAAAGATGCCACTTAATAACGCAATACTAAGGGTCACAAAGCCAAGCAGAATAATTCTGAACAACAGGGTTTCCATTGTTTCCAGAGCGGGAAGGGCTCTGACAAAACCGCCAGGATGTCGGTTATGTAAATGTGAATCCTGAATATAGAGTAATAGCGCCTGAACTGCGGCAATACTTAACAGGCTATAGGCAAGAATGGAAAACAGAATATGAACCAGGATGCCACTTTTCATTTCATAGGTTAATAAATGTGCTTCAGATGGCAGGTAACCCAGTAACAGCATAAATGCGGCGAAAGGAAAAACAATAATACCCAGGCACTCGATCTGCATGTTCAACATAGAGATAATCAGCAATAAAGCCACTAACCAGGCTACCAGGGAAAGAACATGGAAGAAACGGATATCAAATCCCACTGGACTGAATAACTGCTGATACAATATAACACCATGTATCAGGACAGAAATCGAGGCAATAGCAAAAACATGGCGTTTGTTAATTGCTGGCAAATGATCAAGGCGAGCCATTTTAGAAAGCAGAATGGCACCGCAGGTAAAATACAGGATAATGCTTAATAGATTAATGATCGCTAACATAGTATTGGGTGACAGAGGGATGCCTGATTAAGCTTATACCCTATAATAATGTTTCTTTGTATGCGGGTATAGTGGCAAGTTGGTTTTTTATACATTACATTCATTATTGGGATTGAAGCAATTCATGCCCTTAATTTGATTAATAACAAAACCCTGTGGCAATCTTATCATTTTGTTTTATCTGTTAATTAATCTAAATGCCTGTTAATTCTGGCCGCTAAGGTTAATCATAGGGTTTTAGAAATCAGGGTCAAGTATATCTGAAACCCTCAACGTGAATGAGTAAATAAGGAAAAATGGAACTTAGAGTATTGGGGTGCAGTGGTGGTATTGGTGAACAACTACGTACCACATCATTACTGCTAAACGGCGAAATCCTGATTGATGCAGGGACAGGCCTTGGTGATCTCAGCTTGCAGGAGATGGCGTCTATTGGCCATGTTTTTCTGACTCACTCCCACCTCGATCACCTGGCAGGCCTGCCTTTGTTGATTGATAGCATATTCGATCAAATCAAATCACCACTAGTCATCCATGCACAACCAGTCACCTTGAAAGCAGTCCAGGATCATATCTTCAATAATGTCATCTGGCCGGATTTTTCTGTCCTTCCCAGCCCG
>JAOULO010000014.1 GCA_029881995.1 Gammaproteobacteria bacterium
AGCTTTCGCGACTGGGCACTGCTGTAATAACGCTGACGCTTGCGGAAAAAACGCTCCAGCACTAAAAAAGTCAGACTCAATAACACCAGGATCAGACTCAGACCCGCCGCCGCCTGATAATCAAACCGGCCGTTCATCTGTAGATAGATACTCAGGGTAAAGGTCTGGTAGCGCAGCATGCTGACCGCCCCAAAATCAGAAAGTACGTGTAACACCACAAGTGCCAGACCGGCGGCAATGGCGGGGCGCAACATCGGCAGGTTGATGCGCCAGAACACCTGACCTGGCGAGGCACCCTGAATACGTGCTGCATCCTCAAGATTCTGATGGGTGCGAGACAGGGCGTCTCGAACTAATAAAAATACATAGGAAAAGCCGGCCAGGCTAAGGATAAAGCCAACCCCAAATACATTATATAAATCCGGCAGACTGGACTCACCAAACAGGGATATCCAAAGGCTGCCGATCCAGCCGCCTGGCTCCAGTAAGATGGTATAGATATGGGCAAAGACATAAGTCGGAATGGTCAGCGGTAATACCAGTAACCAGATGGCTATACGCCTGCCCATAAAATCACGCCTGACAATCAACCACGCCGAAGAGACACCCAGTACAAAGGCACCGATCGCAACCAGGATAGACAGACTCAGGGTGTTCCAGATCAGGCCCGGCAATCGACTGGTCCAAAGACCAAACCATCGTTCGACCGATAATTGCAGACTACTGTGGGCAACAAAAATAAGGGGGATGGTCGCCATCGCAACGACCAGAAAACTCAGAAAACCACGCGCGGTAAATCGAGATTTAAGCCAGTGAAAATACACCCCCGGCAAGGTATTCATCTGGCTTTTCGCAACAACATCATACACCGAATTATAACACTCAGGGCATACCGGCGGCTTCTATGAGATCCAGTGTTGCATTACGCAAGGTGCCCAATTTGGCCATGGGGACATCAGCAACCTTAAAAGTACCCACGGCAGGAATTTCCTTAGAGGCCGAAATACCGGGGCGAGTGGGGTACTCCCGATTTACGTTGGCAAATAATTTCTGACCATCATTGGACACCATAAAGGTCATCAATTTTTCCGCGAGTTTCGCCTGCTTGCTGTGTTTGGTGATTGCCGCACCGGCCACATTCCAGGCTACGCCAAGTTCTCCCCTGCCCTGATCGGGGACAACGATATGAATCGGTGCCTTGGGGTGTTTTTCCAGATGACGATAGATGTAATAGTGGTTGACTAGGCCAACGACCTTTTTACCACTGGCAACGGCTTTAACAATCTTGCTATGTTTATTGAAAACCCCATCATCAAGATTCTGCTTCATCCCTGACAGCCACTTTTTGGTAAATTTCTTTCCCTTGCCCTGCATATATACCGTGACCCCAGCAATATAACTTTCGTTACCACTGTGTGTCAGAGCAATCTTGCCCCGCAGATCCTTATTAGCCAGGTCAAAAACAGATTTTATGCCTTTGGCAGAAGCATCCTTGCTATTTACCACCAGTACCCTGGCCCTGGCAGACAGGCCTAACCAGTCATTCTGAGCAGAACGATAATTGGAGGGAATATTTCGGTATATGGATTTTGGCAGGGTACGGAATAATTTCAGATCGGCCCCTTTCTGCAGGTTGCCAGCATCATTACTGATGTAAATATCCGCCTTGGTTCGCTTGCCTTCAAGCTGTAACTTATTCAACAGGGCTGTAGAACTACCCGCATGCAATACCACCTTGATACCGGTTTGCTGGGTAAAGGCCTCAACCACCGGTTTGACGAATTTATCGCTTCGGCCAGAGTAGACCAGCAGCTCATCGGCTGACTGGGCACCAGATAAGGGTAAAAGAGCACTTATTAGAATTAGGCTTATGTATCGCATGATTCTCTCCATTGTGACGGCCCATATATATAAGAGTAAATTCGTGGCAGAAGGCCACTGTTTACTAATGATAATCGTTATCATTTAGTTCTACAAGTTTTTTCTAATATATTCGGTTAATTATTAACCACTTAGCGCCCGCCCCGAAGCAATGGCCCAATACTGAGGCCTTGCACCAGGATTGAGAATAAAACCACAGCATAAGTAATGGCCAGGATGATCTCCCGTGCCTCACCCGCAGGCAGCGACAGGGCCAGGGCCACGGAAATTCCGCCACGCAAACCACCCCAGGTCATAATTTTTATCACATTAGGGGTAAAAGTTCGGAAGCGCTGTAAAAATAGTACGGGCATACCCACACTGACGAAACGGGCAAACAATACCAGGGGAATAATGGCCAGGGCTGCCAGTAAATACTCCAGTTTGAACACCAGGATCATGACCTCCAGACCCAGCAGCACGAACAATACAGCATTCAGAATTTCATCGATCAGTTCCCAGAAGGTATCAAGGCGTTCACGGGTTTCATCGGACATTGCTAGAACCCGGCCCTGATTGCCGATCATCAGACCCGCCACCACCATGGCGATGACCCCGGAAAGATGGAAATAATTGGCCAGGGCATAGCCCCCCATCACCAATGCCAGGGTTAACAGGACTTCGACCTGATAATTATCCACTCCGCGTAACAGGCGATAGACAATGTAACCTGATAGTAAGCCAAACACCGCACCGCCAACTGTCTCCTGCAGAAACAGCAATCCAATATCAAGTGCTTTCACCTCGGTACCACTCGTTGCGATACCGAGCAATACCAGGAACACTACCACCCCTACACCATCATTAAACAAAGACTCACCAGCAATCTTGGTGTGCAGACTCTTGGGTGCTGAACTGGTCTTAAGAATACTCATGACGGCAATGGGATCGGTGGGTGAAATCAGCGCACCGAACAACAGGCAATAAATCAGCGGCAGCTTAATGCCCAGGGCCATGAGTACCATATAGCTTGCGCCACCAATAATGCCTGTCGATATAATAATACCGAAACTTGCCAATAGCCCAATGACCCACTTCTGTCGGTGCAGATCGTTCAGGTTGACATGCAGGGCCCCGGCAAAGAGTAAAAAACTTAGCATGCCGTGCATCAGGGTGGTGTAAAAATCGATGTCCCGGGATAGCCAGTTGATATAGGGTTTGAGATCGAGCCAGCCAAGTTCACCCAGGGTCAGAATGATCAAAGACAGCATCAGGGCAATCAGCATAATGCCAATGGTGGTCGGCAAACGCACAAAACGATGATTTAGATAGGCAAACAGGGCTGCCAGGCTAATCAGGATCGCGGCTGAATTAAGTATGAGCATGGACTGAATTTATTATGATTTTGTCCTCACCAAGATACTCGATCAGGCTATTAGACACCAGTGATCAGGGCCAATCTGCCTCGCTGTAAGCAAAAATTATTGACGATCTACTAGTGGCAGGCCCTGGGACAGGCGGGGTAGACGACCTTCGACAGGATTACTGTTCATCCCCATGGCGGAACGAACTAGATGGTTTTTGACCGGCCCTATCCGATTGGTCAATGACATACCAAAGTTTCTAATCCACTTAACCGCCAGGTGTTCAGTGCCAAACAGTCGCTTCAGGCTGTCCATAGCAATGAACAAACTCATGCTATCGGCCTTACGCCAACGCTCATACCGACGTAATACATTCATATCACCGATCACATTGGCATCGGCCGCCATTAATACTTCGGCAAGACTGGCCACATCGGCCAGACCCAGGTTAACGCCCTGCCCGGCAAGCGGATGAATGGTATGGGCCGCATCCCCCACCAGAGCAAGCCGAGGTCTGACGTACTCATTAGCGACAAAAAACCGTAATGGAAAACCAGCACGAGGACCGCATTCGATGACATCGCCCAATGTATGTTCAAAGGCCGTGGATAAGGCCGAGCAAAAGGTATCATCTGTCATGCTGGTCAGTTCCTTTGCATGATCGGGACGTGTCGACCAGACGATCGAACTGTAATTATCGGGTAAGGGCAGGAACGCCAGGGGACCAGAGGGTAAAAAACGTTGCCATGCCGTCTCCTGATGATCTTTTTCCGTTTTAACATAGGTCACTACCGCAGTGTGATCATAATCCCAACCCCTGACACTGATATCGAACTGCTGTCGTATGCTAGATCGACTACCATCTGCACCAATGATCAATGATGTTTTGATCGTTTTTCCGTTTTTAAGCGCAAGAGAAGCGTTTTCAGCGCTTATTGAAATTGACTCAGTGTGACAATTCTTAATAACTTCAATGTTCTCAAACGAGCTTAAACGCTCGTATAAGGCCGCTGTGATCACATTGTTCTCAATAATATGTCCTAAAGTCGCTTCACCGATGTCTGCACTATCAAAATGAATCACGCCAGAACCACTTGCATCCCAGACATGCATATCACGATAAGGACTGATACGTCGGCTTTCGATACCAGGCCACACGCCTAAAGTTTCAAAGATACGTTGACTGGCACGAGTGATGGCACTGACACGTAACTCGTAGCCTTTATCCGGTAATGTGTATTCACCACTGCCCGCTTCCAGCAATATCACACTGAGATGACTATCACCCAATGCACAGGCAAGTGTTGCACCCACCATACCCCCGCCGACGATAACGATATCGGCCTTTACTATCTGTTCACTCATAATGGTATTCCCCTGGCAAGACGCGATAGCTTACCTACATAGCCCATGGCATGACGTGTGATGGCCTGTTTTACCGGTGGCATAACATCCATGGCCAGCAAACCCAGGTTACGGGCCGCAATGACCGGCAGCAAGCGACTACTGAAAAGACGCACCAGTCCATCAGTAAAGCCCATGGTCTGAAGATGATCCTTACGCCGCCATGTGGCATAGCCTTTGAGGATACTAATTGAACCTATGTCCTGTTTTTGCTTAAGTGCATCAACAATGATTTGTGACAGACTGGCCACATCACGAAGTCCCAGGTTAAAACCCTGTCCGGCAACCGGGTGCATGGTGTGGGCGGCATTACCAATGATTGCCAATCGCGGTCTGACATGCTCACGAGCCAACATGACACTCAATGGATAGGCATGGCGTGGCCCAACTTTGATAAATTGACCGGCGCGAATGCCAAAACGAGACTGCAGGCGTTCGATAAATGCGTCTTCATCCAGTGACAGGATTTCTTCACGCTTATCATCTGCCACAGTCCATACCAGGGCATACATGTTGTCAGGGTGATCGGGATGGGTCGTCGGTAGCAAAGCCATAGGTCCAGTATCGGTAAAACGTTCATAGGCCAGGTTATGATGAGGCTTATCCATCACCACATTGGCAATCACTGCGGTCTGACCATATTGACTCTGCCATGTCCCGATTCCACTTTGCTGACGTACCAGGGACTGACCTCCATCCGCCGCTATTACCAGTCTGGCCGTTAAGCTTTGTTCTTTGCCGTCCTGTTCGTAATTAACAACTGCCGTGTCTGCCCTGAAATCGACTGATGTTAAACTGGCAGGACAAACATAATCGGCATCCTTACAGTCCAGCATGTTCTGTCCCAGCACCTTGCCAAGAATACGGATATCCGCCACATAACCCAGCGCCTCAACTTTCTGATCACGACAATCAAGACGGGCAAGTCCACTGTGTTTACGATCCGAAATATGGATACGTTCGATGGGTGTCACACCTTCATTGGCAATAGCCTCCCACAGACCTAAAGCTGAGAAAATCATTTTCGATCCATAAGACAGCGCCACGGTACGCGCATCAAAGCTGGGAGAGTCTTTGGCATGAAAAGCCGTGGCTTCAATGACCGCTATGTGCAAACCCTGCCCCCTGAGTGCCGCAACCAGGCTAGCACCCACCAGACCACCACCGATGATCGCAATATCGTATGATTTACTCATTGGCCACCGCCATCAGCTTTTCTATCCCTTCAACATCTTTGGGTACACCCGAGGTCAGCACCTCATGGCCATCTTTGGTAACCAGCACATCGTCTTCAATGCGAATACCAATATCCCACCATTTTTTATCCACGCCCTTGCTGTTGGCTGGGATATAGATACCGGGTTCCACCGTCATTACCATGCCCGGTTCCAGAAGACGCCATTCATCATCAATCTTGTAATCCCCTACATCATGCACATCCATCCCCAGCCAGTGGCCGGTGCGATGCATGTAATAGGTCTTGTATTTTTCTTTCTCAATCAAGGTATCAAGCTTGCCTTTAAGAATACCCAGCTTCACCAGGCCCTCGGTGATCACCCGCACGGCAGCTTCATGGGGATCATTCCAGTGCTTATCTGGTCTAACCTGTTCAATGGCAGCCAGTTGCGCATCTAGGATGACCTGATACAGTTCCCGCTGCGCAGGGCTAAACCGGCCATTGACCGGAAAAGTTCGGGAGATATCAGCTGCATAAAAATCATACTCGGCCCCTGCATCGATCAACAACAGATCACCGTTTTTTAATTTGTCTTTATTGTCGACATAGTGCAACACACAGGCGTTGGCTCCACCCCCCACAATCGACGAGTAGGCCGGGAAGCGAGATCCCTGTTGCATAAAGCTGTGTAACAACTCAGATTCGATCTGGTACTCATATAGACCCGGCTTACAGACCTGCATGGCACGACAATGGGCCGCAGCGGAAATCTCAGCTGCCTTACGCATGGCCTTCAGCTCATAGCTGCTTTTAATGAGCCGCATATCATGTAAAAGATGATCAAGGGCAATGAATTCACCGGGTGTATGGACGCCGGCACGGGACTGTTTTTTTAGATTATTGACCCAGTTGATAAGTCGCTTGTCAAAATCGGGGTAATTGCCCATGGTGTAATAGACCTTGTCCACCCCTTCCAGCAAACCGGGCAATATGTCATCCATATCATCAATGGGAAAAGAATCATCGGCCTTGTATTGTTCCACCGCCCCTTCCTGACCGGCACGGGGCCCGACCCAGATTTCTATCTTGGGATCACGTTCCTTACAGAACAGGATGTATTCACCGTGGTCTCTACCCGGTTTCAACACCATGACGGCATCAGGCTCAGGAAAACCGGTCAGGTAATAAAAGTCACTATCGGGGCGATAGTGGTACTCTGAATCCCGGTTGCGATATTGAATAGGAGCAGCGGGTAGAATGGCAATGGCCCCTTCCCCCATGCTTTGCATAAGATGTTTACGCCGGCGGGCAAATTCCTGATTACTCATAGACCCATTATAAGACGTGGACTGGCCTCAGTGTATAGAAACATGGCCATCATCATGACTTGAGTGGAGTTGCGATAATTCCATTTTTACCAGCATAACTCCCATGCGGACATATTCATTGAGCTCCATGTAGGCATTTTCATCCTCTTCCTCATTTTCCAGGGTAAAACTGCCAGCTCGGCTAAATTCGACCAGATCATCAAGTAATTCCGGGATATCACCGGGCAGGCCTTTGAATTCCTTTATGCCCCCCATGGCCAGCCCCAGCAGAAACCCACTACACCACTCAGCTAGCTGTTCCAGGCGAACCGCCAGACTTTCATCATCTCCTGAAATATATAACTGAAAACCCAGTTCCCGATCGACAATACCCTGTTCAGTATCTGCAAATAACTGCTGTAGCAGACCATCGGTTTCTGCTGCCAAAGCGTTGCCACTGTTTTTTGCTTCAATTAATTCAGGTAGAGCCATCTCCAGCCAGGCGGTATATGAAAGCTCTGGTAAGCTGGACAACAACCCGCATAACTGTCCATGGCATTCGGCGGGACTGGTTTCGACAGCGATACGCTGCAGGGAGGATTGGATGGTGGAATAATCAAGATCGGTCACACTGACACCTGTGATGCTGTGGTTATCGGTTAAGCACACTAGCAAAATTCAACACAATGGCAAGCAATTTGTCACAAAATGAGGCCTGTTTCACCGTTGACCCTGCCTGCCAGCGGCTCTATATTGGCAAGTAGTACAAGTACAATAAACCGGAAATGAAGGAATTGGATATTAAACAACTGGAAGATCGCGTCGATGACTTGATTCAGGCAGTAGAACGCCTGCGACAGGAGAACAAGGATCTACGTGAATCTCAATCCAGCCTGATGACAGAACGCAGCCAGCTCGTTGAAAAGACGGAACTGGCCCGGACCAGAGTAGAGGCGATGATCAGTCGCCTGAAGGCGCTGGAAAATGACTGATAGTAACGCGGTCAATATTTCCATCATGGGCAAAGACTACTTAGTGGCCTGTAGTGAAGATGAAAAGCAGGAACTGATTCGCTCCGCTGAGTTTCTGGATCGGAAAATGTGTGAAATTCGAGACAGCGGTAAAATCATTGGTACGGATCGCATTGCAGTTATGGCGGCACTGAATATCGCCCATGAGCTGTTAAATCAGGATACAGAAGGAAATAATTCTGAAAATGCCATTCGCGACAGGATCATGAGCCTGTCTAACAAAATTGAAGACGCCTTATATAAAAGTCGTCAACTTGAAATTTAACGCGCAGGCATAATGGAATTCAGCGCGCAGGAATCAGCCAAACAGATTCCGAACAGTGTTATGGGTATTCCCTGTCATATTCGATAACGACCGGGATATTTCTTGAGCCGTAATTCACATCCCCGGGGACCACATCGCGGTGTTGTGAGCAGGTCCACCTTGTAGTGGAAAGCCTAATGCATCGCTCGCGGTGCCCACTTGAACCCCAGGTTCAAGACGAAGGTCCAGTCGGTATAGATGGGGAATACCCGCCCTTTCAGCTAAACTCATCAAACATGGATAAACGTCAACAAATTCGCACTGAGATGCGCACTAAACGCCAGCAACTCAGCCTGGCTGAACGTGAATCCGCCGCGCTTCAGCTGTGTCATCAGCTGGATCGTTCAAGACTCTTTAATACCAGCCAGCATATTGCCTTATATCTCACTAATGATGGTGAAATCGATCCCTTCTACCTGATGCAGGCAGCCTGGCAACGAGCAAAACACTGCTACTTACCGGTACTGGCTATGCGACCAGCCAATAAACTCTGGTTTATCGACTATCAACCCGATACCCCTCTTTGCAATAACCGTTTTGGGATCCCCGAACCCATACATCAGAATAAACAACGCCAGTTCAAAACTCGCCAGCTAGATCTTATCTTGATGCCATTGGTTGCCTTTGATCTGGAAGGTAATCGCCTGGGTATGGGGGGCGGCTTTTATGATCGAACACTGTCATATCTCAAACAACGACGCTACTGGCACAAACCCAAACTGGTAGGACTGGCCTATGAGTTTCAACATCACAGCTCACTACCAGAGCAGTACTGGGATGTCCCATTGGATGCTATTGCAACGGAAAAAGCAGTTTACATCATCAATTCACGATAACATTATCTATATATGCTTTTTCACATAGACTTTAGGGCAATTTTATGAAGTATTGGCTTATGAAGACGGAACCAGATGTCTTCAGCATTGAGGATCTCTATAAGAAGCCCAGGAAAACAGAACATTGGGATGGCGTGCGAAACTATCAGGCCCGCAATATGATGCGGGACGAGATGAAAAAGGGTGATCAGGTATTTTTCTATCACTCCAATTGCAAGGAGCCTGGTATTGTTGGTATTGCCGAGGTAGCAAAAGAAGGCTATCCAGATTTCACGGCAAATGATCCTAAGTCAAAGTACTATGATCCCAAAAACAATCCGGACAAGCCCCGTTGGTACATGGTGGATATCTGCTTCAAACGCCAGTTTCAACGTACGATCAGCCTATCAGAACTGAAAAACTATAAAACTCTTACCGATATGCGTCTGCTAGCTCGTGGTAATCGCTTATCAGTGATGCCGGTGAGCAAAAAACACTGGGATTTTATTCTTAAGCTGGACAATAAGGGCGAATAACTCTCAGAAGCATATCTATAGTCCCTCTTTGAGTCCAAACAGCCTCTTTAGTTAGGAAACCTACTATAGATAAAGCTGCATAAAGCCAAATCACCGCTCTAGAAGTAGAAATTTTATAAAAAATACTGTTTGGGGTACCTGTTCCAAACAACTTATAGCGTCGTATTGAAGAAATTTTTTAATTTATGAGCAAATTTGGTGCTTGATAAGCTTAATTTGAGCTTCAAGTGTCAGAGATTCTATAAACTATTAGTAAATTAAATATAAAAATGTAAAGCAAACCGACATTTCTATAAAAAATCATGTTCAGTTATTTATAAAATTGATCGTTTTTATAAAAATTTTTAACTTTAGCGCGTAAATTTTATAATAATTCTGCATTCAACAAGCTCTGTAATCCATTTTTTACTACTTAAGCGTCAAAAATTTGTTCAAACTAGTAAAATATTTCTAAAAATCATAAAGATTTTGCATTCAAACATGAAATTTTTTCTTTTAAACGTCAAATTTTTGAAATTTTTTACTGAAAACTGTTTGTTTAAACGTTTTACACATCAAATTTTATAAAACTTATAGTAAACAGTAGCTAACATTAAAAAAATAATGCATCACGCTAGCATTTTATGCTAACTTAGCTATACTCACGTAAACTCAGTGTCCAATGGAGGGTTGATAATGGCAACCAAAAAGAAAACAGCAAAGAAAAAGGCTAAGAAGAAGACAGCCAAAAAGAAGACAGCCAAGAAAAAGGCTAAGAAGAAAGCAGCTAAAAAGAAAGTAGCTAAAAAGAAAGCAAAGAAAAAAGCCAAGAAAAAGGCTAAGAAAAAAGCCAAGAAAAAGGCTAAGAAAAAAGCCAAGAAAAAGGCTAAGAAGAAAGCCAAGAAAAAGGCTAAGAAGAAAACCACAAAGAAAAAGGCCGCTCGTCGTAAAAAGCGGTAAGCAGGAGAGGGAAACCTCGATAGCAATTAAAAAGGGCCTGATTTCAGGCCCTTTTTCTATTCATTCAACAAAACCCTAAGTTATTTTCCAAGAAACAATCGATAGGCCGGATTATTCGTTTCTTCCTGCCAGTGATACCCCAATCCCTCTAAAAATTTATGAACTTCCGCCTCTTCATTATCAGGAATCTGTATCCCAACCAGTACTCGACCATAATCGGCACCATGATTACGATAATGAAACAGACTGATGTTCCATTGTTGGCCCATTTTATTGAGAAAGCGCAATAAAGCACCAGGCCGCTCTGGAAACTCAAATCGAAACAGTCGTTCATCCAATACCTGATTAGAATGACCACCGACCATATAACGAATATGAATCTTGGCAATCTCATTATCGGTCATGTCCAGTAATGGATAGCCCCTGTTCTCCAGGGTCTGCAACAATTTAAGCTTTTCGCTACTACCCTGTTTCATCTGTATACCGACAAAAATATGGGCGTTTGTGGAATCGGCAAAGCGATAATTAAATTCTGTAATACCCCGCTTACCGATAATTTCACAAAATTCACGAAAGCTACCTGGTCTTTCCGGGATGGTCACAGCTAACAATACTTCTCGTTGTTCACCCAGTTCAGCACGTTCAGCCACATGTCGTAGGCGATCAAAGTTCATATTGGCACCACTGACAATGGCCACCAGGGTCTGTTGAGAACACTTTTCTCGTTCCACATATTTTTTAATACCTGCAACCGCCAGGGCCCCAGCAGGTTCAGCAATCATACGGGTATCGTCAAAGATATCCTTAATCGCGGCACAGATCTCATCCGTCGTTACCAGCAGCATCTCATCAACATATTTGGAGGCAATACGATAGGGTTCTTCGCCTGCCTGTCTCACGGCTACCCCATCGGCAAAAATACCAACCTGATCAAGAATGACACGCTCATTTTGTTTGAGAGCCTGATACATACAGGCGGCATCATCGGGCTCAACACCGATAATCTTTATTTCTGGATGGACCGACTTTATATAAGCAGCAACCCCAGCAATCAGGCCACCGCCCCCAACCGGGACAAAAATCGCATCGATCGGATTCGAGTATTGGTTAGTGATCTCCATGGCCACAGTACCCTGGCCGGCAATAACATAAGGATCATCATAAGGATGGACAAAGGTCATGCCCTGTTCCTGTTCCAGTTCTCGGGCATGCTTATAAGCATCATCGTAGGCATTACCAACTAGCACCACTTCACCACCCAGTTGCCTGACGGCATTGACCTTGATGTCTGGTGTTGTTTTGGGCATGACAATCACGGCCCTGAGGTTCATTTTACTGGCGGCCAGGGCCACACCCTGGGCATGATTACCTGCAGATGCGGCAATAACTCCCTTTTCACTCACCGATTCAGGCAGGTGAATCATTTTGTTATAGGCACCTCGCAGCTTAAAGGAAAAAACCTGCTGCAGATCCTCTCGTTTCAATAGCACCTGGTTTTCAAGTCGGCGGGACAGGCCTTTGGCCAGATCCAGGGGGGATTCCTGGGCCACATCATAAACCGGGGCCTGGCGAATCATTTCTAGGTATTTTTCAAGCATTTTATTCTACAAAGTCGAGTTTTAAGGCCTTTGGCTGGATATGGCAGGGCTTTGCCTAATATAATGGCTACCACCTTGTCCAACAATGCTTAATGACAAATTGCTGCCGTTTTTCTATCGGTAAGTGGAGTAAGAGAATGAATCAAGACGAAATGAAACAGGCCGTTGCCAAAGCGGCCATCGAATATGTCGTACCAGGGACCATCATTGGTGTCGGTACCGGATCAACGGCCAATTTCTTTATTGATGAACTGGCCAGCATAAAAGGCAAGATCGAAGGTACAGTTGCTAGTTCAGTCGCCAGTGCCGAACGCCTCAAGGGACACGGTATTCCTGTGTTCGACCTGAATGCAGTGGATGGAATCTCGGTTTATATCGATGGTGCCGATGAGTCCACCAAACACCTGCACCTGGTTAAAGGGGGCGGTGGCGCCCTGACTCGAGAGAAGATTGTCGCTGCTGCCAGTGAAAAATTTGTCTGCATCGCCGATGAATCGAAACTGGTGGATCGATTAGGCAAGTTTCCCCTGCCAGTGGAAGTCATCCCCATGGCCAGAAGCCTGGTGGCCCGTGAAATTATTAAGAAGATTGGTGGTGAACCCGTCCTGCGTGAAGGCTTCACTACTGATAACGGTAATATCATTCTCGATATTCATAACCTGGATATCATGGACCCGGTCAAGACTGAAGAGATCCTCAATGATATTACCGGCGTAGTCACCAATGGTCTGTTTGCCATGAAACCGGCCAATACCCTGCTACTCGGTTGTCAGGATGGCGTAAAAGTCATCGAATAATAAGACTTCGATTACCCTAATGACACGAATTCTCATCGGTCTGGGTATCCTCCTGATTATCCTCGGCCTGATCTGGCCCTGGCTGCAAAAGCTTGGGCTGTTCAGGTTGCCAGGGGATATCATTATAGAGAAAGAAAACTTCCGATTTTATTTTCCCATTACCAGCGCGATTATAATCAGTATCGTCCTAAGCCTGATTTTTCTTTTCTTTAGGCGCTAGAATCAGTTTCCGAACTTTATAAATCCAGCTGAAATAAAAAACCCCGATCGAATGACCGGGGTAATATGCACAGACGATTTATTATTGTTATCTATTAGAGCAAATACTTCTCACTACTCGCTCACTATTTCTTAGAAAATTACCAGAATCTGGGCAGACAGACGGTCATCTACACTATCCAGAATCTTATTGGCATTATGGTCAGCCGGAAGATTGGGTGCCTCTGCCTCACGCTGCTCATAGTTAATAATCAGGCGACTTTTCTTGTTAAAGAAATACTGTACACCAAGGGTATTTGTTTCAAATTTACGCTCCTTGGCAGCAACATCTGTCATACGATTATATTCATCATAACGGAAGTCAACTTCCAGTTTTGGTGTAATGGCATAGCCAACATGGAGATACATACCATCTGCTTTACCAATTGGTTCCATGTTGAACGAAGCATTTAGCTGACCATCACCGCCCACATCACCATTGGTTGTGAACTTTCCAGCTGCACCAGCAGGTAATTTGGATTTTGTTCCAGCCACTGCACCACCGTCTGTTCCATTAAAGATCATACCATCTGCCTTAATGGCCTCAAATGCGGCACGGTAGTTTCCCTTTTTAAAGGTAAAACCATAACCTGAACGTTTGCGGTCAAATTGTTTTTCTTCATCATCAGATGCAACGGCATTTCCCTTTTCCAGGGTCAGATTGCGTTTACCTTCCTGATTCCAGGCAAACAGCTTAAATCCCTGGCGACGGGGTCCTTTACCACCAAAGACTTTTTCAGTAGAAAGATAGGCATAAGTTTCCATTTCTCCATCATTATCACCGCGGGTAATCCCATTTCCGTTACCAACCATATAAGCATAGCTCGTATCCCAACCACTCAGGTTAAATGAGTTGAATACCTGAATACCTGTATCGCGAAAGGCACCAACTGGGCCAGTCGGCTTGTTCACCTGTCCACTGTCAGAGGCTGTATTTGGACCAGCATTGGGACTAACAAATGTACCTGAACCATCATATTTGAAGAAACGCTCAAGTAACAGACCATTTGTGGCACCCGTAAAATTGATATAGTCAAAAACGTGAATGGCCTGCAGACCTTCTTCAGAACCCGGTGTCTTGAATGTACCGACTCGGAAACGTGCAAAATCTTTTAAGTGGTTTAAAGTGACACTGGCATCGGTCACTTTGGCACTGCCACCATCACCACGGGTAATACCATTATTACCAAATTCTGCCAGTAAAAAATAGTTAACATTGCTATCAAGTGGCATACCAGTGCCACGCACACCTAATCTGGCACGTAACATATTAAAACCTTCACTAGATTTAAGATCCGGACGCATCTGGTTGAGGATCATGTCCTCGCCCTTCCAGGGACCAGCTTTGATTTTTGTACCATCCGTTTTGGTGTATTCAGGTTGTATAAAACCCCAGACTTTGGCTCTCGGTGCAGAACCTTCAGGTTCAGTACCCTGTAGCATCAACCAGTTGGCGGCATTGGCAGGTGCAACTATACCTCCCAGCATAGTCGCCAAAATTGCCGAAGAAGCAACTTTTGATAAATTTATTTTCATTAGAAATCTCCCCTAAAACATTTATTTGTTTCGAATAAGTAAGTGTGCTTATGGTTTTACGAGGGTGTAACCCTGCTTGACCAGATCAATAATCCTGACCACACCGGCATCAACCTTGACTGCATGTTGATTCAGTTCTGGATCACTACCCAGTTTCTTTGCCATGTTTTTTATTGTGTTTTTACAGGCACTAAAGCGCACACCGTTACTGACCAGACTATTCACACGACCTTTATTGGAATTTTCTGCAAACAACAGTCTTAGACCTGGTCCAAAGGCAACGATCTCAACATCCACTTGATCAGGGCCATAGTGCTTGATCAGGTTATTGGCCACATTCAGGACAAGCGTCTGTTTAAATGGATTAGGATCACTGATTTGCAATACCACTTTCTTATCAGCAAACGATTTTTTAGCAGCCTGTGCGTTGAAGCTTGTCAGCATCATGCCAAGCGATAGACAGGTAGCGATTAACGCTACGATTGAACGTTTCATGGATTTTCTCCCCAGCTTGTTAGATTTAATACAAAAATAATTATTTTTTAATTCCCTTCCATGGGATCTTTGGTCTTTCAAATAGCTTGACGTAACAAGCTGAAGATTTATTCCAAACAATTTAAAATTTTTTGTATATTAGCTTTCAGTTATATATTAATAACTGTTAATTTAGAAACAGTCTTAATGATCCCTGCATATAGTTTGGAATAAAAATCCCGCTTACCACGTCAATTGTTATAATGCGGTCCGGGGGATAACCAGCAACAGGGAATAAGCAATGAAGAATCCAATATTGGGGTATTGCCAAATCCGGGACTTTAGACAGCGTCTATCCAATAATAGATCCAGGCTATACCGTCTGGCTTACAGTTGGTGCCATCAGCATGAACTTGCTGATGACCTGACCCAGGAGACAATGGCAAAGGCCTTAAAAAATATAAAACAACTTCGTGATCCAGAAGCATTGGACAGTTGGTTGTATGGGATATTAAACAACTGCTGGCGGGATTATCTGAGAGCAAAAAAGAACCTGGAAAATATCGATGATGTTGTCATGATAAATGAAGAAACCCCAGAATCAACATTTGAAAGACAGGACCTGTGTAATATTATCCAGTCACAAATGCAGCAATTAAACTTAGGTCAACGACAGGTACTCAGCCTGGTTGACCTGCAGGGCTGCAGCTATGAAGATGTTGCCAAGGTTCTGGATATACCAGTTGGTACCGTAATGAGCCGACTATCAAGAGCAAGAAAAAATCTTGCCGACGCTTTGCTGGAATATAGACCTGTCAATACAGGTCAACATAATAAGATACTCAGGAGAATTGTATGAACGATAAAACTCAATTTTCTGATGAATACCTGAATGCCTATCTCGATAATGAGTTGGCCTCATCAGATAAGGTACGATTGATTCGTGCATTACGCAGTGATGAAGAACTTAGTCGTAGACTCTGTCAGTTACAGCGCGTCAAGAACATGGTGCAACTGGCCTATCATGATATACAGCCTCCAAGGATTGAGCAGCCTGTCGCTACTGAAAAACAACCAACACAGGTATCGCGTTATGCCATTGCTGCATCAATACTTCTGGTAATTGGTGTTTTTGCTGGCTGGCTGGCACACACCCACTTTCAAAAACCTGGGCTGACAGAAATCGTTCAGGAATTAAGGACTAACACTCCAACTAATGGTAATCCATGGAAATTAATCGTTCAGGTGAGCTCCAATGACCAGCACCGTTACAATGTCTTGATGGATGAAACTGAGCGCCTGTTAAAAACGGCTCGTAGCAACAATGAGCAGGTTGTTATTCAGTTACTGGCCAACTCCAAAGGTATTGATTTACTAAAAAATGATAACTCACCTGTGTCTCTACGGATGCGTCAGTTAAGCAGACAATATAATAATCTGATACTCACAGCCTGTGGCCAAACATTGAAAAAACTGAAGCTTAACAACAAGCCCATACCTCAGCTATTAGACGACACAAAAGTTGTTCAGTCAGCTCTGCATGAGGCCATTCAGAAACAAAAGGCGGGTTGGACATTTATCAAGATATAGGAACTGTTTTTTACAGTAGAACCTGTTCGACACCACCACGGGCAATGTTTCGGATAAATTGCTTTTGCCAGTCTTTACCTTGCAGATTACTGACCAGTTCCACAACGATATACTCTGTCTTCAGCCCGGTTGACGCTTCATAACGTGACAATCCCTGTTGGCAGGCAGGGCATGAGGTTAACAATTTAACTTCCTTTTTGCTGGCATGCGGTTTTCCTGTTAATGCCTGAATACTTTTACTCAGTTCCTCTTTCTTTCTAAATCGCACCTGGCTGGAAATATCCGGTCGAGACACGGCAAAGGTCCCCGCCTCACCGCAGCAGCGTTCAGTCAAACTCACCTCCTGCTTTAACAGGCTTGAGGCTACGCGTACCGGGTTATGTGTCTTCATGGGGGTATGACAGGGATCGTGATAGAGATACTTCATACCGGTGGCCTGCTCAAGCTGAATACCTTTTTCCATTAGATACTCATGAATATCCAGCAAACGACAACCGGGAAAGATCTTATTAAACTGGTATTGCTGTAACTGATCCATACAGGTGCCACAGGAAACAATCACGGTTTTAATGTCCATGTAGTTGAGCGTATTAGCCACCCGATGAAACAGCACCTGGTTATCAACCGATATCTTTTTGCCCCTGGCCTCATCCCCACCGGCACTTTGCGGATAACCACAACAGAGATAACCCGGAGGTAAAACCGTCTCTGCACCGGACTCATACAGCATGGCCAGGGTTGCCAGGCCTATCTGACTGAACAGTCGCTCAGAGCCACAACCGGGGAAATAAAATACCGCATCCGAGTTATCTGTCACCTTGTCAGGATCACGAAGAATCGCCACGGTCTTCGCATCTTCAAGGTTTAACAGGGCACGCATGGTCTTAGCCGGCACATTATCCGGCATAGGTGTTTTGACAAAATGCACCAGCTGGCTGGTGGTACCACTCTTACCTGTTGTCGAATGAGGAAGTTTTTTACCCTGGCGCGGTAACAGAACCTTTGCCAAACGATAGGCCATGCGTTGCATGCGATAACCCAGTCGAATTGCCGTATTACGTAATAACTTAATGGCCGTGGGATCGGAGATATTCAGATACAACATGCCCATCCAGGTACCAAAATTCCAGTTTTTCTTACCATGTCGACGCAGGATGGTGCGCATACTAACCGACACATCACCAAAATCGATATTCACAGGGCAGGGGTTCAGGCACTTATGACAGACGGTACAGTGATCCGCTATATCATTCATTTCCTCAAAATGGCGTATGGAAATCCCACGACGGGTCTGTTCTTCATATAAAAAGGCCTCGATAATCAGACCTGTGGCCAGGATCTTGTTACGTGGTGAATACAACAGGTTGGCCCTTGGGATATGGGTATTACAGACGGGTTTGCACTTACCACAACGCAAACAGTCCTTGATGGCCGTATTCAGTTCACCAAGCTCACTGGCTTCAAGGATTAAGGCCTCCTGTTCCACCAGTCGCAAAGATGGGGTATAGGCATTTTTCAGATCAGCATTTGCCCTTAGCTTGCCTGGATTAAATACATCATTTGGGTCGACCTTGTTCTTGTATTCAACGAAGTCCTTAATAATATCCTTATCCAGAAACTCCAGTTTGGTAATACCGATACCATGTTCACCGGAGATCACACCTCCCAGGGATTCCGCCAGTTGCATAATACGGGCAACCACCCTTTCGGCCTCATGTAACATGGCATAATCATTCGAGTTGACCGGGATATTGGTATGCACATTGCCGTCACCGGCGTGCATGTGTGTTGCAACAAACAGGCGACTGGAACGGACCTTGGTGTGGATTTCATCGAGTCGATCGCGAAGCGCATTGAACTCCCGACCATTGAATATGGTTCTCAGAGGATGGGCGATACGGTGACGGTAGGAGATACGAAAGGCCCGACGCTGCAGGAGACGAAAGACGGTATCGTCTTTTTGCAATTCACTTCTGGCCTGTTCATCCAGCAAATCCAGATATTGACTGGCTGGCTTGTCCATATCCTGTAATAACTGCTGCCACTGCGTCTTAACCGATTGCAGGAGGTCTTTCGCAGCCTGTAGCTTGTTTTCAATTAAATGTACTGTTTCCTCATCGCGATCCTCCGGCGCCTGACCAGCCACCACGGTGTAAAGCTCAGGAATATCTCCATCGAGATAAGCCAGCACCCCATCAATCATATCCAGTTTATTGCGCGTGGAAAGCTCGATGTTAATGTGTTCAATGCCATCGTTATAGTCAGCAAGCCGCGGCAGAGGAATCACCACATCTTCATTGATCTTGAAGGCATTGGTATGGGCCGCAATGGCCGCTGTGCGAGTTCTGGCTTCCCAGAAACGTTTGCGAGCCTCGGCACTGACCGCAATAAAACCCTCACATTCACGTTCGGCCGCCATCTCGATGACTTTATCGGCTGCCGTTGCGACACTGTTTTCGTCATCACCGGCCACATCCACCAGTAACACCATCTTGGGCAGATCCTGGCGTGAGGCCTTGGTGGTATAACTGACCGCTCGCACATAGCGCTCATCCAGATGTTCCATCCCCGCCAGTTGTACATCAGCAAGGCCATCCAGATAATCCTTGGTTTCGACGATGGCAGGCACCGCCTTGCGCAAGTCACTGCCAAAGAATTCGAGACACACGGTGCGAATAAACTTCGGCATCCGGTGTACCACAAAGCGGGCCGAGGTAATAATCCCATCACAGCCTTCTTTTTGAATACCGGGTAACCCTTCGAGAAACTTATTGGTGACGTCCTTGCCCAGACCCCGCTTGCGAAGCTTTACCCCCGGAATACGCAGGATCTCAGGATCACAAAGTTCTGTCTTAGCATCGGCCGCATAATGGGTAATACGGAATAACACCTCGGGTTGTTCATGGATCTTGCCCAGATTATGGTTCAGCCTTTCTACTTCCAGCCAGTTGGCATCAGGTGTGACCATTTTCCAGGACACCAGGTTATCCAGGGTCGTGCCCCACAGCACGGCCTTCTTACCACCGGCATTCATGGCAATATTGCCGCCGATGCAGGAGGCATCCTGCGAGGTGGGATCAACCGCAAACACATGCCCAGCTGACTCGGCCTGTTCTGCTACTCGGCGAGTCACCACACCGGCACCGGTCGCTATCACGGTAGCGGTTATTTCTGCCCCAGTATCGCTCGCCAAAAGGCTTGGCTCGGCATCACCAACTTGATCCAGTTTTTCGGTGTTGATAACGACACAGTCATTACTCAATGGCACGGCCCCGCCGGTATAACCCGTGCCACCACCACGAGGAATAATACTCAGACCAAGTTCAATACAGGCCGCCACCACCTTTTGCACTTCCTGTTCCGTATCCGGATTGATGACCACCAGGGGAAATTCAACCCGCCAGTCCGAGGCATCGGTGACATGGGAGACCCGAGCCAGGCCATCGAAACCAATATTGTCCCGCCGGGTGACCTTGCCCAGTTTTTGGAGGATTTGCTTGCGTAATTTGCGCTGCCGGGGAAACCAGCCCTCAAATTCGGCAACCGCGCCACGGGCCTTGATGGCCAGGGTATGGGCCATGTCATTATCCCCGGCCCGGGCAAGAATCTGGTCCAGTCGGTGATGTAAGGCATGAATGAGCGACTCAAGACGGCGGGGATTGGACAATAAATCGTCCTGAATGAAGGGGTTACGAACTACCACCCACATGTCCCCCAGCACCTCAAACAGCATTCGGGCCGAACGACCAGTGACCCGCTCACCCCGCAGGGTATTCAGCACCTCCCACATCTCCTCACCCAGGAAACGAATCACAATTTCCCGATCAGAAAACGAGGTGTAGTTATAGGGGATTTCGCGAATGCGGGTATCGGGCATGAAAAACCAGTTAAATATTAGCAAAACCTGATTTTAGCATGGAAAAATAACTCAAAGGACAGATACAGAAGAAAAGAGTCAAGTTATTACACAGATAAAAAGAACTGGGAAATAAACTCTCAATCCTTCCTCTAAACAGTTTTGGATGTTTTTCATTTTATCAGATTCCAAAATAAAAAACGGGGTCCAAAGACCCCGTTCAATTACTTCTAAGTAATTAATTATTATTAGAAGTCGACGCGCAGACCAACTGAAGTTACAGATCCGTCAACAGTCTTACTACCTGGAGTGTTGTTAGAATCTGACGTAGTGCTATGACCTACAAAAGCACGAGTCTTTTTGCTGAACTTATGGATTGCACCAATAGCCAGGTACTCAGTAGTGCTCTTGAAAGTATCTGCACTTGATTCACGTTCACCCAGCTGGGCAACAAACACATTCTTACCCATCTTGAATTCAGCACCGATGAACATAACATCAGATTCCCACGCTTTAGAGTAGAAGCCAGTAGTTGCTGTAAATGCACCAGCACCATCAGTCTGAGTCTTATTGTATTTCTGCTCAGTTGTTTCCAGCTGGAGCTTCAGCTTGAGGCTACCCATCTTGAACATACCACCGAACTTGCTAGCAGAATATTCGCCAGAGTATTTATCATTGTCACCAGCAGCACCAAGGCCAAGGTCAGTTGTACCAGTAGTATGATCGTCTACTGCCATAGCATAGAAGGCTTCAAAGTTACCACCGTCATATTTAACAGACAGATTCATGTCGCCATCTCTACCTTTGGCTCCACCTTTTTCATCAAAGCTAGTGGCAACCCAGACAGAAATCGGACCAAACTTGTTTTTATAGGCCAGGGCATCAGTAAAGAAGCCATGGTGACCAAATGAACCTGAAGTAGAATGACCACGATCAGTTGTTTTACCTGACATACCACCGCGTGAACGGGCTTCCATGTAGGTTGTCACGAATGGGTCATACTTAACACCACCAGTATATTTGTATGGCTGTTTCAGAGCACCGGCTTCAACCGTACCGAAACCACCTTTCAGACCGACCATACCTACACGAGAACCATCATTAGGGTTACCCTGTGTAGTTTCAACCTGCCATTCGAAGTTGTAGATGGCGCTCATGCCATTACCCAGATCTTCAGAACCTTTAACACCTAAACGACCACGTTTGTTATCGTCAGTGCCCATGTAGCTAGAACCGGGAGTACCAGTATCTTCATTAGCTTTCTTAGTGCCGCCATCGTCAATGCTGGCTACTTCAACCTGCAGGTGACCATAGACAGTTGGCTCAGCGCTTGCAGCCAGAGGTGCAGACAGACCTGCAGCAACGGCCATTGCAATCAGTTTCTTATTCATAATATTTTTGCTCCTATTTCTTATTCTCGAGTAGTGAGTTTGAAATTTCAGAGTTAGGTTA
Organism: Gammaproteobacteria bacterium; assembly: GCA_029881995.1. Lineage (GTDB taxonomy): Bacteria > Pseudomonadota > Gammaproteobacteria > UBA6429 > Thiohalophilaceae > JAHEDB01. The sequence goes on from JAOULO010000014.1 coordinate 22,299, forward strand.
ACCAAACTCGAACGTTTTTATACCTAAGTGAAACACAATAAGCAAATTTATTTTCTTAAACGCAACAAAACATAATTTTGTTGCGTTAACGCAACATTTCAAACAGAAATACTTAATAACTGTATTTTTATTGAGATAAATTTATCCACAGTAATGATATTTGTAAGCTTATGTTTTATTTTATGTAAACGTATTTCGGATGAATTTTATACATGTGGATATTTAAATAAATGAACAAAACATGATCAATATATTTATAGTTCTTTATTGTTTATAAAATGAGACATACTTCACACTTATTTTATTATTTAATGAGTTGCTAATAGAGTTTTTATAAAAAATTATGATTTTAGATATACAGGAAGTTAATAAAGAAAATGATCACTAATAAAAGTTACGTCTAAATATAAAACGATTTAAATAATGATCAGATAAATGATCCGGCAGAAATGCCAACTAAAGAAATAAAATTAATACGAGATAAAAAAGCCCATCATATACTAACGGGCTTTTTATATTAGCTGGGAAATAAGGACAACTCGATGTCTGTTCCCTTCACAGCTCAAAATCACCTCAGGCAATTTTGACGACCATTCCCCTGGCAATGAAACAGGAATCACTATGGTTCGCTATAAAGCACAAAAGGCCCATCTATCCAGATGAGCCTTTTGATTATTGGCTGGGGAACAAGGATTCGAACCTTGATTGACGGAGTCAGAGTCCGTTGTCCTGCCGTTAGACGATTCCCCAATTTGGGAAAGGGTCTGCGGGCCAGACCTCCCAACAGCTCGAAAACTTAACGTTTCGAGTATTGTGGACGTTTACGGGCTTTGTGCAGACCGACTTTCTTACGCTCAACTTCACGGGCATCACGAGTAACATAACCCGCACGACGCAGAGAAGGGCGCAATGTCTCGTCATATTCCATCAGTGCACGGGTAATACCGTGACGGATGGCACCGGCCTGGCCTGTGTTACCACCACCTGTGACGAAGACCTTGACGTCAAACTTGTCATCGGTTTCGGTCAGCTGCAGTGGCTGGCGTACGACCATGCGAGCTGTCTCGCGGCCAAAGTATTCGTCCAGGGGACGGTTGTTAACGCTGATCTGGCCGCTACCGGCGCTTATATAGACGCGGGCCGCAGAGTTTTTGCGACGACCTGTACCGTAAAATTGTTCAGTTGCCATGGATCTGTTTCCTGATTCCTGTCTCTATTTATATATACTAAATTTCCAGCGGCGTAGGCTGCTGTGCAGTATGAGAATGCTCCGGACCTGCATAGACCTTCAGCTTGCGGAACATCGCACGACCCAGCGGATTCTTAGGCAACATGCCCTTCACAGCTGTTTCAATGATGGCACGCGGCTCTTTGGCGCGCAGCTTTTGCAGGCTGATAGACTTCAGACCACCTGGAAAACCAGTATGGTGATGGTACATCTTATCAGTTTCCTTGTTGCCCGTGACCGCAATCTTGTCAGCATTGACAATTACGATGTAGTCGCCGGTATCAACATGGGGCGTATATTCTGCCTTGTGTTTACCACGCAGACGACTGGCCACTTCAGCCGCCAGACGGCCAAGTACCTTGTCAGTGGCATCGATCACATACCAGTCCCGTTTAACGGTCTCTGGTTTTGCGCTAAAAGTCTTCATAACTCACTGGTCCTGCAATAAATAATTCGTTGCGAAAAAGAGGCGGAATATTAATAAAATCAGATACAAGATACAAGCCAAATTAGGGGAAAATTCAAGCTAATTCCGCCAGACTTCATAAAAACTGCCAAGTCCCTGAAAAAAAGCAAAAAAAAAGCGCGGCAAAGGGGGAAAAGCCGCGCTTAAAGTTATACCACCATAAGGAGGATGGAGGAGTCTTGAAACTGACTGCTTAGTAATAAAGCAGTAATTCAGTATTTGCTAATATAGTGATTTAGTTACTGGAAGTCAACTATTAATTTAAACCCTGTCTAAAAAAGACTGCAGCTGGCTATGTGGGCCTGGGATGATAGTATAACTATTTGATATTAAGATACTTTTTAAAGGCTATCCTGCCAGACACGTTTTACATAGTCCCGCAGGAAATTGAGCTGGCCATGAAAAAAATGGCTTCCCGGCTCAAACCACTCATATATAGGTGGAGTGGGATGCTGTTTGACCCACAGATCCACTGCCTGGGGATCAATAACCTCATCCTGCCCGCCCTGGATGACCCACCAGGGGATCTGGACATCCAAGTAGTCGGCCATGTCATAGAGCGTGACAGAGGGAGCCACCAGGAGTAATTTTTCGGCCTTAGCCAATTTATGCCCTTTTAAGGCGATATAGGACCCAAAAGAAAACCCACCCAGCCAGATCGGTGAGTCACCATGATGTGTTTTCGCCCAATTGACCACGGCCTGCAGATCATCCAGTTCTCCTTTGCCATCATCGAATTCCCCTTCTGACTGGCCAACCCCACGAAAATTAAAGCGTACCGAGGGCAAGCCCAGATCATTCACCGCCCGACTGAGCATATGGACCACCTTGTTCTTCATGCTCCCACCATAGAGGGGATGGGGGTGACAAAAGATGGCAAGGGGTTTGCTGTCGGGACAGTTATCCGGATATTCGAGCAGGAGCTCCAATTGGCCCACAGGCCCATCTATCAGCTGGGTGCCGCTTATACAGGAGGATTCAGTCATTTCATTCAATATTTTATATTTTGAGCCGATCAACTGGCTGGCCATTTTGCAGGTGACTGGTGAGTATTTCTTCTATGTCCTCTTCATCCACATAGGTGTACCAGGTTCCTTCAGGGTAGACCACGATTACCGGCCCCTGTTCACAGCGCCCCATGCAGCCCGCCAGATTGACCCTGACTCCATCCGGTCCGGCCAGGCCCAGTTCCTTACTGCGCTTTTTGGCATAATCACGCATGGCCCGGGCATTAAAATCCGCACAGCAGGACTCGCCAGGGTCTCGTTGATTGGTGCAGAAAAACATATGGTATTGATAAAACGACACGAGATTCTCTCTTTAAGATATGACAGAAGACTCCCATTATAAATTGTTCTGGCATGAGAGATACAGCAACCCTACAATGACGCATCTTTGAATCCGGTAAGCCATTGTCTTCGATCAAGCACAATCTCAACCTCAAGGCCGACCAGTGCGTCAAATGTGGCCTGTGTCTGCCCCACTGCCCGACCTATCGGATATATGAAAATGAAAATGAGTCGCCACGGGGACGCATCGCCCTGATTCAGGGCCTGATCAACGAACAGTTCCCTGTCAGCCATCGGTTAAAAGAGCACCTGGATCACTGTCTAAGCTGTCTGGCCTGTGAGCGAGTTTGTCCTTCAGGGGTTAAATATGGTGAGTTGCTGGATCACGCAAAACAGTCTCTAAGTAAAAAACACACCACTAATCGATACCTTGTCACACAGGGACTGCGGCTCGCGAAAAATAAATCGGCACAAAAACGCCTGCAGAACCTGCTGTTTATTTACCAGCGGAGTGGTTTACAGGCCCTGCTTCGCCTGTTCAAACTCAGTTCTGTAGAAAAAATAACTCGTGGTGTATCAGCCTATAAGGCTTTTTCGACCTCTAACCAAACCAAAAGTAAAAAGCTCGGGCTGTTCACGGGTTGTACAGGCCATATGTTTGATCAACAAACCATCAAGGACTGTATTTTTCTGCTAGAAAAGCTGGGCTATGAGGTCGTTATCCCGGAACAACAAACCTGTTGCGGTGCCCTGCACCAGCATAATGGAGAAATGGATACTGCCCGGGAACTTGCCAGTAAAAACCTGGCAGCCTTCACCGGCCTGAACACGGTCGTCTATGTGGCCAGTGGTTGTGGGGCTCAACTGAGGCAATACCATACACAGACTGAAACTCATCCCTCCACACAGTCAGATAATCCAGCATTTATCGAAATCTGCCAATTTTTATCAAAAGAAGACCTGTCTCAATTTAAGTTTCGAGCTTTTCCCCAGTCCGTAAGTGTTCATACCCCCTGCAGCATGCGTAATGCCCTGCGCCAAAAAGACCCAAGCCCCGATATCCTGAAAATGATTCCTGATATTCGCCTCAATGAGATTCCTGCTGAAACCGGTTGTTGTGGAGCCGCCGGTAGTTACATGCTTAGCCAGCCGGCGCTGGCAGCAACTGTCAGACAGGCCACACTGGATGTTATCGAGAACCACGCGAGCCAGGCCGTCACAACTAGCAATATCGGCTGCCGCCTGCACCTGTCCGCAGGCTTGCCCAATAAAATAGACACCATGCACCCCGTCTCCCTGCTGGTAAAACAGCTGATCCGATGAGCCTTTGGCATTGAGCTTGTCTCATCTATACTTGCTAATACTCTGTTGACTTCAGGACATCTACTTCATGGCATCACACATAAAGGAGTTCATCTTTTATTTTTCCCTGCTGGTATTTATTTTCATTGCCGGATTTACAGAGGCGGAGGCCAGAGAGCGTGACAGGGATTATTATTTTGGCCTGAGTGGTGGCCAGACCCGCGTTAAAAATACCCAAACACAGAAATATCAGGACGCCACTACCTTTGGAGTCAATTTTGGTCTTCGGGTGTTTTCGAATGATTCTATCTGGACGGGTGCAGAACTTCGCTATACCCAGACCACTGCCAAGGAAAGTGTTAATGATTCCGGTACCAGTACCACTTCTACGTATGAAGTAGAAACCACCGGCCTGTATTTTACCGGCCGTTCCCGTGGCAAGGCCTATGTAAAAGCCAGATTGGGTGCCGCCAACCAGGTCATTACCGTCAATAATGCAGTGATTCAGGATACCACCCGGGGCTCCTATGGCCTTGGGTTAGGGCTACGTCAGGGTGGTGCCGTGCTTGAAATCGATTACACCTGGTATGGCGATGATGTCACCGTAGTTAGTATCGGCTATGTATTTGGATACTAAATAACTGAGAACTCCGGCAATATTTTGCCGATTCAAAGTAAAAATCTGTCATATTCTTACCCACTTACCCTTCATTCCCTCCCAAAACTACCGATATAAGTATTAATAAGTGCTGGCACAAAGATTGCTGCACAAAATAGAAACTCAAACCAGGTGTAAGGTACAAGTCTATGAGCAATTTAATTAAACGTTTTTCCGTATTGTTGTTTTGCCTGTCAGGCATATTACCCGCAAGCGCTTTTGCCCTTGGCGGCACAGATGCCTATGTAGGAGTAAGTGTTGGCCAGGCCACCCTGGTTCGGCAGAGTGATCCTGATGAAACGGCCACGGGCTATAAGTTGTTTGGTGGTTTACATGCGACCGGCCCATTTTATGTTGAGGTCAGCCATGTCAATCTCGGCACCTACTTTAAAGATACCCCCAGCGAATTTGAAGTCAGCGGTAATGCCCTGCACCTGTCAGGTAAATTACCCTTTACTCCCAGTATCTATGCGCTGGCTAAAGTCGGCATATTTAGCTGGGATGTGGAATATAACTCTTCAAATGTGTCAAGAACTGGAACCGATACCAGCTATGGCTTTTCCGTTGGCTGGGCAATGCCCACAGGATATACCGTTCGCCTTGATTGGGAACATTATGCTGATATTGGGAAATATAATGCCTTCACAGGTAATGACATGACCTTGTTATCTCTTGGTATCAGTATGCACTTCTAACTCATTTTAAGAATAATAATTAGATCCAGCGCGCTTGCGCACCAGACTTGGCCCTCCTGAAATATGGAGGGTTTTTTAGTAGACCATCACCAATTTGATTGAACACAGATTCCTGATCTTGTATCTTCCACACTATGCAACAACGTCAATACAGCCCTTTCGACAAACTGATCCAGCAATTTGATGCAGGTCTGCGTACCGTCTTTGGTAACCCTCCTTTGACGGAACGACCCAACCCAGCCTCCAGTATCAAGGAGACCGATCTTTCCTCCGCAGATAAAGACCTTGCGGGAAGGCTCATGCGTATCAACCATGCTGGCGAAGTCTCCGCCCAGGGCCTGTATCAGGGCCAGGCCCTCACTGCGCGCCTGCCCGAGGTCCGCGAAAAAATGGAACGCGCCGCCCTTGAGGAAAATGATCACCTGGCCTGGTGTGAACAGCGCTGTCAGGAACTGGGCACTCATACCAGTCTGCTCGGGCCATTCTGGTATGTGGGCTCTCTGGCCATTGGTGCGGCTGCCGGTATCGCCGGTGACAAGTGGAGCCTGGGTTTTGTTGCGGAAACTGAACACCAGGTTGTCCGCCACCTGGACAGCCATATGGCGCAAATCAATCCAGCTGATAAAAAGAGCCATGCCATTCTTGAACAAATGAAAGAGGATGAGGCCCACCATGCCACAGTCGCCTTACATGCGGGTGGTGCTGAATTACCCTCACCAATCAAGAAATTTATGGGACTGACTTCAAAGGTGATGACCAAAACGGTCTATTGGATTTAACAAGATTTAAACACCAAATCTCTCAAAGAAAGATACCTTATTTAGTAATATTCCTGCCGTAGAAAATTTCCAGCATTTCTTTTTTTAGACGTCGTTTTATTTTTTTTCGGGTATTCGGGCTCAGGTCACTGGCATCCATACCAAACAGATAATTATCCAGATCAAACTCCTTGAGCATCATCTTGGTATGAAAAATATTCTCCTGGTATACATTCACATCAATCATCTGATAGATATTCTTGGTATCACGGGCGATAAAATTCTGAATCGAATTGATCTTATGGTCGTTATAATATTTCCGACCACGAATATCACGAGTAAACCCACGCACTCGATAATCCATGATCACAATATCTGAGTCAAAGCTGTGGATCAGATAGTTCAAGGCCCGTAGTGGTGAAATACGACCACAGGTCGATACATCGATATCTGCCCGGAAGGTACTGATGCCATTGTCCGGGTGACTCTCTGGATAGGTATGAACAGTAATATGACTCTTATCCAGATGCCCAACTACCGCTTCAGGCAATGGGCCAGGTGTTTCTTCATTACTGATATGTTCAGAGGCTATGGGTTCTTCTGAGATCAACATGGTGACACTGGCACCCTGGGGATCATAATCCTGATGGGCGATGTTAAGGATGTTAGCACCAATGATATTGGACACTTCTGACAGAATCCCAGTCAGACGTTCAGCATTGTATTCTTCATCAATGTATTCGATATAATCATTCTGCTGTGAAGGGGTCTCTGCATAATTGATATCATAAATATTAAAACTGAGGGTCTTGGTTAGATTATTAAACCCATGCAGCTTTAATTTTTTGTTGAGACGTGGCATAAAACTTCCCTCCTAAACAACCAGGGGTGGATGAAAAATCATTTGTACCGTATTGCCATCCGGATCCAGACAATAAAAACTCCTGGCACCATCACGATGGGTTTTGGGTCGGGTTTTCATAACGATATCATGCTCAAGTAAAAACGTATGCCAGGCATCTACATCTTCTGGCTTATTGAGAATAAAGCCCAGATGATCCAGTTTCTGAGGCCCTGTGGGTTTTTCTACCGCACGATGCAGTGCCAGATTATCATTGCCCGAAGTCAGATATACATTATCAGCATCCGGTCGCCACTCAACTGACATACCCAGTAAATCGACATAAAAATATTCACAGGCATCCAGATCCTGAACATATAAGGCCAGGTGACGCATACCGCTAGTAGCTGGAGGTCGGCTCATCAGCTTAAGGCCTCATGGTCTATTGCCAGAATTGGCAGGCCGCATATTTTATCCAAAAAAATGCGTTTGTTAACCGTTTTTTGCCTTTTATTAAGCCTTAAAGACCTGTTTACGCACACTTTCCCATAGCGGTTGGCCAAAACGACTTCGGATGACAAAGGGCAGAGCAATCGAGCCGGCCGATAATAGCTTGTCATGAAAGTCTTTCAGGTCAAACTTCTTGTCCGATGACTTTAGTCGATCTCGTGTGGCATTGATCAAGGCCCAACCCGTCGCATAGCCCATGGGAACGCCAGGTGCCTGGGAATACCAGCTCAGCTCTGCCATGGCCTCGTTGCGACTGAAGCCGAGCAGGGTCTGCATTTTTTCAGCCGCCTGTTCAACGCCAAGATCCCGGGTCTGAATCTCGACATCGATCATAATGCGCAGGGCACGCCACAGTCGGTCTTTTAACAAAACAAAGGCAGACTCTTTTTGTTCCAGAAAGCCCTGTTCATGCATCAGCTGTTCACAATACAGGGCCCAACCCTCATACAGGGTCGCCGAAGCATTGATCAATCTTGGCAGGGTACTGGATGTCTGACACAGGTTGGCCGTAACAAACTGAAGGTGATGACCTGGCCAGGCCTCATGCACACAGGTATGTTTTAAACTCACCGGGTTATGTTCCCTGGCCTCATCATTAATCGAGGGAGTGACATAGTAATATCCAAGTTGTTCGGGATCATTAGGTGCGGGATCCATATAAGCAGCAAATGGAATGACATGGCGAAGAAAGATTGGAGTTTCAACAACCTTGAGCTGTTCCTTGTCTGGAACGGATACCAGTCCCTTGTCTTTAACAAACTGTTTTGCTGCCTCCATGGCTTCACGGTAGGTACTGATTAAATCAGTTCCAGCCATTTTCTGTGACTGTAGAGAAGTCGTCATGGCAGCAATGTCCTCATCCCCCCTTAATTCTCGGGTGACATCTCGCAGCTCCTGTAAGGTTTGTTCAAACAACTCTTCGCCAAATTTGTGCAAGGTATCGGCATCAATATCCAGATAATGTCGATGGCTGAGGATCATGTTGTAATAATCCTTGCCCCGGGCAAAACTGCCTTTCGCCTTTTGCGCAAGCTCAGTTTCCAGAAAGCGCGCATACTCATCCAAGGCATGAGCCGCCTCTTCCAGTAACTGCGCAATACCATAGCGAGATAGCTCCTGATGAGTTTCCAGGCTACGAAAATATTGTGCACCCTGATTGGCCTCGGTGATTGCCGAATCAAGCCAGAGTTTAGGAATCTGTTCAGGCTCTTCCATCAACTGAGATCGGGCACCACGTAAATAATCCGGAACAGCTGACAGGCGGGCATGCAGTGCGGCACGAAGATCTTTTACCGACCTGACGGTTAATTGATAGATGGCATGAATCGGTAAATAACGGCCAGGATCACGCAGCCGCCAGTCGCACTCATCCATGTCCTTCATATCCAGCATCACCCGGCCACGCATCAGGGCAATGTCCATTTTCTGTTCTTCATTTAAATCACTTTCATCAAACTCATCCAGGGCAGATAAAAGTTTTTCATGTAATGTAATCAGGGCACCTCGTTCATCTGAACCATAGGGCCGAAGTAGTTCACTGTAGCCTTCGATACCCAGATCCACCGCCACCTCAGGATGGAAACGAAACCAGGCACGATAATAGCTATCAATCACTTGAGAGAGATTGGACATCGAAAATTCCAGAGTTGTAATTGGTATTGATTAGATTAGTACAAAATAACCGAGGATCATGCCTCGCGTATTTCATAATCATGACTGATATCAGCGGCCTTGCCCAACATGATGGATGCAGAACAGTACTTATCAGCTGATAATTCCACGGCACGTTTGACATGTTTTTCGGATAATTCCTTTCCCGTCACAATGAAATGCACATGAATTTTGGTAAAGACCTTCGGTTCAGTATCGGCACGGTCGGCTTCGAGTTGTACTTCACAGTCCACCACCTGCTGGCGGCTTTTCTTGAGAATATTAATGACATCAAACGAGGTACAACCCCCCATCCCCAGCAACAGCATTTCCATTGGCCTGATACCCAGATTGCGTCCACCATGTTCAGGTGGGCCATCCATTACCACAGCATGACCACTGGCCGACTCACCCACAAATGTCACTTCTTCCAGCCACTTAACACGTGCCTTCATTACTAAAATCTCCAAAAAAAGGTAATAATTTCTCCAGATCCGTCGATACAGGCTACTAATAGGCCCTGTTCAGTTATATCGGATGGAGTGAATACGCCGCAAAATAGCCCTATTGGCCAGAAACGAAGCATATCTGTTTATGGCCAGTGACACCATTCTCAGTTTATTTTGGGTTAATGGATTAAGCTTGGCGCATAGTCACCACAATGGTATAACATAGAACAGGAAACAATAATTATGCTAAGCAGGAATGCCATGCCCGAGCTACCAACAGCTTCCCAAACCGGTATCGAATCGCTGGATCAGTTTCTTGAACACTGTCATCGCCGTCAATACCCGGCGAAAAGTGTCATTATTTATGCGGGTGATAAGCCCGATGTTCTGTATTACATTGTGGATGGCTCCGTTACCGTACTTATCGAAGATGAAGACGGCCGAGAAATCGTATTAGCATACTTAAATAAAGGTGATTTCTTTGGTGAAATGGGGCTGTTCGAAGACGAACCCCATCGAAGTGCCTGGGTTCGCGCCCGCACCCCCTGTGAAGTCGCGGAAATGAGTTACAGCAAATTCCGGACGCTTTATGAAGAACACCCTGATGTGCTGTTTGCCATGGCTGGCCAGATGGCCACTCGCCTGCGTAGCACCAGCCGTAAAGTCAGCGATCTGGCCTTCATGGACGTCACTGGCCGTGTTGCCCGTACCCTGCTGGACCTCTGCAAACAACCTGATGCCATGACCCATCCCGATGGTATGCAAATCCGTATTACTCGTCAGGAGATTGGACGTATCGTGGGTTGTTCCCGTGAGATGGTTGGACGGGTATTAAAAGGTATGGAAGAGCAAGGCCTCATTTCTGTTAAGGGAAAAACCATTGTGGTGTTTGGCACGCGTTGATTTCAGAGCAAGTATTCACAAAAAAGGCAAACCATCGGTTTGCCTTTTTCGTTTTAGAAGAACAATTCTGCGAGCTTTTGTCCTGGGTCGTCTTCCCGCATAAAGGCCTCTCCCACCAGAAAGGTATCCACGGCATTTTCCCGCATCAGATCTACATCAGCTCGGGTATGAATCCCGCTTTCAGTGACCACAATTCGTCCATCGGGGATATCTGCCAGCAAGTCGAGGGTTGTATTGAGTGATGTCTCAAAGGTTCTGAGATTCCGATTGTTGATACCCACCAGGGTAGTATCCAGCTCCAGTGCCAGCTCCAGTTCCTCACCATCATGAACTTCGACCAAAACATCCAACTGGATTTCATTGGCCAGGCTTGTCAGTTCATTTAGCTGACTGTCGCTCAGTGCGGCGACGATAAGTAAAATACAGTCTGCGCCCATCGCTCTGGCTTCATAGAGTTGATAGGGGTCGATCATGAAGTCCTTGCGTATGACTGGGAGCTGACAAGCCGCACGTGCCTGTTGCAGGTATTCATCACTGCCCTGGAAAAAATCGATGTCAGTGAGTACTGACAGACAGGTAGCCCCATGCCTTGCATAGGATTTAGCAATTTCAGCGGGAATGAAGTTCTCCCTCATCACGCCCTTGCTGGGGGAGGCCTTTTTGATCTCGGCAATCACCGCAGCACGCCCTACATCAATACTGTCTTCGATGGCCTCAACAAAACCACGTACTGGTGAGGCATCAGCAAGCCGTGACTCCAGCTCACTCTGTGACACCTGTGACTTGCGATCAGCCACCTCCTCGGCCTTGCGGACGAGAATCTTCTTCAGGATATCGGGCGGGTTACTCATACATACTCAACAGTTATTGGACAATTCAACCAGGGCATCCAGCTTGGCCATGGCCGCACCACTATCAATCACTTGCTGGGCCTTTTTAATTCCCGCTTCCAGCGAATCCGCCAGATCCGCAGCATAAATAGCCGCACCGGCATTCAGTGCCACGATATCTCGAGCAGGCCCAGCCTTACCCGATAACACTTCTTTCACCACCGCCAGTGACTGTTCGGCACCCTCCACAGCTAGCGTCTTAATATCCGCCGTCTTGAGGCCAAATTGTTCTGGTGTGATCTGGTATGTATTCACCTTGCCATCTTTCAGTTCAGCTACATGGGTTGGGGAGCCGATACTGATTTCATCCATACCGTCTTCGGCATTCACCACCAGCACATGATTACTGCCCAGCTTATTGAGCACCTCGGCCAGGGGCTGAACCAGGTCAGCACTGAACACCCCCAGTAACTGGTTGGGCGCACCGGCTGGATTGGTCAGCGGGCCGAGCACATTAAAGATAGTTCGTACGCCCATCTCCTTGCGCGGGCCGATGGCGTGTTTCATGGCGCTGTGGTGCATGGGGGCGAACATGAAGCCGACACCCACTTCATTGATACAGCGGGCCACCTGTTCGGGGTTGATATCCAGTTTCACACCGGCTGCTTCCAGCACATCGGCCGAGCCGGATTTACTGGAGACAGAGCGATTGCCATGCTTCGCCACCGTGCCCCCGGCTGCAGCGACCACAAAGGTACAGGTGGTGGAAATATTGAAGGTATTACTCCCATCCCCACCGGTACCTACGATATCCACGACATGGTCGCCAGCAACTTTTACACCGGTCGCCAGCTCACGCATCACACCTGCAGCGGCGGCAATCTCGTCTATCGTCTCGCCCTTCATCCGCAGGCCAATAAGAAAACCACCGATCTGAGCCGGTGTGGCCTCGCCAGTCATTATGGTACGCATCACGGCGGTCATTTCTGCGGCGGATAAATCTTTACGTTCGGTCACGGCCCGAATGGCGGAAATCATGTCCATGGCTCAACCCTTATATTGAGTTCTTATAGAAAAACAAATTGTCGCGTGTCCTGATAGAGGGGGTCAACCTTGAATCAGGCCTCAATCACATATTCCAGTGACTTACGCCGATTAACATTGATAAATAGCAATAAGGCAAAAGAAAACATCACACACATGGCCAGGGCCAGGTGCTGCACGGTATCGAAGGCGATGGGGACCAGAATCCCGGCGACAACGGCATTCATACCCATATGCACAAAACTCTGCAGTGATGAGGCCAGACCTCGATGGTTAGGCAGTTCATCTAGCCCCAGTATGGAAAGCATGGGCATGACGAAACTCATGCCAACACCGTAAAGTACCAGTGGGGCAATCACGCTAAAGGCCGACACGGGCAGCCACATGGCGTTGCCGATATTCCATAACGCGCCCATGAGCATGGTGAGATAACCCGCCTGCAGGGCACGTTTGACCTTCAACCTCCCGGCGGTTTTACCGGCCAGATAGGCCCCCAGCATCATGCCGCCCACCATGGGCACGAACATAATATGAAAATCAGCCGCCGTCAGACCAAGGTGTATGAACATGATCTGTGGTGCAGCGGTGATATACAGGAAGAAGCCCGCAAAGTTCAGGGCCGTGATCAGACACAGCTCCAGAAAGTGAAACCGGCTCAGGGCATGACCATAATTCTTCAACAACTTGATGGGATGCATGGAATGGCGCTTCGCTTTCGGCAGTGTCTCTGGCAGACGAAACACCACTAACAGGATCAACAACACACCAAACAGGGTCAGAAACATAAAAATCGACCGCCAGCCAAAGGCAATTTCCAGCCAGCCACCGATGATGGGTGCAATGGCCGGAGCGATGCCAAAAATTAACATGATGGTCGACATGACCTGTTGTGCCTGGTGACTATGAAACAGGTCACGCACCACTGCACGACCCACGACAATACCGGCACTGGCAAAGCCCCCCTGAACCAGACGTAACAAAAGAAAACTTTCAATAGTCTCGGTCAAGTAAAGACCCAATGAAGTCCCGGTAAAACCGACCAGGGCAAATAGGAAAACGGTTCGACGCCCCAGCGCATCCGACATGGCTCCATAAAACAGGGTCATGACGGCAAAGCCCATTAAGTACAGGCTGAGACTCTGTTGCATTTGCACGGCACTGGCGGTTAAGTCGGATGCAATACTGGGGAAAGAAGGTAGATAGGTATCGATACAGAACGGTGCCACCATGGCCAACATGGTAAGGATGACGATGATGAGTTTATGCTGTGGCGTCGCTGTCATTATCTGGAAATTAAAAGCCGGGCTAGTGCCCGGCTCTGTTTATCGTTTACCTGAACTCTGTTGTAAAAAGTTTCGTAACATATCGTGACCATGCTCAGTAAGAATGGATTCCGGATGAAACTGCACACCCTCAATCATGAGCTCTTTATGTCTTACGCCCATGATCTCATCTAGCTCACCTTTGTCATTCTGGGTCCAGGCCGTGACTTCCAGGCAATCTGGCATACTGCTTTGTTCGATCACCAGTGAATGATAACGCGTCGCTTCCAGTGGGTTGGCCAGCCCTGCAAACACACCGACGTCATTATGATAGACCATGGAGGTCTTGCCATGCATGATGGCGCTGGCATGAACAATCTTGCCGCCAAAGGCCTGGCCGATACTCTGATGCCCAAGGCAGACCCCCAGTATCGGTAACTTGCTGGCAAAGTGTTTAATGGCTTCAACAGAAATACCGGCCTCATTAGGCGTACAGGGACCAGGAGAAATCACCAGATGATCCGGTTTTAACTTCTCAATCTCGGCAACGGTAATCTGGTCGTTACGATAGACCTGCACATCCGCACCCAGCTCACCAAAGTATTGCACCAGGTTGTAGGTGAAGGAATCATAATTATCGATCATTAATAACATATCATTCCTCCCCTATTGATGTGTGCCGTCAAGACCGGCTTCGGCCATGGCCACGGCACGGAATACGGCACGGCCCTTGTTCATAGTTTCATCCCATTCGTTGGTGGGCACCGAATCATAGACAATACCAGCACCTGCCTGGATATGAAGTTGTTGATCTTTTATCACTGCTGTCCGAATTGCGATAGCTGTATCCATGCTGCCACCCCAACCAAGATAGCCTACTGCACCGGAATAAACACCGCGTTTCACCGGTTCCAGTTCATCGATGATCTCCATTGCACGAATCTTGGGTGCACCTGATACCGTCCCTGCCGGGAAAGTGGCTCGAATCACATCGATAGCCGTCATGCCCTTTTGCAATTTACCGATCACATTCGACACGATATGCATCACATGGGAATATCGCTCGATGGTCATTTTCTCGGTCAGTTCCACACTACCGATTTCAGCAATACGCCCGGTATCGTTTCGACCCAGGTCAATAAGCATCAGGTGTTCAGCAATCTCTTTGGGGTCGGCCAGCAAATCTTTTTCCAGGGCTTTATCTTCTGCTTCATCCTTACCTCGTGGTCTAGTACCTGCAATGGGACGTACTGTAACAACACCATCTTCAAGCCTGACCAGAATTTCTGGTGAGGAACCCACGATATGAAAATCATTCAGGTCCATGTAATACATATAAGGAGATGGATTGAGGCTGCGCAGGGCACGATACAGATCCAGTGGTCTTGATTTAAAGGGAATCGACAGGCGCTGAGAGATCACTACCTGCATCACATCCCCTTCCACGATGTATTCCTTGATGCGTCGCACGGCGTCTTCATAACCCTGTTGAGTAAAACCCGAAATAAAGTCAGTTTCGCTTACCTTGACCGAATGGGCATTGACATGTCTGGCCAGTGGTTTGTCCAGCATATTCACCAGCTGATCCAGTCTGGCCTGCCCCTGGTTAAAGGCATCGCTTTCATTGGGGTCGACATGCACAATCACATGCAGCTTGCCACTGAGGTTATCGAACACCACTACTTCATCAGACACCATCAACAGGATATCCGGCGTGCCCAGTTCATCAGGTTTTTGGGTTTTGGCCAGCTTGGGTTCAATATAACGAATGGTGTCATAACCGAAGTAACCAACCAGTCCGCCATTAAAGCGTGGCAGGCCATCCACTTCGGCTATCTTAAAGCTGTCGTAATAACTCTGTACCCACTCGAGGGGGTCATCCACGGTGATGGATTCGGTTTGCTGATTCTCAACCCATGTTTGGATCTCATAGCCAAAAATCTTGATGACCTTCTGGCAGGGCAGACCGATGATGGAATAGCGGCCCCATTTCTCGCCACCCTGTACCGATTCGAACAGGTAGGAGTAAGGCCCATTGGCCAGCTTGAGGTAGGTACTTAAAGGAGTATCGAGGTCGGCCAACACCTCACGCATCAGGGGGATGCGGTTGTAGCCTTGCTTTACGAGTGAGTTAAAACTTTTTTCATCCATTATTCTAATCCTGAGATGACATTAAACAATACAACGACATGGAACACGCTCAGGCGCGCCATCGTGTGTCGAACTGTACTGTTAAAATGTTCATCTCAGATTAGTATCCTTATGCCGCACCCTGTTTATCGAGTACCGGTAAAATATCGCGCAATTCAACCATGGAATCAATCACTACGTCCGGATTGGCATCACGAATATCGTTACCGTGGTTATAACCATAGCTCATGCAGACGATCTGGAAACCTGCCGCCCGGGCCGCCTTCACATCACTGACTGAATCACCCAGCATCAGCGCATTCTCAGGCTTCACGCCAAAGTGTTCCGCTGCATGTAATAAAGGCAGGGGATCAGGCTTTTTCTTTGGCAGGGTGTCGCCACTGATGATGATCTCGAAATGGCCGCTCACACCCAGGTCTTGTAACAGGGGTACAGTGAACTGCTCTGCCTTATTAGTCACACAACCCAGTTTGTAACCTGCTTCTTCCAGATAAGCTACACCCTCGGCCACACCGGGATAGAGCTTGCTACGCTTGCTGGTGTTCTCGGCATACAGATCCAGGAAGATCGGATAGGCCTTTTCGAACAGGGCGTCATCTGGTTCACCTTCCAGTTGACCGATCAGGGCGCGACGAGTCAGGCGCTCAACACCGTTACCCACCCATTCACGAACCTTGGCTTCACCATGCACTGGCATGTCCAGAGCCTTCATCATTTCATCAACACAATAAGCAAGGTCCGGTACGCTATCAACCAGCGTACCATCCACATCAATGAGAACCATTTCTGGTGTCTTAATCATCTTAAAACCTCAAATAAAAGTTAAATTCACAAAACCGAGCATCATAGCTGAATACTTTGCAGTGTTTTGTTAACTTTTGTTGTGTGCTTTTATTTAGCCTTTGCCAGCTCGTCACGCATCTGTTTAATCACAGTGTCATAAACGTTTGCGTCGCTGTCATTCTTGGCACCAAAAATAGCAGAACCTGCCACGAAGGTATCGGCACCGGCTTCTTTGATCTCACGGATATTGTCGACTTTTACACCACCGTCAATCTCAAGACGAATATCGCGACCAGAGGCATCGATGATCCTGCGTGCTTCACGCAGCTTGTCCAGTGCAGAAGGAATAAAACTCTGACCACCGAAACCGGGGTTAACGGACATCAGCAGCACCATATCGACATTATCGATTTCATATTTCAGGTAATCAAGTGAGGTAGCCGGGTTAAACACCAGGCCGGTTTTACAGCCTTCACCTTTAATCAACTGCAGAGTACGGTCGATATGCTCGGAGGCTTCCGGATGAAAGGTAATATAGGTAGCACCGGCCTTGGCGAAATCGGGGATAATGCGATCCACCGGTTTGACCATCAGATGCACATCAATCGGTGCGGTAACACCATGCTTGCGCAGGGCCTCACAGACCAGCGGACCAATAGTCAGGTTGGGGACATAGTGGTTGTCCATGACATCGAAGTGCACGATATCGGCACCAGCTTTTAATACATTGTCGACTTCCTCACCCAGGCGCGCAAAATCTGCTGACAGGATAGAAGGTGCAATCAGGTTATCGGCCATGACGGTTTCCTCTCGTTTTTAACGTTCACCCGTACCACACGGCAGCTTCGCCCCGGGTACCCCGAAAAATTCAGCCGCCCACTCTACCCGATCAAGGCGAATATTTCAGCCTTTTGTCATATCCCATTTGGTAGACTACTCTTTATGGCACTCAATACCTTATAAAGTGGAGGTTTTCCCAATGACTGCACGAATTTTATTCGTCATCTGCTCTTTCCTGATTCTGCCCCTCACCCAGGCCTCGGACATGGCCAAGGAAAAACGCTGGGAAGCCCAGGTTGTCGATGCCCTGATTGTAGGAGAAGGCACCAAACTCAAGGCAGGCAACACCGAGTTTCTGGCCATTTTCGCCGAGCACACCACTGAAAAGGCCATGGGTGGAGCCATTATTCTGCACGGTATTGGTGTTCATCCTGCCTGGCCGGAAGTGATTCAGCCCCTGCGTACCGGCCTGCCAGATCACGGCTGGGCTACCCTCTCATTGCAAATGCCCATCCTGAAAAATGAGGCCCAGAGTGAAGACTATGCCCCATTGTTTGATGCGGTACCGGGACGTATCCAGGCCGGAGTGGATTATCTGAAAAAGCAGGGCATCCAGAATATCGTTATCGTGGCTCATAGCCTGGGTGCCTCCATGGCGGCCTACTACCTGGCAGAAAAACCCGATGCAGCCGTTACCGCCTTTGTGGCCGTGGGCATGTCGGTCCACAAATCTGATAAAAAAATGGACAGTTCACTTCACCTGAGAAAAATTACACTCCCGGTACTGGATATCTATGGCAGTCGTGATCTTGACCAGGTTCTCAAATCCACCAAAGACCGGGCCACTGCCGCCAATAAGGCAAAAAACAAACGGTATACTCAATTAAAAATTGAAGGTGCCGATCACTTCTTTAATAATATGGATGCTGTTCTGGTAAAACGTGTCCGTGGCTGGCTGGCCAAACATGCCGCTGGTACTGAAATCAAAAAATAAGAAAGGAAAATAATGACTATTGCAATTGTTATCCATGTCCTCGCTGCCGTTATCTGGGTCGGCGGTATGTTCTTCGCCTACAATTTTTTACGCCCGGTTGCAGGCAAGCTGCTTGACCCCCCACAGCGCCTCCCACTCTGGGTCCATGTGTTCGGAAAATTCTTTCCCTACGTCTGGATTGCGATCATCGCCCTACCCCTCACCGGTTACTGGATGATGTTTAAAATGTTCGGCGGTATGGGCTCAGCCCCCATTTATATCCATTTAATGAATGGCCTGGGTACCGTGATGATTCTGATCTTCCTGCATGTCTTTTTTGCCCCTTACCGTCGTTTAAAACAGGCCGTGACTGAGCAGAACTGGCCGGAAGGGGGTAAAAAACTTGCCCAGATCAGGATTCTGGTTGGAGTGAATATGGTGCTGGGTTTGATTGTCGTGGTTGTTGCTAGTGGTGGGCGTTTTATTGGACTGTAATCAGGCCCCTTCCTGACTGAAGAAAATAAACTTGTTCTTACCCGCCCCCTTGGCCTCATACATGGCCATATCCGCCTGACGTATCAGGGTCTCAATATCATCCCCATCCTGGGGA
This sequence comes from Gammaproteobacteria bacterium, assembly GCA_029881995.1. Lineage (GTDB taxonomy): Bacteria > Pseudomonadota > Gammaproteobacteria > UBA6429 > Thiohalophilaceae > JAHEDB01. The sequence continues at coordinate 41,481 of JAOULO010000014.1, forward strand.
TACAGGCTGATCCCAATACTGGTGGTAACCCTGGCATCCTGGTTTTCGATATGGATGGGCATGGCCACCGCATCGATAATCTTTTGTGCCGCCGTTTCAATGCCCTTGCGTTCATCGATTTCTGAGATCAGGATGGTAAATTCATCGCCACCAAAGCGGGCAATGGTATCGGACTCGCGCATGGCAGCAGACAAACGAGAAGCCACTTCTCGAATGACCTGATCCCCGGCATTGTGTCCCATACTGTCATTGACCTCTTTAAAACCATCAAGGTCAAGAAACAACACTGCCACCTGGTGATGACTACGCCTGGCCTGTGAAATGGCGTGTTTAAGACGATCATGGAAAGCCAACCTGTTAGGAAGCTTACTGAGATTATCGTAATGGGCCAGGTAATAAAGACGTTCTTCACTGTCTTTCTGAGAGGTAATGTCTGAGAAAATGGCCACGTAATGGGTCACTTCACCACTGTCGTCCATCACTGCGGTAATGCTCAACCACTCTGGATAGATCTTGCCATCCTTACGTCGGTTCCAGATCTCTCCTTCCCAGCGGTTGTTATGGGTTAATTCATGCCAGAGTTTTTTATAAAAGTCTTCGTCCTGTCGACCTGAATGCAAAATCCGTGGGTTTTTACCGATTACTTCATCATACTCAAAACCGGTCACATGACAGAAAGCAGGATTAACATTAAGAATGTTCGCTTCCTTGTCAGTTATAATCACTCCCTCTTCGGCATTCTCAAAAATCTTGCCCATTAGAGTGGCGATTAACTTTAGATCGTGTTTGATTGAGGCCTTAAGTTCATTTACAGCCTGACGAAAGGACTTATTGATTTCGGTAAACTGATCATATTGTTCCTTGGAGATTGAATAATGATGTTTTACCGCATCAATCAGTTTGCGTGCATGGACATGTAATTGTTCATGTACTTCGCCAATATTCTGGAAAGCTGACTCTTCTTTGATGACCACCTGATCCATACTTTTATACCAGCGACCAAAATAACACTGATGTAATAGATCCTGGCTGAAGTGTTCTATGTCTTCCTGATCATGACAAACCAGGGCTCGATTGAAAGCTGCCAGCCAGCGGTTGTGATACTCCAGGGCAAGGTCAATCTCGCTGAGATACTGATCCAGTTCGGAAGCGGTCAGACGTTGAAAAAGAGACAGGTCCATATAAGTAAAGGTTTACTACATAATCCAGGGGTTGCCAAATATAGCAAATCTCATAGAAAAATAGTCAATCATTTACCTCTTGTTTTCATAATCGTGTCATAGGCTGCCTTTATCTCCTGGGTTTTTTCTGTGGCTATTTTTATCATCTCTTCAGGCAGGCCTTTGGCCACCAGCTTATCCGGGTGGTGCTGATTCATCAGTCGCCGATAAGCCTTTTTGACTTCGGCATCGCTGGCCTTCTCGCTTATACCCAAAGCCTGATAAGCCTCCTGCAACATATCAGCTCGTGGTCGGGCAGATTCATAATGCCCACCTCGCCCCTGATGAAAAGCCCGTTGGGCCTGTACCATGCCCTCCATTTGTGCGAGTTGATACGGAGAAATACCCAACGCCTTGGCAATGTGTTTGAGCAGTTTTTCTTCCTCGGGATGGACGGCATCATCGGCATAGACCACAAAGATCAGGATCTCCATAAACATACGGATGAGATTACGCTGGCCATGAGCATTACGACTAAACTGTTTTAAGGCATTGTTTAAAGGAAAATCAGATTGTTTACCCTGATTAAAGAGATCGATGGCCATTTTACGCTGGGCATCATCCAGTGACATTTGCTGCATGACCGATTTGGCCATTTCGATTTCATGTTCACTGACCCGACCATCGGCCTTAGCCAGGTGTCCCATCACCGAAAACAGCGTTGTAAAAAAACTCGCCTGGACACGTTCGACATCTGCCTGAGATTGAAACACGGTATGACTGAGCGCCTTGTCAAATTGATGACCAAGTAGAGTACCCAGCACCGCACCTATGGGTCCCCACAACATATAACCAAACCCCGCACCCAATAGCTTCCCCAATACGGACATAACACACCTTTAAATTATATTTTTTAAAACGAGTTATTTAGAACCCGGTTTCGATAACCAGAACCAAGCAATGATAAACAGAATTAAAAACACGCCCAGTAAATTGATCACTGTATCCATGCTATTTACCTTTGGTCCTGTATAAACGCAACCGGTTTGCATTAGTGACCACGGTCACTGATGACATAGCCATGGCTGCACCGGCAATCATGGGGTTAAGCAGTAAACCCATAAATGGATAAAGTATCCCGGCTGCAACTGGAATCCCCAAAGAGTTATAGATAAAGGCACCAAACAGGTTCTGTTTAATGTTCTTTACAGTGGCCCGTGAAATACCTATGGCATCAGCAACCCCAAACAAGGATCCTCTCATCAGGGTAATGTCGGCACTTTCAATGGCCACATCGGTTCCCGAACCAATGGCAAAGCCCACATCGGCACGGGCCAGGGCTGGCGCATCATTAATGCCATCGCCCACCATGGCTACTACCTCACCTTTTTTCTGTAACTCAGCAACTTTTTCATCTTTATCGCGTGGCAAGACTTCTGCCATGACTTCATCCACACCAATCTGCTTGGCAACCGCATTGGCTGTCACGCGGTTATCACCGGTCAACATCACCACCTTCAGGCCAAGTTTGTGGAACTGTTTAATGGCAGCAGCCGAATCTGACTTCACAGGATCAGACACCGCTATAACGCCTGCCAGTTTGTCATCCACTGCCAGCATCATCGGTGTCTGGCCTTTACCAGACAGGCTGGTCATTTGATCGAGAATGGTACCCGTAGCAATCTTATTTTGTGCCAGCAGGCGGGCATTACCCAGTAGTGTCCGTTTACCATCGACATTACCTTCAACCCCATAGCCTGTCATGGCCTTAAACCCAGCTACCTCAAATAACTCAAGCGAGTGTTTATTCGCCGCATTTAAGATTGCCTGGGCCAGCGGATGTTCAGAGGAAGCCTCAAGGCTGGCCGCATATTGCAGCACCTGATGTTTTGAATAATCCCCAGCGGGAATGATTTTAGTTACCGCCGGTTTACCTTCGGTTATGGTCCCGGTTTTATCCAGCACAATGGTGGTCAGGCGACCGGCTTCCTGTAACGCATCACCATTACGAATCAATATCCCGTATTCAGCCGCCTTACCGATACCTACCATGATAGAAATGGGCGTGGCCAAACCCAGGGCACAGGGGCAGGCGATGATCAAAACCGTCATGGTTGTCACCAACATAAAACTGACCTTCGGTTCCGGCCCAACATTGAACCAGACCAAAAAGGTAATCACCGCAATAATCAGGACACTGGGCACAAACACGGCTGCGATTTGATCGACCAGCCGACCGATAGCCGGCTTACTGGACTGGGCCTGGCGTACCATCTCAATAATCTGGGCCAATACCGTATCCTTACCAATCCGCTTTGACTGAAACAGAAAACTGCCATTGCCATTTATCGTTCCACCAATGACTTCATCATCCTTGCTCTTGCTAACCGGCACAGGTTCCCCACTTAACATGGATTCATCGATATTGGACTGACCGGTGATAATGATGCCATCCACCGGAATGCGCTCACCAGGACGGACTCGAATGGTTTCTCCCAGGCCGACTTCACTGATGGGGATTTCCTTTTCCTTGCCATCACGTACCACCAGGGCAACCTTGGGTTGAAGCCCAATCAGGCGTTTAATCGCCTCAGAGGTTTTACCCCGTGCCTTCATCTCCAGTGCTGAACCAAAATTGATCAGGGCAATAATGATCACGGCCGCCTCAAAATAGACATGCTGGGCCATGACCGGTACCAGGGCAGGATGGATGCTTATGATGGTGGAATATACCCAGGCCGTGCCTGTCCCAAGGGCAATCAATGTATCCATATTGGCATCGTGACGCAGGAAGGCATTCCAGGCACTGGTATAAAAGTGTCCACCAGAATAGATCATGACACCCAGAGTTGCTGCAGCGGCTAGTAACCAAACCAATTGACCATAGGCTTCACCAAGTGCTGGGAAGAGTCCACTCATTCCCCCAATGAATAAGGGAATACCCACAGCAGCGGCAACCAGGGTCTTTCGAATTAATTGCCGGTAATACGCCAGCTCAACGGCTTCTTTTTCCTGTTCCGCCTCTTCACTGGCCAGCTCGGCGGCCTCATAACCGGCCTTGACTACTGCATCAATTAAGTCTGGGCCATTGATATCCCCTTCCACCATGGCAGTGTGTTCAGCAAAATTCACCACGGCATGGCTTACCCCAGGCGCTTCATTAAGTGCCTTCTCAACAGATGCAACACAACCGGCACAACTCATCCCTGAGATAGATAAACGTATTTTGTTTGTTGCATTCATATACGAAGTATATCCCAGAGTGAAAAAAAACCTGCTGTATTTGGCTGATTTTTCACACTTTTAATAGAGTGATTAAAAGGTGTGTGTGGAATTTGCTGAAACAATGCACTATCTATAAAGTGTTACGAAATTCGAGACGCTATAACAATTGATTAAATACCAACTTTAAACTTGTGCTATTTCCTGACAATACGGAATGTTGTGATGGGCAAGCAAAATTCACCAAGGAGATGGAAAATTGATGTCCCGATTGACTGCCAAAGACCTGATCAACGACAGCCTTGAGCTGGTATCCCTGCCGGATTTAATTCACCGTATTAACCTGAAAGTTGAAGACCCTGACTCCAGTGCCGTTGAGATTGGTCAGTTAATCGGTGAAGACCCTGCCCTGACCACCCGACTACTAAAGGTAGTCAACAGTCCCATGTTTGGGTTCCCCTCTCGAATCGACACCATCTCCATGGCCATTACCATCCTGGGAATGCGCCAGTTGCGTGATCTGGTTCTTGCTACAGCGGTGGTAGGCCAATTCCATACACTCACAGACGAAGTTGTCGATATGGAAACCTTCTGGTGCCATAGCGTCTGTACGGGAGTTGCCGCAAAAGTCATCGGCCAACATCTCAAAGACAATAACTCGGAACGGTTTTTCGTTGCAGGCTTGTTACACGATATCGGCAAACTGGTGATGTATGTGACCCACCCAGATGCCTCAAAACAGGTGATTGAACTGGCCGATGATAAAGATCTGGACAAAAGCAGTGTGGAAAAATCCATATTCGGATTTAGTCATGCTGAGGTGGGTGGAGAATTACTCAGTCATTGGCAGTTACCTGAATCACTGATCGAGCCTGCCAGATACCATCACCACCCCATCCGAGCCACCCGATTTGCCACTGAAACGGCAGCCGTCCACATTGCCGACACCATTGCCAATAATATCCAGTCCCCCATTTCATTGGATGATGACAACCCCATTGAAGCCATCACCTGGCCCATCCTGGGTCTGGAATCCAGCCTGTTGGAACAGATCCACGAAGAGGTTTATGAAATACTGGATGACTCGCTGAAGGTCCTGTATTACTCCCAGGTTGCCTGAGTAAATTTATACCGCCGCAAGCTCTTCCATAGGCCAACGTGCCCGGGTCGAAAAATCCAGCCCCTGTCGCTCCCCCACCATCAAGCGTTGACAACCGGCAAAGGCGATCATGGCTCCATTATCGGTACAAAATTGTAGACGTGGGTAATAGACACTAGCATTTTCTTTTTCACAGACTTCCGCCAGCCTTGTTCTCAGGCGTTGATTGGCACTCACCCCACCCGCAATGATTAATCGACTCAGGCCCGTCTGTTTCAGGGCCCGTTTACATTTAATAGCCAGGGTTTCCACCACGGCCACCTCAAAGGCGAGGGCAATATCTGCCCTGGTTTGATCATCAAGGTACTCAGCATGCATGGTATTAAGGGCAAAGGTTTTCAGGCCACTGAAACTGAAATCAAGACCTGGCCGATCCGTCATGGGGCGAGGAAACCTGAACCTGTCTGGATTACCCTGCTCGGCCATTCTGGCCAGGGCTGGCCCACCGGGATACCCCAGCCCCAGCAGCTTGGCCGTTTTATCGAAGGCCTCACCCGCGGCATCATCCAGCGACTCGCCCAGTAATTCGTACTGCCCAATACTACCCACCTTAACCAGTTGGGTATGCCCGCCTGAAACCAGTAGTGCCACAAAAGGAAACTCGGGAGGCTCATCTTCCAGCATGGGGGCCAACAGGTGACCTTCCATATGATGGACGGCCACGGCAGGCACGTCCCAGGCATAGGCCAGACTGCGGCCGATACCGGCCCCCACCATCAGGGCACCCACCAGACCAGGGCCGGCCGTGTAGGCCACCCCATCGATATCGTCTGATTTCAGTCCGGTTTCATCCAGTACCTGGCGAATCAAGGGCAGAGTCTTTTGTACATGATCCCGTGAAGCCAGTTCCGGCACCACCCCACCATACTCGGCATGCATAGCTACCTGGCTGTGCAGAGCATGGCCCAACAGACCATTTTCACTGTCGTAAATGGCAATTCCTGTCTCATCACAGGAGGTTTCGATACCTAAAACTCGCATTTTGCTCAATTTTTCCTACTTTTATCCGATATTGCTTTTGCATTTGCCCGCGCCGGGCAGTAAAATTGCGCGCTTTCACTAAATCAGTCAACCCTAAAGAGACTATTTATGCCTTCAGTACGTGTACGAGAAAACGAACCATTTGACGTGGCCCTGCGCCGCTTTAAGCGCTCCTGCGAAAAAGCCGGTGTGCTGTCTGAAGTACGTCGTCGTGAATTCTACGAGAAACCGACATCAGTACGTAAGCGCAAAATGGCTGCTGCTGTTAAGCGCCACGCGAAAAAGGTCAGCCGCGACCGCATGAACCGCAAACGCCTGTTCTAAGCGTCTGCCAGATAGAGCCACTCTATCCCATCATGAGCGAGCTGAAAAATCGCATCAATGAGGACGTCAAGTCCGCCATGCGAAACAAGGACAAGGAACGCCTTGCTACCTTGCGGTTGATCACCGCTGCCATCAAGCAAAAAGAAGTCGATGAACGTATCGAGATGGACGATGCGACGGTTCTGGCCGTGCTCGACAAGATGGTCAAGCAGCGCAAGGATTCCATCGAGCAATACACCAAGGCCGACCGGCCCGAACTGGCCGATAAGGAACAGGCCGAGATCGTCATTATCCAGGAATACCTACCTGCCCAGCTGTCCGATGCCGAAATCGACGCCATGATCGACGAGGCCATCAGTACCACCGGTGCTAGTGATATGAAAGAAATGGGCAAGGTCATGGGTATACTCAAGCCCAAGCTACAGGGCCGTGCCGACATGGGTGCTGTGAGCGGCAAGATCAAAGCCAAGCTTTCCTGAACTAAAACATCCCTTTCCAAAACTGATTTTCGTGATTGCCGATATTCCGGCTGATCCGCTGTGCCGGAAAGCTTACAATCCTGCCCATGGCTGGCCGAATCCCCCAATCGTTTATTGATGAATTATTGACCCGAACCGATATTTTCGAGGTCGTGGATCCCCGGGTGCAGCTGAAAAAGGCCGGCCGGGAATACACCGCCTGCTGCCCCTTCCATAATGAAAAGACCCCATCGTTTACCGTCAGCCCGAGCAAGCAGTTCTATCATTGTTTCGGTTGCGGCGCCCATGGCAGTGCCATCGGTTTTCTCATGGAGTATGACCACCTGAACTTCCCTGAGGCAGTGGAAGAGCTGGCCCGCATGAATGGCATGGAAGTGCCTCGAGAAGAAGGGCCAGCCCCGGATCCAAAAGCCCGGCAACGCCAGAATACCCTCTACGATCTCATGGCCCAGACAGACCGTTTTTATCGCCAACAGTTGCGCCAGCACCCCCAGGCCAAAAAAGCGATCAATTATCTGAAACAAAGGGGCCTGAGCGGTGAAATCGCGGCTGCCTTCGGCCTGGGCTACGCCCCACCAGGCTGGGACAATCTGCTGAAGACCCTCGGTTCAGATGAGGAGAAACGAAAGCAGCTCACCCAGTGTGGCATGCTCAAGGAAAAAGAGGATGGCAAATATTTCGATTTCTTCAGGGATCGCATCATGTTTCCCATTCGCGACCAGCGTGGCCGCACCATCGCCTTTGGTGGACGTATTCTCGGTGATGACAAACCCAAATACCTGAATTCGCCCGAGACCCCGCTGTTTCACAAGGGCCGGGAACTGTATGGCCTGTTCGAAATGAAACAGGCCCTGCGTAAGATCGACCGTATAATGGTAGTGGAAGGCTATATGGACGTAGTCGCCCTGGCCCAGTTCGATATTCGCTATGCGGTGGCCACCCTCGGCACCGCCACCACTCCGGAACACCTTAATCGGCTATTTAGGGTTTGCCCTGAGGTGGTGTTCTGCTTCGATGGTGACCGGGCTGGTCGCGATGCCGCCTGGCGGGCACTGGATAATGCCCTGCCGATTTTAAAAGAAGGCCATGAACTGCGTTTCCTGTTCCTGCCCGATGGGGAAGACCCGGACACCCTGGTGCGCAAGGAAGGTAAAGCAGGATTCGAAAAACGGCTTGATACCGCCAGCCCCCTGTCTCGCTACTTTTTCGACCAGATGAGCAGTCAAATAGATATGCAAAGTCTTGATGGTCGGGCCCGCCTTGTGGAACTAGCCCGGCCCTACCTGGCAAAACTGCCCAAGGGCCTGTTCCGCCAGATGATGCTTGAGCACCTTGCCAATCTGGCCAAAGTCGACAGACAAGCTATCGAAGTAAAGCTACAACCGAATTCCAGCAATCCTGCAACAGAGCAGTCAAAACAACCCACTCGCCCACGCCAGCGCTCATCTTTAGTCGGCAATGCTCCGTTCACCCCCATTCGTCGTGTCATTGCTCTCCTACTCCATTATCCACACCTGGTAAATCAACTTGAGGACGAAAATAGCCTTCTCGAACTCCAACAAAAAGGAGTGCCTTTCTTGCGCCAGCTGCTTGAAATGATTCATCAGCACCCCAATATAACCAGTGCCGTTCTACTGGAGCGCTGGCGCGAAACGGACCACTGGCCCCACCTGGATAAACTCCTCGCCTGGAACCCCATGGCCGATGCCGGTGTCGAAATTGACATCGAGTTTCGGGCTGCCGTTGAGGCTTTGCTAGAGCAGCCTCGGGAATCCCGTGCTGATCACCTGCTGACCAAGTCCGAGCAAGGCCCGTTAAGCTCAGCCGAGAAGGCAGAATTACAACAATTACTTAGCCGAACCGTGGCTGAATGACTATTATTAACAGTGTAAAAATAGATAAACCGCCCATGTTGGTGTAGAATTCGGTGGTTTTTACACTGTCAAAATGTACGTGGTGTGTTATCTATATCCAGAGCGAAAGTAATGAATCAAACTCAACAAGAATCACAACTTAAGTTATTGATTGCTAAAGGCAAAGAGCAGGGCTACCTGACTTATGCCGAGGTCAACGACCATCTACCCAATGATATTGTGGATCCAGAACAGATCGAAGATATCGTTGCCATGATCAATGATATGGGTATTGCCGTCCATGAGGCTGCCCCCGATTCCGATTCCATGATGATGAACGACACCGATTCGGTGGACGAAGTGGCTGCCGAAGAGGCCGCCGCCGCTCTGGCTTCAGTGGACAGTGAATTTGGCCGCACCACCGACCCGGTTCGTATGTATATGCGTGAAATGGGTGCTGTTGAACTCCTGACCCGTGCCGGTGAAATCGAAATCGCCAAACGTATCGAAGATGGCCTCAACCAGATGCTTTCCTCCCTGGCCATGTACCCGGATACTATCGCCACTGTTTTGGCCCTGTATGACAAAGTTGAAGCTGAACAGGTCAAACTGATCGACATCATTTCTGCCTTTATCGATCCCAATGCGCCAGATGATATTCCGACTCCGGCTGAAATCGCGGCACAGAGCGAAAAGAATAATAATGATGACAGTGAAGAAGCCGTAGACACCGGTCCGGATCCTGAGGAAGCCAGGGAACGTTTTGGTCGTTTGCGTAAACACCACGCTAAACTGGTTAGCACCATCAGTAAACACGGTCACATGGACAAGAAGACCGCCAAGGTACGCGATAGCATGCTGGAAGAGTTTATGCAGTTAAAACTCACTCCTAAGCTGATCGATCTGTTGACCACCAAAATGCGTAATCTGGTAGATAGTATTCGCCGCCATGAAAGACAGATCATGACCTGCTGTGTGCGACATGCAAAAATGCCACGTAAGACTTTTATTGATAGCTTCCCGGCCAATGAAACCAATCTGAACTGGATTGACGAGCACATAAAGACAGGCGAAAGTTATACAGATGCCCTGGCTGTGCATCTAGACGATATTCACAAGGCCCAGAACAAACTGGCCATGATTGAAAAAGAATCCGGCCTCACGATTGGTGATATCAAGGACATCAACCGTAAGATGTCTATTGGAGAAGCCAAGGCCCGCCGTGCCAAGAAAGAGATGGTCGAGGCCAACCTGCGTCTGGTTATCTCCATTGCGAAAAAATACACCAACCGTGGCCTGCAGTTCCTGGATCTTATTCAGGAAGGCAACATTGGTCTGATGAAGGCCGTGGATAAATTTGAATACCGTCGTGGTTATAAGTTCTCGACCTATGCCACCTGGTGGATTCGTCAGGCAATAACACGATCCATTGCCGACCAGGCACGTACCATTCGTATCCCGGTTCATATGATTGAAACCATCAACAAACTGAACCGCATCTCTCGTCAGATGCTACAGGAAATGGGCCGCGAAGCTACGCCAGAAGAACTGGCCGAGCGCATGGAAATGCCTGAAGACAAGATCCGCAAGGTTCTGAAGATAGCCAAAGAACCGATTTCTATGGAAACACCAATTGGTGATGATGAAGATTCCCATCTTGGTGACTTTATCGAAGATCAGAATGATACTTCACCTGTAGATTCAGCAACCATCGGTGGGCTACGTGAAACCACCCAGGAAGTTCTGGAAGGCCTCACCGCCCGTGAAGCCAAGGTCCTGCGTATGCGGTTTGGTATCGATATGAATACTGACCATACACTGGAAGAGGTCGGCAAACAGTTTGATGTTACCCGTGAGCGTATTCGTCAGATTGAAGCCAAAGCGCTACGTAAACTGCGTCACCCAAGTCGCTCTGATCACCTGCGCAGCTTCTTGGATATGGAATCCTGAGTACAATGTACTTAACAATAAAGGGCATCAAATGATGCCCTTTTTTTATTTCTCATATAGCGTATTAAACGTTATAATTTGCAGCTTATTCGGGCCTGTAGCTCAGTTGGTTAGAGCAGGGGACTCATAATCCCTTGGTCGTAGGTTCAAGTCCTACCGGGCCCACCACTTCATTCGCTATCGCTCATTTCGTGTTGGGCTGGTAGGACTATTCCAGCTTCACTTCGTTTCGCGTTCAACATGCTGCGAAATGACATTTAGTCATTTCGGTCATGTTTCACCCTACCGGGCCCACTAAATTATTACTGTTATAGAAAAACTTATTCTTATAAATTCAGATCATCGAGCATCTGATGGATGTATTTAACAGGTATGGCATAAGTGATACCACTGGGTTTTTGTAATATTGTCTCTTTACTTTCTTTGACAAAAACCATATTTATGACCCCGATGACTTTTCCCTTTTTATCGTAAAGTGGGCTACCACTATTACCAGGATAGGCCGTGGCATCGAGTTGGTATACGTAATAAGTGTCCCTTAGCTTGCTGATTAATTTAGCTGTTAGCTGTCGACTGTTACTGGGCTGAGAGGCGATGGGTGTTACTGATGATATAATGGCCCGGTGTGTTACTGGATACAAACCTAGCACGGCACCTATTGGGAACCCGGTAAAGGCACATGATTGACCTTCTTCGACCAGGGTCGGAGATTCAAGCTTAAGCGAAGGTAAAGGATGGCCGGTAAATTCAACCAGCGCAAGATCATGCTCCTTATCAGATGCCCGGATTTTGGCCTCCCGATACTTCGCATTTTCACCCTGCCCCACAAATACAACCAGCTTTTCGTTATATTTTAAAGATGTCAGAGGTTCAATGACATGGTAATTGGTAACCGCATACCGACCATTACTGACGACAAACCCCGTCCCTGTCAATTTTGCTGGCGGGGTACGAGTTGCCGAGTACGTCCCAATGCCGACAATACTGGGTTTGATCTTTTTAATGGTCTGAACAAGGTCTGCCTGTGTTGTAGCAGAGACCGCTAACAGTACGATGGATAAAAAAAACTTTATCCTGAAAGCGGTAAACCTGTTACAGATCTTTTTCACCAGCCAAAGATTACCCCTTCCAGTAAGGAGTTATGACCTGCATACTCTGGATTCTTAGCCGGGATAAAAGACTTTGCCTTTTTACCACCAAAGCGTTTGACAATCGGCTGGCTGATCTTGGTGCCATCTCCAAGTGTTAGAGATTGAAGGATCTTGTTTTTTGCCGATGCGTTTATACGCTGACTAACAGAAATCCCCTGATTTGGTAATGGAGCACTATGAAACAGGATCTTAAGCTCGTCACGTTGTTTCTGTTGCAATTTTTTCTTGAAAAACGTTGAACGCAAAACTGCCGCCTCACATTTACCCGCTTTAAAAGATTTATAAACTTTACCCATTCCACCTTTGACGCCAACGATAACAGGCTGCCTGACCGGGTTTCTAAATCGATCCAGAACTGTTAGTGTCGAAAGGTTTGGTGGTGATATACCACATATCTTTTTACCAATCAGGTCATCCATGCCGTTTATCTTGTCATTGCCACTACTAGTAACAAGATAAAAGTCCAGAATGCCCGGTAATTTCACCAGTACATCATGTTTCAAATGAGCATTACGCCAGGAAATAAAGTGTGGACCATCAAAGATGATGTCGTAACGGTTATCTCTCATTTCCCGCTGATAGTTTAGCCAGTTTTTGGGATGCTGATACACCACTTCAGCTCCAATCAGATCACTGAGATGCTTGGCAAGTGGACCATAGATTTTATTTCCAGCCTCTACATTTTCTCGAGGTGGTGCGGTTAAGATTAAGCTTGATGCTTGAGACGGGCCTGCAATAAATAGCAGGCACCATAGGGTGATACCCCAGCCTTTACTATTTTTCATTTTAATATCCCCAATGCGTTGCAAATTGATTGCGTATTTAGAATAATTCCAATAATTATACAGCACTAAATACCGGGTCTGTGCGGGCCGGCTTATCGACCAATATACCAGAAATTCCGCTTATTACAGCCTGTTTTTTTATCTATAGTCTACCTTTAACTTCAATGAGTTATCTAATCCCATGTAAATAAAATTCCATTATTCTACTGACCATGCCAATTCCTGTTCTTAATCTGCCACAAACACTGGGATCTAATCCCCGCTGGTTGCCCGTGAATTTCACCTTGCGGGGCATCAGGACGTGGGCGGAAACCCTCGATACAAAGGCATTCCCTGAATTGATTGATCAGTGCCTGTACCAGCTTATCAAGTTTAACGCCATAAATTACCCGGTCAGTGCCCGTTTACAAATCCTGGCTCAGGTTCAGAGTTGCTTGATTGAGCTTATTAGAAATGAAAAGCAGATCATCCGCACAGCTATCAACGCCGATGAACCGGGACTCAATACCCTTCAGCAGCTGGACAAATTATTTGCAGAATTTGCTAATGGCTATAAGCTTGTAATTAACAAGCTCGCCAGCAACAAAAAACTCAATGAGACTGAATCCCTACAAATACAGGAAGCCATTTATTACTGCCTGAAATTCCTGGCGCAACGCCTGTTACTTGCCTATGCACAGTACACACCACCAGAAAAAGGCATCTGGCGTGAAATAAACCACATCTACCGTTATGCAGAAGAAAGTGAACAGCTCTATCACATAGTAGATGATCCCGTCTCTGACAGTCCTTTCCCGGTTTTTCACTCTGCAGATTTTGTATATAAACGTATTGTGCTTGTTTCTCTCACTGAACCCTATCGCTTAATGAAAGATGAATGTCTTGAGCTCTACTACCTCTGCAGTCGCTGGGTAGGAGCATGTTCACTTTTTCCTATTCGTGAATTGTCATCCCAGGGTGAGCACGTTGTAGATCTTGCCGATGACTTACCCCCCCGCTATGTCACACGTGATTTACACTGGCAACCCCTGACTGGCCGATTGATTGATATCAGTGAAATTATTAGCCGGGTTGAGAAAGACCTTGACCAATTATTAAAACAACATGCAACAACTATTGATGAATATGAACTTGTCAGCCTGAGTGAACGACAGAAGCCCGACATGATGTTGCGTATTCTGAACAGCTACAGAGGCAAGCCGGTTCGACAAAGTAAACGGTTTGACCTATCTGGCAATATTTCTTTTGTTATAGGGATTAATAATTGCCATTTTTATCTTGCAAATAAAAAACAGATTTCGCCCTATATGGACGAACTTAAACAGTCCACCAGTCGCGTACATCATGAAAACTCTCAAGCAGGTAATTTTAGTCAACTATACAAATTCGCTCTTGAAAAAGATCGCACATACAAGTGGCATGAACAGGAGATGCAAAATGCGGTACAGGACAACATTAATCCCATGGGACTTGCCTTTACCTATCGGGTCAAACGATATCAGACTGGACAGAAAATAACTGTTGGAGAAATCATCACTTACCGTTTAACTAACAAAACTTCCGGTAGATGGGTGATCGGTACTATTCACTGGATGAAAAGAAAATCTATTAGTGAAGAACAGATAATATACGATATCGGAATTAAAAATCTGGCTAGAAATGCAATCTCAATTGCAGCCAGAAAAAACAATGCCAATAAGCTGGAAAATACATATTACCGTTCCCTGTTAATACCAAAACATGTTTCACACCAACAGTTACGCAGCCTGCTTGTCCCTGCATTGTGTTTCGAGGTAAACGATAAATTATTGCTCAACTTTGGCCGTTCAATAATGAAAATCAGATTGGTTCGATTACTGTCTTCCAGCAATGCCTATACACAATTCGAATTTGAAATTGTCAAATGAAAATTACTGTGAAGACAACATCTGCTCGATATGGCTGGCAAACCAGAAAGGCTCCCTTTTTATATCTTCATGACCAGAGCTAAGTGCTAGTTCTATACGGGTTCTGAGTTTGTTGTCATTTTTGTGTTTTAAAAACTGGCTTGAAGTATTTATCAGTACTGCTGAGGCAGAAGGCATTGGTCCATCTGCAAGGGTTGACTGACCCTCGCCATATTTAAGTAACATGTCTTCTGCCAGCAACCAACCACTCGTGGTATAAAATCGTTGCCATGTCTGTTTAATAATAATTTCAACCGCGTGCCAGTCATCCTTGCTATTGGTCAGCTTTGCCCAATCTAACAGCCCTCTGGCAAGATAGGCATAGTCTTCCAGACTGGCCTTACCTAATCTCCCCTGCTTACCAACAATTCTTGCCAGGGACTTTCCATCCCAATGTTGTTGCATGAGATCATTTCTAAGCTCTTTTGCAGCCTGAAAATATTTTTTCTTTTCACCTGCCTTGATACCTTTAACCAATGCAGAAAGTGCTAGGGCATTCCATGCCGCTATGCGCTTGCTGTCTTTTGGAACATGCCGCTTCGCTCGCGCCTTATGCATTTTCACTCGAGCATTTTCCAATAGGGACAATACCAGCGCCTGATTCTTTTTCAGTAATTTGGCAATCAAATCAGCATTACCGGCCTGAACCAGATGATGACCATGTTCAATATCAGGTGGACCTTCCAGTTGCCAGACGAGATTGGCCACAGCCAGCTCATCGCCTGTGAGGATTTTCTTTAATTCAGCATGCTCCCAGAGATAGTAACCACCTTCAATTCCTTTATCATCAACTGCCGATAGACTGGCGGCTAATCCTCCTTTATCCGTTGCCATGTCGCGTAACATAAAATCCAGCGTCTCAAATCCAATGCTTTTATATAGTTTATTGTTAAAAACCTTACCTGCATCAAGATAGAGTTCTGCTAACAGTGCATTGTCATACAGCATTTTTTCAAAATGGGGGATCATCCAGCCAGGATCGACAGCATAACGAAAAAAACCGCCTCCCAAATGATCACGCAGCCCAAGGCTGGCCATTTGATTCAGGGTCAGTTCTAAAAAGTTTTTTAAACGGGGTTTAGGATGACGTTGGTAAATATCCAGCAATACCATGAGTTGCGGAACACTGGGAAACTTATTCTGCTGGCCAAAGCCGCCCTGCATCTCATCGGCCAGGGTATAGTTTTGATGTAAAAAACTTTGTTCAAACTCTCTGGCCAGAACTTTTGATAGATTTGGCCTTTTAGCCATATTGACCCTGGCTAATTCATCACTGGCCTGTCTGGCCAGTTTTTTTAACTCAGCTGACTGGGCTTGCCATTGTTCCTGCAGCTTTTCCAAAAGCTGTTTAAAATTTTCAGGTGGCACATAGACCATACCAACCAGTGGGTATCCCTCTGGTGAGACAAATACATTCAGAGGCCACCCTGAATAGCCCTGGGTCTTTTCCACAAACTCAATTAAACGGCTATCTAATGCAGCATGAATCTCACGGTCAACCTTGACCGGAATAAAATATTTATTCAACAGGGCCGCAATGGCCTTGTTTTGGTAACTTTCCCGCTGCATGACATGACACCAGTGGCAGGAAAAATAACCGCTGGAGACAAACAGAAGTTTATTTTCACGTTTCGCACGCGCGACCGTGTCTACATTCCACTGTTGCCAGGCTACGGGATCCTGACCATGCATCGCCAGATAAGCCGATGAATGGCCAGCCAGACTGTTTTGCAAATCGGCTTTAGAGCTTAACGGAATGATAAAAACTAATACACAAATGAAGAGTGGACGCCACATAATGATTTTTATTCTGTTAATAATTCATTATTGATTAACAATCTTGAGACGCCCTTTATTCCGGTGCGATAAATAATCACCACCAGGAATAAGGGACAAGTCCGTGACCGCATGTTTATATAAATAGGTCCAGGCCAACAAACTATGCTCAGGTGAATCATGAATTGTCACCAGGTCACGTCGGTATTCATGCGGTTGTGGCTGATGACTGGCACAACCTTCATATTCATCCAGGTAGCGAAATAACTCCTCATTTTCCCTTATTATATAAATCTCACCCCAAACAACCTTGCTCGTGTTATTGGACAAAACCAAGCCAGGGTAATCACCCAGTTCGTAAAGCTTGCCATTAATAAATCCAATACCGGACAAATCAGCATATCGTCCAAGAATTTCATGCATGGGATGGCCATAGCCACTAAGCAGGGTGCCGTATATAAATAGGAATTCAGTCATTTAAGATTCGCTTCAAATCCATATTCTCTCTCAACCCTGCAGATCTGGAGACGATAATACTCATACCATTTTGTCTTACCCTGCTGCTGGGCCTGTAAGTGTTCGGAACATTGTTTCCAGTTGGCAATTGACTCCAAATCACGCCAATAAGATACCGTTACTCCTTTTCCAGACTCATCACGTACACTCTCCACATGCAAAAAACCCTCCTGTTGACTGGCCAACTTAAGCATTTTTTCGGCCATTTCTTCATAACCATGGTTGCTGGCTGAAAGTCTTGTAGAAAAAATCACCGCGTAATATGGGGCCTCAGCAATAGGCGAAAACATGGCTAAGTGCCTCCTTTGACTACAAAAAACCTGTATAGCACAGACTGTCTGAAAAATATTCCCACAATATCAATGGGTTAATAATAAACATTTAATACTGAATATTATGTTGATCATTCAGTATTCAGGCGTATACTTGGAACTATGATAGCCAAAACACCAGAACAGGAATCAGAACTGATTCGTACCGAAATTCTCGATGCCGCAGAGCAACGGCTGAGAACCTATGGTTACGGCAAAACCACCATGGCCGAGATTGCCACGGATGTAGGTATGTCGGCCGCTAACCTGTATCGCTATTTCGATAATAAACTGGATATCGGAGCTGCCCTGGCCCAAAGGTGCTTTCGTGAGCGCTTTGCCCTGTTGCAGGCGGTTGTTGAGCGGACCGATCTGAATGCCAGTCAGAAACTGGAAGAATTTGTGGTCACAAACCTGCATTACACGCACACCCAGTTCAGTGAAACACCCAAGGTCAATGAGCTGGTGGATATTATCGTGGCGGAGCGCTGTGAAATTATCCAGGCCAAAATTGAAAACGATCTGAAACTGATCAATCAGATTCTGCAGGAAGGTATCAAAAGCAAGGAATTTTCGATTGACGACATGCCAACCACTGCACAGGCCGTATTGCATGCCATCGTGAAATTCAGTGTGCCGCTTTTCATGACCATGTACCCATTGAATGAATTCGAGCAACACGCCAGAGATCTGGTAGCCCTGCTCATCAGGGGTCTAAGTAACAACTAAGATTGTGTCCACCACAGGAGGGCATGATGCAAATATATCAAGATACAAATATTCGGCTAAAAGACCAGCATTGTGTGAAGCTTGGTCTGGTTGGCCCGGAAGACCGGCAACGATTGTTAAATGGGTTTAAAAAGATATCGGCCCGTACCAATATCAACCGATTTCATACCTTTAAAAAATGTTTTACCGAAGACGAGTTGCAGTACCTGCTGGTCATCGACAATGTGGATCACCTGGCGATTGGTGCCGTGGATTGCCAAAACCCTGACATTGGAGTTGGTCTGGCCCGCTATGTTCGCTCAGAGCAACACCACAACATTGCCGAAGTGGCCATTATTGTCATCGATGAATATCAGAGCAAAGGACTTGGAATAACGCTTTATACCGAACTCATGCGACTGGCACGACAAAATGGCATTCGGTATTTACGGAATATTGTCGGTAAAGACAATCGAGGCATGTTGGCATTATTAAAAAAAGTGGGTGCAAAAAAATTTGCTGAAGACAGCCATGATTATGAGTTCGTAGTGGATCTCGAACTGGATTAATCCATAAAAAAATAAAAATCAGGAAAAGGAGCAGGACGATGCATGAGTTTGAGAGAAACTTTGGCCACTGGGTGCTAAAGAACCGGTGGCTGGTCATCATATTCAGTATTTTATTGGTCCTTGCCTTTGCCTCTGGTGGACGCTTCCTGACCTTCTCCACCAATTATCGAATATTTTTCAGTGCAGATAATCCTCAACTGCTGGCCTTTGATGCACTGGAAAAAACCTATGCCAAGAACGATAACGTCATGATTGTTATCACACCAAATGATGGCAATGTCTTTAGCCGTGAAACCCTCACGGCAATAGAAGAATTTACCAAGCTTGCCTGGCAGATTCCCTATTCCAGCCGTGTTGACTCACTCAGTAATTATCAACATACCGAAGCCAGGACTGATGAACTTATTGTTGCCGATCTTATAAAAAATGCACCTAAGCTGCCAGATACCGATCTTCAAAGAATAAAAAAGATTGCAACCAATGAACCCTTATTGCTCAATAAACTGGTTTCACCCTCCGGCCACGTAAGCGGCATCAATATTACTGTTCAGTTACCCATGAAGGATCCAACCAAAGAGGTTCCTTCAGTGATGAGCCATGCTCGAAAAATGGTAGCGGATATAGAACAAAAGTACCCCCATATTGATGCTCGCCTGACCGGCATGGTTGCCATGAATAATGCCTTCTCAGAAGCCGCTCAGGGCGATATGAAAAGCCTGGTACCCTTAAGCTTTGGGCTCATGGCAGTTGCTCTGGGTTTACTATTACGTGGGTTTACCGCTGCTGCAATCACCATGGTTGTAATTTTCTTTTCGATCATGTTTGCCATGGGGGCAGGCGGTCATGTTGGCCTGTCACTTTCCGGCCCCTCTGTCACTGCACCCACGATCATTATGACGGTCGCTGTCGCCAATTCGGTACATATGCTGGTTACCATGTTGCAGAAAATGCGCCAGGGTCTTTCCCGGCATGATGCCATTGTCGAAAGCATGCGGCTCAATCTACAACCTGTATTTATCACCAGCCTGACAACGGCGCTTGGCTTTTTGACCATGAATTTTTCCGAGGTTCCCCCCTTCCAGCACCTGGGCAATCTGGTCGCCACCGGCGTTGGTGTGTCTTTCATTCTGGCAGTCGGTTTCCTGCCAGCCATGATGAGTCTGTTGCCACTACGTATTCGTACTGATGAAAATAAACGTGACAGGATGATGGCGAGCTTTGGTGAATTTGTAGTTACTAAACGTAAACCCCTGTTTATCGGCATGCTGATATTTATTATTGGCCTGATTTCCTTTTTACCAAAGAATGAACTTAATGATGTATTTGTAAAATACTTCAATACCAATATCGAGTTTCGCCGTGATGCCGATTACTTTGCCGAAAATCTGGGTGGGCTTTACCTCATCGACTATTCACTGGAATCCGGTGAAACAGGGGGAATAAGTGATCCAAATTTTCTGGCTGACGTAGAGAAATTTGCCAACTGGTATCGACAACAGCCTGAAGTCAAACATGTTAATACGATTACCGATATCATGAAGAGGCTAAATCGTAATATGCATAATGATAATAATGACTACTACAGGTTGCCAGAACAACGAGACCTGGCCGCACAGTACCTGCTTCTATATGAAATGTCGCTACCCTATGGGCTCGACTTGAACAATCAGATCAATGTCGACAAGTCATCGACCCGTTTTACTGTGACACTGGAGACCATGTCATCAAATGGCCTACTGGCGCTTGAAAAAAGGGCCGACGAATGGCTTAAGGCCAATACCCAGCACATTACCAAAGCCGACGGCAGTGGCCCGAGTATCATGTTTGCTTATATCGGCAGCCGTAATATTCGCAGTATGCTGGTTGGTACAACCGTGGCATTGATCCTGATTTCGATGGTGTTAATCATCGCATTGCGCTCTCTTAAAATTGGTGCGATCAGTATGATTCCCAATCTGGTCCCTGCCGCTATGGGGTTTGGTCTGTGGGGGCTTCTGGTCGGTGAAGTAGGCCTGGCACTATCGGTTGTTACCACCATGACACTGGGTATCGTTGTGGATGACACGGTGCACTTCCTGAGTAAATACCTGCGCGCACGTCGCGAAGAGGGCCTGGATCAATATGATGCAGTTCGTTATGCCTTCAGTACAGTTGGGCGTGCCCTGTTAATTACCTCCATTGTCCTGGTCGTTGGCTTTCTTGTGCTCGCCACATCAAATTTCAAGCTCAATTCAGGTATGGGGACACTTACGGCGATTGTCATCACCTTTGCGCTGATGGCCGATTTCCTGTTCCTGCCACCCCTGCTCATGAAGCTGGATAAGGTAAAGCGGGCCATAAGTCGTGCTTAGCTAAGGGGCAACATATTGTAATCATTGAAATAATTCCAAGTATTTGACACCCTACCTACTAGTAGGTAGGCTTAATGCAATGAGTGATAGAAAACAACAAATTATTGAACACGCTGCCGAATTGGTCGCAACCGTGGGTTTTGACAGTTTTAGTTACAACGACCTGTCAGAGCGCCTGGGGATTACTAAGGCGAGCCTGCATCATCATTTTCCAAAAAAGGAAGATCTTGGTCTTGGCCTGCTGGACCAGATGATCGCCTTTAAAGAACAGAAAAGAGATGAGCTGTTACAGGCCGGGGAAACACCACTACAACGGATTGAAGTTTATTTCTCGTTTTACCGTGAAATGTGTGTTGATGCCGAGTGTTCACAAATTTGCCCTGTTAGTTCACTTCAGGCTGAAATAAATGTCATACCGGCAAGTATGCGAGAAAAACTCATGATACTGGATGAGATTGAATCTCGGCTTGTCACCGAAATCTTATCGCAAGGTCGGGAACTGGGTGAATTGAAGTTTTTAGGAGAACCCGAGCACCACGCCATGATGATGATCTCGGCTATTAAAGGAGCAGTCCAGTTTTCTCGCTCCCACGGTGTTGAAGCAGTTGATAACACAATTAAACAACTGAAATATTCTTTGGGACTCAACCCCCAATAACAACACATCAGGACTGGCGCAAACAGTCTGATAAGGAGATAAGACGATGCAACATGGAAATAGCTTTGCGGCTAAATTCTCAAACTTTGTTTTACGCTATCGCTGGTGGATAGTCGTTATCAATATCCTCGCCGTTATGGGGGCTGCAAGTGGTGGGCGATTTCTGCAGTTTACCAATGACTATCGTGTATTTTTCTCTGAAGACAATCCTGAGTTGATTGCCTTTGAAAATATGGAGAACAGTTATAGCAAAGATGACAATGTTCTGATCGTCATTGCACCAAAAAACAAAAATGTCTTTACCAATGAGACTCTACACATTATTGAAAAGTACACCAGGGAAGCCTGGCAAATGCCTTATTCCATCCGTGTTGATTCTCTAAGTAATTTTCAGCACACCTATGCCAGAGGTGATGAGCTGGTTGTCGCCGATCTGGTAAAAGATGCCAAATCTCTCACATATTCCCAGATTCAGACCATTCGTGATGTTGCTATGAATGAGCCACAACTGGTCAAGCGCAATGTCTCGGCAAAAGGCCACGTAACTGGCATTAATGTTACCGTTCAATTGCCAGGCAAGGACCCTGTTGGGGAAGGCCCGGAAGTCACCCAACATGCACGAGACCTTGCCGATCGAATTCGGGCCGACCATCCCGAAGTCGATGTTTATCTGACAGGCATGATTATGCTGAATACCGCCTTCGGTGAAGTCTCAGAAAAAGACATGCAAACCCTCATGCCAATGACCTTCCTGGTGATTCTCATCAGTATTGGTCTTCTGTTAAAAGGTTGGACGGGGACATTTGCTTCGCTATGGGTCATCATGTTTTCCATCATGGGTGCCATGGGTCTGGCTGGCTGGTTTGGCATCGCCCTGTCACCACCGGTGGCCTCGGCCCCAACCATTATTTTGACACTGGCGGTTGCCAATGCGGTCCACGTACTGGTGACATTTTTCCAGAATATGCGAAACAGTCTGTCCAAGCATGACGCCATGGCCGAAAGTGTACGTATTAATCTGCAACCTGTGTTTCTAACCAGTACAACCACTGCGCTGGGATTCCTGACCATGAACTTCAGTGACTCCCCTCCCTTCCATGACTTAGGTAATATTGTTTCGGTCGGCGTGCTCACATCATTCGTTTTATCAGTGACTTTCCTGCCGGCCTTAATGACAATACTCCCTGTCAAACAACCAAAACTGCGCAGTGAAAAAAGTAATCCGATGGAAAAACTGGCGGAGTTTATTATTCGTAATCAGAATAAACTACTGATTGGCATGACTGCTTTATTTATCGTTCTGGTAGTCAGTATTCCAAAAAACGAACTCAATGATGAATGGGTGGAATACTTCGATAAGGATTTTCAGTTTCGTGTTGATACTGATTTTGCTACAGATAACCTGACTGGCTTTTATCGAATCGATTACTCACTAAACTCAAAAGGTCAGGGCGGCATTAGTGAACCAGAGTATCTCTCTAAACTGGATAATTTTAGTCAGTGGTATGAAAAGCAGCCTGAGGTCGTCCATGTTCATACCCTGAGTGAGACCATTCAGCGCTTAAATAAAAATATGCATGGCGACGATCCTGATTATTATAAACTCCCAGAGAGCCGCGATCTGTCGGCACAATATCTATTGCTTTATGAAATGTCTCTCCCCTATGGCCTTGATCTGAACAACCAGATCAATGTGGATAAATCTGCCACACGTTTAACCGTCACAACAGAGATTCTTTCTGTTAAGCAGATTCTCGCCCTGGAGGAACGCGCCCAAAGCTGGTTAACCACCAATGCACCCAATATCCAGTCTGATGGTACAGGGACTTCCATTATGTTTGCCCACATCGGTCAGAGGAATATCAAGAACATGCTACTGGGCACCAGTGTGGCCCTGATCATTATCTCGTTTATTCTGTTGGTGGCCTTTAAGTCATTCAAGATTGGTGCCGTAAGTCTTATTCCTAACCTGATACCCGGCGCCATGGGCTTTGGCTTATGGGGTCTACTGGTAGGACAGGTAGGCATGGGGCTGGCCGTAGTGGCTGGACTAACACTTGGTATCGTAGTTGATGATACAGTGCACTTTTTGAGTAAGTACCTGCGAGGTCGACGTGAAAAGGGACTTAATCCAGAAGATGCCGTTCGTTATGCCTTTTCAACTGTCGGGACGGCTCTGGTATTTACAT
>JAOULO010000015.1 GCA_029881995.1 Gammaproteobacteria bacterium
CTTTGATTTGCCATAATCCTTTGCCAAAAGACTCGGGAGTTTTTTGATATAGGATTTAATCGCCCGATTTCTTTTAAAGTTCGCAATCAATTCCATATATTTCTCCTTTTGCAACTAACGATTCAATAAGGGGCCGCCGCAGTTTGGCGGTCCCAGCACGCGCCTTTTGCGTGCGATCTTGATTGGCTTGTTAGGTTTTTTAGTCATATTTACACTATATAATACAGGCTGTCTTAGCTTTTGGTGATTTTATTTAGATCCACCAAAACAGCTTTGGCTTTAGTTATGACTTCCACCCATGCGGAATTGCTTAATAGTTCATTAATAGTCATGTTATGACAAAATTGTGGATCAAGAGACTCCCATGTTTCTGAGAAACCAACAAGTAACTCTAATTCTTGTGAATTGAATGCTTGTTTAAACATTTGTTCTTTTGGATCCCATTCCTCAAACCACCATTCAAAGAATTCTTCTGCATAATTTTTATACGCAACATTTTTGGCAAATTCCCTTTGTTCAGATTCAGAGGCGATAAATTTTACTATTTCGATTCTTGATTCTCTGAATTGATTGGTAATTTCACTCATATGAAACCTAACGCTTGCTTGTGGGGCCGCCTGCGCAGCGAAGCGGAGCAGTTAGGCGGTCCCACACGAAGCGCTGGTTAGCGCTTTCTTGACCCAAACACAACCGTGGCTTTTTCATTATTGATTGTTGCATACCCAGACTGAATTCCTTTTAACTTAATAATGTTTGATAGCTCTGAAATATTTAGATTCATTACCGACGTGTGGTGGCAGTCAAAAAGGACGGCATTAAAATAACCGTCAAATTCTTTTTTTGACTTTAATATGGTGCTGGTTAATTCGATATAGCCACCAATTTCTTTATGGGAGTCAAGCTTAAAATCAAATGGTTTGTATGTAAATTCAAAGCCTTTAACATTGCCTAAAACTTCTTTTAATTTATTGATAGAGGCCTCTCGGCACTCATTTGTTACCGGGAATTGTACGGTAATTTTGTTTTTGTTCTGACTGTCATTTGTACAGCCAGAAGCAGAGAGCAAAATTAGAAATATTAATAAAGTTGTCTTTTTCATATTACGCTAACGCTTGCTTGTGGGGCCGCCTGCGCAGCGAAGCGGAGCAGTTAGGCGGTCCCGCACGAAGCGCTGGTTAGGTGATTTATGAGCAGCGCACATACTTGACCTCTGGCGTTTCCGGTGCGTACCGAATAATTAATGTTTTATTACTATTAGTTAGTTTCAACTGATACTCAAACTTTACAGTTTGACCTTCTACTGACTCCATACCAGATATTTTTACTTGTTCCTTTGAAATAACTACTACTTGTTTGATTCGAGAGTAACTTTCATAACCACGGACGCCAGATTTTTCCAAAGTTATTAAATTTGGATAATCATCCCCTGTGACTGGGTGTTTTTTACATTCCTGCAAAGTAGGTGCCCATCGACCAATAAAATAATCAGGTAATGGGGCTTCTCCAGCATTAGCCAAAAATGATGTAATTAATAAAGCTAATGTAATAAGAAATTTATTCATTTCTCTTTATTCACTATATTTTCACCTAACGCTTGCTTGTGGGGCCGCCTGCGTAGCGAAGCGGAGCAGTTAGGCGGTCCCACACGAAGCGATGGTTAGGTGTTAACTTGCTAGAATGCACTTTTTAACCTCTAGTTTTTCAACAACAACTTCAACATTCCTTCCCAGGGCGTCAGTGACTTCAGTATTTTGTTCGGGATCTTTGGAGTCGAACCATTCCAGGTTGCATCCTAATTCTTGCTCGTTATCCAGCACCCATTTATCTCCGTCCTCTTTGAACAGAACTGTAATTGGGTATTGTGGTTTTTCAGTTGTCATAATGCTTTTTATTTTTTGTTCACCTAACGATTTAATAACGTGACACCGTGAGCGGAGGCCTGCTTTTTAGGCCGTAGCTCAAGGTGGTCACGGTTGATTTAGTTGTTAGGTGTTTACCTAAATGCACTTTCAATACCATTTTCATTTATATCAAAAATGAAAACCATGCCAGAAGTAAAATATACCGGTTGGTTTGTGATTTTCTTTCCGTTAGGAAATTTTGCAGTTATTTTCATTCCTGCTTCATCCTTCACATGGAATTCGATTGATTTTCCTGCTTGTAATTTGCCTAATTCTTTTGTATTGCTCCTCCATTCGGCAGTTACCTCGACAACTTGTTGTGAGTTGTTATTTATTATGAACTTCGGCCCTAAAAAATAAGGAGAAATATATATTAAGCCACTACCTATGATTAGCAAGATTACTATTAATATAAGTGCCTTTTTCATTTTTGTTGTTTACACCTAACGCTTGCTTGTGGGGCCGCCTGCGTAGCGAAGCGGAGCAGTTAGGCGGTCCCGCACGAAGCGATTGTTATAAGCGGTGTTATTATTTAATTCTTTTAAGTACATATTTATACCATTCATCTTTATTTATATCTTTGATAATTTCACCAGACTTCATAGCTCCAAAGGAGTCTGGGAAAAGAAGATATAGTTCATTTTCACGAAATGTGTGGTCGGGACCGCAAATACAGCATGGAAACTCTGATCTACCTACTTTATTCATCCAAAACTCACCATCTTTGTGAAAATTAAAATCATTATCATAGTGTTTTTTAGAGATTGACCGAAAAACTATTTCTGATTTGTTACCTTTTAATATTTTAAGAGGAACTAGCGTGTACTTTATTTCTGAATTTTCTTTCTCCATGCTTTTCAATTTAGCCAAAACAATCGTTTTAGACTTTTCTATCAGTTGGTCCTTATCTAAGTCAAAGCCGCTTTTTGGGGCTGAGCATGCAAATGCTTGATTAAAGGAAATCAGCAAGATTAACAGTGATATATATTTCATCATGAGCTTATAACAGTGTATTAGACGGCACTTCCATTATTGGAAACATTTCCATATCTGGAAGTATATTGCCAATAATGGAAGTAAGTTTCCATTACTGGACACCTTCTATTTCTTCAATTCGTTCTCTTAAACCGAGTTTTTCTGCATCTCTTCTGCGCATGCGCCAGCGTTTTTGTTGTTGGAGCCAGACTGCGCCATGTTGTTTGATTTTGAATCGCAGTTCGGTTTCCTGATAATCCACTCTGACATAGACATTTTCTGTGCTGACCGGGAACAGGGTTTTGTTGCGTGTCGGTTGGGGTATCAGCTTCTGTTCGTCAACGATGAGTTCAACGGTGGTGTAGCGCTTGTGTGTCTGTTTGTCCTGTCGGTATCGAACGTATAACAGGCGATCTCCGAAGCGGTTGAGATAACGCTTGGTTCCATTTTTACCGGGGGAAAGACGCTTGGTAACTTCCATGATCTGCTCCTTTTTTGTTCAGTTCATTCCCCTTGACCCTGTGCCATGTATATCAGACTCCGGCCTGTTTGAAAACCGCCGCTTATGTCCATGCCAAACAGCTTTGGTGATTTGGCTTATTTTTGTTCAAAGTGCGGTGTCCCTGAACTGTTCTACCAGGTAATCAACCAGCACCCGCAACCGCTTTGGTAAAAAACGTTGTTTGGGATAAATGGCATAGATGTCACCGGTGTTAAGTTCGTATTGGGTGAGGATGGGAACAAGCCTGCCCTGCTGGATCGCGTCGTTGCCGATGAAGTCCGGGGTCATGATGATACCCAGACCATCGATGGCTCCCCTCAGCAGGACATCACCATTATTGGCGCGCATGCGTTCGTTCACGCGTACGGGGATGTCGCTGTTTTGCTCATCGGTAAAATGCCAGTAGTGTGATTTGGCATAGCTGTAGGTGAGGTGGTTATGGTCTTCCAGTTCATTGGGGTGCTGAGGCTCACCGTGCTCGGCCAGGTAGCCGGGGCTGGCGCAGAGGATCATCCTGCTGCTGGCCAGCTTGCGGGCCACCAGGGTGGAATCCTTGAGGTGACCGATGCGAATGGCGAGGTCCACCTCCTCTTCCATAAAGTTGAGGGTGCGGTCATTGAGGTCCAGCTCGACCTTGAGTTCCGGGTGTTGTTGCAGAAAGGCATTTAATACCGGCGAGAGGTGACTGATACCAAAACTGAGGGGAGCGGCAATGCGCAGGGTGCCACTCAGGGCCACATCCCCCTGGGTCAGGGCCAGCTCGGCCTCTTCCAGTTCGGCCAGCAGGGTCTGGCACTGTTCGTAATACTGGCGGCCGCTTTCGGTGAGATTGAGGCGGCGGGTGGTGCGAGTGAGTAATTGCACACCCAGGCGGCTTTCCAGGTCAGACAGCCTTCTGCTGACCGCCGATTTGGCGACATTGAGCCGGTCGGCGGCGGCACTCAGGCTACCAGCCCTGACCACCCGGACAAAGGTCTGCATTTCTTCGAAGCGATCCATTGTTCTTGTTCCCAGAACATTAATTTCTTAATTATGCCCTTTATTCCTGAAATAGCAACGATACACTTATTCCACAATAACAAGCACTGAGGAAACAGATGCGCTGGCGAACAACACCACAACAATGGGGATGGCTCACCATCCTGATTCACTGGATGACCGCTTTGACCGTGTTCGGCCTGTTTGGCCTGGGCCTGTGGATGGTGGAGCTGGATTACTACAGTCCCTGGTATCGCAAGGGGCCTGACCTGCACAAGAGCATTGGCATTCTGCTGTTCACCCTGACGGTTGCAAGGCTGGAGCTGCGCCGTATTGAAGGCCGGGCTGAAGCCCTGGCAAGCCATAGCCCCCGTGAACAGAAGCTGGCCCATCTGGTTCATGGCCTGTTTTATCTATTATTAATCGCTGTGATGATGGCCGGTTATTTCATTTCCACCGCCGATGGTCGGGCCATCGAGGTCTTTGGCCTGTTTAGCATCCCTGCCACTTTGCATGGCATCGACAAGCAGGAAGACATCGCCGGGCTCATTCACCTGTGGCTGGCCATCAGCCTGATCAGCCTGGTCGTGCTGCATGCTGGAGCCGCCATTAAACACCACTTTTTTGACCGGGACCGAACATTAAAACGCATGTTTGGTTCTGATAATTAACTAACCAAGAGGACGCACAAATGAAAAAAACAATGCTAGGCACCTTACTCTTTGCCATGGCCATGGTCAGTCTGCCAGCCCGTGCCGCTGATTATGTGATCGATACCAAGGGGGCCCATGCCTTTATTCAATTCAAGATCAATCATCTGGGATTTAGCTGGCTGGTTGGCCGCTTTAACAAGTTCGATGGTGAGTTCAGTTTTGATGCAAAAAATCCCAAGGCATCCAAAATCAACGTCAACATTGATCCGGCCAGTGTCGACAGTAACCACGCCGAACGTGACAAGCACCTGCGCAGCAAGGACTTCCTGGATGTGGACAAATTCCCAACTGCGAAGTTTGTCAGTACCTCTTATACACCCAAGGGAAAAAATAAAGGTGTCTTAAAAGGTAAGCTGACCCTGCACGGTGTTACCAAAGCTATCAGCATTAACATTAAGCACATTGGTGAAGGTAAGGATCCCTGGGGCGGTTACCGTGCCGGTTTTGAAGGTTCAGTCAAGCTGAAGCTGGCGGACTATGGCATCAATTACAATCTTGGCCCTGCATCGCGCTCTGTGGAAATGTTTTTGTCGGTGGAAGGAATCAAGAAGTAATAATAACTCGATTTAAGTTGAAACATGGATGTTTCTCTTATAATTTAAAACTATCTACAATCTTTTGTAGTTTCGCAGATGTTTCATTAAGATTCGTCCCCGCTTTTGCGGTTTCCTCAGCTCCACCAGCTGTATCATGGGCATGTTTGGATATTTTGCTAACTGTCATATTAATATTTTCAGCAACAGAACTTTGCTCATCTGCTGCAGATGCAATTTGAATATTCATTTCATTGATAAGGCTAACCGATTTGGTTATCCTTTCAAGTGTTTCACCTGTCTGTTTTGCATGTTCTACGCTGTCATTTGCCTTGGCACTACTTCTTTCCATCACATCAACTGCCTGCCTGGCACGTTCCTGAAGTTGTTCAATCATCTCCTGTATTTCTGTTGTTGACTTTTGTGTCCTACTTGCCAGGCTACGAACTTCATCTGCTACCACAGCAAAACCTCTACCCTGCTCACCTGCCCTTGCTGCTTCTATTGCTGCGTTCAAGGCCAGTAGATTTGTCTGTTCAGCTATATCTTTGATTACGTCAAGAACAGTTCCAATTCTCGTACTATCAGTTTCTAAATCCTGAATAACAGAAGCCGAATGGATAACTTCTCTTGATAAGTCATTAATAGTATTAATTGCTTCTGCTACAGTTTGACTTCCTTCAGAAGATATTCTATCAGCCTCGGTCGCTGATTCAGATGCCGACCTTGTCAGCTTGGCCACCTCCTGAACAGCTGATGACATCTGATTAACAGCCGTGGCAACCTGATCTGTCTCACTAAGTTGTTGACTAGCAGATTGCTTATTAACATCAGCGATAACTGAAAGGCTTCTTGAGGAGACGGCAACGGAATCTGTTGATTCTCTTACATCAACAATTATTGTTTGTAGATTCTCCATGAATGCATTAAAGGCATTTACCAGCTCACCTATTTCATCTTTACTATTAACATGTAACCTGTTTGTCAGGTCTCCTCCACCTTTTGCTATATCTCTTAATGAGTCAACAATGTTTCCAATATTTCTGGAGATGAGTCCGGAAATAATTAATGCCATCGAAACCAGTAAAAGGACGGCAATACCACCGACCACAATACCTAACATTATTGTCCGTTCTGCTGCGAGGTTGGCCTGGTCAATACTATCAGTAAACGTCTTGTAGCTGTTTTCTCGGTATTCTTTTAGGGATGTCTGGAATTTTAATAATTTACTACTCATTCCATCAATTTTTTCTGTTAACTCTTCTGGTGGAATTGATTCAGATATCATTCCGGTGCTAAGTGCTTTTGCTGACTGATAGTAATCAATGAAACTATTTTTAAGATTATTTACTGATTCTGACTCATCGGGCGCCACTGTTAAAATTTTATCAAATGACGCTTGAATTTTATTTGCCAGTTTATCAGTTTCATCAACCATCTCCTTTTCACCGGAACTTACAGCTGATTGTAACTGCTCCTTTATCTTGTCTAAACGCACCAGGTTGGCGTCTGAGGACTCCAGAATAGGAAAAAATATATCTCTCACACTGGAAAGGCGTGTATGATTTTGCTTGGAAACAACATAGGTATTGATAAAGAATATTGAAAATCCAATAACACCAATTACTGCTATTGATAATATTTTCAACCGAATTGATATGGTGAAAAATGAGTTCAGCTTTATCTTTTTCATCACATATCCAGAAACAGTAAATGCAAGCTTAATTTATAGCTGCAAAATCATCTGATACTCAATATAACTTTTACAGTTGAGTCAACAGCCGAACTACTAACATATCCAATTGCACCAGGATTATTTCTTACCCAGTCTTTAATTTGATTATCAGATCCAACTGTCTTTGGAGGTCTCCCTTTACCTGAAAAAATCATTTTTGACCAGTATGACTTAAGCTGTGATGCTGACTTACTAACTACTTTACGATAGAAAGTCCTATAAGCAGGGCTATTAGTTTGCTGATCGACAGGGCGTACTGTATATCCTCCAGGTAAGGATCGTTTTTTGCCAAGATATATCCTTTTGATGTCCGACATGGGAACAGAGCCACCTCGGTATGATTTATTGACAATCACGGATACACCGCTGGCATATGTGTTTTCTATAACTAGTAGTGAAGCAGCAACTAGTACAATTTTTAGATTCTTTGAATTAAGAAATATGTTCATGATAGCCTCCTAGAAAACCACATCAACAGCTATCTTGAATATAGCGACTTCTTTCTCATCCGGGACTTCTTCAAAATGACCTGCAGGATTTTCAGTCGGTTCAGAATCTTTTCGTTCAACCGGTTTTATCAACTTGTATTCCATTTTAAATGAGGCAGAGGGGCTCATGAGGTATTTAATTCCATAAGCTATGGATTCCTGCCCCAGTTTATTCTCGGTCTCAAACTCTGCCACTGTGACATGGGGCATAAACCCACCGAAGCGATAACCTAGCGTGAAATACGAGGCCTCAGTAGTAACTTCGTCAACATCTTCGACTTCACCTTTGGCATACTCGTAATAACCGACAATTCCGGCAATATCAAAATTTAACCCAAACGATGCAACAGATTGTGTTTTATCACTTAGTTCCGATTCTCTTTCAGAACCAGGTAAGACAATCAATCTACTCTGGTTGTAAGCTGCACGTACTTTAAAGGAGTCGGTTCCCATACTCAGAACAGCTCCCCCCATGTTGGTCATTTTCTCTTTTTCCAGAGCGGTACCGCCCCCATACAGGCTGGCCAGAACTTCAATATCACCAAAGGCATTCTGATAATTTATTTTTGCGCCCGAAAAGGCTTCATAAGAAAGGCTAGGCCCTAGAACTTCAATTCGGTACACCTCTTCAGGGGGAGATATCCATGGATAGGCCAGGCCAATATCGTAGTATTCAGAAACAATCAGATTAGGGTACTTCATTTTACCCATATTCCAGGTAACTTCCTCATAGGCGCGGAATGTCACATACGCCCAATCAACAACCATGGCATAATTTTCTTCAGCACCGGTACCAAAAATCTGGCCCGCTGCTGACCATCGGTCATCGATATCTGCAGAGACTGTCATACCAAAATGGGTATATCCAAAATCTCCTTTATTATCGACCCTTTCCATGTATTTACTTTCATTATCGCTTACTGCACCAGCGGCCCGAACAAATCCACCTACCTGGACATTCTCTGTTGCAGTAGCAATATTGATGTTTGTAAGCAGGGCGAAGCAACTTGCTATTACAAAAATCAATTTATTCATAGTACTTACTCCATTATTTAAATGGCTACATGCCATTAGAATCTTCCTGTTTTTATCGGTCCCCTATTTATCTGCACAACAAACTATTTCATTAGTTTATTTAAGGTGTTAATTGATCTGGATCAATTTGACTCATTTTTTATACCCCTAAATCAAGTATGCCCGATTGAAACACTCAGATATAAGACCTCTAATACTGTTTGCGGCTATATCACTAAATTCTTTAAAAGTGGTGGGTATTGCTCTTCTCGAAGAGCAGCAGCAAACACTGACTTAATCAATTATCAAATCCGCTAAGGACAAATACTAAAGATTTGCGGTCTTTTGTCCGCCTTAAGAATTACTGCTCCGGAAGAAAAGGGATTTCCATGAAGATATATATATACGTTATTTTATTAGTTCTTTTCCAGCTTGTGATTACAGGCTGTACTTCCATTGGGAATGACAAACAATCCATCGATAGCATCGCTGAGGATCACGGCCGATATGATGAATCGAAGGCTGAGCGTGCCTCCGAAAAATCAGTACAAAAATCTAACCGCGCAATAGACCACACAAAAACTACCTGGGGTTATGGTGATGAAATAGGACCAGAAAACTGGGGAGATCTCAGTCCTGATTTTCATCTATGTAAGAAAGGTAGTCGCCAATCTCCCGTTGATATAACTGAGACTCAGCAGGTGAAGCTGGGGAAAATTCAGTTTAAATACAACAGCAGGCCTTACAATATTGTGAATAGCGGACACACTGTTCAGGTCAACATGCTTAATGGAAGCAGTATTAAACTGGATGGAAAATTATACTGGTTAAAACAATTTCATTTTCACACCCCTTCAGAGCATTTAATTGATGGTAAGCCTGCCGATATGGCCGTGCATTTTGTTCATAAGGCCAGGGATGGCAAAATCGCTGTTGTTGCGGTATTAATGGACGGTTGTTTCGAAAATAAAACCATTCGCCAGCTCTGGAAAAAAATTCCACGAAAACCTGGTTCAAAAAAGAAAATCAGTAAAAAATCAGCTAAATGGATAAATGTCAAAAGCCTGATTCCCAGTAATCGTGCATATTATCAATATATGGGATCGTTAACGACACCACCTTGCACAGAGGAGGTCACCTGGATTGTTATGCGAAATTCAACGCCCGTTTCCAGAGATCAGTTAAAAGTATTTTCTGACTTATTTGGTAATAATGCCCGTCCAGTTCAGAATAAAAACTACCGGGTTATTCGTACCTCAAAATGAAGGGTATACAATAACTAAAGCGAAGCAGGTGCACTGCTTCGCTTTAGGTTAACGTTATTGAGGATTTTGACTTATTACAGGCTCTGATATCTGCCCAGTCGATTGAGCCGCACTTGCCGTTTCATAGGTAAAGTTTTTCTCAGTGATCACATCACCGGCACCATTAACGACTGAGACCTTCCAGTTACCAGCCCAGCCAGGTACAAAACTTTTACTGGACCAGACACGCCAGCGTGGTCCTTTGACATTAAATTCCACTTCTGCCATGACCTTGCCAGCATATTCCCAACGGTGCCTGGCAGTCTGGCCGGACATGTCACGCAGCTCGGTGAAAAAATATAGCTGGTTCTGTTCTCCACTGACGGCTTCCAGGCTGTCTGTGGGTTCACGATTTTCCACGGCTGAGGTGAAGGCTGAACGAAATACGCTACCTTTGGAAAAACCGGCCTGCTCAACAGCCTGTGTGGCAGGCTTAATACTTTCTGTTGTGGTCGCAGTAATTTCAGTGCTGCCGTCTGGAGGACCCAGTGGTTCAAGGCTGGCCTGTTCTGCTAATATTGAACTTGATGCCATCAACATCAGGCTCAGGATTCCGAATCGTCTGTACATGTTTGTTCTCCCATAATGGATTGTTGGTAACACACCGATAGAGCATGCAAGCTTAACCAGATACCAGGTATGGCTGCGTGATTATAATCACAGCAGAAATTCAATTACTTCACAGTTCTTTGTTCTTATGTATTACTGCCATCTTCAATGATCAGGCGATCCAGAATAAGACCATAAAAAGAAGTTTTATCCTGGGTGTTTTGGAAGAACCAGCCAAGATGTTCCTGACATTGATTGCAGAGGGCATATTGCCAACTATGGCCATTGAACCAGCTCCATTCCAGTGTGGGGACACCAACAATCCTGCACCAGGCCTTTCGATAACAGCCAATAGTAAATTCAAAACCACCGGGGTTTGTAAAATGGTGGACATGCTTACCGGCCATGGATTCGGCATTGCCCTGATAAGTGATGACGGTTTTGCAGTAGGCACAGCGTACCGCCTTGCCGTGATCGAGTACGGCCGAGCTTTTACCTTCAGGTGCTGACTTTTTCTTGGTTGCCGTGTCCTGTTTAAAAAAATACAGGGGCGGAGTTGCCAGCCAGCGTCCTGAGAAACAGTTAGAGTTTTGTCCGAGCCCTATCACCGCCAGTTGACCTCATCTGTGAATAAAGAATTGCCATCCCATTCTCCAACATGAATAATAGCCAGCATGACAAGATACCAGAGTCCACCCGTTTTTTCTCATGATGACCCTGCCTGTACCGGCATTTTGATCACCAATCTGGGGACACCGGATGCGCCCACCACCAGTGCAGTAAGACGCTATCTGGCCGAGTTTCTGTCAGACCCCCGCGTGGTGGAAATGCCACGCTGGCTGTGGATGCTTGCCCTGCACGGTATCATCCTGCGGATTCGCCCTCCCAGGGCCGCCAAAGCCTACCGGTCAATCTGGCATGAACGGGGTTCACCGCTCTTATATATAAGTGAGGACTTACACAAGGCCTTGCAACAGGCCTGTCATGACTTTCCGGGACCGGTGCGAGTAGAGCTGGCCATGCGCTATGGCAAACCCTCCATTGAAGCTGGTCTCAATGCCCTACAACAGGCCGGGGCCAGACGCATTTTGATTTTCCCGCTCTATCCCCAGTATTCGGCCACCACCACGGCCACTACCTTCGACGCGGTCAGCAAGATATTGCAAAAATGGCGCTGGATGCCCGAGATTCGCATGATCAATCATTACCATGATCATCCCGCCTATATCCAGGCTGTCGCCGACAGTGTTCGCCAGCACTGGCAAAATCATGGTCAGGCCGACAAGCTGCTGTTTTCCTTTCATGGCCTGCCGAAAAAGAACCTCGACCTGGGCGATCCCTATTTCTGTGAATGTTCCAGGACCGCACGCCTTGTTGCTGAAAACCTGCAACTTGCCGAAGACCAGTGGCAACTGTGTTTTCAATCGCGCTTTGGTCGTGAAGAATGGCTGCAACCCTATACCGATCACACACTCAAGCAATGGGGTGAACAGGGTATTAAACACGTACAGGTGATCTGCCCCGGCTTTTCAGTAGACTGTCTGGAAACCCTGGAAGAAATCGCCGTGGAAAATCGGGATGTGTTTTTAAATGCGGGCGGGAAAGAATACAGTTATATACCAGCATTAAATGCTGATACAAGTCATGCACAAATGCTAAAACAAATTATCCAGCAACATACCTCTGGCTGGCCTGAAACGGACACGCCAAAATAACGACAGCCAATAAAAAAGGGAGGCATTGCCTCCCTTTGTTTGTAGCTTAAAGGCTTTTTAGGCAAGTTCACCCAAGTATTCTTTAATACCAGGATTCCCTTTAGCGCCCTTAATCTTGGGTGTGTTCATCTTCTTGATCTTGGCGACCTTTTCATCACGAAGATATTCAGCAACCACTTCCCAGACAGGTTTACCTGGAGCCTTGGAACCAACGGTTGCCCAACCAGATACAGTGTATTTCTTGCTAGGATCAATCTTGGTGCCATCATCAAGGGTCATGTCGCTGATACGGTTCATGCTCTTGCCATTGACATCAATGCTGTAGTCCATGCCACCAAGACGCACCATGTCACCACCCTGCTGATAATAAGGATCGTGGTTAAACAGGTTATCGGCCACATCTTCAAGAATATCCTTGATGGTCTGACCTGACATTTCACGAACATAGGTTTCAGGATAGGTCATACAGGTCTGATCCATTACGTTGTCCATGGTAATGGTCTGGCCTGGTAGAACCGAAGTTCCCCAACGGAAACCAGGTGACAGGGAAATCTGAGCACCGCCTACGACACGCAGGGCATCACAGATAATCTGATCGAAAGTTCCATTGAAGTTACCACGGCGATAGAGCAGCCCCTCTGCAACGGCCAGCTCTTCGGTCAGTGTTTTGATGTAAGGCTTACGAACATCTTCAATGTAAGACGTCATTTCCTTGTCGGCTTCCAACAGGTTGGAGAAAACTGGAATCAGTGTATAACGCCAGTCCTGTACCTTGCCGTTGCGTACGTCGAACTGCATAAAACCAAGGAACTTACCATTGGAACCGGCATTGGTGACCAGTGTCTGACCACCCTTGTTCTTTACAACCGTTGGAGCAGGCATACCATCATGAGTATGACCACCGAAGATGGCGTCGATACCGCTAACACGTGAGGCCATTTTCAGATCCACGTCCATACCGTTATGTGAAATAACAACCACAACATCCGGTTTTTCTGTTTCACGTACCTGGTCAACAATCTTCTGCATTTCACTGTCGCGAATACCGAAGGTCCAGTCTGGGATAAAACGCGATGGATTAGCGATTGGTGTATAAGGGAAGGCCTGACCAATCACTGCAACGCGGACATCGCCCATTTTTTTGATAGTGTATGGTTTGAAGGCACGTTGTGTATTTTCATTAAAGCCTTCAAATTCTGCGAAGCGATAATCAAAAGCAGCATCATCTTTAACGAAGACGTTTTGGCAAACAAAATCACCCTTGAATTCTTTAACGTTCTTGATGACTTCTTCATCAAGATAAGTGAATTCCCAGTGACCGGTCATCACATCAACACCCAGACGATTACAGGCACCGACCATGTCGCGACCTCGTGTCCAGTAGGCAGTACCAGAACCCTGCCAGGTATCACCACCATCTAATAAGAGTGTCTTGTCTGCGCCATGATCGGCTCGCAGTTTCTTCACCAGGGTCCGCAGGTGAGCAAAGCCACCTACCTTGCCATAAGTCTTGGCGGCTTCGGTAAAATCGATATAGGAAAAGGCATGGGCCTCGATACTGTTTTTGGCCACACCAAAATGGTCTAACAGTTTATCGCCAACAATATGGGGTGACTTACCGTAGGCACCACCCACACCCAGGTTGACATTGGGTTCACGGAAATAAATTGGGTTTAGTTGTGCATGACAGTCCGTCATGTGCATCAGGCCAACATTTCCGAATTGAGGAATATCGTAGATCTTCTCAGGGCTCTTGGCTGATACCTTGCCCTTGCCATTTTTATTATCACAGCCTGGCAGCATACCACCGGCAGCGGCCACACCCATTAATTGCATAAATTCACGGCGGTTGACAGACATTCAACTCCTCCTAAAAAACTTCAAAGTAATTATAATTAAATAAATGCGAACCAAATCGAAACAGAACTAAATTATTGTTTTCATCTGGCACGTCAAAAATGCTTTTTGGATTATGCCATAGGGACAGTCCGATCTAAAACTTTCCACGAAAAATTTTTATTTTATTGCGATTTGCAGTGAATTGGGTTTTACCTGTTGCACATTGATATTATTAATAAAAATCAAATAGTAAGGCAGGGTTTCCTGTTATTTGCCTAGTGGCAAGCTGCAGTATTTACGAAGTCTGAAAGTAAATAGCAGACCCAACAATACCGCATAAACTGTAGGCCAATAGAAGTCTGCCTTGACCAGGAGAAAGAAATGTACAACCGCGAGAATCGCAATGAGGTAAACCAGTTTGTGTAAGCGTAACCAGTTTCGACCAAGACGCTTCATCATGTACCGGTTGGAAGTGACTGCCAGAGGGATCAGTAGGACAAACGCACTCATACCTATCGTTATATAAGGTCGCTTGATAATATCGGCCCAGATTTCCTGCCAGTCAAAAAACTGATCCAGTACCAGGTAACTACTCAAATGAATAAACACATAAAAAAAAGCAAACAGCCCCAGCATACGTCGATATTGCATGGGCCAGGATTGCTTAAGTATATTTTTTAACGGTGTAATCGACAGGGTAATAAGCAGGAAACGGAGTCCCCACTCGCCGTTGCTGCGAGTAAAGACCTCGATAGGATTGGCACCAAGTTGATTATTCAATAAGCGAAAGCTCAGAAGTAGAAACGGTAACAGGCACAGAGCAAAGATCAGGGGTTTGCCAATACGAGCCTGCCAGTAATTAAAATTAATACTCATGCAAAAAGGATAGAACAGGAATTAATAAATTTCGGTTGTCTGACGAAATGATATCTAATGTAATTTAAACAATACCTAGTAGTATTTGCGTAAATCCATACCACGATACATGCTCGCGACCTGCTCGCCATAACCATTAAACATCTGTGTATCACGACGTAGAAATTCACCTATTCTGCGTTCCTTGCGCTGGCTCCAGCGAGGATGATCCACCTCAGGATTGACGTTAGAGAAAAAACCATACTCATTAGGCGCAGAGAGATTCCAGCTGGTCGGTGGTTCGTTCTGAACAAAACTGATCCGGACTATCGATTTTATACTTTTATACCCGTACTTCCACGGCACCACCAGTCGAATAGGCGCTCCATTTTGTTTAGGCATGACTTTGCCATACAGGCCCACGGCGAGAAATGTCAGTGGATTCATGGCTTCATCGATGCGCAGACCTTCCACATAGGGCCATTCCAGTACTGAACGTTTTTGACCAGGCATCTCCGAAGGACGATACAGGGTTGTGAACTGAACATACCTTGCCTTAGATGTGGGTTCAAAGCGTTTGATCAAATCAGCCAGTGAAAAACCAATCCAGGGTACCACCATAGACCAACGCTCCACACAACGCAGACGATAAATACGTTCTTCCAGGCTATGGGGTTTTAAAATATCTTCCAGATTATATTTACCGGGTTTTGCCACCTCACCATCAATGGTGATCGACCAGGGAGAGGTGGTCAGTCGATCGGCGTATTTGGCTGGTGAAGTTTTGTCAGTGCCAAATTCATAGAAGTTGTTATAACTGGTAATCGATGCATGATCTGTCAGTTTCTCATCCGTCGAAAACTTTTTGTTCTTGACATGTTTTAATGCCGCTTCAGTTTTAGCCGAGGCTGTTTTCACAAAAGGTAGTAATGCCAGACCTGCCGTGGTCTGCATAAATTCCCGGCGTCGCATATATACACTTTCATCGGTAATCTCTGATGGCTTGATGTCACCCGGCTT
This sequence comes from Gammaproteobacteria bacterium, assembly GCA_029881995.1. Lineage (GTDB taxonomy): Bacteria > Pseudomonadota > Gammaproteobacteria > UBA6429 > Thiohalophilaceae > JAHEDB01. Next base: position 16,122 of record JAOULO010000015.1, read on the forward strand.
TTTAATCAGCATATTTCACCTATTGCTTATTCCTGAAGTAATGTCTGTATCATGGATTCTGTTTGTTGATAACGTCCCTCTCCAATCTGGAGGTAACGTATCTGGCCCTGTCGATCGATTAGATACATGGCTGGCCAGTAGCGGTTTTTATAACGCCGCCAGATTGCAAAATCATTATCAATCACGACGGGATATGAAATCTGTTTGCGTTTGATATAGTTCTTTACATTATCCAGTTTGCGTTCGTGGTCAAACTCAGGAGAATGTACACCTACTACCACGAAGCCCTTCTCCTTATATCGGTCATACCAGGATTTAATATAGGGCTCCACATTGACACAGTTATAGCAACCATAGGTCCAGAATTCGACCATGACCACCTTACCTTTTAGTCTGGAAAGAGACAGGGGTTTAGAATTGAGCCAGGTTTTACCAGTTATATCCGGTGCAGGTTGCTGCATATTTCTGGGAGGGATAGCAAAGCTCAGGCTATTGATAAATAAACCAGCCGTTAGTAAGCCAAGCAGTAAAAATATAAATCGTTTTGTCATCATGTCTTTAAATCAGGGCATCAGTTATTCACTGATGCCCTGTTTTTCCTTACTTCACTTTTTCAATAACAACTTTAGCAACCGGATTACGCCAGTCAGTGTCCGCAGCTACCAGATCACCAGTGCCATGGATACCCGCATGAATATGCACATAACCTTCACCATTGGCAGCATTATAGGGTTCACCACCACAATGAGGGCCAGGAATACTGGTGCAGTGTTCATCATTCACTTCACTGCCTGCATCATAGGCTGGCAGGTAATAAACACGCGCCTTACCTTTTTTGGCACCACGCACACCATTTAAGGCAATAAAACCATCATTGGTAGGTAAGACCATTGAAACCAGAGTAACCTGTTCCGCATCATCATCGGTCTTCACCATCATGGTGACACTTTTACCTGGCAGGATGGGACCTGAATTGGCAGCGTCTTTCGCCTTACCACTGGCAAATAACATATCGTGTAAAGGTGCTGTATTTCCGCCTTCAGCCAGTTGAGCGAGTGCATCACTGGCTGGCTCGCCCTCTTCGAAAATCTTCACCCCTTTATCGTGACTCACCGCAAGTGCTGGTGTTAACAAAGAACCTCTGGTTAAATTTGTTACTGTGATTTTGTAATATCCTTTATCACTTGCATAGCTCTGTGTTGAAAAAGCGCCGAGGCCGAGTGACAGTACCAACATACTTAACAGTTGTTTTTTCATTGTGTTCTCCTTGTTTAGCTGAGTTTTTATTTGTCGCATCCTCAGACTACGCAATGGAGTTCACAAGCCAGTCACATAATGGTCACGTTTTCATCACGCGAGTGAAAACCCGGCACTGTATTTGATTGCCTGACAGGCAGATAAAACTGAAAAATAGTACCTCGATTTATTTCACTGGTGGCTTCAATAATACTACCGTGGAGTTCTACAATACGTTTCACAATGGCCAGTCCAAGCCCGGCATTATCACCCTCACCCTTGCGACTTTTTTCCAGGCGATAAAATCGGTCGAAGATATGTGGTAATTCTTCAGCTGGAATACCACAACCGGTGTCTGCTACTTTGACCTGGATCTGTTTTGAATCATTCACCAGGCTGACATTAATACAGCCACCTGCGGGCGTGTAGCGCATCGCATTTTCCAGTAAATTCTCCAGCACTCGCTGGATAAGTCCTATGTCACCATAGGCAAAGGCCAGGTTTCTTCCAAACTCGGTTTTTAATTCAATATCTTTTCCATCTGCCTGTAAGCGGAACTTCTGCACGACATCCTGTACCAGCTCAGCCAGAGAGAAAGGCTCAATATTTAACAGTGTCTCGCAGGATTCCAGCTTGGACAGTTCAAACAACTCATCGACCAGGAGATTTAAGCGCTGACTATGACTGGCTGCGATTTGTAAATAGCGTGATCGTTCCTCCGCTGATATATCTCCACCCTTTAGGATCAAAGTTTCCAGGTAGGCATGGAGTGTGGCCAGCGGTGTGCGTAGATCGTGTGACACATTGGCGATGAGTTCACGTCGCTGAGAATCATTATTTTTAAGCTCATGTAACTGGGCATCGATTCGATCAGCCATGATATTGAAGTTCTGGCCCAGTTGATCGATTTCATCGGCCTGTTGCTGTTTTACAGGATAACGTTGTCGAAGATCAGTTGCAGGCTCATCACGAGCATAGGTATTAATCGCATTGGAAAGGCGACTCAGTCGGCGTGTAAGCAGGAAGAAAATCAACCAGCCGGCCAGCAGGGCAACCGCAAGACTGGCAACCACACCACCGATAGTAAAGCGAGCAATATAACTTCCGGCCAGCATACTGCTGATACTATCGACATCTTCCCCTGCCAGGATAATATATAGATAGCATTCAAGGTCACCTTCTTTGATTAAAGAGGTGACAGAAAATATCTTGTGCTTATTCAGATCGCGAGGGTCATCACCCATTATTGGAAAATTCTTTTTACCAGACAGGAAAGTTTGAATCGGTTTCAAATCAACTGAAGTCCGTTTGATTTTTTCCGGCGGTGCAGAGTAATCGAGGATCTTGCCCTGTTTATCCAGTAAATAAACTTCAATACTGGGATTGACCACCATGAGCATGTGAAATACCTGCTTGAGGGCCGTTTTGTTGATCTTGCCATTACTGAACAGCTGCTCCTGCTTGACGATATTATCAGCCAGGGTAGCATTGAGTTTCTGGTTAACTTCCTGTTGATACATCTCGGTTGAATAACGTACCAGCAGAAAAAATAACAGGCCAATCAGACAGACCAGTCCAAACAGGGCGATAGCCAGCTTACTGTATAGAGTACGAACCATTACGCGGTGGCCCTCTGGGCCTGTGCATCGGCAAATTTGTAACCGACTCCCCAGACTGTCAGTACATATTCAGGTTGTGACGGATCTTTTTCTATCTTGGAGCGCAGGCGATTGATATGGGAGTTGACCGTATGCTCATAACCATCATGACCATAACCCCAGATGGTATCCAGTAATTGTAAACGACTGAATACCCGCCCCGGGTTTTTGGCAAAATGCCAAAGTAAATCGAACTCTTTAGCTGTCAGTACGATATCCTCACCAGCCAGGGACACCTTGCGCATATCACTGTCGATCTCCAGTTCACCAAAACTGAGTCGCTGAATATCGGTTTGAGAACTGGCACCATTACCCGACATCGCATCCATCCGTCTTAGAATGGCCTTGACCCTGGCAATCAGTTCACGAACGCTAAAAGGCTTGGTGAGATAATCATCGGCACCAATTTCCAGCCCCAGCACCCTGTCAAGTTCGGAGGATTTGGCCGTCAGCATAAGGATAGGGGTATAGTTATTCTGTTTACGGAGTTGCTGACAAATCTCGATCCCGTCCTTACCGGGCAACATTAAATCCAGAATCAATAAATCGAACCGCTCTTTCTCGGCCAGGTTCAGGCCCTGAATACCGTCATGGCAAACAACGGGGTCCACATCAATATCCCGCAGATGCATGGCCACCAGCTCTGCCATATCCACATTGTCTTCAATTACCAGTATTCGATACATTGTCACGCCCCTGCCTACTACAGACTACTTATATACCTTAGATGTAAAAATTCACAAAAGTGTCACACCTTGGGAATTTTTTTCTACTAATTTTAGGCCTTTTGCCCCATCAGCTAGTCATTTTTACCCTCCCTGAGGTAAGATGTGCCAGCCATGAATAATAATACCAAGGAAAATAACGGCAGCCGGACGACCCAACGTGCCCTGTTCCAGAAAAACCAGGCAACTGGTGAGGAACGGGTTTTTACCATTTATGATCAACGGTTTATCGAAGTTAATCGGCGCGGCATCATTGGTGAGAAAAAATACAGTCTCAACCTGAGCATTCTGGAACCCTGGCCAGTTCGACACCGCTATTTCTCCTGGCACTGGCTGATGAGTACCGTTTATTTCATGATCGCCACGGCCGCCTATGGAACCTACCTGTATTACCACCAGCATACCGAAGTCCTGAGTCGTCTCGCTCCCTTCATTCTGATCTTTATATTATTGACGCTGGGCTCACTTGTCATGTTCCTGTCCCGCTCACCCAATGTCATCGAATTCCGCAGCCGCTATTGCGGTGTACCCCTGGTCAGTCTGTTATATAACAATCCCAATAAAGAGGATTGCAAAGTATTTGTCGAAGAAATGAAGAACCGCATCATCGCCGCCAGTCAGAGTACCCGAATAGATAAACACCAGATGCTGGTTAACGAGATCACCCGCCTGGAAAGGCTGGTGAAAGAAAACATTCTTAATGAACACATCTATGAACAGGCCAAGGCACGTATCCCCAATATGAAATTCAACCAGAGTTACTGATTCAATTCCTGGGTTGGGTACGCAATATCAGACTTGTTTCTCCGTAAGCCTGTTTCGGATGAAGATGGATTTTATTCCTGAGTAATACTATCCCCTGCTTCAGCTTCCTTAGACCACTCTTCAAATTTTCTCCATCCAGCTTTGGTAGAGGCACATCTGCAGCAAATACCCATATTGTCTCCTTACCAAAAGGCGGTTCGGCTTTAAAAACAAAAGGAGCATCCGGTGCAGGCAAGGGCCTAAAACTCCCTTTTCTGAAGAAACTTGTAGAATGATTCCGGTTCGGGAGCAACTGATAAATCTCATTCCTGGCATTCTGGTATATCACCAGGATATGGCAATCCTGGTTCAATGAAAGTAGAAAAGTAATCTCGTCACCATCCAGAAACTCGGTACTATTTCCCATATGGGTCGTAATATCAATTTCGATTTTAGCGGGTGTGGCTAAAATCGTCTTCGAAGCACCAAGAAACAATATTAAGACAAAGAAAAAAATGAATCTGATATAACATTTAATAGAACGATCAGTCTGGATGCACATCCGTTCTTAACCAATCAGTTTAAGTTAAAGGCGTAATTATACCCAACATAAACGCCCCCGATCTCATGTTTCTGGAAACCACCATTATCAAACTCATATTCATAGCTTGAACTTTTTATTCCAAACATCAATCTATGGCTGTCACTCAGTGAGTATAACGCTCCGATATCAAGTCCAGAACTTTTACCTTTACCAATCTTTTTACCATTGGTTTTGACTTCTCCGGAAGGAATTACACCAAAAGAACCATAAATTTTCCAGTCAGAACTGACTGGCCAGTAGCCTGCAATACCGATCCCTAGACCACCGTACTCCTGCTGGTAGTTATTACTCTGCCAGGTACTGGTTGTCCCTTTTATATCAAAAAACACGGAAATTCTCTGGGTGAGGTAATAGCCAAATACAAGATCAACTTCACTGCGATTAATAGTATCATTCGAAACCGTGTCAGTACCTGTCTCAGTTACCTGATAAGGCCCTTCTTTTTCAAACTTATATTCGCCTCCCTGCAGATTCAGGCCGGTATAAAAATTACCTGACAGATATGCAATACTGAACCCAACCTGGCGACCCTCGTCAGACTGAAGTGTTTCGCCTTCCCTGGAGTTTTTGGCTTTCCAGCCTCCCCCCATGGCCTTCACTGAGAAGCTAAGTCCGCTACTGGTTTCTGCTCTGCTATCGACCGATAACAAAAACAAGATACAAAAAGCGGTTAAATAAAATAATTTATACATTTTCATGAATACTTCATAGTGTTGGTATGGGTAGAATATCTGTTTTGAAGTTTGAATCACCTTTCTCATCTTCAACAATAACCTTTCTACTACTTTCCATATCCGATTCGACAATAACCTTAACTCTATCTTTGGGTATACCTTTTACCTTTACTTTGATAAAAACAAATTCGCCCAGTTCATCTCCTGCTCCATGCAGCACACCACTTTCTGGCACCTGGTCAACATTATTAGCTACTGCCTTTTCAACATTTGTTGATAGTTCACTCAGACTGAGCATAGTACGATCATTACTTTTTAATTCATTGAGCAGAAAATAGCTGAAAGGAGAATGACCGGATGATTTATAATCATCATCGACATACTCAACCCCTCCTGCGGCCATGATTTGTACGCTCTTCTTCATGGCGACTTTTTTATAATACTGATCTGTTCCAATATTTGAATGTATTCCTCTAACCCCACTCCTAAGTAAACTGCCACTAAAACATGAATCAGATATAAGCAAGGTATGTCTTACTCTGGATGAAATCAACATAAGTTCATCGCGAATAGTCGAGTTCCTTAGATAGCTTGTATGGTCATGACCTTTTGCATCCGTTGGTACCCAGTAGCCGGTATTGGTATTTTCATCCAGATAACCGTGTCCGGCATAATAAACCAGCACACTATCATTCGTAAGAACCCGTCGTGAAAGTGACTGTAATGCCAGCAACACATCCTTTCTGCTTGCATTTTCCATTAATTTTACATCGGTGAAATGGTATTGCTCCTTCAGGACCTGTTTCAGAGCCCTGGCATCTGAAACAGCTGTCTTCAGACTTGGCCATGTCCCTCCTGCATCACTGTAATCATTGTTACCAATGATCAAGGCCCGATACGTCCCGGTATCGATAGGCAATACAGGTTTACTGTTAATCGACTTCATTCCGATACCGCGAGATTCTGCATAGCTAATTTTAAAATCCAGGCAGAATACGACCAGTACCGTTAAAAACAGTATCTTATGGAGTTTAGTTTGTTCTTTGAACTTCATATTTGCACTCAGTTATTGCGTTTATCGATAATAAATCCACCCTTTGCTGAGAACAACTGTCCATTGCTTGTCTTACCGCTCAAATTCCATACATACCGATGGCCTGTATCGCCTGGAACCCTGGTGAATTTTGCCTGTGGTTTTGAGGTAGTATGTTTACCTGCTGATATCTGACGCCCCTGCTTATATATCTTGAGGTGCATGGTATAGCTTTCTGCATTTTCCACTTCCGGCCAGTGTAATAACGCTGTGTTTTCTCCCTGCAAAGTCACTTTCAATTTTCCGTAGGGTTGTGCTGTTTTATTTGCACCGGAAAAAAAACCAATACCTGGTAGTGTCTGTTCTTTCTTGAATTGTATGACCGGATTGTCCTGGTAAGCGATAACAGCAGGTGAGCCGGTCATATTAACAGGCAGAGGAACCAGCATAATAGTAAAAACACTCGCTGCAATTGCCGTTATCGGGACACTCATCCATACAGGCCATTTTACGGAAAACCAGCTTTTAAAAAGATCAGAGAATCTACTTCCTGAGTGTTGCGGTTGAGTCCAATTGGTATCAACAGTACCTTTATCCATACTGACACGGTGACTGACATAATGCAGTGCTGATTTCATCGCCTGAGGCTCTTTTTTGATTATGTCTTCCAGCTGCTGCTGCTCAGTAGCATTCAATTCACTATTAAGATGCCTGTCAAGCATATCTAGATCCAGGGCCTGCTTATTACCTGCATCGATAGATGGGATGTTTATACTACCTAGATTTGACTTCAGATTCATGAGCATGTCGACTTCCGCCCTGCAGTCTATACATTCCATCAAGTGCAATCGTACCTGCCTGAATTCATTAGAGCCAGGATCACAGATGTAATTATTTAACTGATCTGCATCCGGATGATGTGTCGTGTTCATATGTTTACCCTGCATTTCTGGTTTATATAATACATGACAATAAATTTTCCGATATTTAAAAACTATTTCATCAAACCAGCCAGTCTGGCCAGTGTTTTCCGACAAAAATAATAAAGTTGCTGGCGATTTACCTTATTAGGTTCAATACCAGACTTGATAGAAATATTAAGTCTTTCTAATGCACCAAGCACATCTGACGCATCCAGATTATCAAGTACCATCGCTTCAACGACATATTGCTCAACAGGGCTTAACTGCTGCCATGCAGCCGCCAGTTTTTCCCGACTCTCCATTTTTTCTGGTAGCTCATCAAAATATGGAATATCAAGTTCAACCGCAGGGCTGTCTCCCTGTTCATGCTCATTGTCCAGAGTGCTGGACAAAGACACGGTATTAGGTGGATCGAGTAGGTACAGCCGCTTTCTCTGTGTCAGGGTGATAATGATCTGGTGACACATCATTTCTGTATCTTTCTCACTTCGGCAAAGTTTTTGTGCTATCGCCGCAATATTGTCTCCGGCCCGCAAACCATAGAAGACCTTCGCTGCCTCAGGGAACAATGCTCTTATATATGTGGGCACATGTACTTTTCGACCAAAACGCCAGTCTTTCCAGCGTTCATAAAAAGGCAGTGAATTGGCAATAAAATAAAAATAGTCATACAGGCGGGCACCATTCTTTCCTGAGTACTGTCTCAGACGTCCAGCGTTTGTCAGGTCGTCCAGCATCCAGGCATAACTGGCATTTCCCCATTCACAAAGGACTTCATCATGTACAGGCCTTTTAACAGTATTCGTCAGGGTACAAACATAACGATATCGATTATCATTACAAAAACGTTTACAAAACCGACCTGTCTGGTAACTGATAACAGGATGAGCCAGTGAATTAACTTTTTCACGAGCCCCTTTATCACCAGTTGCAGCCAACTCAGCCAATTTGAACTGTTCTGATTCAGCAGATAATCCATCTACCTGTAATTTGTTCTTACCAGATGTCATAAACTATTCCAGTCATCCTATTCAGGTTGATAGAGAAACCAGCCCGATATACGGTCTTGAAGTATATGAATTGCGATTCCGTAAGTATCATACGCAAGATATTCACCAGACATTAAGTGAATCTGCCGGTTGGGGGTTCCTAATGTTTTTATTGCACGCTCTGACTTGTCACCTATTACAATCCCCTGGTTCATTTTGGCTATGCCTGCATACTGCCAGGCATTGATGACGCGATTATTCATATCCAGTATAAAGTGACCGCCGTTGGCTGTTCGATAAATCTGGTACTTATCCCCCTCTATCCATAAGTTATCATTTTGTTCAGTTTTTCTATTAAGACTTCTTAAGCCTTTATCACCAAGCCGTACACCATGAATAGTCGGGGCCTGGCCTGCCAGTTTTTTAGACAGCGTCTGTTTATTAATATGACTTACAGCAAGTTGGAACAGCACCGGTTTCCCATTGTCACGCGCATACATAGCCAGCTTTTGCCACAACTCTTTTGCCTTTTCTGACTTACCAAGGTATCTCGCATAGGCCGCGCTATTGTGATAGACACTGTATAGCAGGATATCATCAGGTATACTTTTTACCTCATGCAGAGTACTTGTTCGGACAAGCAAAGCCTCAAAGGCCTTTTCAGTAGCATCAATATTTCCTTCTAAACCGCTGGTCATTGCCAGAATCATATCGGAGGCTGCATCCCGGCCAAACAGGGAAAGATATTTACCCTGAATAATGCCCCTTACCATGTAGGAATTCTGATCCAGCAAATAACTGAAGGCGAGAAGCAAATAGGTTTTTGGGTTATTCGGTTCCAGCTTGATTGCCTTTTCAAAATATTCAATGCTCTGCTGAATATTTTGCTGCATTTTTTTCTTGATCTTTCTTGCAGCTGAACTTAAGTCAGTACGCTTCGAAGAAACAGCGTGAGTGCTATCATTACCTGACATGGATGCACTGGCATCAATCAGGATTGGATAGTAATAAACTGGTTTTGCCCAACCGAATTCCTCAACCAGTTGACGATAATTGTTCAAGGCTTGTGTAAAATATGTCTGACCAATCGCCGTAAGTACTGCCCGATTGGTAAAATCACGCCCATAAACGGTAAAATATCGTCTCGCCAACTCATATCGACCAGCGATAAAAGCCTGAAGTCCCATTTGATACAATGTCGATTGTGTAGCAACCCCTTTCAGTTGTACATGCGCCCGCAAAGCACGATGTCTTGCCTGCTGACAGGCATTATTTTTCTCTTTTTTTGATTTACTCTTACTACAGGATGTCTGCCAGATATTTTCTACCCAGGCAGTAAAGAAATCTTTTTTATCCAGGACTTGATAAGGATCATATCCCACACTGGCCATTAAAATCAGACCGTCGTGATCGGCCTGGTTTTCTTTCTGGCTAATGTCCTGCCATAGCTTATTATCATTTTTTATATTGCCCAGCATGAAACTTTTAACTTCCTGTCCCTGCTCACCAATCAGCCTGAAAAATCGTTGGTGCCATAGATCATCTGAACGTTGATGTGCCAGCTCGTGTGCCAGAACAAAGGCCAGCAGATGTTCTGCTCGATGCTTTCCATATTTTAAACAAGTTTCAATGGCTGCCCGACTTAGAAGAATATTGCCATCAGCCAGTGAGGCTGCCCACGGGCCCGAGGATGATTTCACCACATGTAATCCCGGTTCCAGCCGAGTATTATCCCATGCCCTCAATAACACCTGAAAGACTCCCTGAGCCATAGCGGTAAGTGAATCTTCCTCAGCCGAGAGTGTATGTTGTCGCCAGTAGGTGATCGACTGCCTGGGGTCCTCAGGTGGTGCTAGTGAGTCAGACCAGGCATAAGCAGGAATCAAAAACATAGAAAGCAGGCCCAAGCCGAAGCAAACGACTCTTATGCTCTTCTTTCTATATTGCTCGTTACCAGGCATGGACTAACTCCACTTTTTCATGTCATCACAATAACTAGACCACAAAATGCATTAGATTTGAAAAATAATTTATATTTTCAATATATTTATAACTTATTGCTAAGTATAGAAAGAGTAATCTGGATTATCAGAACTTTCTTTCAAATTCCGAGTAATACCCGGTCTTCTATTTAACGAGATGCAGTCATGGATATCCCAACAGTGACTGCAAACAGTTATGCAATTAGATAGGAGATAATATCATGTGGCGTAATTCGAAACCTGTACAACTCACTGGACGAATATCGGTGGGTCTCTTCACAATAATCCTGGTTCTAAGTGGCTGTGGATCCGGTGAAAATATCAACAAGTCCGCAAGGACCGATAACACCCCCAATATCGCTATGGACGTACCCCCTAGTCTGACGGGTTCACAACAGAACTTTGTTGGTCAATCTGGTGTTAATGCTCTGGCCTATTCATCAGCGGCCAATGCGGTTGGTCAACCCTGTGCCTATCTGGTGGATGATAAGGAAGATCATTTTCGTAATGGCTATCAGATGACAAAATTGCTGGTCTCAGCCATTGCAACCTGGAGCTGTATTGGAGACCTGCTAATCGATGTTTCCAATTTTGTCGACCACGATGGTGCTATTCATGAGACAGACAATAACAGGGACTCGGAATTCTATAAACCGGAAGATCCAACCCATTACAGCGTGACGGACGATTCTGACAGTCAAACTACCGTTAAGATGTATTATGGCTATTATCGTGATACCCCACCCATTCCTGAAGATGAGCCCCAGTTCTATATTTCATGGAATGAATCGGGTGATGATACTCTACAAGGTCGTATCATTGTTGATGCGCGGACTATTAATCCTGGCAATCGTAAACTGGAAGATCCGATCATGTTACGAATGGATTTTAATTACACCAGCGATGAAAAAGCGGTAGATATGTTTCTGCGCTTTGATGGAGGGAACAAATGGGCAGAAGGTTTCCGTATTCACCTGGTCAAGGACATGAACGCCAACCCTCTGGAAAGCGTATATCTCGCTCGTGGCCTAATTGAAATGAAAGCACAATTTCTGCCTGTGGCATCCATAAAAGAGATCCCGGTTGTTCAGCTCTATACTGTATCCAACCGATCTGGCGATGGTGCAGCCATTGCTAAATTTCTGGATGTCTCTCTACCTTTGAAACTAAGTGGAGGTATTATTGATAACCATTTAGGTAATTATCTGTTCTCACGCGATGATAAGTACTACTTCGATAAACAGGGTCAATCAGACTGGATATATAAGCTGGTCACTGATTCTGAATATCGTGGTGGACGTACCACGCCAGAAATTGATGGTAGCTGGATCCCCTTTAACCCATCACTGGACTTGATTGCCGGTGAGTCAGGGCTGAATCTGGGTAGTGATTATTTTACTGACTCAAAATGTGCCAAGATCAATGATAAGTGTAACCCGTTACTGAATGCCATCTTCGATCAACATAAATACTTTGATGAGTTGGAGCATAACCTGGGTACAGAACCCCAGGACTGGCGCAGCAAAGCAATCTCAAACCCAATCAACCTGGAAAGTGTTTATCCAAATGGACATGACTGGACTGACGCCTTTGAGTTTAGCTTTACTCCATCAATATAACTTGTCGTTGTTTTAAATTTGATCCGGTACGCCTGTACCGGATCATTTTTTATGTGTCAGATTTTATTTTCCTAGCCAGAATCTTTTACCATTCTCCAGACGAATCTTTCTTTCGATATCAGGTGGCAACTGGGACATCCAGTGACGGTGAAACTGAATAAACTCATCAAAATGTAACCAGCCTTCATCTGCCCTGTCCCAACGATGTATCTCAGAGGCTTTCCAGACTGGGTCTGTGCCAGTCATAAATCGATCAGGATATTTTTTAAAAACATTCAGCCAAGGTTTTGAAACCCGGTTATCACCTATCAGGAAGGTACCATAATGATGGGGATCCCTTGCTGAGAGTTCGATCCAGACATTCTTACATGAAGCGAGTAATTTATCGCTATGATCAGCCCCAAGTAAGCCACCCGCATGGGCCCATAGAAAACGTATCTTTGGGTATTTTCGGCAGACAGATTCCATATACTTATAACTGCCCGCCTCCGTATGGAGTAAAAACGGGAGATTAAATTCCTCAGCCAGTGCCAGTAAGCCTGTGAAAACCCGGTTGTCCCTGCGCGGCCCCAGACCAATGACAAGATGTACTTCACCTATACCAAAATACTCCCCAGACTGCAGTGCCTTCCTGGCACGAACCAGCACATCTGGACGATTAAACCAGCCATAACGTGCCCTGACATCAATATAAGGACTATAGATTGGCAACACCCAATCACCACCTGCCTTACGTAACTTAACAGCATTACTTGATGGAGTAGCCGTTACCACGGCCAGTTCCACATTGTGCCTTTTAAGAATCTCTATGGCCTGTTCTGCAGAAACCAGTTCCTCCTGATCCCAGTTAAAATGCAGATGCACATCGGCAAAGGGAGGTGGTTTGCCACTTAGACTGGCACAGGCAGATATCGAAAATAATAAAGTAACAAGAATGAAAAATTTCATTTCAATAAAACACCAAGGACAAGTAAAGCCGTGACTTCCAGGATTTCAATCATGGCTCCAGCCGTATCCCCGGTCGTTCCTCCAAGTCGGTTGACCATCAACTGTCGTAATAGAAAAAATACCACCAGACAGGCAGATATCAAGTAAACAAGCTGAATCCCTACCACATAAATACCAACAATGGAAAAAAAGAGAATAGTGAACCATGCCAGCATACGCGGTAACTCACTGGCCTGTATGGCACCAATTCCACTGGGTCTGACATACGGTGTCGTCATGAATAAAAAAAGAATAAATAACCTGGCCATAACCGGAACGACTATCAAACCTGTCGAACCGGGTTTAGAAATAACCGTTAATAGGGCAAACTTTAGAATCAAAGTAATCACAATAATGGAAACACCTGCGGGCCCACAATAGGGATCTTTCATGATCGCTAGGGTTTTGTCCTTATCACCATATCCCCCCACCCAGGCATCGGCACTGTCGGACAGGCCATCGAGATGCAGGGCACCGGTAAGCAGCACCCATATTAACAGCACCAGTGCAGCAATGATTAAGGGTGAAGAGACCTGTAGATATTGGTGGCATACATAAACTACAAGATAAAGCAGCGCACCTATTACAAGACCCGCAACAGGATAAAAAATAACAGACTGACCCAGTCGCTTTTCAGTGTAATCACCGTCAGTAAGGATGCCTTTAGGTAGAGGAAGACGGGTCAAAAACTGAAGCGCAATAAGCAGGGCCTTGAACATTTATAATTGCCCGGCATGAAATTTTACAATAGGCATCAAACTACCACCGTAATCATCCAGTCGAATACGGCTAATCGCGGCATACTTTACGGAGAGGCGAAACATATGCGCCCTTGGCATACCCAGTACATGAGATAAGATCACTCGCATCATTCCACCGTGACCAACAAGCAATACATGTTGACCATTGTAATCTTGTGCCAGATCATCCCAAGCGGCCAGCACCCTTTGTTCAAATTCATTAATCGTCTCTGCACCTTCCGGCATGTTATTTACCGGGTCTGACCAGAAGCGCTTTAGACAGTCTTTATCCATTTCGATTAATTCATCCGGTGTCTTGCCTTCCCATGGCCCAAAATAGATCTCCTTGAAACGCTCATCGGTTTGCATGGGAATACCATGTCGTTTGGAAACTTCACTGGCAAACTCTGCACAACGGAGTAAAGGGGATGAAACTATTTTGTCCCAAGGCTTGTGTTCACCGACAGAAGCGCGCATTTGGGACCAGCCTTTCTCACTCAGTGGATCATCGGTATGACCACGATAACGTGTTCCGCCAACGGGTTCACCATGACGAATTAAATCAATAAGCGTAGAAGGAAACTCCATTATTCAATTTTCTCCGATACCCCCGCTTCAGCAAAACTGGCCATTTGTGTATGGGTCACGACAGCCATGCGTAATATGGGTACTGCAACGGCCGCACCACTCCCTTCACCCAGGCGCATACCAAGATCCAGGACGGGTTGTATACCTATGGCTTCTACCATCTGCTTATGCCCAGGCTCGGCTGAGCGATGGGACATAAACAACCAGTCCTTAACACCCGCTTGTATGTTAATGGCAATCAGGGCTGCACTACTGGCAATAAACCCATCTACAATAAATGGAACACCTCGCTGTGCACAGTGGATATAGGCTCCACACAGTGCGGCGATCTCAAAACCGCCAACACAACGTAAAATATCTATTGGTGATTTCATTTCATGTTCATGTAATTCCAGAGCCGCCTGTATCACCTTTGCCTTGTGCCTGACCCCTTCGTCATCCAGCCCAGTACCAGGTCCAACTAGTTCACTGGCAGGCTTATTCAGAATAGAACAGGCAATGGCCGTGGCAGCCGTGGTATTGGCAATGCCCATATCGCCACCAATGAACAGATCCATACTCTGTTTAATGGCTCGTTCAACAGCATCTCTCCCTAACTGAAGTGCCTTGGCAAGTTGCTCTTCATCCATGGCGGCTTGCCTGGCCATGCTGGCGGTACCGGCCGCAATTCGCTCACTTATAACACCAGGCATGCTTTCAGGAGGGATGACGGTTCCGGTATCAACAACTTCCAGGCTTGCGCCCAGTTCTTTTGCCATCACCGAAATTGCTGCACCACCACGGGCAAAATTTTTCACCATTTCGGTTGTCACTGCCTGCGGGAAGGCCGAGACATTTTCTTCTGCCACCCCATGATCACCGGCAAACACGGTTATGGATATTTTATCCAGTTTGAGTTCATTACCACCCTGCAAGCCTGCCAGTCGAATCGCAATCTCTTCCAGGCGACCAAGGGAACCGGGTGGTTTGGTCAACTGTAACTGCTGATCACTCGCGCTTTGCATGCAGGATTCATCAGGTTTTTTAACGGCTTGATTAATCCAGTCTAGGGACATTAACTTTCCTTCATCATTCATTTTATTTTTTGAGGTAGACCCGCCAGCATAAATATAACGCTGTCAGATAATGCCGCCAGTTTCTGATGTAATAATCCTGCTTCATCACAATAACGACGTGTTAGCTCCCCCATCGGGATAATCCCCAGACCGGTTTCATTACTCACCAATAAAACTGTCCCGGGTAACTCCTGCACCACATCATACAATTGAGCTATTTCTAATTGCAGCCTGTCTTCATCATCAAGTCCTAACAGGTTACTCAGCCAGAGGGTCAGGCAATCGACTAGTAGACAAGTATCAGTAGATGCATAGTTTTTGAGTGTCTGGGCAAGTGCAATGGGTTCTTCTATTACTTGCCAGTGGGAGGGGCGTTCCTGCTGATGACGTCGGATCCGTAGCTGCATTTCTTGATCATCACCGGTTGCTGTCGCGATGTAGATAACATTCTGTTTACTAGCCGTAGCCTGCTGTTGTGCATATGCACTCTTACCTGAGCGTGCGCCGCCAAGAATCAGCTCTATCATTGCAATAGCTGCCGTTTAGATCATCCATCCTGCCAGGGTCATTGCAGCTAATAGGGCAAGGAAGACAATAATGGTTCTTTTAATTAATGAGATGGCATGAGCGACGGTATTGATGAGCAATGTGCTCTCACCGTCGGCGACATCAATACGCACATCCTGGCGCAGTGCACCATTACCGCTTGTAACCAGCAGGTCATCACTATCACGGGTCCAGAAATCATTCACTGAACGCCAGTAGCTAATGGTATCGATAAAATTCCCTGCCAGGGCATAACCAATGATGCAGAGTCGGGCTGGAACCCAGTTCATGACCCAGAACAGATCATGTACGGAATGGCTGAACTTATCCGGCACCAATACTGTTTCTTCTTTCAACAGGGTGCTAGCTCTGAATAATACTGCTCCCATAGGGCCCAGTAGAGCAAACCAGAACAGGATTGCAATAATTCGGTCATTGGCGTGGATTAAAATGGAATTTTTAACAGCGCTGGCCAGGGCCTGGGGTTGCTCATCCACAGGACGACCCAGTATCTCTATGGCATATTGTTTTGCCAGTTCATGATTCCCAGTTTCAGCAGCATCTACATATGCCTGCACGTCACGGGACAGTGTACGAGGCCCAAGACAAAACAACAAAACAGCAATACCGAACAAAAAGCTGAATAGGGAAAATACCCCGCCGAGCATGGCATCAATCAACCACACAGCAAACACCAGTGGCCCTAATACCAGCACCACGCCAAATGGGCTTTCATAGAATGGCCGATCTTCCAGTTTTTCCATCATCCAGTTGCGGTAGGTTTCAAACCAGTCATAACGACGTAACTGATCGACCTTTTCCCAGTAACTTTCAATGGCCAGACTGATTAGGATGCTGATTAGACTCATGGATAGTTAGTTTCCAATTTATAGTGTTTGTTTGCAAGCCGGGAGATCATACCCTTTTCGCCAGTTGAGAGCGATAACGTTCCCAGTCAAAAGCCGGTCCAGGGTCAGTTTTTCGACCGGGTGCAATTTCACTATGGCCTGCAACCCTGTCTTTACTCATATCGGGGTAAGTTTTAAAAATGAGCTGGCTGATTTCAACCAGTTTTTCATATTGCACATCTTCATAGGGGATATCATCCGCCCCCTCCAGCTCTATCCCAATGGAAAAATCATTGCAGCGTTCCCTGTCCTCGAACCGTGACTCCCCAGCATGCCATGCCCGTTTATGGAAGGGAACAAACTGAATAATCTCACCATTTCGGCGAATTAACAGGTGTGAAGCCACTTTCAACTGACAAATATCCCTGAAATAGGCATGTTCATCAGGATTGAGGCAATTGGTGAATAATTGCTCAATATAAGGGCCACCAAACTCATTCGGTGGCAAGCTGATGTTATGTACTACCAACAGGTCGATCGTGGAATCGGCCGGTCGATCATCACAGTTTGGTGAGAGCACATGACGGGCATTGTCCAATAAGCCGGTATCTGGGTCGATCTGCATGGACTTCAGGGGGCCTCCTGCGCCGGGGCCTGTAATGCTCGCCGAATAGCCTGATGAATCTGTTCTGTATTGGCTTCGCAATTTAACTCACTGTGGAACTCACCATCACTAAATAAGAACAATGCAGGTAGATGGAATATTTCATATTCATTGGCCAGGGCCATACTCTCGTGGGCATCGACTTCATAGATTATGAGACTGGGATTGATATTGAGGTAATCCATAAGCACAGCCTTCCAGGCCCGACAACTTGCACAGCCCTGACTGGTGAAAATCACCAGACTAACACCTTTGCCTGAATGCAGGATGTCATAAAACGTATCATCTACCAGTTTTCGCATACGGAAACGGTTAGGTGAAATAATGCAAGCCTTAGTATTTTTCTTTGCCATTGCTAGTTCAGGTTTTATTGACCATGCCCTGTAATACCATATCTGTAAAACTGACCACACCAATCACCTTGGCATTTTCAACTACTGGAGCACGGGATAGGCCAAACTTATCAAATAATCTTGCACAGTAACGGATATCCATTTCGGCATCGACAGAAATTACTGGCTTGGACATCACTTCATACACATTGACTCGCTCAGGGGCACGATCTTTAGCCAGAACCTCCTTGGCAATATCGGAAATCAATAAAATACCATACTCATCGTCATCATGACGTTTGTCGATAATGACGCATTTGGTTTCAACATGTTTCATTTTGCTCAGGACTTCCTCGACTGTTGTCATACCATCCACCAGGTCAAATTTGTGCTTCATCACTTCCCTGACACGTACAACTTTTTTATCACTCATAATTCGTCCTCCACCTTATCTGTCAGACTCTTGACCTGCTGGGCGACACCCACTGCATCCTCTACGTCGATCTGAAAGGCGATACCTGCACCATGTTTATTTTCAAAGTCACCCACTCTGGCAATTTTTTCCAGTATCTTGCGACTCAGGTGTTCCTCAACCAGGAAAAGCAACATATCCCGTTGCGTTTCGAGGGTCAGGCCAAAAAAGGTCTTGCTCTGTTTCAGACCTTCACCACGAGCATGATTGATGACCGTGGCCCCCGTGGCCCCACCTTCCCTGGCTGCGGTCATAACAGCATCCGTCTTGTCATCCTCGATCAGTGCAATTATTAATTTAAAGTGCATGCTCAGCCTCCTTTGTTGTCACCATGGACATTATTTCGTGACGCCCGCCAGCGGCTCAGTTGGGCATAACCCATTACTGTAAGCATAGGAAATAAACTGGCAAACGCGATTAAACCAAAGCCATCAATCAGGACACTACGTCCTGGTACGGTACTGGCCAGGCCCAGACCCAGGGCCGTAACCAGTGGCACTGTGACCGTTGATGTGGTTACCCCACCGGAATCATAGGCCAGGGCAATAATATTTTTCGGTGCATAGCTGGTCTGAATAATCACCAAAACATAACCGGCAATAATATAGTAATGCAAAGGGGTTCCGGTCACGATACGGTAGGTTCCCAGTGCAATCCCAGCCCCAACACCAATTGCTACCGCGACCCGTAAACCCCACACACTGATTGTTCCACCTGATACATCCTGGGCCTTTATCGCTACGGCAATCAGAGCGGGCTCAGCAACCGTTGTCGCAAATCCTATGGCCGCCGCAAACAGATAAACCCATTTGTAATCCTGCCAGTGAATTAACTCAGGCACAGATCGCCCTGCATATATAAAGGAGGGATCGGTCAACTGTTTTGCCATCAGGTCACCCAGGGGGAACAGGGCTTCTTCCAGCCCGACCAGAAAAAAGGCCAGCCCCAGCAATACATAGGTGAAACCCACCAGTACCTTGCGCATATTGGGTACTGGTTTGCGGATAACCAGCCCCTGAAAACCGAAAATGATAATTACGATGGGCAGGACATCCAGAATCGTCCCTAGCATTACCTGCCATAGATGAATAAAAAATGCTGTCATATCAGCATTCCATAGCCCATGACAAAAATCATGGGCGTCAAAGAGGCAAAGGCAATCAGGCCAAAGCCATCGGTCATGGGATTTCTTCCCTTGATACTGGAGGCGAGACCAACACCTAGTGCTGTTACCAGCGGGACGGTGATGGTTGATGTTGTCACCCCACCAGAATCATATGCGATACCAATAATTTCTTTAGGTGCGAACATGGTCATCACCACAACACCAAGATAGCCACCAATGATGAGATACTGGATTGGCCAACCGCGGATGATTCGCATGACACCTACTACGATGGCAACACCCACTGATAATGCCACGGTTAAACGTAAACCAAAGGCATAACTGTCCATGGCCTCTTCACTCTTATCAATAAATGCGGCATTGGCCGCGATCTCGGCTGCCTTGGCGGCAACCGCAATCAAAGCAGGTTCAGCGATGGTTGTACCAAAACCCAGCGCAAAGGCAAAAGCAAACAACCATAATGCACTTCCTTTACGGGCAAAGGCATAGGCCATGTTTTCACCCAATGGAAACAGTCCCATCTCAAGGCCACGGATAAACAGAGTCAGGCCGATAACCACCATAAACACACCCACCAGGAGATTGCCAAGATCAGGAATGGGTTGCTGAAGAACAAATAGCTGGAAAAAACCAATCACCACAATGATGGGTAGTAAATCGCGTAAACTGTCAATAAAGGGTCGAAATACCTGATACATAGGCTTTATTATAGAATGTATATGAAATTTATTTGTTGACTCTCAATACTGTGCTAATAGTTTGTATAACAACATTCATCCTATATCACTCAAAAGACCTGAACAGGATACATAATGGATAATTTTCTAACTGATTTAACAAACTGGACCGGAACCCTGGCAGGTTATTTCTGGGGTATACCCTCTATAGTCTTACTGGTTGGAACCGGTGTTTATCTCACTATCAGGTTACGCTTTATCCAGTTCCGAGGTTTGAAACATGCCTTTCAGTTGATCAGTGGCAAGTATGATAAAAAAACCGATCCGGGTGAGGTCACTCATTTCCAGGCACTGTCCACAGCACTCTCTGCTACCGTAGGTACGGGTAATATTGCTGGTGTAGCCACAGCCATTGCCTTTGGTGGCCCAGGTGCGGTGTTCTGGATGTGGTTGACTGCACTGGTAGGTATGGCCACCAAGTTCACCTCCTGTTCACTGGCACTTAAATACCGTGAATACCATCAGGACGGTAGTGTCTCCGGTGGACCAATGTATACCCTGAAAAACGGATTGAATATGCCAAAAATGGGCGCAGCCTTTGCCGTCTTTACCCTGATCGCATCCTTTGGTATTGGCAATATGGTACAGGCCAACTCGGTCGCTGATGGGCTTGGCTATATTTTTCCTGAGGCCATCGAGTTCAGATTATTGCTCGGTGTGGCTATTGCGATCCTGGTGGGACTGGTGATTATTGGTGGGATAAAACGTATCTCTAAAGTTGCCTCACGAATTGTTCCTTTCATGGCTGTTATATATTGTGGTGCTGCACTTTTAATACTTATACTTAATGTTGATAAAATCCCTTCCGCCTTTGCCACAATCATCAATCTTGCCCTGAATCCTTATGCTGCAGGTGGGGGTGCCATTGGTGCCGCCATTCAGTATGGTGTCGCCCGTGGTGTATTTTCTAACGAAGCTGGGTTGGGTTCCGCTCCTATGGCCCACGCTGCTGCCCAGACTACAGAGCCTGTTCGGGAAGGCCTGGTTGCCATGCTAGGCCCCTTTATCGACACCATCGTGATTTGTACCATGACAGCCCTTGTTATTGTCATTATGGGTGCCTGGGGAGATGCACGACCTGAAGCCCTGAAAGGGGCCGCGCTCTCTGCCTATGCCTTTGAACAGGCACTGGGTAAAGCAGGTAGCTGGATTGTGGGTTTTGGTCTGATGTTTTTTGCCTTTTCCACCATTATTGCCTGGTCATACTATGGTGATCGTAGTGCTGAATACCTGTTTGGTGAGCGAGCCGTACTACCCTATCGAATTATCTATACTGTAATTGTTGTTATTGGTGCCTATGCGCCACTACAGCTTGTATGGAATTTTGCCGATATTGCTAACATTATGATGGCAGTACCTAACCTGATCAGCCTGATTTTACTGGCTGGGCTGGTGAAAAAACTGGCGGATGATTATGATAAAAAACCGCAATGATTTGACTTCAATATCATATTGAACTGAAATACGCATATCCGCTCTATATAAAAGTATGCAGGCGCCTCCCCCCTACGTCTGTTGCGGGAATAACAATAACAGGGAAGTCGTTACTTTCTTGATTTAGTCACATCAATGCCTGAAGGAGAATGAGCATGAAAATTTTACACTCAAAATTTAATTCACTATTTATAATCGGTTTGGCTCTGTTGCTGGGTGCCTGTTCAAGTAAAACCATGGTCGAAAGTGATCTGGACATTGCCGGGGCACCTGACTGGGTCAACAAAGGAACCCAGTTTCTGAATGATCGCGGTGGTCGACTGTTCCATGGCGTTGGTGAAGCACCAAAGGTAGGGAGTAATTCCCTGCAAAAATCAACAGCTGATAATAGAGCCAGAACGGAAGTTGCCAGAATATTTTCTTCTTTCATGGATGCCGTTAGTACTGACTACACATCAGCAGCCTCTTCAGGTGGTAGTGGTGTGAGTGAACAGGCGCTATCACAACAAATTAAATCTGTCACTAAAGTCAACCTGTCGGGTGTCAAAATCATTGCCCGCTGGAAAGATAAAAAGACAAATATTATCTATTCCCTGGCCGAGCTTGATCTGGAAAAAGTCAAAGGTACGGTCAATACCACCAAGAATATGAATTCAGATCTGAAACGCTATATCTCATCTAATAGCGCAAACATATTCGATAAAATGAGTACAGGAGAATAGAAATGCACTCGACGTATAAAAAAGTCCTTTTAATTTTTATCAGTCTGTCCATTCTAACACTTGCGGCCTGCGGTGGCACAAAAGTATCTCGTAAAGAGGTGGATGAAACAATTGATCTAAGTGGTGCCTGGAATGACACCGACTCAAGATTAGTTTCAAGGGCAATGATTGACGACATGCTGGATCAACGCTGGCTAAGAAAACACACACAGAAACACCGCAAGCCGCCAACCGTTATCGTAGGCCGAGTACGGAACCTAAGTCATGAGCATATCAATGTGCGTACTTTTGTCTCTGATATCGAACGTGCCATGATCAATTCAGGTGAAGTGGAATTTGTTGCCTCAAGTGAAGAACGTGGAGATATCCGCGATGAACGTAAGGATCAGGACTTACATGCTTCAGAAAAAACCCGTAAGGCAATGGGACAGGAAGTTGGTGCTGACTTCATGCTCAAAGGCACGATTAATACCATTATTGATGCTAAAAAGCGTACTCAGGTTCGTTATTATCAGGTCGATCTAACACTCATCAGCCTGACCAATAACCGTAAGGTCTGGGCAGGTCAGAAAAAAATCAAGAAACTGGTTGAAGGTAGTAACCTGAGATATTAATCACAACACAATAAAAATTAATTATGCTGTTTCAAAACTATCCTGTGGTCACCCGCCGTCTATGTCTGGCTGTACTGTGTAGCATAGGCGGTGGCTGTGCTACCTATAGCGAATCGTTTCGTCCTCTTGAAAAAGAGATCATTGCCCAACGACCCGAGAAGGCCCTTAAAATTCTCGAGAAAAGCCCGCCTAGTGGTAATGATCGGCTATTATATTTTCTTGATAAGGCTATGTTCCTACGCATGATGGGTAAACACAGTGAAAGTAATCAGGTCCTTCAAAGCGCTAAAAAATATATCGAAAAGTTTTCTCCCACCAGTATCACAGAAGAGACGGCTTCTTTCTTTGTCAACGATAGTACCAAGGCTTTTATTGGTGCGCCATTTGAACAAGTCCTGGTTAATTTTTATTCAGCCTTGAATTACCTTGATATGGGTGAAATCGATTCGGCCCGGGTTGAAGCTCAGCAGGTCGATATAAGACTAAAAACTCTGGCTTCCAATGAAAAAAATCCAATATTAATTGCCAATCCTTACGCCCGCTATTTAACAGGTATCATATACGAAGACCTCGGAGAATGGAGCAATGCCCTGATCGCCTATCGCAAGGCCTACCAGGCCTATAAGGCCCACCAGAAACGCTATGCTGTTCGTGTTCCTCGTTATCTCAAATATGATTTGATTCGCCTAACAGATTACGAAGGCTTGAGGGATGAACGTGACAAATACATAAAAGAATTCAAAATTAATAAATGGGACAAACAATCCAGTTTGAAAAAAAATGGTGAAGTTGTCTTTGTCATGAACAATGGCCTGGCACCTATTAAACGCCAAAGGACTGTTGCCCATGCGGCTATAAAAGGTCAAGTAGCCCGTATTTCACTGCCCTATTATCAAAAACGCCGTAATGGTTTTTCTAATGCGCGAATTTCGGTTGGAAATCAAACCGCAACCACAGTTGAAGTTAATGACATCAATTCAATTGCAGAAAAGACACTGGCGCACTTTTTACCCGGTATCACAGCCAGATCCATCGCTCGTGCAATCGCAAAACATAATGTTGCACGTGCAGTAGGTGACAGAGATTCACTGGCCGGTTTAGCCATGATGGTTACCAACTATGCAACGGAAGTCGCTGATACACGAAGCTGGCTGACCCTTCCAGGTGAAATTCACATGGCCAGAATGCCCCTCAAAGCAGGTAAATACACAATCGATCTTCAACTGCGTGGTGCAGGAAACAACGTACTACATACATATCAATTCAGGGATGTCAAAGTGAAACGGGGAGCTAAAACCTATCTCACCTACCACTGGGTTTCACCCAGAGCGTTAAGGAGTAAATAATCATGAAACGTTCTTTAACTGTAATACTTGTCACCGGTTTGTTAATGACCGGCTGTGGAACAACCAGTCAGGTCAAACCAGACTGGATCAACGCCAAAAGCAAGGACTATCCATCAAATCGATATCTGATAGGTCGAGGCGAATCCAAACGTCAAGCACAGGCCCGCGACCGCGCACGCGCTGATCTGGCAAAAATCTTCCAGGTTGCGGTTGTAGAACAAAGTCGAGACATTGAACGCTATTCCAGCCGAGGTGTTGGCCGTGATGCCATCAAACAACTGGAATCTGAAGCATCCCGGGATATTGAAACACGGACTGAACAGGTACTTAGCGGCATTGATATCGCTGAAATCTGGGAAGAGCCCAAGACCAAACAATTCCATGCCCTGGCAATTCTGGATCGACTGCAAACCTCTAACAGGCTCAGACAGGAAATCAATCATCTTGATGAGGTCACTGATCAACATATTGCTGTCGCCAGAAACAATTCAGATCTGATAACCAGTATCGGTGCGGCTAGTCGAGCCGTTGAAAGTCAGGTTGAACGTGACAGTACCCAACGTATCCTGAAAATCGTTGATCGTTCCGGTGTGGGTGTTATCCCAAAACACAATCTTGGCAAGCTGGTTAATGATCGAGATGCACTGGTTAAACGACTGACTGTTAGCCCAAATATTTCCAAAGACGATATAGGTGGACTGGATAGGACTATCGCGGGTGCCCTGGCCTATGCCGGATTTTCGCACAAGGGAAAAACTGCCAATTATATACTTGATGCTAATCTTGAGACCCTTCCTATAGAAGATAAAGAGGGTTGGATGTGGGTTCGTGCCAGTCTCGATATCAATCTAAAGGATGCCAAAACCGGTGATAGCCGCGGCTCACATCGCTGGGATTTCAAGGCATCTGCACAGACTGCCGGTTCGGCAAAAAAACGGGTCAAATCAAAAATCGACCAACTCCTAAAAACTGAGCTTAAAAAGACCATTATCTCATTCGGCAAGCCAGAATAACGTTTTACGCGAATTGTCTAAACAACCGAGTCTATCCCGTATAGACTCGGTTTTTTTTGGCGGGTACAATTTCTCACCAGTTTTTCACTGTTTCAAGCAGATAAGTCAATTATGACCACTATTAGTCAGCAGGATATTTTCAATCAGGTTAAATCTGCATTGGCAGAAGATCTAGGTACTGGTGATGTCACCGCAAGCCTGATTCCAGCAGATCAAACGGTTGCAGCAAAGATCATTGCTCGCGAACAAGCAGTGTTATGTGGTACGTCATGGGTTAATGCGGTTTTTTCCCAGCTAGACAGTTCCATCCAGATAAAATGGGAAGCTGAAGATACTGACACAATTCAGGCCGATCAAGTATTGTGTACTATCACAGGCCCTGCTAGAGCTATACTGAGTGGGGAGCGTACTGCACTGAATTTCTTACAAACCCTCTCGGGAACTGCATCTGCTACGCAAAGATATGTTGATGAGATCAAGGGCACGAACTGTAAAATTCTTGATACACGTAAAACAATCCCGAACCTGCGCCTTGCACAAAAATATGCAGTGACCTGCGGTGGTGGATTGAATCACCGTATTGGCTTATATGATGCCATTCTGATAAAGGAGAACCATATACTGGCGGCCGGTTCAATTACACAGGCCGTTAAAACAGCACAAAATGATTTTCCTGATCTTTTACTCGAGGTTGAAGTAGAAACGCTGGACGAGCTTCGTGAAGCAATACAAGCTGGCGCAAGACGTGCACTGCTTGATAATATGAATATTGAAACTCTCAAACAAGCGGTAAGTATTAACAAGGGCCAACTGGAACTAGAGGCTTCTGGTGGAATCAGCTTTGATAATCTTCGAAAAATTGCTGAGACTGGGGTAGATTATATTTCGATCGGAAGCCTGACCAAGCACCTTCATGCGATCGATTTATCCATGCGTTTTAATCCACAGTGAGCTGGGGTGAGCTTAACTCAAAAATAGTGAATTTATTTTTAACCAACCAGAGGCTTCCTAATCGAGCAGGAATTTTCTTCCCATCTGCTCTAATAACTTTAAGAGGCGTACCCGTTACCATCCCATATTGATTTGGAATAAGTACTTTCCACTTCTTATCCATATCACGCATCAAAATGACAGGCAGGCCTTTATTCGCATTTTGCTCGGTCGATACAACCAGCACGGCCTCTGCATGGGTCGATATTCTAAAAATGGCAAGCTCAACATTACGGTAATTAGAACGTTGAACACGAGTAATACACCCAAGTAGTGGAGGACTATCTTTTTCAGCCGGTGTAAAGGTAACCACCTGGCCTATCTCAATAGGCGTTGTAAAATCACTTTCTTCAGTTGCCAGCAGCAGACCACCAGAACTGAAATTAATCATCTCCCAACCATCAAAACCACCCTGTTCTTCATCAAGTACAATTGACGATTTTCCAGCCAGGGTATCGACGAAATCACGCATCTCTTTAAGTTCACTCTTATCAAGATGGGCCAAATCGGATAAAAGGCGATAACTTTCTTCAAATCCAAAGTAGACCTGGAAAACTTCACTGCCAATTGCAGCATGACGTTTCTGATGACGTTCACGTTTACGGAGACTTAGCAGAATTGTTTCAAGTACTGGTACTCGATCATACTTATGAATACTGCGTAGGGGTTCACTCAGACTGGACTCATCGTAATCTTCCAGAACACGATTTTTTGTCAGTATGCCATGCTCTTCAACCAGAAAGTTATACATGGCTGAATAGTCAATAATAATAGATGGAGATTTCATGCCCTCATTGCGGTTAAAGGCAGCCTGAGCATTATGATTAATAGAGCTTATCAACCAACCTTCAACAACGTCCTGCCCATGATCCGGGATCAATCTCAAGCCATCTTCGATATAGCCAAGATATTGATCTGAAACCTGGAACAGCCAGACTGGCCAGGTGGTTACATCCAGCACACCAAACAACTGAATAGAGAGATACAGCTTTTTGATACTACAGGAGGGTACACCACGATAATCAGTTGCCTTGGGCTTAACCCAGCGACTGGCTGCACCCAGCAGCTTGTACTCTTTATCAATATCAGCATGCTCTATGATATAGAAAAAGAGTTTATTACAGTCTTCCCAACTGGTACTGGTCAGTTTCTGGTAGCGAAGAGCTCTAAGGCGCTGCTCTATACGCGTCATTTCGAGAATACGAAAAACGCACATGGTAATACGTTCACGATTTTTATCCGTGGCCTCTTCTACATCTGATTTGAACACGTGTTTGTAGGTAATAGAAATCTGCTCTGCCATTGAAATGGCGGCTAACAATACTTCCCTGCGTGTATGATTTTCTGGAAGACTATGTTTCTGCTGTCGATATTTTTCTATCGTGTCCGCAATTACCGGGTAAACCTGCCCAATAACAGCAGATACTAGTTCCAGTCGCTTATTGGGCTTAATGACTGATCGGTTTTGGGCAGAAAGAATCTGGGCAGCTGTCTGAAATAATCGGTCTGGAAAATTTCGTAACTGTTTTAATCGATCCGCATAAGCTACCTTATCCAGTTCAGACTTTGTTGCCTCTTTAATTGGCGTAGGTAAATTGGCAAAGTGTGTATAAACTTTTTGTTCGCTAAGCCTGTCAGCAGCTTTGCTTTCTTCCTGCAAAATTTCTTCAGCCGCCAATTCGATAGAAGAATCATCCTCGACAATGGGAACCTTGGAGATTTCTATTTCCTGAGACTGATCATCATTCCTCTTAAAACTGAGGTAGGTGATATTGCTTATTTTGCGCTTTTTGCCCTTCTTGTCTTTTTCCAGTCTTTGCCTGATGTTCTCACGAAAGTCTTCTGAGATATCCAGTTTTAAAAATTCATTTTCTCTGCGCAAAATATATTTCCCTAATTCATCAAGGAAATCTTCATCGATTCTCGCAGGTTCCAGCTGGTAACGGTTTATTCCCAGACCGTCATAATTTCTCACAATCAACATGATCGTTGCCAGGTCGCTGGCCAGCTGAAACTCCATGGTGACACGGATTCGAGGCTCGAAGGAAAACTGGGCATGAGTGATCTCGTGTCGTTCATCACGAAAATCACGGCTTGAATAGGCAATCTCATGCTGCCTGAAATAATCTTTCTGTTGTTCTACCTGCTGGCGAGTTTCGACCTGAAATTTAACTTTTTTGTCACTATGACAATAAAACCCCAGAATCAGATTGGTCATATTATCTCGGCTATCGGCTCGAAGCTCATAGCCATCTTGCAGTAGATGAGTCAAGTTGCCATAACCCTTGAGGTTATAATTGACCTTAACATCCGGTTTGATGATCTCGATTTGTTTAATAAGATCGTTGAGGTAGGAATAAATCTGTACGAGTTTGGGCAGCACCTCATCGCGCGAGCGGGCTTCCAGCTCGGCCTGACGCTGTTTATCGACCTGATCCCTGGACTGTTTGGCCTGTGCCTGTTTTTTTAGCTCATCAAGTAAGCTCATCTTCCCCACAACCCTTTGTATTACAAACAAATCATTTTGTTATGTGTAGTGTGATTGTATAAAAAAGCGCAAGAAATGGGTACGTGTTTTTTCAAACAACCACATATTATTTACGACTATTATAGGGCATTAAGCCCCGATCACTCAATATAAATAAACAATTGATTTATTTAGATTTAATGGCTTTATCAAGTGCCTGCCCCATATCAGCAGGAGATTTGGCGGTACAGACACCGGCCGATTCAAGGGCAGCAAACTTTTCATCAGCCGTACCTTTGCCACCTGCGATTATGGCGCCGGCATGTCCCATGCGTTTTCCCTTGGGGGCGGTAACACCGGCAATATAGGCTGCTACAGGCTTATCGACATACTCTCTAATATACTCTGCCGCCTCTTCTTCGGCTGTTCCGCCTATTTCTCCCACCATCAGAATGGCCTCAGTCTTAGGATCGGCCTGAAACAGCTGCAGGGCATCGACAAAGGTGGTCCCTGGTATCGGATCACCGCCAATACCAATACAGGTACTTTGCCCATATTGCCCTGATTGTTTGACGGCTTCATAGGTCAGGGTACCGGAACGGGAGACAATACCTACGGATCCAGGCTTATGTATCTCACCGGGCATGATGCCAATTTTACATTCTCCCGGCGTGATAATACCGGGACAGTTAGGACCAATAAGCCTGGCTCCGGCTTCCTGTACGATCATCTTGGCCTCGAGCATGTCGAGAGTTGGGATACCTTCCGTGATACAGACAATGAGTGGTATGCCTGCATCAACGGCTTCCAAAATGGCATCTTTACAGAAAGGAGCAGGTACATAAATGACTGTGGCATCTGCACCGGTTTCATCCACTGCCTGTTGAACAGTATCAAACACAGGTAAATCCAGATGCTTTGTCCCGCCCTTACCAGGGGTAACACCACCAACCATATTGGTGCCATAGGCAATGGCCTGCTCAGAATGAAAGGTTCCCTGTTTACCGGTGAAACCCTGACAAATGACTTTGGTATTTTTGTTAACGAGTACACTCATGATCTAGGCCTTTGCGGCGGCAACCGCCTTTTCCGCCGCCTCAGTCAAATCATCAGCGGCAATAATTTCAAAATCGCTTTGTTCCAGTAACTCCCTGCCTCGTGCAGCATTATTGCCCTCCAGGCGAACCACCACAGGAACTTCGACATGGACTTCTTCGACCGCTCCGATAATGCCTTCGGCAATCATGTCACAACGCACAATACCACCAAAAATATTGACCAGAACCGCTTTGACATTTTTATCAGACAGAATCAACTTAAAGGCTTCAGCAACCCGCTCTTTGGTGGCCGTGCCTCCCACATCCAGAAAGTTAGCCGGGTTACCTCCATGTAATTTGATAATGTCCATGGTTGCCATAGCCAGACCAGCACCATTCACCATACAACCAATATCACCATCCAGGGCCACATAGTTGAGATCCCATTCCCTGGCCTCAACCTCTCGTTTATCTTCCTGACTTTCATCTCGCAATTCGGCAAGTGCCTTGTGTCGATATTCTGCATTATCATCAATATTGATTTTGGCATCGAGGCAGATCAAATTTCCCTCAGATGTGACGACCAGTGGATTGACTTCCATCAGACTCAGGTCGTTTTCAACAAACAGCTTGGCCAGTCCCATGAGAATTCGACTGAACTGTTTTATCTGGTCTCCCTTGAGGCCAAGCCCAAAGGCCAGTTGCCGACACTGATATGCCTGTACACCAACCATGGGGTGCAAGGTCGTGGTGAGAATTTTTTCCGGTGTCTCATGGGCGACCTTTTCGATTTCCATGCCCCCTTCCGTTGAGGCCATGAAAACCACTCGCTGCTTGGAACGATCGATCACTGCACCGAGATACAGTTCCCGTGCAATATCACTGGGTTGTTCTATTAATACCTGATTAATCGGCTGACCATTGGCATCGGTTTGATAGGTCACCAGATTGGAACCTAACATGGACTTTACAAAATCTGCGGCTTCTTTTTTGTCCTCGGTGAGTGTGACACCACCGGCCTTACCTCGGCCACCGGCATGGACCTGAGCCTTCAATACCCACTTGCTGCCGCCAAGCTCTTTAAGGGCCTTATCGAGATCACCGGCCTTGTTGATGACACAATGGGCAGGAACCGGCACGCCGTATTGAGAGAATAAATCCTTGGCCTGATATTCATGTAAGTTCATTGTTATACCTGATAATTTTTTGCGTATATAAACAAGTTCATTCGTTAATTGCAAGAATCATTTTTTTCGACCCGCAATATGGATTGCATGACCGGCAGCAGCAAGCGCCGCCTCATGTAGCGCTTCTGATAAAGAGGGATGGGCAAACATGGTCAACGCCAGGTCTTCATTACTGGCCATCATTTCTCTGGCGATGACACCCTGGGCGATAAGCTCCGAGACATGAGCACCCAACATATGTACACCCAGTAATCGATCACTTGTGGCATCGGACAATACCTTGATCATGCCATTCGTATCACCTGCAGCACGGGCCCTGCCACTGGCCGCAAAGGGGAATACACCAGTTTTATATTTAATCCCAGCCTGTTTCAGCTCCTGTTCGGTCTTACCCACCCAGGCAATCTCAGGTTCAGTGTAAATGACCGATGGAATATTATCGTAATTGACCTGTGGCTTGTGACCGGTAATACGTTCAGCAACCATGACACCCTCTTCTGATCCCTTATGGGCCAGCATCGGGCCACGCACAATATCACCAATGGCATAAACATTCGGGATACCGGTTTGACAATGATCATCAACCTGAATAAAACCACGTTCATCCAGTTTCAAACCCAGTACTTCGGCACCAATATCCTGAGTATTCGGTTTTCGGCCCACTGCAACCACCAGCTTATCAAACTTTATCGTCTGCTGACCCTTACTGTCCTGATAACTGACTTCCACCTTATTATTCTTAACAACAGCACCATCAACCTTTGCACCAAGTTGAATATCCATCCCCTGCTTCCCATAATGCTTCAGGGCATCACTCGCGATCTGTTCATCGGCCATTGGCAGGAATTGATCCATGGCCTCAAGCACAGTCACTTGTGAACCCAGGCGCCGCCAGACGCTACCCAGCTCCAGACCAATAACACCGGCACCGATAATGCCAAGGGTTTTGGGCACGGCATCAAAAGCCAGTGCACCACTGGAATCAACAATTTTGTCTTCCGTCAGTGGTGCGACAGGAATATTGACCGGACTGGAACCGGTCGCGATGATGATATGTTTGGCCTTAAGCTCAGATGTTTTGTTTTTACTAGTGACTTCAACCTGGTTCGGCCCCAGCAACTTTCCACGGCCGTGTTTTAATGTCACCTTATTGGCGGCAAACAGGGCCTTGATGCCCTGTGTTAAATCACTGACCACCTGATCCTTACGGGCCTGCATGGTGGCTACATCGACCTTGATCGTTTTTGCAATAATCCCATGCCTGGCAAAGTCATGCTGGGCCTTTTCATACCAGGCAGAGGATTCAAGCAGGGCCTTGGAGGGAATACAGCCTACATTGAGACAGGTTCCACCCAGTGAGGATTTACCAGATGCATCGCACCAGTCATCGACACAGGCCGTATTCAAACCCAACTGTGCACAACGTATGGCTGCGACATAACCGGCAGGGCCCGCTCCAATCACCACCACATCATATTGTTCCGTCACTTGAGTTTGTCCTTATCAGATTTCTAACAGGATGCGGGCGGGGTCTTCCAGCAGGTCCTTGATGGTGACCAGGAACTGTACCGCTTCACGGCCATCTACGATTCGATGATCATAAGACAGGGCCAGATACATCATGGGTCTGACCACGACTTCTCCATCTTCAACCATTGGCCTATCCTGAATTTTGTGCATGCCAAGAATGGCACTTTGAGGTGGATTTAAAATCGGTGTCGATAATAGTGATCCAAATACACCGCCATTGGTAATCGAAAAAGTCCCACCAGTAATTTCATCCAGTGACAATGAACCGTCTTTGGCTCGCAGACCAAAATCCCGGATTCGCGATTCAATATCGGCCACGCCCATCATATCGGCATCACGTAATATGGGTACTACCAGGCCACGGGGTGAACCGACGGCAATGCCAATATCATAAAAACCATGATAAACAATATCATCACCTTCGATAGAACCATTCACTTCCGGAAAACGCTTTAATGCCTCGACAGCGGCTTTGACAAAAAAGGACATAAAACCAAGACGAACATTATGGGTCTTCTCAAACTGATCACGATAACGAGTCCGTATATCCATCAAAGGTTTCATGTTGACTTCATTAAAGGTCGTCAGGATAGCAGCAGTGCGTTGTGCCTCGACCAGCCGTTCGGCAATTCGGGCACGTAGACGGGACATAGGTACTCTTTTCTGTGGACGCTCTCCGGATGTTGGAAAACTGACGACGGTTCGGGGAGAGGCTGATGGTAAAGGGGTTACATTGCCTGATTTACCTTGCATATGATTCTGAACATCCTCTTTCAGGATTCGTCCATCTTTACCCGTGCCCTTAACCTGTTCTGATGTAAGATTGTTTTCATCCATTAATTTTTTGGCTGAAGGAGAAACCAGTGCATCCTCTGTTTGAGATTGAGGTGTTGTGGTTTCTTCCTGTTTATCTGCCTTAGGTTTACTGCTTGCCTGACCTTCAGTGACAGTGCCAATCAGTTGACCGGCGAAAACGGTGCTTCCTTCCTGCTCCAGTATTTCAGCCAGCACACCATCATCCAGTGAAGGCACTTCAAATACGACCTTGTCGGTTTCGATATCTGCCAGGACTTCATCACGCGCCACAGCATCACCCACCGCTTTGTGCCATTTCACCAGAGTGCCTTCATTCACCGACTCTGGAAAGGCGGGGACTTTAATTTCAATGGCCATTGTCATTCCCTTTTATTCAGTTAAATCGTAAAGGCCTGTTCGACCAGTTCCTGTTGTTGTTGAATATGTAACTTGGCTGATCCCACCGCCGGTGCTGCATGGAATGGTCGACCTGCATATTCAAGATGTAAATGTCTACCAATAATATTTCGAATATGGTGCTGACTGGAAAACCAGGCGCCCTGATTCATGGGTTCTTCCTGACACCAGACATATTTTTCCAGATTGGGATATTTTTTCAGTTCACGCTTAAACTCTTCCACCGGGAAGGGATAGAGTTGTTCAACCCGGATAATCGCGGCATCCTGAATCTCATCCCGTTTTCTTTTATCAAACAGATCGTAATAGACCTTACCGGCACAGATGATCAACCTTTTGATCTGATCATAAGGAATATCAGATTTATCTCTGATTACAGTCTCAAATTCACCTTCGACCAGGCGACTGAAAGGACTGGCCGCCATGGGGTGACGCAACAGACTCTTGGGCGACATAATAATTAATGGCCGACGACTTTCCATGAGCATCTGTCGACGTAATAGGTGAAAAATCTGTGATGCCGCCGTGGGAACACAGACCTGCATATTGTGTTGGCCACAAAGCTGTAGATAGCGTTCTGGACGCGCCGATGAGTGTTCAGGTCCCTGACCCTCAAGACCATGGGGCAATAACATCACCAGACCACACATACGACTCCATTTCTGTTCACCTGCGCTAATGAACTGATCGATCACCACCTGTGCATTATTGGCAAAATCTCCAAACTGGGCCTCCCAGATGGTCAGGGTATGAGGGTCTGTTGTTGCATAACCGTATTCATAAGCCAGCACAGCTTCTTCCGATAATACAGAATTGATCACCAGAAAGTTTGGTTGACCTTCAAAAAGGTTCCTCAAAGGAACATAGGCTTCACCATCATGTTGATTATGCAATACGGCATGGCGATGGAAAAATGTACCTCGGCCTGAATCCTGCCCTGAAATTCTTACTGGGAAACCGTCATGTAACAGGGTGGCATAGGCCATGGTTTCACAAAATCCCCAGTCAACAGGTATTTCAGCTTGAGCCATTCTATCCCGGTTCTCAAGGATCTTTCTGACATTAGGGTGAACCTCAAACCCATCCGGCAATTTTTGCAGACTGTCATTCATGCGTTGAATAAGTTCAGCCGAAATAGCAGTTTTTACATTTGGCCGATACTCCTGCCCAACATAATCACTCCAGTCAGTGATATAAGGATACTGACTCTTGTTACCGGCCATCAGTTCTTCAACTACACTATCACCCGCATCCAGTAGACTTCGGTAGTAATCACTAATTTGTTTTATCGTCTGCTCATCAAGGACTGATTGAGACATGAGGCGTTGAGCATATAACTCTCGGGTAGTGGGGTGCTGCTTGATGGTTTTATACATCATCGGTTGAGTCGCCATGGGTTCATCCGCCTCACTATGCCCATGACGACGATAACAAACCAGATCAATAACAATATCCTTGCGGAAGTTCGTCCGATAATCCATTGCCAACTGTGTAATAAACACCACTGCCTCAGGGTCATCTGCATTGACGTGCAGGATAGGCGCGTTAACCATTTTGGCCACATCACTACTATAAAGAGTAGAACGGGCATCCTCCTGATTGCTGGTGGTAAAGCCAATCTGGTTATTGATGATGATATGTACTGTCCCCTTGGTGGAGTAACCGCGAGACTGGGACATATTAAAGGTTTCCATGACAACACCTTGTCCGGCAAACGCCGCATCTCCATGAATCACCACTGGAACGACCTTGGCCCCTTGTTTATCCTTACGCCTGTCCTGCCTTGCCCGGACAGATCCTTCAACAACCGGACCGACAATCTCCAGATGCGATGGATTAAAGGCAAGCGCAACATGGACCGGACCATATTCTGTCAGGATGTCCGAGGAAAATCCCATGTGATACTTCACATCACCGGTACCATTTCCGTTTGCCGCATTGCCTTCAAACTCTTTAAACAAATCTGAAGGTGTCTTGCCCATGATATTAATTAATACGTTAAGCCGACCACGATGGGCCATGGCGATTGCCATCTCTTCTACCCCACGCTTACCTGCCCGATCAATCAGGGCACGTAACATGGGTATCAGGCTGTCCCCTCCTTCGAGAGAAAATCGTTTCTGCCCCACATAACGGCTATGTAAATAGCGTTCAAGCCCTTCAGCCATATTCAGATGGGCATATATTTTCTTTTTGGTTTCCGGGGTAAAGGCGGGTTGACCGTGTATTTTTTCCAGTTGATCCTGCAACCAGCGTTTCTCTACTGTACTGGTCAGGTGCATATATTCAGCGCCAATAGAACCACAATAGGTGGCATTTAGAATATCGATGATCTCTCGCAGTGTCGCCTTATCTTTGCCTGCTGCCAGGGAGCCGGTTTCAAACAGGGTGTCATAATCGGCCTCAGTTAACTCATGATAGCTAGTATCCAGTTCCGGAATATCGAACTCTTCACTACGTGCCAGCGGATCTAAGTGTGCCTTCTGATGACCGCGAAAGCGATAGGCATTAATGAGCTGAAGTACTCGAACCTGTTTATGGACATGCTCAACACCTGGACTCGCTGCTGGTCCAGCCTGCGGCTTGTGCATACCCATGGCACGAAACTGACTGCGAATATCGGCGTGAGAAATCTCGGCCTCATGGCCGTTAACTTTTGGTAATGATGCAAAATAATCACGCCAGGCTTCGGGCACATTATCCGGATGTTGAATATAATCCTCATACATTTGTTCCAGATAAGCGGCATTGGCTCCTGCAAGGGGAGAGCTTGCCCATAATGCCTGTAACGTGGTTTCCTTACTGGAGGCCATTTTTATCCTGCTTTTTATAGCTTGCCATACTTTAAGAATAGTTCACTTTTATAGTGTCGGCCGTGATGGATTTTTCTATAGTAATCCGCAAATTGCAGTGGAAAAAATGATTTTCGTCAGTTTTTAGTCCCGTAAGAATTAATGATTACAAATTTAATTGATTTGTTACTAAATGTTGCAGGTATTTTTAGCGATAGAAATAAAAAGGCCATACCCAGTTCCCTGGATATGGCCTTTGTTATGATTTTGAAAATAAAATCAGTGCATGGATTTGCGAACGCGAATCACGATGTCGATACCTTCTGCTTCTGTACCATCAGGTAAAACCGGCATACTCTCAAGACGTAGCTGACCATTGTTAATATCCATCAGGCTACCCGTATCGATATCATAAAAGTGATGATGCTCCGAGGTATTTGAGTCATAAAACACCTTGCTGGGATCAACAATCACTTCACGAACCAGGCCCTTTTTGGCAAACAAACCCAGCGTGTTGTAAATCGTAGCCTTGGAAACTACCGGCCCTGTTTGATTGACCACACTCAGAACCTGATCGGCTGACATGTGTTGCGGTTTGGCAAACAAAATCTGTCCTATCTCCACCCTTTGCTGAGTAGGTGTTACCCCTGCTTTTTTAAGTTTATCGATAATCTGACTCTTGGAAATCATATTTATCTCGTCCATCATTTCTATCCTCTCCCCAAAAAGTATAGACCAGCCATTTAGACAAAGTCTATTCCATTAATTTACCCACTACCATTATACACATATTCTATATGGCTTTGAATCCATAATTGGCGCTTTTTTAAGCACAATGTCGGCCATTAGACGTGCCGAGGCAGGCCCAAGCACCACGCCATTGCGAAAATGCCCGGTATTGACATAAAGACCCTCAATTTTTTCATCTTTGTATATATAAGGAATACCTTCCGGGCTGGCAGGCCGTAATCCTGCCCAATGGTGTTCAATCTCACACCCTTGCAGGGATGGAATCAA
The DNA here is from genome assembly GCA_029881995.1 of Gammaproteobacteria bacterium. Lineage (GTDB taxonomy): Bacteria > Pseudomonadota > Gammaproteobacteria > UBA6429 > Thiohalophilaceae > JAHEDB01. Next base: position 53,765 of record JAOULO010000015.1, read on the forward strand.
TCGATAGGCTTCTCCCACCAGTTCTTCCCTGGCCTCACTGGTGGTGGATTTATCAAAGCCTACCTCTTCCAGGGTACTACCGACCAGTACTCGCCCATCACGGCGGGGAATCACATATCGGTCTTTGCTCAATACAATCCTGGAGACCTGGCCGGGCCGGGCCCGGAACAACAGCATCTGACCACGCAAAGGTCTGACCTTAATTCGAATCCCCAGGCCAGATAATAAACCACCACTCCAGGCGCCACTGGTAATAATTAAATGCTCGGCTGGTATTTTCTGGCCGGCCACCATGACGGCTTCGATCCGCTGATCCTTGAGACAAAGCCCATCCACCTCACTGTGTTCTAGCACTTTCACAGCATAATGTTGCAGGCTACCACGCAAGGCCTTAACGAGACGGGGATTACGAACCTGGGCAACATCGGGTAACCAGATCCCCTCACCCTTCTGTTCGGTCAGTCCAGGTTCCAGTTGCTGAACTAGCGATGGCTTGATGATTTCACAGGCTTGCCCATAGTTCTGCGCCCATTGCTGGGCCTGAGCTTCTTCACCAGAATCCAGTATCAATAAACCACTTTGGGTCCACTCCGGATCAATACCACTCTCTTCAGCCAGCTCTGTGGCCAGACCTGAATAGATTTGCTGGCCCCAACTGGCTAACTGGCTGACCGCATCGGAATAACGCCAGGGGTAAAGAGGCGAAATAATGCCACCACCGGCCCAGGACGACTCCTGTCCCAACTCACCACGCTCCAGCAGGGTCACGACCATCCCTTCTCTAGCCAACTCACGGGCTGTCAGCATCCCAATAATGCCGCCACCCACAATTAAACATTCACTCACAGGAAAATCTCACCTTTATAGTCTGGTATTCAAGCATCGTGCAATCTTTCTCAAAACCCACTTATGATAAACCGTTTATCCGGATAACGCCTCAGCTTATCGGCCGGGAGAGGACAGGAGCTTTCGCATCCATAATAATTACATTCATGAAAAGAGAATACGGATTTACCCTGATCGAACTGATGATCGCCATGGCGGTACTGGCCATTGTGGCGGGTTTTGGTGTACCAAAATTAAGTGCTTTAATACAAAACAACCGGTTGATTGCCGAAATCAACCTGTTTTCAGCTGAATTACAATATGCCCGTAGTGAAGCTATAAGACGTACGGGAGATGTGGTTGTATCACCCAACGAAAATAATTGGAGCAAGGGCCTAACTATCTACATTGATCAGAATGGTAATGGAAGTTTTGATAATGGAACTGATACCCCATTGAGAATTACCCCTGCACTCAATCATATAACTGTAACAGGTCCTGCTAGTAATATTGTTTTCTCATCTGATGGTTTCGCTGGTGCGACCTCTAATTTTACTATTCCAGATTCAAGAGCTGGCAAAAATTATACTATTACAGTCACACCAAGCGGTAGTACAAAAGTTAAATCTCAGGCTCAAGCAAGTTAAGCAAGCTGATATGAAAATGTACTCTGGAAAGCAAATTAAACATAGCAAAGGTTTCACTCTTATCGAAGCCATGGTAACTCTGCTGATATTTTCTGCCGGTCTACTTGGCCTGGCAGGAATGCAGATGTCGGGTATGCAAAACAGTAATAGTGCCCTGTTACATACACTGGCTATCCAGCAAACCTATGATATGGCAGAGCGTATTAGGGCTAATTTTGAACGTATACGCAAAGATATTGCAAATGGTTCAGATTACGATGATCTGAGTATTGAAACTGTTACATGTATAACAGACGCAAATACTGCATGTGTCGATGTATCAATCGCCCATAGTGACTTCGAAGCCTGGTATAACACAACAAACAGTACTCTACCCTCAGGTTCAGGGAAAGTAGAAGGGAGCACGATCAATGTAGGTAGCGCAGGAGTCCCCACCAAAGAGTACATCATTACTGTTACCTGGGTTCAACCCACAGGGCAAAATGCCAGTGTCAGTCTGGAGTTTCAGCCATGAGTTTATCTAAGCAATTTATTCAGAATCCTGTTCCTGATTTGCAGCATGGTCTAAGCCTTATCGAGATGATGGTAGCCCTGGCAGTATCAGCCATCCTGTTACTTGGGGTAACTACCGTGTATACAAGCAGTAAACGCTCCTATCAGGTAACCGAAGAATTTTCTGATATTCAGGAAAATGCACGTTTTGCCCTTCACTTCCTGTCTAGAAACATTCGTATGGCTGGCTTTACTGGCTGCAGCAGTCTTAAGAGTATGAGTGCCAACAATACCACAGGTAATGACAATTATAAATTTGAAGATGAAACATCCATCACAGGATTTGCAGCGGCAAGTGCGGAAGGTGTTCCAGATGGAGGTACTCCCGTTGGTACGGCTGCTATCAGTATCAGGAAAGCAACAGCCTGTTCTGCACAGGTGACAGGAACGACAAATGGCAACAAAACAGTACAGTTCACCAACAGTAATTGTAACTTTGCACAAAATGACCTTGTCATAGTAACGGATTGTGAGAGCGCGGACATATTCCAGAACAATAACAATCCCCAAGGTGCTGCAAATGCTGATGACCCCAATCAATCGGGGCCCGGTTCGCTTACAAGTACAGCTGGTTTAAGTAAATCTTATGGTTCTTCAGCTTATGTATTCAAATTTGAAAATCTTTCCTATTTTTTAATGAACGATGCGACTAATGGTAACCGTCCTACTCTTTATAAAACCGAGAATGGAACTACTGAAGCACTCGTACCCAATGTGGAAGACCTGGCAATTAAATATGGCGTAGATACAAATGGAGATAATAGTGTTGATACTATTCGTGACGATGCAGCCGCAGTTGGTGCAAATAACTGGAATACCGTTTTGAATGTCTATATCCACCTGCTTGTACGCTCTGATCCAGTAGGTGATGGGACTAATGGTTTCCCTTTTTCATTCAATGGAACGGTACATAATAGTGCAAATGATAATTTAATAAACGATGGCCGATACCGAAAGGAATTTGTCACAAGTATCGCTCTTAGAAACAGAATCCCCTAATTTCATATGGTAGCAAGACTATGGATATAGTAACCAATAAACAAGCTCTTCCCTCCCACCAAGCAGGCGCCACCCTGATTATTGGCCTGGTACTACTGGTTGCCCTGACAATTATTGGTGTCGCCAGTCTCAGCACCACTAGCCTGGAACACCGTATGGCCGGTAACATGGGTGATGTCAACCAAGCATTTAATGCAGCAGAAACAGCTGGTCGGGCCGCCCAACTAGTGATTTCGAAGATTAACCTCTGGCATGACGGAGTGGCTACATGTGCAGCGGATGCAAAAATCACTGATAGTCAGGTATGCATCAATAAAAAAATTAACACTCCATGGTGGAGCACATATTCACATAGTGACTGGATGGATCAAACAATAGAAATTAGTGGTGGAGCTGCTATATCAAATGTCAAAACGCCTCCCCACGTCATGATAGAAAACCTGCACTTTTTAAATGATGAACTGGGTATGGGACATAAATATGTTAACGAGGTTGGCACTCAATACTATCGAGTAACCAGCCGTGGTACTGGCCGTTCTGATAACTCCCAGGCCATAGTACAGCAAACTATAGCCAAACGTTTTAACTAGGATATAAAAATGAATTCTGTAATGGAGCAATTCAAAATGAAACCTTGTAAAATCACTGCTCTCTATCTAGCTGTATACAGTCTGGTTTTACTCTTCACTTTACCAGTACGAGCGGCTACGCTGGATATTTCAGAAGTTCCTATCACCGTCGGTACCAGTCCAAACCCCAATGTAATGCTGCTTCTGGACAGCTCAGGGAGTATGAACAACCTTAACTGGCCTTCTACCTACGTCCCATTTGATTCGAATACTCAGGAGTGGTGTGGCCGAAATTGTACCGAGAATGATCAATGGGCTTCCGACGATGATTATATACCTATAATTGATATTAACGGTTCTGGTGATGATGGAGAGTCTCGAAGAAAGGCAATTGTAACTGATAAAAATGGCGATCCTAAAACAATCACCTGTAATAGTCCTGCTGGATCAAGTGGAGGAATCAGTGTAATAGGTTTAAATAAAGACGAAGATACATTTAAATGCCTTTACATACCGGGAAAAACAAATCCCGAACATGCCTACACTGGCGATTATCTCAACTGGCTGTTTACTTATTATGGTACCGCACACAGTATTGAAACCAATACGCCAGCTGACTTTATCGGAACTGATGTAACTAAGGCCACCCCTACCACTATCGATAAGGTTACCATTCCAACCGACCGTCGGGTTGACTCTGTTAAAAAGATTGTTGCCGATAATATTATTCCCATTGAAAAAGTTAATTTTGGTCTTGCCAAATTTAATGCTGAAGAGGGGGCTGACATTTTTGCTGCATGTAGTGATGAAGCAGGAGTTAAAGTAACTACCTCAAATATAGATACACTACTCAGTACCTATTCTGCCGATGGCGGTACCCCATTGTCAGAAGCCTTATACGAAATCACACGTTATTTTCGTGGTATGACCCCATTGTACGGTGCCAGTGAAAGTATTCTGACTACTGACAATAGTGATTGTGGTGGTGGTGGTGGACACGGTGGTGGTGGTTTCATGGGAGCCATGGGGATGGGTGGCGGAGGTGGTACAAGCCATGGAGATGGTGATTCCTGCGATGCTGACAGATTTACCAGCCCAATCAAGTATAACTGCCAGGACAATTTCACCATTATCCTGACCGATGGGATGGCAACTGATATTACAAAGTGGCCCACTGATGCCCAGGATGAACTCTTGTGTGGTCAGGCAAATGTAACATGTGATGGCTCAACTCCCCCAGATTATGACGGTTTACATCCAACTGAAGATGATGCAAACCCTACCAAACCACCATACAAACACAATTCTGATGGCCATAAAACCGGCACAACTTCTGCAATTGGACGTTATATTTTCACGGATGATATCGCAAAATTTGCCTATGACATCGATATGGCCAGTTCTTCATCTCCATTATTTGGGCCTGAATTTGACCAGGCACCGTTCGCCAAACAGAACATGAAAACCCTTACCATCAGTTTTGGTTTTGATGCCAATGTATTAAAAGATGCGGCCATGCTTGGCAATGGCAATACTGACATCTCTTATAAAACAGACTCAAGTATCGACGTCCCAAATCACTGGAATGCAAAAACATCAGAGGATCTCCAGCAGGCTCTGGAAGAGGCGATGATTGAGATCAAAACTCAGTCAACCGTCAGTTCTGCTTCGTCCGTTGCAGCAAACTCTGGCTATCAGGCTGATGGTACTGCCCTTTATCAGGGTAAATTCAGATTTATCAAAGAAGGTGATGGATTTTCTGAAAATACCTGGGTTGGTGATGTCACAATGTATCCAATAAAAAATGATGGCTCCGTGGAAACAGATGAAGCCAAGATTAAGAGTGCAGCAACGGTCTTAAATGATCGAGTACTTGCTGATTCACCAAGAAGTATATTCACTTACAATCCAACCAGTGAAACAGGTATTGAATTTTCTGTTGCTAACTTCGAAGCAGACGACAATGGAATGACAACAGAGCAAAAAGGGTTTCTAAAAAATAAATTTCTGATTAATTACATTCGCGGCTATCGAGGGTGCGAAGTACAAAACACCCCTGATGATGATGCCAATTGTACGGATGGAGATGTTTATTCTTTCAGAAATAGATACAGTCTGTTAGGTACTATAGTTAACTCAGGTCCTCTCCTTATTCCAAAGCCTTCATCAAGATATCCTGATCAATGGGGCTCAGACTCTATCGAGTCAGTTGGATGCCCGGCTACGTCAAGTGATGATGCATCCTGCTATAGCACATTCAAGGCTGATAAATCAGATCGGAGCAATGTACTATATGTTGGTGGGAATGATGGAATGTTACACGCTTTTGATGCAGGCAGACCAGATAACCCTCTCACCGATACAGATGAAAGTCGTGACGCAACACTGGATGAAAAATTTGCCTATATTCCTAATAAAATTATTAGCAAATTAGGCTCTTATGGCGATATTAATTACAACCACAAATACATGGTTGATGCAACGCCTACCGTTATCGATGCCTATGACAGTACAACTAACACATGGAAAACAATACTGGTCAGTGGACTCAACAAGGGTGGTCAGGGAGTGTTTGCTCTGGATGTAACAAATATTGGTAAAGACGGACAAAGTTTCTCTGCAGAAAATGTACTGTGGGAATTTACAGATGAAGACAGTGCAGAGTTAGGCTATACCTTTAGTCGCCCTGCTGTAATACGAATGCACTACACTGTAAGTGGTAAAGATGTTGGTAGATGGGTGGCTGTATTTGGAAATGGTTACAACAACAGTTTCGCCGATGGTCGAGCGAGTACGACGGGTCAGGCCATGCTATATTTTGTTGATGTATTCACCGGTAATTTAATAAAAACCATACCGACTAATTATGGCTTTACCAAAGACCCTGCGAACCCAACAGTCTCTGATAACGATCCCAACACCTATGATGCGTCTCAAAGCCGCCCCAATGGTTTATCAACTGTCGCACCTATCGATATCAATAATGACCTGATTGTTGATTATATCTATGCCGGTGATGTTTACGGTAATATGTGGCGGTTTGATGTAAGCTCCGGCAATACCGGCCACTGGGCAATCTACGGTAAAGGTACTGGGACCGACAGAGATAAACCTATCTTTGTTGCCACACACCCTTCTAATTCACAATCTATCACCTCTCGCCCAGCCGTCGCCCGAGCAGGGTATCAGGGAATCATGCTTTACTTTGGTACAGGCAAGTATCTTGGTGCCAGTGACAACCTGGATACAGGCAGCATACAGACTTTTTATGGACTGCTTGACAACCCTGAAGTCAGCGGTGGTAGCGTGATTACACGTGACACTACCATTGATGTAGGTAGTGGGGAAACTGAGCCTGAAATGACGCCTCAAACCTTTACCGAGCACGATGTCAGCTTTACACATAACAGCACAATATATACTCACAAGGTACGTGAACACAGTACAGCTGCAACCACAAATAATTATAGGAGCTGGTATGTTGACCTTAAAGCATCAAATGCTGGTGCCACGGCACTGGGTGAACGAATTGTATATAGCCCAATAGTACGCGGAGGGTTTAACAAAAGGGTGATTTTAACTTCTATCATCCCTTCAGCCCAATCATGTACCGGTGGGGGAACCAGTTGGTTAATGGAACTTGATGCAAAAAATGGTAACAAGACATCTGAACCAGTGTTTGACCTGAATGCAGACACAAAACTTGATAGTTACGACAATGGTGTTAACGACAAAGTCTACAATGGTTGGAGTCATGATGGTATTAACTCCTCCCCAACCATTATCGTCTCAGATGGGGTCGAAAATAAGTATATGTCAAGCTCAAGCGGCAATATTGTTCGTATCACTGAAGCTCTACCATCTGGTAGTAAAGGCCGACAATCATGGCGTCAACTCAAATAATATGAGGCAACACTGATGAAAAATATACCTCAAACTTTATATGGCGTGATTTTAGGTTCATGTTTGTTTTTAATCTCTGCTCAGTCTGTATTTTCTGAAAGAGAATTTATAACAGGGACTATCACGAATATTAATACTGCTAAAAACACCATCTTGGTAGATAGCTCTTTGTACAAGCTACAACCTGGCGTCAAGGTTAATGACTCTAGTGATAAAAAAATGCCCAGCAAATATAATCTAAAGGTTGGACATGATATTCGTTTCACTCTAAAGAAAAAGAAGCATAAGCACCTTGAAGTAATAAAAGAAATCTGGATCGTCCGCGGCTAATTGTTAAATAAAAAGAAATATTTTATGAAGCACCAATCCGGTTTAACAATCATCGAACTCGTCATTACTGTAGGGGTAATTAGCATCCTGGCCGTAGTTGCATGGCCACAGTTCGATCGTTACCAGATCAAAGTATCCAGGGCTGATGGGATAGCCGGACTTCAGATTGCTGTAAATGAAATAGAACAATGTGGTGCACAGAATTTTAATTTTGCAGGATGTGGCGGGGCAATAACAACTGATTCGCCCAGAGAGAAATACACTATAGCAATTGATGCTGATAACACAACCGCTAGCACTTACCGATTAACAGCAACCAAAGACACAGGAAGTGCTGATACCGAATGTGGTGTACTCAGCATTGATCATCTGGGAGTAAAAGGTGAGACAGGTTCAAAAGATGTTACTTACTGCTGGCAGCGATAATTTATTATTGTAATTCCTTTGGAATAGAGAAAGTAATCGACTCTGGCTGCCCATCCATATTTTCCAGTTCCCCACTACCCCACTCTTTTAACCTATCGATAACCTGAGAAACCAATATCTCAGGTGCTGATGCGCCAGCTGTTACACCAACACTGTTTTTATTTACTAACCATTCTTTCTGGATCTGTGATTCATCATCGATCAGGTAGGCCTCGGTACCCAGGCGTTCAGCAACTTCTTTTAGACGGTTAGAGTTTGAACTATTTGGTGAACCAACCACCAGCACCAGATCGGCCTTGTTTGCCAGGTCCTTGACCGCATCCTGTCGGTTCTGAGTGGCATAACAGATATCATTTTTCTTTGGTCCAACAATAGCGGGAAAACGCTGCCGCAGGGCATCAATGACCTCAGCAGTATCATCCACTGATAGAGTGGTCTGACTGACATAGGCCAGCTTTTCCTGTGTCACTTCCAGTACATTGACATCATCCACGGTTTCAACCAGATACATCTGACCACCATACTGATCATCGAACTGGCCCATGGTGCCTTCAACTTCCGGGTGGCCTTTGTGACCGATGAGAATACAGGCATAACCCTGTTTGCTAAAACGTGCAACTTCCAGGTGAACCTTGGTCACCAGAGGGCAGGTTGCATCGAAGACTTTGAGGTTCCTGTTTTTTGCCTCTTCCTGTACTTCACGGGAAACACCATGGGCACTAAAGATAACAATGGCATCATCTGGTACTTCATCCAGTTCGTCGACAAAGATGGTGCCCTTGTCCTTAAGACCATCAACTACAAAACGATTATGCACTACCTCATGTCTGACATAGACAGGTGCACCAAAGACTTCCAGGGCACGCTCAACAATCTCTATTGCGCGGTCAACACCGGCACAGAAGCCTCGTGGATTGGCAAGCAGAATCGTCATTAAGCTTTTTTACCCTTGCTCGGTTTGATGTCTAGAATTTCTACATCAAAGGTCACTTCAA
>JAOULO010000016.1 GCA_029881995.1 Gammaproteobacteria bacterium
TAAAAGAGGATCACCCCTAGGCACCAATGGCAGATTCGGGGGCTGGTACTTCTTTTGGAGTAAATTCAGGTTCCTGCTCTTCTCCTTCCATATCCTTTTCCACTTCAACCGGTTTGTCTTCAGCCTTTTCCTCTTTTTGTTGCAGGGCCTCGCAGTAGGAAGGTACTGACGAAGAAGGAAACTCCTCCTCCTGTTCATCTTCCTGACGGTTACGTAAAAACGCTCGATAATCTTCCCAACGGGTTTTAACTGGAAAGTTCATATATTGTTCAGGAATAATGCGGACAAAGCCTTCACTTCTCGCCAGTGTGTTCCCTTCCCAGGCGCTGCCGCCCCAGACCCGAACTGCTGCATAGATCGCATAGCGTGAGGCCGTGTCGACATCAGAATCTTCCATGACAATGTCAAATAGCTCATCTGCCTGCAGCCGATTACATTGCTGTTGCCAGTAAAGATAATCATGCACGATAGCAGCGCGGGTATATTCGCCATGCTTGGGAAACACTGTCCAGAACACGCGAGGAACCGATGCAAAATCGGTTACAAAACCTCGTGGTACCACGATTCGTTGTCCTGTTTCACGAATTTTGTAGACAAGCTCATTTCCCAGCATCCAGTACTCACCATCGCTGAAGGGAATCAGAACTGGTGGTCTTTGCGATGCACAGCTACTAATAATAATTAAAAAGGATAGAACCAGCGTTCGAATAATTTTTTGCAAACCGTTTAAACCCGTTGAAATGCTATCAACATTAAATTTACTCTATGAAATCTAGTCAGGCTTCAAGTATAGCCAATGACCACTAGACCGTGAATGGTAAACAATTATAAGCTTTTATTTGATCCTCAACATCACAAACGCCATACTTTGACCTAAGCTTCTCTTACCGGTATGAGGGCAGACACCCATGAATCAAGGTATAAAGATCTGGGACATTGCTATCCGCACTTTCCACTGGTCACTGGTGATATGCTTTTTCATTGCCTACGTCTCTGGCGATGAAGACAACCTGCTACACATCTATAGCAGCTATATCATTCTTGGCTTACTTGGCTTTCGTGTGGTCTGGGGATTCATTGGTACCAAGTATGCCCGCTTTAGCAATTTCATCTATGGATTAAAAACCGGTTTACAGTACCTGAAATCCATTATCCTTGGACACCCTCAGTATTATCTCGGACACAATCCGGTCGGTGGCTGGATGATTATCCTGTTGCTGGTATTCATCTCCATGACCAGTTGGACAGGCCTGGAACTTTATGCCAGAGAAGGCAAAGGTCCGCTTGCCTCAGTAGAGGCTTCACTGATAGCCACAGCGCAGGCCAATGGCCAGAAAAAAGAAAATGATGACGACGAACATCATGATCGTGAAAACGAACAGGGCCATGAGGAATGGCTTGAAGAACTGCATGAAGGCCTGGCGGAATTTACTCTATTACTGGTCTTCATTCATATTGGTGGTGTACTCGTCGCCAGTTGGCTACACCGGGAAAACCTGACCAAGTCCATGTGGACTGGATATAAAACACCTCCCGATGAGTTAGAGCGTTAAGCTTTTCGAACTAAAACACTCAGTGTTTTTTACTTCTGACGCGATTCAACTAGTCAATTGTACTGGTAAATATTCGCTGAACTGTTTTTGCCCAAATCAGATAAAATATCTCAATGTTAAATAAGTTTACAGGCTACTTCCCTATTTGGGCCATCTTGCTTTCCAGCATTGCCTGGTTTGTCCCCGATATTTTTACCGGCTTGAAACCGACCATTATCCCTCTACTAGTAATCATTATGTTCGGCATGGGCATGACCCTGACCCTTGATGATTTTAAACGGGTCATTGTCCACCCCCAGTTGATTGGACTGGGAGTTATTCTCCAGTATCTGGTAATGCCCCTCGGGGCCTGGCTGATTTCCTTACTTCTGAAATTACCCACCGAGTTCATGGTCGGCATGGTGCTGGTGGGAAGCAGCGCCGGGGGCACGGCCTCAAACGTGATCTGTTATCTGGCAAGGGGTGATGTGGCCCTGTCGATCAGCATGACCCTGATCTCTACCTTGCTTGCTATTATTGCCATGCCCTTACTCACCTGGCTTTATGTCGGCCAACGTGTACCTGTCCCGGTGGACAGCATGCTAATAAGTATCCTGAAAATTGTGGTGCTGCCCGTCATTTTGGGAGTCGGCCTGAATACTGTATTCGGTCAAAGGCTCAACAGAATCAAACCCCTTTTCCCTTTTATCTCTTCCATGGCCATCGTTATCATTATCGCCATTATCGTTGCCCTGAATCATGGCAAACTGACAACGATGGGAAGCATGATTGTGCTGGCGGTCATGCTACATAACCTGCTGGGCTTAGTGAGTGGTTACCAACTGGCAAGATACCTGGGCTACCCAAAAGCAATTTGCCGAACCCTGGCTATTGAAGTAGGGATGCAAAACTCCGGATTGAGTGTGGCCCTGGCCATTAAGTACTTTGCACCAGCCGCAGCACTCCCCGGTGCCCTGTTTAGCATATGGCACAACATAACTGGGGCAATATTAGCCAGCCTCTGGGTTCGACAAGACCATAAAATACTTAAGTAAATATTGGTAAAATATCCCGAAAAATAATCGAAGATGGGCCATGACTGACCGATAAAGAGGGTACTGGAAGGCAATCAGCTGTATCGAGGCGCCTATGATTACGGAAATACACATCAAGATCCTGTTGTTGATCATCATTGCCAATGGTGCTCCCATCATCGCAAGGCTTATTTTCAGATCACATTTTGATGATCCACTGGACTTTGGTCTGACATTTTTTGATAAACGACCCATTTTCGGTCCGAGCAAAACTATTCGTGGGGTTTTTGTCGCGGTGATGGTAACACCCGTGGCGGCTCACTTTATGGATATCAACTGGTTTACCGGCTTTGTGATTGGTCTATATGCCATGTTTGGAGACCTGTTCTCTAGTTTCATTAAACGCCGTAAGCGTTATGAATCCAGTGAAATGGCCATTGGCATGGATCAGATACCGGAATCTCTGTTCCCTTTGTTGGCAGTTCAGGCCAACCTGGGTTTTGGCACCATCGATATACTGATTATTGTGGGTATCTTTTTTGTTGTGGAGCTGGTGCTTTCACGCATCCTGTATATGGTGCATATACGGCTACACCCCTATTAAATATCAGGGCAGCTTATTCACCGCCCTCATTCTTTAAGGCTGGTCTCTTACATTTATAAAAGGCAAAACTTTGTCGGCCCTTTTCTATGGGGGAAATTGCCACAAGGGTATCCCCACCCATATCGGAAGATGCCGCAGTGTTACGGGCCAGCTTTTCCAGTTCCCGTTGAATGGTTTTGTCATTGCGGTCAAAACCGGCAATCTGACTCTTTGACTGGGCGTAGATTTTACCAAGTCGTTTACAATTGCTGACTTCCTTCATAGTCACGATTCGTATTGCCTTACCCTCCTCAGATATTTCAACCCAGTTACAGGAGATGACTAACAGGCTTACCAAAGTGAGTAGTATTTTTTTCATTGCATACCCCAAATTAATCTGTAGTGACGAGTAAATTTTCCACAAAAGAAACTAATAAATATTATGCCATTAAAAATGGCACTCATACAGATTAGGATCAAGTCCCACCATCAACATCACGATATCTGGGCATTTAACAATGAAACCTGGTTACCAATTTAATACTCCCAGTCACAGGCCGATAAAGAATATCGGTAAGACATGATTTAGAAACCCGATTTCAATTCGGTATTTAGTACGGCTGACAAGGTCTCATTGAAACCGACATTCTGGTAATCATTAAGGAACGATGGCAAATACAACTGATTCAAAACTGGGTATTGTGTTAACAGGCGGTGGTGCCCGTGCGGCATATCAGGTCGGTGTCTTCAAGGCCATTGCTGACATCCTGCCTCATAAGGCCAATAATCCCTTTCAAATTATCTGTGGAACCTCAGCGGGTGCCATTAATGCGGCCTCACTGGCCTGTTACTCTGCCGATTATCGGGATGCGGTGAGAAGAATTTTGATGATCTGGGCCAATTTTCGCTGTGAGCATGTCTTTCGCACCGATTTACTGGGTATCAGTCAGACAGGAGCCCGTTGGCTGACCAGTATGATGCTAGGTGGCCTGGGTAAAAATAATCCCAACTGCCTGCTGGACCGTAGCCCACTACGAATACTACTGGGAAAATACATCCGGACTGAACTCATTCAAAAAGCGGTCGATCAAGGCCATATCCATGCGGTGAGTGTTACTGTCTCTGGCTACTCGTCTCATCAGTCTGTCAGTTTTTACCACGGCCACCCAAGCATAGAGGCATGGTCGCGTTCACGCCGTTTAGGCTGTCCGTCACCTATCACAACTGACCACCTCATGGCATCATCGGCTATTCCTTTTCTGTTTGAATCTGTCAGAGTCCATCGTGAATTTTTTGGTGATGGGTCCATGCGTCAAATTGCCCCTATCAGTCCTGCCCTGCATCTCGGAGCTGATCGTATTCTGGTAATTGGTAACCGGCAGGAAGCCAATATACATTACGAACGGATTAAAAATCCGCCTTACCCGACTCTGGGTCAGATCGCTGGGCATGCACTTGACAGTATATTTCTCGATAGTCTGGAGGCAGATCTCGAAAGACTGCAACGGATCAATCGTACCGTTGATCTCATCCCTAAAGGGACAAGGGAAGAACATGGTATTGATCTCAGAAAAGTGGATGTTATGGTCATTTCACCAAGTGAAGATATGGGTGAAATTGCACGTTTTTACATGAATCAGCTACCTAAAACCATTCGCTTTCTAATGCGGGGTATTGGTGCAGGAAGCAAAAGTAATTCAAGCCTGGGAAGTTATTTACTATTTGAGAAAGGCTACACTCGCGCCCTGATCGATTTGGGCTACAAAGATGCGATGAAACAGAAATGTGAACTGGAGGAGATCCTGCAACTTAACCACTAAACAGGCAGAAGGGGAATTTCTGTCTTAAAATTATATAAAAGCTGCTATCAACAAAACTCATGTCTGAATCCGCAACAAAATGCTATGCCTTTCGACGCCTGTCGCCTTTTCAGGGATTTCTTCAGGTAATTGAAACTGCTAATGGCCAAGCTTCCAGTAGTAATGGAATTAACTGGCGAATACAGGTCCGTTATCCCGCCTCGCCTGAATTAGCAGAGTACAACGACTATTTTGATATTGAACAACAAACTATTCTGGTTGGGTTCTGGTCATCTGAAGGTGGCTTTCATCGAGTACCTCAACCTCCGATGGTCAATGCCCACGATATTGAAATACTGGCTCAACCAATAATCGACGAATTACTTGTAACGACTCACAAAGTGCCTTTTGAACAAATTGATACATGTGAGCTATGGCTTTTGGATGAAAAGGATTATTCACCCTTAGTCCTGATCGCCTCATGCAGCCAGCCAGAACATTTGCCAGATATACAAAATCTAACATGGGAGTCAACACTAGTGAATGATCATAGCTTTACTCGAAGCTGGTCAATATCACCAAACAAAACATCCGACCCATCGATAAGAAATAAACTGAATGACCAGATCAACAATCGATCGGGGTCTAAACCTATAGCACAATGGTTTATTCGGGAAAAACATGGTAATGGACAAAGTATTGGTGGGATAAATATACCCGAGAACATAACAGGCCGTAGCCTGGATAAAGCTGACTTCCCCGAACTGCTATTAACTGAATATTGGGACAGTGAACCAGCGTTAGAACTTATCAAGGATTATCTGGAGTGGCAGGCACCATTTTTACTAACACTTCCTCATCTATCACCAGTCATTCGTAAACGACTGGAAGTTGCTGCATTTAAACAGGTCTTTAAGGTTGAAAGTCAGCACAAACTATGGCCTGAGGTTATTGACAAAGAAAAACTGAAAGCAGTTTTAATCGAGGCACAGATGAGAAGAAGTAATCCCGAGGCTGGGCAGTCTTAACTAACAGCACGATTAAACCCTTCTTTAATTAGTTAAGCATCTCTATCTATGTTTAACAAAGCTATTCACCACCGCACACCATGCCCGAGCCAGATTATCGAGATTATAGCCTCCGCCCCCCATGGCTATAATGCGTCCCTCACAAAACTCATCTGCAACTTTCATTAACTGCTGTGTTGCATAGGCATGAGCCTTTTCACTGTACTGCATATGGGTAATAGGATCACCATCCAGGCTATCAGCGCCACATTGCAAAAATATTATTTCGGGTTTTCCGTCGCGAATAAACTCTTCAGCCCTGGCCCATGCGCGCAAAAAATCAGCATCTTTTGCCCCCATAGGCATGGCGATATTTAATTTTGTTCCCTCTGCTTTACCCTGACCTGTTTCATTTTCAAAACCGGTACCTGGATAAAGATAATGACCATCCTCATGCAGGTCGGCAAAAATCAGGTCAGGATCCGTATCAAAACTGTAAAACACGCCATCACCATGGTGTGCATCGATATCAACATAAGCCACTTTTTTAAGACCGTATTTATTTCGTGCAGCCTCTATGGCAACACCACAGTCGTTAAATATACAAAAGCCAGCCGCACGATCCCGCCTTGCATGATGAAGCCCCGCAATCGGAATAAAAGCCCTTGTACACTCACCACGCATAACTACATCAAGTGCGTTCAGGGTGGTACCAACTACGGTTAAAGCAATATTGTACATACCCGTGAAGGCGGGTGTATCACCACCATCTAAATACCCTTCACCCGTCTGTGAAAGTAATTTTACTTTATCGATATACTCCTGGGTATGAAACCAGAGAAGTGCTTCTTCATCACATTCACAGGGTTCACGAAGTTTTACCTTTTCATGTAAATGCTGCCGTCGAAACTCTTTGACAAAGGCATCATGTCGTTTTGGCCCAAATGGATGATCGTTACCAAAACTGTAACGAGCCAGTTGCTCACCTATGTACACACAAACGTCACTCATGATGCTGCGCTACCAGTTTTGCCTCTGGGACAACTGCATGGATTGCAGCTGCAAGTTCGATGGCTATCCCTGAATGTTGTCGATGTGATATCCATAATACATTTATACTGAAGTTGAGGTCAGCGAAGGCTATGTAGTCCTGATACAGGCAAAACAGTTTGTTCAGCCTGTTAATAATATCCTGGACTTTTTCACTGGAGAAGGTGTTCAGGTGGGGAATCAACATCATGAAGTCCCCCAACAGTTTCCCATCATCATCTCTGGTAGGGACCCGTTTCCAGAGTGGTTCAGCGGGTATGATATTGTTCGAAATGTTCTGATTTAACAACACAGGTTTCATATAGATTTACTGTTGTGTTTTACACAGTTGTAATTAAATTATGGCATACTCATCTCATATCACACCACATTTATTAAAAATTTCTAGTCATGACTCAGATTTGTATAGCATTTTCCAGTGTACAGTTAGTGCTGACACTACGAGACACAGCTACAGCCAAGGCAATTCATTCAGTATTGCCTGTTGAATCCACAGTACAGACATGGGGTGAAGAGGTCTATTTTCCTGTTCCAGTATCAGTTGAGCTGGAAAATGATGCCAAAGATGTTGTTGAAGCGGGGGAAATTGCCTTCTGGACTGAGGGTAGCTGCATTGCCATTGGCTTTGGGCCAACACCTATTTCAAATGCAGATGAAATTCGTCTGGCTACTCGAACCAATATATGGGCTGATGCTGCTGGTGATGTAAGACAACTAACCAACATCAAGCCTGGCGATGTCGTAAAATTATATGAAATCCAGAGCTGAACTCGAGTCTGTTTCTTCTCATAACCTTATATAAATCAATACAAAATTCTCCTTTTGTCACCTGGTCGATACCATTTGTCTGATATGAATTAGTATTCTTTGATCTGATTCAAGTTTCCACTTATACAGTAAGCAGATAAGTACTGGGAACAAACTTATGAATTCAAATCGCAAAGGTGAAGAAGGCCCTGTCCCATATCGAACAGGCAGATTTTTCTGTGTCGATTCTCAGTGGTTTTTTACCACTCGCGAGGGACTTGATCATGGCCCGTTCCCAACTAAGGAAAAAGCTGAATGGGAATGTCAAACATATATAAATGTTTGCCTAAAGATAGAAGAACGCCTGGGTACAAAAACAGTCAGGCAAATAGATTAAGACATTCAAGTTCGGTTTATCGCAACACCCTCTATAACAGGCAAGTCAAAATAAAACTTACTTCCCTTGCCTGGTTCTGACTCAAGATCAATAGTCCCCCCCATACTTGTTACCAGATGCCTTGATATCGCAAGTCCAAGCCCTGTTCCCCCACGCTGTCTGCTATCTGATGCATCCTGTTGGGTAAATTTCTCGAAGAGTTGAGGCTGAAACTCTTTCGCAATACCCATGCCATAGTCTTCCACTGTCAGCCGAGCTGAAGCTTCCATGCCTACTAAGCTAATATCGACTGTTTCAGATTCATCAGAAAATTTAACTGCATTTGAGATAAGGTTGGCTACCACTTGCTCAAAAAATCCCACATCAACCATGGCATAGAGTTTTTCATTAGATAATTGCAAATTCAATTTTATGCCTTTCTGAATTGCATAGGCCTGGTTAATTTCAACTGACTGGCTTAATAATCCATTTAACTCATGCTTTTCCAGTTTCACATCAAGTTTACCAGCTTCAATTTTGCTGATATCAAGTAAATCATTAATCAGACGCATCAGGCGTTCACTATTTCTATATGCCATCTCCAGCATGCCCTTGGTATTCTTAGAGATACTACCTGTTGCATTACCGATGACAAGTCCAAGCGCGCCTAATATCGATGTTAAGGGTGTGCGTAATTCGTGGCTCATAGTTGAAATAAAATCTGACTTGGCCCGATTTGCTTCTTCTGCTAGCTTGCGAGTTTTTATTAATAATTTTTCTTTACGTTTACGTTGAATGGCAATCCCTGCCAGCTTTGCGGCTGATTCAATTACGGAAATACCATTATCGTCAGGTGCTCTGGGTTCAGAATAATAGATTGCGAAAGTACCCAACACATTTCCAATACTATCAAGTACCGGTTCAGACCAGCATGCCGCCAGATTGGCCTTATATGTCAATTCGGTAAAAGCTGCCCAGTATGAGTGATTATGGACATCTTCAACAACAACACGTTTACCGGTATATGCAGCAGTACCACAACTACCAACACCGATACCAATTTCAATACCATGTATAGCTTCGTTATAAAATGAAGGTAAATTAGGTGCAGCACCATGTAAAAGTCGGCTGCCTTCCTCATCCAGCAACAAAATAGAACAATGAGCTCCCTCCATCTCTGCTTCAATACTCAGAACCAATGCATTTAATACTGTTTCCAATGAATCATCCTTTGCCAGCATTTCAAGAACGACACTACGAGCATGTTCCCTTTTCTCTGACAGTATGAGTCTTTTCATTGCATCATTACGTTCTTTGTCGGCAATCACCTGTTTCTTAATAGACTGTTTCAGTTCGAGCAGGGCTACAACCTGCCTGGAAAGAGCACGTAAGGCTTGTTGTTGCTCTTCAGATAGTGTCCGAGGAACTGTGTCGACAATACAAATGGTCCCAATACGAATATTATTGGCAAAACTCAGAGGAGCACCTGCATAAAATCTAATTTTCAAGCCGTCTGTGACCACAGGGTTATCAAAAAAACGTTCATCCTGTGTTGTATCTTCTACAATGGTAATCTCATCTTTTAAAATGGCATGGGGGCAGAAACCTATGTCACGAGGTGTTTCTTTGATATCAAGGCCTTGATGAGACTTGAAAAATTGACGATCTCGATCAACCAGGCTTATCAGGGCATAGGGGACCGTGCAAATTTGAGCCGCTAAGCAGGTTAAATCATCAAATTCCTGCTCCTCAAGCGTATCAAGAACTGTCAGTTCATATAGCTGTCTGAGACGTTCTTCCTCATTATCAGGAAGAGGGGCTACAAGCATGATGCAATACCTAACCTTTATCTATAGTTAATGAATTTTAGCATGATTTTTGTTGAGGATTTTTTCGTTAACAAATATTAACGTTTTAAAAAGTTCAGACTTTAGTTTGGAGGTATATGCCAGCCCATTTTCCCCAAGCGCTCACGTGTTGCTTCCACAAAAACATCACTGGCATAAACTGCTAAATGGTAGGGTTGCTTCGATATACTGGCAGCCAACTGAATATGATTAATATCCATTTTGGACCAGGTACGTATCGTTTTTTTCTGATAATCAAATACGAGTATTAAGGCTGGTGCATCGGCAAGCAGCATTTTACCCAGGCACTGACTCGATGCAGCCCATAAATCTTCTGTTAATTCAAAAGGATCTATCAAAGCCAACAAGTTTGGTAGTTGTTGAAAGGATCGCCCTTTTAGCCAGTTGACCATTTGTTCTTTGACGGTATGGTAACTAACCCGATTATCGGCCAGCTGTTGTAACAGCCATTCCCGGGTTGTCCTGTTGGTTTCACAGAGAATAAGGTGAGCATCTGGTATTAAATGGTGAACAAGGCCACTTGAACACAGGTACTCACCTTTGTTGACATAGGGTAACTCAACATCAATATAGTCCTGATACAGGTTTGAGATATTTAATAATATTTGAGTCTGCTCATGCCAGCTTCCTGATGCCATTCTAGATTGATAAAGATAGCTATGGCTATCCAGATAATATTTTTCAGCCTGTATGGTTTCAGAAAATATTCTTGCCAGCTGGACTAAAGCTGTATGTTTAAGGATATCGCCCAGATTACCAACATTACCATCCTGAAGATTCTCTGACATTACACTATCAGTCTAAATTTAAAGAGGCAGTCACTCCATGATCATAAATAAGCTCCGCTGACTCCTTGCGCGCCTCGGTACGTAAATAATGTTCTTTTACTTCGGCGTCAATAATATGCAGAACCGTGATACCCTGTAACACCAGATAATCTGAAATCAGTGACCGATGGCAGAAGGCGGGATCTTTTTCTGCACACATGATGGCACCGCCGGCATGTTGTGTGAGTTTAATCAGCTGATTGGCTGCCCGGTCAAAATCCAGCGTTTGCATATAATCAGCAAATCCCCGTAATTGCTCATCTTCCAGTGCCTTATGTGGTGAATTATCCTGTGAGGCCCTGTACCCACCAAGCAGCCGTCCTGCCCAGTGATAGGTAATATCATATTTGTCTAAAGTATCTCGTAAATCCTGCTGGTTGAAATGTGGGAAACGAGAGGATACAGGCCTGGCCCTGATATCGACGAGTATTTCAACTTCATTGACCTTCAAAAGCTCGATAAAATCATCCATACTGCGGTTGCTATGACCAATAGTATATAAAGTCGAATTTCTCATACTTTGATTGTACGGATTTTACTTTCGAACCGCTAATTTTTGTCAGTAATTTTTAAGATTTTGTGCAATGTGGTTAAAAGTCATCTGTAGGTATCAATTAAATAGTTTCAGGAGATAAAAATGGTTACCTATTTCTACTGGTTTCTGGTCCTCGCTATCATGGGTGGTACCGTTTACATCGTAGGTTACAAAATGGAGCAATGGAAAAATTCAGCCATTGCCGCAGTCATTATTTTTGTAATTGGTAATATCGCCTACTACTTCCATTTTGAGCAGATCTTTGTCAAGCGGTTTGGGGGAGTAATGAGTATCAAGGTACCGGACGGTCAGTTACACCTTGCCGCCACCTGGAAAGATGACAATCTCTGGATTGAAAATTTCGATCCTAAAACTAACACCTGTCACTTCAGGGAATATTCTCGCGGTAATCTACTGGAAGGACATGTTGTTATCAAAAACTGTAATCCTTTACTACGCAAATCTGAGTAATTAGCTGACCTGCTGAAGAGCTTTCCTGCGCTCTTCTCGCCAGTCGGACAACCAGTAATCACGAATGACCCTGTTAAAGTAATCCACCCAAACAGGGTCATAATACTTACCCATTTTAACATTGACTTCAATAATTGCCCTTAATACCTGATCTCGCTCAGATCGATGGGCATTTTTTTCCATGACGCCATGAAAAGAGTCAATAATTGCAACCAGCTTACCAGATTCACAAATGTTTCCCCCCTTCAGGCCAAAGGGAAAACCAGAACCATCAAGACGTTCATGATGATGAAGTATCAGTAATTCTGCTTCTTCAGGTAAATTTAATACCTCGGCGACCTCTGCACTCTTTAGGGGGTGTTGCTGTAATTGTTCTTTCTCTTCTTTAGTAAGACCTGTTTGGCGGGATATACCATCTGCAATTGGTACCATGCCAATATCATGCAGACAAATTCCCTTATAGAGGAGCTCAAAATCAATTGGCCTCCCTGCTAGTATATTTGTACTAAGTGCCAATTCGGCCAGAAGCAGAGTATGTGATCGATGATGTTCAATCGCATGTTCAAAAGCACTACCCAATAGATTTATGCACTCTGTATCTGAATGTGTATTGATGAATTCTCTTGCCTGGCTTAAAGGACTTAATGATGCATCAGGGATAAAGATATCGGGTCCGGATCCGGGTTCAGCTACAACATCAGCCGTTGCATCATCGAATAAGTCCACCCCATCATCGAACAAATCTACCCCGTCATCAAATAACATGACATCGGCATCTTCCATGGCCGAGTCTCCCTCTATACCAATTTCCTGGTTAATAGCCAAGATTGCATCTTCAATACCTTTAGTAATCTGATTGAAGTCTTTTGCCAGAATGATGTATTGCAGGGCAACCAGGATCGCCTGGGTACGGCGGATATCGATGAACTGTTTTTCTTCTATTTCTCTGGCGATGACCATGACGCGATCTAACAGACTTAAGACAAACTCAGTCATTCTTGCAGGATAAACCTGCCAGTCCAGAAGCAAATCCAGTCCCTTAAGAGTATCCGCAAGACTCTCGGATATGGGAACAAGATCCAGTTTAACGGAACTCATCCATGAATCCTGAATAAGATCACGAATCTGCTCCACAGCAGAAAGATCATTGGGGTTACGCTCCAGGTTAATGGCCAATAATTCCACTTCCTGATTGGTGTACTCCAGTTCTTCCCGATATTGGCACAGGATTTCCTGATCAAATGTGACTGGAAATTGGAAACTCACAAAATTATTCCGCCTTTAAACCTTACCTGATATGACAGGTATCGGCAGATAGTTTTTTATTTGTTAATTATCTAACGCACTGATTTAGTGCAGAATTTTGATAATTAAAACAAGCATGAATACTTTCATCTAAATCCCACAGTACAATCTTAATAACTTCATTTAAAACATAGTCTTAGAGGATTAAATTTTTCTTCCCAAGGGTCAAAGATAGCCCTATACTTCGCGCCAGTTTGTGCTGCCAGAATGAGAGATGCAGTATGAGTTCTCCAGAAATAGCTACCCTTCATCGTCCCTCCCCGGACATCCGCATTGCGCAGTTAGATATTCTGCGGGGGGTTGCTGTGCTTGGGATTTACTGGATAAACGTGATGGTAGCGGCCCTGCCCTATAGCGTTTATGTCCTGCCCATGCTGTTAGGAGATTCAACCTATGCCAATACACTGGTCTGGGCATTCAGTGAAACATTTATCGACGGCACAATGCGTGGCCTGTTTTCCATCCTGTTCGGAGCCAGTGCCATGTTGTTTCTTAATGAATCGCGCCTGGCCGGGGAAGGTCTGTTCGTGGTGGATCGCTATTACCGTCGCACCCTGCTACTGATCGTCTTTGGGATGTTCCATGCCTGGATTCTACTCTGGCCCTATGATGTCCTGTATGCCTATGGACTACTTGGGCTGTTTCTGTTTCCTCTGCGAGCACTCCAAGCTAAAACACTGATTGCCATTGGACTGTCCCTGCTGATCATTGGTGATACCGCCATGAACGAAGTCTTTGACAGCAGTAGCAATCAAACATCAAAGCTGTCTCAAACTTCCCAGCAATACCTCATGCCCGTCGATTTTAATATCATCGGTAATAACGAAACAGTCGACCAGTCTATCCTCAACCAGTTGGGAGAAGAAATTCTGGTTTACCAGTCCAGTTACCAGACTATTTTCCGCTATCAAATCAAAGACGTTATCGAACAACAATCGACCAATATGTACGATACCCACTTCTTTGATATTGGTGGCATGATGCTGATCGGTATGGCCCTGTTCAAGCTCGGTGTGCTTAACGGTACTCGGACACGCCGTTTTTATCTTGGCCTCATATTCTATGGATATGGTTCTGGTTTGCTTTTAAGAGGTACAGATATCTATGAAGCCCTGACCAGTGGCTTTGATGTCTCCATGCTACTTGGAACCGGTGGCCCCACCTACAATATTGGAAGGCTGGCCATGACGCTGGGCCATATCGGGTTGATCTGTTTGTTGAGTCAATTAAAGCTGAATCGAATTAAAGGAACTCTCGCAGCGGTAGGTCGTATGGCCCTGACCAATTATCTTATGCAAAGTGCTTTGTCTATTTTTATATTTTTTGGTTTTGGCCTGGGTTTTTACTCTAAATTTGAGCGTTACCAGTTGATATTTATCTGCCTTATTGTCTGGCTTATCCAGATCATATTTAGCCTGGTCTGGTTAAAGTTTTTTTACTATGGCCCTCTGGAGTGGGTCTGGCGTACGCTCATCTATGGCCGACCACAGAAGTTCCGCAAGCAAACTCTTCAGGAACCTGTCTCAGCCATCTAACCTGATGGGCATCCCCATCATGGGCCAGATAATCCCTACGGCCAGGGCCACCACTGCCATCAATACAATACTCGCAGGAATCCCGGCCATAAAAAACTGGCCGGTCGTAAACTGTTTGGAATCATAGGCAATGGCATTGGGCGCCGCGCCTACCAGTAACAGGAAAGGACAGGCCGATACAATCAGTGCTGAGTACAAAATCACATCGGGGGCCACTCCAAGATAGGGGGCAATCACCAGGGCCACAGGTAAAGAAATTGCAATGGCTGCCACGTTCATGATGAAATTAGTCATGACCATGACAAAGAAGGCAATACCTAAAATAAACACAAACCAGCTTGACTCCCTGAACATGGCCAACCAGTTAATCGCCAGCCATTTAGCCGCACCAGTTTCCCACAGGCAAAAGCCAATGCTCATGGCGCCGGCAAACAACAGAATAATATTCCAGGGGATCTGCTCAAGCTCATCGATTGTGAGAATACGGAACATAAAAAAGATAATGGTTGATAACAGCACAATTGAGGTCTTGTCGATAAAGGCCATGGCCGGAATAAATGACTTAAGTGACAGAGTAATAATTACCCCCAGCACAACTGCTGCAACAAAGATTTCTTTACGACTGATTGGCCCTGCTTCTTCATAAAGCCGCCTGGCCTTATCACGCAGGCCAGGTATTGTTGCCTTTTCGGGTTTAAACATGACCATCATCATTAGCCAGCATAGCAAGACCATGATCCAACCGATTGGAAACATGTAATAACTAAGTTCAAAGAATGAGATATGTCGATTAAACATATCATTGAAAAATCCAATAGCCACAGCACCCCGCGCTGCCCCGAGAAGTGTAATCATACTCCCAGCCCCAGCGACAAAGGCCATTCCAATAAACAAGCCTTTACCAAACCGAGTTGGTTTGTCCCCTTCACCATACAGTGAATAGATGGCCATTAAGATTGGAAACATCGTGGCCGCCACAGCCGTATGGGCCATGAAATGAGTCAACACTGCGGTCACAAAAAAACACCCAAGATAGATCATGCTGGTTCGCTCACCGACAATGGTCAGCATTTTATAAGACATACGTCGTGATAGACCCACCTTGGTAAACACAATACCAATCACCAGAGAACCAAAAATAAACATAACTGAAGGATCCATAAAATCATTAAAGGCGTCCTTTACCGGGCGTATCAAAAACAGGCCTTGAATCACACCAATAGCCAGGCTGGTGATACCAATCGGTACAACCTCAAAAACCCACCATGTGCCAGCTAGTAAAAACAGGGCAATTGCTGCCTTAGCTTCACGGCTGAGAGGAAAATGCTGCCCAGCCGGATCAATGGCATCTGGTAGAGGATCCATCAGATATACCCAGAAAAACAGGATCAGCCCTAGAGAGATAAACACGATCCGTTTTAAATCCAGCACCTCCAGGGTAATACTGAAGGTAATGGTCTTTTGTTTTTCAGACTCATTCATTGCCTATACCGACTCTCTGTCAGGCAACCAGACCTTTTCAACATTATCCGCAATACAATCAAACAAATCGACCAGTCTTACGACACCGATCACACACTCTTCTTCAACAACTGGCAGGATCAATACATCACGAAACAACATGATGTAAAGACACTTGGCGATGGGATCATCCAGTCGCACTTGATCCTCAATTAAGGTCAAATAGTCAGCAACAGGTTTGTGTAGTTCTTCATGCAACTTGAGACTAAATCCTTCCTGCCATATCAGTGACAGGGCCGATAAGTCCTGGTTGAGTCCTTCAAAATTAAATGGCTGGTTACCTTTTACATCAGGACGTTTTTTATGCAGATAATCCGGGCCCACTGCACGGATAAGATCTTTAAGTGATAAATATCCCTTCAGATGATCATCATCGTCAAGAACCAGAATACTCCTGAATTTATGCTTATCTTCAAGCACATGGTGCATCATGTAGATCGCATGCCCGATAGGTGCATCCTGTGAGATATTCGGATAATTTTCGATCGTGATATAGATATCACTGACATGAAGTTCATCAAGCATGGCAGGTAAACTCCCTTATTGATGTACTGAAAGTAGCAGTATTCCGACCTGTTCCATAATGTAATAACGACAGACGCTGTTTTTAATAATAATGTTTTTTTAACCAGTAAGTTAAGTGCTTCATCATAACTTCGGTTACATAATTGATCTGTATCAATAACCAGATCGAAAAACAGGTAAAAAGACCAGTTTTTCCTGTCAGAAAGTTCCTACAAAAATACGAGTTTCTACTGATAGTATTATATTAACAGCAGGAGTAATCTAATTTCACAGTTGAACAGAAAGGACGAAAACATGTTCCACTTTGACGACAATAAAAAGGAAGTCATTATCCTGAAAACACTCAGTGGATTGATTAAACTGGATATTACAAAATCAGTGGGTGGCAATATCAATCTGTCTATCAACGCACCCAGGGATGTGATGATATACAGAGAAGATGTCAGTGTGTGCGATATGATGAAAAATAGTCTGAATGCTATCTAATTTTCTCTATCTTTCAGGCATAAACACTTGGGGTGTGACTTTGATCAGGGGTTCTACACTGGGGAAATCATCTCCCTCATGCTTGAGTGCCGCCGCCAGAATATATATTTATTCTGAAGTACGGTGAATCCAATCTGCGCCAGGTGTACCCTGCAGGCTATCTAGATACGCATCACTGTTTATTTGTTTCATCATGTTCTCTGCTTCAGCAATCCGAAGATGCAGCTCAGCACGCTTGCTGGCCTCATCAGGTAAAGTCTCATCCAACATCTGCATCAAATACTCATGACTGGCGTGCCATAATTCAGCATCGCGAACCTGTTTGTTGATTAAACGTTCCTTGTACCAGTCACTTTGCAAAAGATAATCACGAGTAAACATATTTCTGATATCAGGATCATCGATGGTTTTACCTTCATAGTTACCCTCGGCCATGATATACAACAGGGCCTGCAATGGTGGACAGGCATCCCCGATACTAGCCTCCGTCAGAAAACCATGCGCAACCCTTTGCTGGGCCTCAACTATATTATTGATACCATCCACATAAGCCGCCATATCCTGTATTTCTGGTTTAAGCATTGCCTCATCAAACACAATCATAGGTGTATCAAAAATCTTGCCAAAATAGGCATGTACAAACTCTTCAGTAATACGGTAACCAAGCCGGCTGGCAAGCACCGCTTTTCCTTCGTATTCAAAATCTTCCAGTTTTTCAAGATATGAATTTGCAACAAGGAATTTAGGATCACGATCAGGAATTGGCAAACGACACCATATTTCTGGGATTAACATACTGATGTCATGATCAATACGACGTTTATGGCCAATGTAACCGGCCGCAGATGAAAACCCTTCATGGCCACATAGGATAAAACTTACTAAAGCATTATTCAGGTCAGCAGTACTGGACAGGGCATTGAAGGGTCCTTTGGTCAGTGCCCCCTCTGATCCAGCACCCGTGGTAGAGGGTGACTTACCGGTCAGGCTACAGATAAAATCCATAAACATTTCCGGCAGTTCCTGGTAATGAATTGGATTATAGACTGCCAGGGGTCGGATCCCTCTTTCCCTGTCACGGGGATTATTTCGTCGCCCCTGTAACACGGCATCAACAGGAAAATAAATCGGATCATCCATTGTCAAGCCTCGAGCCAGGCGGGTACAGGTCACAGCAAGATAATGATCTTTTGGGTTGGCCAGATCTGGACGTACCTGTAGATAACGCATGTTTGGAGAAGGCTTGCCGTTCACCAATCGAGGATGGGCCGATGAAACAAAATAACTGTCGATTGCCCCTCTGGATGCCCGGCTAATGAAATCGCGCATCGGTTTTGTATAGTGTTCAAAATTGACCACATCATTGACCAACTCAGTGGCATCGTCTGGATTCAAGGGTTCAAAATTGGAAATAAAGTTACTGTCGCCCGCAAGGTCTGCTTCGGTCTGTTTATCCATACCACGATGTATTGCGTCATCGGGCCGCTGGAACAGACGAGACTCACAGTTTTTCACCAGCTTAATACTTTTACCGGCATAACTTTCATTCAGTCCTTTAACTGCACTGGCGGGGACTACAGTAGAAGCCGATATATCATCTTCCATCTGAACCTTACCGGCAGCAACAAAGTCCTGTCGTAACTTAAAGATTCGCCAGGTGCCATCGCTATGCGTCCCCACTCGCAGGTAACTGGCCTGCATCTTTCTTCCCTTAAACTTGAGCTCATGTCCGGGTATGCCATTAACCTCATCAACGGAAAAATACTGACGCCATTGTTCCCCCCATGATTCCTGATAAAAACGTTTGATTAAATAGACCTGCGCTAGAATACGGCTTGGGATAGCTTCCAGCCACAGATTGTATTCATCGGTATACTCATGGGGAGATGGTGTCAGAAGTTTAATGACAGAACCCAGAGTGCGGTCGCTACTCAATAAACTGCGCACATCTTTACGCTCTGGATCACGAAAACGTTTGCTGTAGTCATAATTAAAAATGGCTTCAACTTCATCAAAGTCCTGTACCATATCTTCGACAAAAATAGGGCCAGAGATCATCAGGTCCTGGATAGACTTTGATATCTCAGATTTGCCCCCACCCGATACGGTACTGGGTTTATGACAGAAGGTGACTTCAGCAAAGGTGCCAATCAAACGCCAGCTTGGTGCGGCATGGTGCTTTTCCATATGGACCCGAAAACCACTGGGATAAACATAGGTCTGGGATGCGAGTAATTTGATCACCTCTGTCTTACTATTATGATACCAGCTCAATTGCATACGTTGCATATCAATGCGGGTGTCCTGGGGGATGTAAGCAATATCTGGATATTGTTTATCGACTGCGTAGCCTTCCGGTTGTAGTGCAATGGAGTCGCCCAATTGTTCACAGAGGGTTTGAAAGGTCTGACCACTGGTCACATAAATCTGATCTGGATAATAAACTTCACCGAGATTAAAACGGGGAAAAGCCAGTGCACCACCGGCATGCTCTTCCTCACAACCACCAAACAGGTTCGCCGAGTAACTGATCTGAGATTTGATTTCTTTTTTACTATAACCGAAATAATTATCAGCGATTACCGTGACAATAACCCCATCCATATCACGGCACACCACCTTGAAGGCCTGACCATCGTTATAAAGTTCATCATCTTTTTGCCAACACATACCATCGCGACGCTGCCTTTCAGTCGCATTATCAAAATGAGGCAAACCCAGTTCTTTTTTCGTTAAGTGGGTGAGGTGAGGAGCCAGGATCACGCAACCGCTGTGGCCGGTCCAATGATGAATATCCAGTGCAGCATCATTCTCTGGCAGGAAGGGGTCGCCGCCATTGCCAAAGATCGATTCAACAAAATCCAGATTGGCCACCAGACTGCCAGGGACAAAGAACCTGACCTCAAGGGATTTCTCAGGTAACACACCTTTAACTTCTGGCTGCACTACTGGTCGAAGTAATAAAGACACCCACATATTGATCGGTTTATCCATGCCACTGGATATAGGCAGGCCCATAAACTCATCCGGTGGCTGTAATGCCGCCTGTAATAATTTTGCATAGACATTTACAGGTACCGCCCGTTTGTCCCAGGGCACCGGCAGACCGCCTTCCACAATATGAAATACCCCTTTGGTTGTGCGTCGGTCGCTTTTGGGATTATGTAGTACGCCCTGCTTAACACGGTATGATGATAGTAAGGGTGATTGATGGTAATTGGCTGAGTAAGGCAAAGACATTTCTCTCGCCAACCCAGGCTGTTGCAGGGTAAAGGTTTCACCAGGCAGGTTAATCGTAGTATCGACACCATTACGTTTTAGATAGTCGTTAAGAAAATTTTGAATTCGCTGATCGGCAGGACAACGGTAATCAGCCAATAAGCGTCGATGCTGTCCATAGTTCTTTAATAAACTATCGGCCACCGTCAGATAGCTTCGATCGGTATTTAGCTGACAGGGATGCCCCATTGATGCCAGTTGTAGACATATGTGTTGTAACTTGAGCTGACGTTCATCAATTGCCCTGCGTTCTGGTCGGGTATATGTCGGGGTATCTATAGTCAAGGCAAACCTCTTAACATCTAAGTCAGTATTTAAACTGGTTACAGGATTATGGGCTGGCCAATATAACAAACAGGATGGGGTTCGGCTATGTTGATTGAAATTCGGCTTATCCTAAAGATAATTCTTTATTTATTAACAATAAGTACTTATTCCTAATATTAGAAATAACTGAATTGAATACATGCACCACTAATTTACTTCCGGCTTAAAGTAGGTCAAACCGGTATATTTAGGGGGAGATGAGGACAAGATTCCAGTTTTATCTGGAACAAGGAGTAATTGCAATAATAAATATTTCTATACAGACAAACAGCCCAGTCCCAGATTAATTTTTCAGGCTAGAACTGGACTGTCAAAGCACTACTGAAGTATATATGCCAAATCCGTTGCAAGCGTGTTCGTATCTGCATCATCAGCTGAATAAATTTTTATTGGTGTTGCCGTATCATCAACCACAAAAAACTCTAGTCCAGCTTCACCAACCGTTCCTCCAAAATCTGAATAGGCAGTGGTAGCTGTGACCATAGTCACTGACTCTGTATTACTTAAGGAACCTGAGCCATCCGTTGCAGTTGGCGCAACCGAGGGGTTACTATCTACATCAACCCAACCAGTAATTGCTATATCGCTTGCACTGGCTACTATCGTCCCTGTGTATCTCTGTATCCCAGACAGTGTTCCTGCACATGTGGTTGAACCAGTAAAGTCACTGATAACAAATGACATCACATTCGAATCAAAGATGTACGATAACAACCTGCTTGTTGATCCAGATGTCGGAAAACAGGGCGTGGAATAAGTACCATTTAGTTTATATTTAACCCCTGATACTGTGGTTACCGAGGCGTTCTTTTTCTTGACTTCCGGGTCTTCGCTACAAGCCATTAACCCAATTGATAAAATGGCTATAATAAATGAATGGAATAATTTCATTTTTCACTCCTTGAGCATGGGTGCTAATGAAATTAGCGGCTGATATGTGAAAATTTTTATCTTTTGTTTACAAAAACAAAATAAGCTCACAAACATAATGCCTATTAACTCACCCTTTTTACATGTTTATACGACAACGCAAAATTCTGTTTCAAGTTCCACTGAAATATGACGCTATTTCCCATATAGAACATGGTGTGAAACATCTAATCCTGGCGAAATGCATTAGCAATTCTGGAATGGTGGATTAACAGGTTCACTAACTTAATTCTTACATCTCAAGGAGTTTGATCATGAGATACATCACAACACTGATTTTCAGTTTTATTTTGCTTGGCTATAGCCAGACTTCACTGGCCGAACGGACCTTCTACATCGGTGCATCATATGGCCAGACCACATATGATACTGGAGTAACCAGCATGACTGGCACAGCCAAACTCGACGATGAAGCAGAGACATCCAAAGTCCTTGTTGGAATGGACGTAGGATATTTTGATTTGATTGCAGAGGTTTATTATGCCGATATGGGCAGTGTGACATTTACTGCCAACGCGGGTGACACCGTAACTTCTGAGAGTGGAGTAAATACCATACCCGTCAATGGCTATAAGGATGTTACAGAAAATACAGCGACCGGATTAAACCTGATTTATAAGGTTGATATTGTTTTTGGCAGTATCTATGCCAAGGCAGGTGCCATGTACTGGTCTACCGAATCTGAAACCAGTATTGGTGGTGTTATCACGGAAACAGAAACTCAGTCCGGTGTTGATGCCCTGGTTGGGCTTGGCTATGAATTTTCATTCGCCCCTTTTACATCTTTACGAATCGACTATGAACAGACCAAGATTGATGAAGACCCGGTATCGACAATTTCTGCTGCGATTATTGTTAGCTTTTAACTTTATCGACAACTAGTTCAATATTTAAAACCCGGTTTAACCGGGTTTTGTTTTATTAGTACGTGCTAGAAAGGATTAATTATCAATAGTCAGACCGGGTCAAATTCCCGCTTAATCTAATGTGTGTAAATAAGAATCTGCCTTTGCTGTTTTAGTTCGCCTGAATGACGTACTGTAAAATCTCTACCACCTGTTCTGGGGTCTGACAGCTGGCATTGGCCGCCGCATCGACTTCTTTCAAAGCATGATTGAGTTCAGAGTCATGCAGTGTAATAACTGGCTTATCCAAAGCCGTTGCATAACCGGCATCAAAGGCGGCATTCCACTGGCGGTACTTGTCACCAAAACGCACGACCACCACATCTGCCTGTTTGATTAAAGTCTGGGTACGAATTGCATTGATCCCGGCCCCTTTGCGATCGTGCCAGAAACTGTTTTCCTCAGCGCCTAGAATATCCACACCCACATCGTCACTTCGCGCATGGTCAGTGACAGGGGATGAAAAGATCGCATCCAGTCCAGCCGATGTTGCTCCGCTTTGAATACGATCACGCCAATCTGTATGTATTTCACCAGAGAGATAAACAAGCCATTTCTTTGCCATAATTATTTACCCTGGTTAACTATTTTAGTTTTGAAATTATACAGTGGCGTTTCACACAACTCTATTTACTCGCTTTTTTCTTTTTTGGTCTGGGTTTACTTGGCGAACGATTTTTTTTGCGAGCTGGAGGTTTGCCCCCGTCACGGGAAATTTTCAATTGCTGACCAGAGACCCAGACCTTTTGCAGATCACGAAAAATTTCCTTTGGCATTCCATCAGGTAAATCCACCAGGCTGTAATCATTCTCAATCTTGATATGACCGATATGTTTGCTATCGAGTCCGGCTTCATTGGCAATGGCACCCACAATATTCGCTGGCTTAACACCATGGCTACGCCCTACTTCAATTCGATAGGTCAGCATACCTTCTTCTGGCTTACCACGATCTCTTGATTTACGTTCACCCCTGTCTCGTCCTTCTGGCCTGTCGCGTCGTTCACGCTTTGCCTTCGGTTCGCGGGCCTTCTGACTCTGTTTTGGTGGCTCTTTTAATAATAATGGCTCATCACCCTGGGCAAGTTTAGCCAGGGCCGCCGCAACTTCAATCACAGGGATATTGTGCTCCTGCTGATAACTCTCCAGCAGTTCCTGATACAAGCCCAGACCTTCCTCATCCAGAGTATCGGTGATCTTCTGTTTAAAGTTAGCAATTCGCTTGTCGTTCAATAATTCTGTGGAGGGCAACTCCATCAATTCGATTTTCTGTTTAGTAGCGCGTTCAATGGCACTCAGTAAATTACGCTCCCGCGGGGCAACAAACAAAATGGCATCACCCTTACGACCAGCCCGGCCAGTACGACCGATACGATGAACATAGGCTTCGGTATCATAAGGAATGTCGTAATTGATCACATGACTGATACGTTCCACATCCAGGCCTCGGGCGGCCACATCAGTCGCAATGACGATATCAATTTGCCCACCCTTGAGCTTTTCAATAATTCGTTCACGCTGCTTTTGCTGAATATCACCACTTAGGGCCATCGCGGCATAGCCGCGTGCGGCCAGTTTTTCTTCCAGTTCGACGGTCATCAATTTGGTTCGCACAAATATGATCATGGCAGCAAAATCTTCTGCCTCCAGAATACGACTCAGGGCATCCAGTTTATGCAGGCCGCTGACCATCCAGTACCGCTGGCGAATGGAGGCCGCCGTGGTGGTCACCGTCTTGATAGTGATCTCAGCAGGATCATTAAGATGTTGTTTGGCAATCTTGCGAATCACCGGCGGCATGGTGGCTGAAAACAGGGCAATCTGACGATTGTCCGGTGTCTGTTCCAGTATCCACTCCACATCATCGATAAAGCCCATGCGCAACATCTCATCGGCCTCATCCAGTACCAGCGCCTTTAGCTTATCGAGTTTCAGCGTGCCCTTGCGCATGTGATCCATCACCCGGCCTGGGGTTCCGACTACCACATGAACCCCGCGCTTCAGGGCACGGATCTGGTGTCCATATTCCTGACCGCCGTAAATCGGCATTACATGGAAGCCCTTCATCTTGGCGGCATACTTCTGGAAGGCCTCGGCAACCTGGATGGCCAGTTCACGTGTTGGCGCCAACACCAGCACCTGAGGGTCAGACTGAGATAAATCAATCCGCGATAAAATAGGCAGAGCAAAGGCCGCTGTCTTGCCGGTCCCCGTCTGGGCCTGCCCCACAAGGTCACGGCCAGCCAGCAACAGAGGGATGGTTTCAGCCTGAATCGGCGATGGGGTTTCATAGCCCACAGCCTCAATGGCCTGAAACACGGGTTCAATTAAAGCGAGCTCACGAAAACTCTGCGGTATAGTAGATGAGGATGACATAAGGGGTATTACCTGGTTTAGCCGGATCGACCGGAAGAAAGAATTTACGGGGATGGGAAGTATACGTAGGAATGGAGGGTTTTGCACTGATTATTTTTTAACCAGTTGGTCTTTTAGCCGTTTACAACTGATTCACGTGAAGCTTACTTTCCAACCAGAGTTCACTATTTCCGTTTATTATCAATTACCAAGCTATCATTCTGGATAGATAAGCCCAGTCCCCCCTAGACCACAGTAACCATTAGGGTTCTTCGCCAGGTACTGCTGATGGTAGCCCTCAGCAAAGTAAAACTCCGGCGCAGTGATAATTTCAGTGGTAATGGCAGGATAATCGGCCTGACTCAGTAACATCTGATAACGATCCCTGCTGGCCTCTGCCTCAAGCTGCTGCTCCTTACTATAGGTATAAATACCAGAACGATACTGGGTACCCCGATCATTACCCTGGGCCATCCCCTGAGTAGGATCATGACTCGCCCAGAAGGCCTTGAGTAACTGGGAATAAGTCAGCTCGGACGAATCGAATACTACAAAGACCACCTCGTTGTGTCCGGTCATCCCGGAACAAACTTCCTCGTAGCCAGGATTGGGGGTCAGACCTGCCGCATAACCGACTGCTGTGACATAAACTCCTTCCAACTGCCAGAATTTACGCTCGGCCCCCCAAAAGCAACCGAGGCCAAACATAGCCTGGGACATACCTTGCGGATAGGGAGGAAACATACTGTGACCATTTACAAAGTGTTCTGACTCTAATTGCATGGGCTGAGCTCGACCTGGCAGGGCCTCATCAGCTGAAGGTATAGTCAGAGGTTTGTTGTGCTGGAACATGGTGGGCATTTAGCCAAAGACAGTGGCAATAATCAACCATTGCGAATTTAAGTTAATACAGAGGGTAAAGTCAGGCAATTTCCTGTTTGTTAACACGCACCTGTATACGAGCTTTAAAGGGAAACACGATGATATTCGACTGTTTTCTAACTTCACTTAAAAAGAGCTTCCCTGCACGATAACCTTCCCTGAAGGATAATTTTAAATGTTCGCATCGCGTGAGCTGACTTCCGTGCAAGGCATGAATGAAACCCTTTCTAAAACTGTCCTTATTTAGATAAAAGGGTATCTTTATCCCCACATCTTCCGGTTTGGGGTAAGCGTGTTTCATGCCTGCCTCCATGTTTATTCTTCCTAACATAGATTACGGACAGAAAAAAAATTTCTTGAATTAACGAAGTAACTGCACAAATTTGGTGCAATTTTTAACTAATTTGTTGGAATGGCTGATTTTAGAATGACAATTTGTAAGGTGGTAGGAGCATATTTTTATTTGAAATATCACGTGATGATATTGATGAATTCGGTGATGCTTCGCATGAAAAGTGATAGCGGCATAACCATCAAACTCGGTTATGCCGAATCAAATTTAGAGATAAACCCCTACAATAACCCCAACACTACTACCATCATATGTTTTACCGGTTGACTCAGATTCATATTCAATATTGGTATAACGTCCACCGACATAACCCCCTTCGCTAAAGAAATAGCGAAAATCAGCGATTACACCAAGCGCGTTCTTAAACTTTTCTGTACTGGAACCAAGGCTGGCCAGATTCGCCTCATACTCAACATTCATGTGATAAGTCAATCCAGCACCAAAATGCCAGTCTTCCTTTTTAAACATTACCAAGCCATTTAGTGGGCTACGACTAAAGGTAAACTCTACTTCTTCACCCGTTGAAACAAGTCGTCCCCTAACCCCATCAATCTTACTTCCATATGTTACAACTGCTTCTATATCCTCCTGAACATCAAAACGTACACCAAAACCCAGCGAAAAACCCGAGCCAGCTTTTATTGTCTCTGACTCCCCATTAACAGACGGAATTGTTCTTATAGTATCTCCACCATTGTGATAACCCCCTTCAATCACAAACAACGCATCGGGATCTCTTTCTTCTGCAATAACAGACACACTTGATAAAAATGCTGTAACTAAAACAAACAATCTAAACTTACTCATTTAACACTCCTTAAAATTATTAAATTTCCAGCTTGCAGGATATCAATGTAATTTTTATAAAAGGACATCCATTGCACTTTTAATAATACAACAAGTTTAACTAAATTTTCCTAAATATTTTTTAATAGCTACATTAAGGTTAAATACATATTTGAGTATGATCATATAAAATGATTGTTTAACTTTTATACAGAGAAAACGCTTTTGGACACTTTATAATCAGAAGTTGAAAACTAAATTTAAACCATTACACAAACTTTTAGATATTACAGCTTAATACCTACCAGGATACCTATGCTATTTCCCTGAACCGTTGTATTACTCAGATCATCCTCAACCTCGTATTCAATACTGGTATATCGCCCTGATACAAACACATCCTCAAATACAACATACCTGACATCAAGCAGATAACCTGTTGCATTATCAAAATCGACAGTTTGTTTGCTTGTTTCTGTTTCTTCCTTATAGAGAGGGTTCATGTGTGCCGTAACACCAAAGCCGTAGGCCCATTTATCAGACTTGAACATAAACAGTAAATCAATCGGGTAACGAACGAAACTGATACGGCCGTTGGCAGGGTAAATAACTTCCTGTTTCATTCCAAACGTGAGTAATAGATCTGTACTTTTTCCCATCGCAAAACCAAACCCAGCAGCAACAGAAAAGCCTTCCCCTGCGCGAAGGTTTTCAATACTGCCATCTGCAGTATTGCTTTTAACCATAGTATCCCCGCCTGTGTGGGCACCAATCTCTGCAACAAAATCCACGGCATAGGCTGGCAGAGCGAACACCATCATGAACACGACCGTTATTAATCTAATGAATCGCATGATTGTCTTTATCCCTTACCCTGTTTTTGGAATACCATAATATAATTCTCCTGTAACATATCTTCCTCCCTGAGAAAACGAAAACCGGCTTGTTGAATTTCTGCTTTTACTGTATTTCGGTTTGCTCGAACATGTCCCATAACCCATTGACTGCTTGTCCCATGGACTTTACGAAAATCGATTATGACTAACAGGCCATTTTTCCTTAATGATTTTGATATGGACTTTAACATGGCACTGGGATATTCAAAATGATGGTAAGTATCACAGACAAAGGCGAGATCAATTGAGTTAGACTCTAACAGAATACTTTTGTCTGTATTCACTATGCCCTTTACATTTTTTAGCCCAGCCTGTTTTACCTGCTGGAGAATATTATTGATAAAGACTTTAGAAATATCGACAGCATAAACCTGTCCTGTATTATTCAGTTTACTGGCAAAACGCCGCGTAAACAGACCTGTGCCTGCACCAATATCCGCAATATGCATACCGGGTTTCACATTAAGCGCATCAACAATCTCATCGGCCATGTCATAGACTTCACGGCCAGGTGACTCGAATCGACGTTGCCAGGTTTTAAAGTCCGGGTTTTGATAATAAGTATTGATTCCCGGCCGAACACTTTCCTCTGCGCTAGCTGGAAGGACACTGATTAGAATCAGGGCGATATAGATTATCGATAAGGACTGTGCAGTTAGATTTCTTATATTCTGATGCATGTTCTATCCCTTTACATAAACAGCTTACTTGAATTTAGACTATATTAATAGAATGCTGGCTTTCTCCATCACTGCTGAACAAACCTGGGCCCTGTGGACTGTTTTACTTGCCTGTGCCGCATTTGGACTCTGGGCCGAGCGGACGACCTTAGGTTCAAAACTCTCCGGGGCAATCATCACCATGCTGACTGCATTTGCCCTGTCTAACCTGAGTATCATACCCTCAACTGCCCCCAGTTATGAAATCGTCTGGAGCTATCTTGTCCCTCTGGCTATTCCTTTATTACTGGTTAATGCTGATCTGCGCCGTATTATAAGCGAATCGGGTCCAACAATGATCGCTTTTATCATCGGAGCATGCGGAACCGTACTTGGTGTATTACTGGCATGGTCGATATTACCTCTGGGTGAAAACCACTGGCAACTGGCTGGTGTGTTTACCGCCACCTATATTGGTGGTTCCATGAACTACATTGCCACGGCAAAGGCCGTGGGGCTTACTGACAGCAACCTGCTCACGGCGGGTATGGCTGCTGATAACCTGATGATGATCATTTACTTCCTGATCCTGTTTAGCCTGCCATCCATGTATCGCCTACGCAGTCGCTATCAGGAACGTCCTGATAAACATCGTCTGGCAACAGAGGTCATTCTAAAAAAGGAAAGCCAGACCGGTGAACGTATAAACCTGCCTGGTATTACCACTGCCCTGGCATTAAGCCTGCTAATCTGTACGCTTGGCTTTATGATAGAAAAAAGATTCGCTTTTCAAGGTTCAGCCATACTCATTATCACTTTAATGAGTCTCATCATGGCCACCCTGTTTCGCTCACTAATGAACCGGCTGGATGGATCACTTGAAACTGGAACGCTGTTTATGCAGATATTCTTTGCCACCATTGGTGCCAGTGCCAATATCCATACGGTAATCCAGGCAGGGCCTTTATTGTTTGGCTTTGCCGCCATCATTCTACTGGTTCATCTTGTTGTGCTGCTTACGGTTGGGCGATTTGCCAAACTCAGCCTGCCTGAACTCGTGATTGCTTCAAACGCCAATACTGGTGGCCCCACGACGGCGGCAGCCATGGCCGCTGCCCGTCGCTGGCACGCCCTGATGGTACCGGCCATTCTCTGTGGGACTCTGGGTTATGCCTCAGGTAACTTTATCGGGATTGCGATGGCTAATCTGTTGAAATAGCCGTTACTATCAGGGTCTGTTACAATTTGCTCTCCTGAATGCTCGACCCTTAACGACAAATCACATGCCTGACTCACTGCAAACACTTGCAGAACATATCCCAGATTGTATGGTTGCAGATCAACACCGGCTGCGTCAGCAATGGCAGACTATGTCCAAACAAAAACCCGTCGATCAGAAAAAGCTCTCCAGCTTGTCTCAACAAATCGAAAAGTCTCTGGCCCTCACTGAAAAACGTAAAAGTAATCTCCCTGATATTACCTATGACGACACCCTGCCAGTCAGTGAACAGCGGCTGACGGTACGTGAGGCCATAGAACAAAACCAGGTAGTCATCGTCGCAGGTGAAACCGGATCTGGAAAGACCACCCAGATCCCAAAGATCTGCCTGGAACTTGGACGAGGTATTAGCGGCATGATCGGACACACTCAACCCCGACGTATTGCTGCACGCACTGTCGCCAGCCGTATTGCAGAAGAACTGAAATCAGATATCGGCCAACACGTCGGTTATAAAATCCGCTTTAAGGACCATACCCGTCCAGAGTCTTATATCAAACTCATGACCGATGGCATCCTGTTATCAGAAACCCACTCGGATCGTTTTCTCAATCAGTACGATACGATCATTATTGATGAGGCCCATGAGCGTAGTCTGAATATTGATTTTCTTTTGGGTTATCTTAAACAGCTACTGTCAAAACGTCCTGACCTGAAGCTCATCATTACCTCGGCCACGATTGATCCTGAACGATTTTCCAAACATTTTTATGATGCCCCCATCATTGAAGTTTCCGGGCGAACCTATCCCGTTGAGCTGAGATATCGACCCCTTGCCGGAGATAGCGATGATGATAAAAAAGATATTACCCAGGGCATTCTGGATGCGGTAGATGAGCTGGGGCGTGATGGCCCAGGAGATGTCCTGGTATTTCTAAGCGGTGAACGAGAGATCCGTGAAACAGCCGAGGCCCTGCGTAAACACCATCCGCCACAAACGGAAATCCTGCCTCTGTATTCGCGTTTAAGTGCCGCAGAACAAAATAGAATCTTCCAGTCACACCAGGGGCGACGCGTGGTGCTGGCCACCAATGTAGCGGAAACCTCTTTAACCGTACCCGGTATCCGTTATGTTATCGACCCGGGTATGGCACGCATTAGCCGTTATAGTTATCGCAGTAAGGTACAACGCTTACCCATAGAAAAAATTTCCCAGGCCAGTGCCAATCAACGCAAAGGCCGCTGTGGCCGGGTCAGTGCCGGGATCTGTATTCGACTGTATGATGAAGATGATTTTAATAAGCGACCAGAATTTACTGAGCCTGAGATCCAGCGCACCAATCTGGCCAGCGTTATACTTCAAATGCAGGCCCTTAAACTGGGAGACATCGAACACTTTCCTTTTGTTGACCCACCTGATAGTCGTTTTATCAAAGACGGTATCCGACTACTGGAAGAAATTCAGGCCATAGAGAATGGTCAGATCAATAAACAGGGCAGACAACTCTCGCGCTTTCCCGTCGATCCACGCCTTGCACGTATGCTGATCGCGGCAGTGGACTATCACAGTCTTAAAGAAATCCTGATTATTGTCAGCGCCCTGAGTATCCAGGATCCAAGGGAAAGACCCCATGACAAACGACAGTCAGCAGATGAAGCCCATACCCGGTTTACCGACGAGCGTTCCGACTTTCTTTCGCTGGTAAACCTGTGGGACTTTTATCAGGAACAACGCCACCATCTGAGTCAAAATAAACTACGCAAACTCTGTAAGACCAACTTTCTGTCCTACGTCCGCATGGAAGAGTGGCGTGATATCCATAGCCAACTGCATAGTATCTGCACTGAACTAAAGCTGAAGGAAAACAGTATTGAGGCCGAGTATGCCAATATCCACCAGGCCCTGTTAACCGGCCTGCTATCCAATATCGGCTGTAAATATGAAAACAACGAATTTCTTGGGGCGCGCAACAGCAAGCTGGTGGTCTTCCCTGGCTCTGGACAACACAAAAAACCACCCAAATGGATCATGGCCGCCACCCTGCTGGAGACCGCGCGCCTGTATGCCCACACCGTGGCACGCATCGAACCGGAGTGGGTTGAACAACAGGCCAGTCATTTACTTAAACATTCTTACACTGAACCTCACTGGCAAAAGCGTTCTGCCACGGTTGCGGCAAAACAGAAATCCACTTTATATGGCCTGGTTATTATTCCAGAGAAAAAAGTCAACTACGGCCCTATAGACCCAGCCCTGTCACGGGAAGTTTTTATTCGCGAAGCCCTGGTACAACAACAGTATCTGACTCGTGCTGAATATTATGTCCATAACAGCAAGCTTATTGAAGAGATCGAGGAACTGGAAAACAAGTCTCGCCGACAGGATATTCTTATTGATGAACAAACCCTGTTTGACTTTTATAATGAACGTATCCCACAGGGTATCTATAGTGGCAAACACTTTGAGACCTGGCGCAAACAGGCCGAAACAGAAAATCCAAAATTACTCTTTCTGACTAAAGACTATCTCATGCGCCATGGCGCAGAGCATGTCACCGAAGAACAGTTTCCCAAACAGATTTCCATTGATGGAACGGTCATTCATCTCGAATATCATTTTGAACCTGGTCATCCACAGGATGGTGTCACCGCCGTGATTCCACTCACTATCCTCAATAGACTCTCGGATAAAGGATTTGACTGGCTGGTGCCAGGGCTACTGACAGAAA
This sequence comes from Gammaproteobacteria bacterium, assembly GCA_029881995.1. Classification (GTDB taxonomy): domain Bacteria; phylum Pseudomonadota; class Gammaproteobacteria; order UBA6429; family Thiohalophilaceae; genus JAHEDB01. The sequence continues at coordinate 32,520 of JAOULO010000016.1, forward strand.
AAGTTATCCATCTTATCAAGAGCCTGCCAAAACCCATACGCCGGAATTTTGTCCCTGTACCTGATTATGCAAAAGCATGTATCGATAACATGCAAGCACAACAGGGTTCTCTTGTTAAAGCACTCACCCTGCAACTCAAGCGAATGGTCGGCATTGATATTCCAGACGATGCCTGGCAACTTGATAACCTGCCTGACCATCTGCTGATGAACTTTCGAGTAGTTGACCACAAAAAGCAAGTTGCTCAAGGGCGTGACCTCAGCCTACTTCAGCAGCAACTGCAAAATAAAGCCAGTCAACAATTTGAAAAACTCACCGACTGGGAAATTGAGCAGAAGGATCTTACTTCATGGTCTTTTGGAGACATCCCAGAGTCCGTTGAATCCCATCGGCATGGTATCCTCATTCAGGGCTATCCCGCCCTGGTCGACAAACTGGACAGTGTTGCCATACAGGTGTTTGATAACCCGCATGATGCTGGCCTGGAAATGCACTATGGCATGCGGCGCCTGTTTATGCTGCAACTAAATCAACAACTGAAATACCTGACAAAAAATTTACCCGGCATTAATACAATATGTCTGCACTATGCCCCTATTGGAAAGTGCGAAGATATTAAACAGGATATTATCAATGCCGTTTTTGACCAGACATTTTTATCCGATGGACAATACATTACGTCAGAACAGGAATTTACTCGACGAGTCAATGAAGGGCAGGACAATTTAGTCAGCACAGCAAATAAAATCTGTAAACTGGTTGAGGAAACCCTGCAAACATTTCATCATATCAGAAAACGCCTCAAAGCTCGCAACCCATCGGCCTGGTTACAGGCCAGCAATGACATCACCCACCAGCTTGATGAACTCATCTACCCCGGCTTTATCAGTGAAACCCCACTGGAGTGGTTGGCTCAGTACCCTCGATATATGAAGGCCATTGAGAAACGTCTGGACAAACTACAACATGCCGCCGATAAAGACAGTCGGCTCATGCAGGACCTTAGCCCCTTGTGGCAACATTATCTAGATTACATAGAAAATGAAGGTGACTACACCACCGAGATTGAGGAATACCGTTGGTTAATCGAAGAATTGCGTGTCTCTTTATTTGCCCAGGAGCTGAAGACCGTTCGCCCGGTTTCGGTAAAACGTGTTAATAAACTCTGGCAAGAGATAACAAATAACTGATTTACATCACTTGGTTGTAAATGTTAAGTGTCTTCTTTGCAGACATTAAGAATTATATCCACTATTACCAGAGTATGTGGTTTTGATATTTTTTACATCGCATTTTAAGGCAGTGTTATACCGATATCATTAAACCCGTTTATTGAAACAATAGAACTATTGGTGGTTGTAGTAGAAAATGATAAAATATACCCTAGCGACATTCCCAACTTTAACATCCTTAGTGCATCATCTCTTATAAAATCATCTTCACTCGTAGGTGATAGTTTAGAATAAAAAACGCTCTTACATGTATGCTCGCCCCCTTCATAGTCGAGGCTGAGCATCAATATTTCAACAGTATGACTAGAGTGTATTTTATAGCCCTCAACTACAACGTTTATAATTGGGCTGGCTTGACCTGGAGTAAAATCCACTAAAGAGGTATAAGAGGCACAAGCTGCATTTGCCATATTATTGAATGATAATAGTAACAATATTCCAAATATATATTTCATGTTAGTCTCCAAAATATCTACATGCTCATAATCAGCATTAATTTCTCTTCAAAATCCGAATCACAAGGATTACCGATATTATCATGATCTATATCACTCTGATCTGAATTATTATGTAACGGGCAATTATCACTCTCATCTGCAATATTATCGCCATCATCATCTCTATCACAGGCATCACCTTCACCATCAGAATCGGTATCAAGTTGAGTTGGGTTGATTATGAGCGGGCAATTATCACTCTCATCTGCAATATTATCGCCATCATCATCTCTATCACAGGCATCACCTTCACCGTCAGAATCAGTATCAAGTTGAGTTGGGTTGATTATGAGTGGGCAATTATCACTCTCATCTGCAATATTATCGTCATCATCGTCTCTATCGCAGGCATCCCCCTCACTGTCAGAATCAGTATCAAGTTGAGTCGGGTTGATTATGAGTGGGCAATTATCCTTATAATCAACGATACCATCGCCATCACTATCTACAGTTGTAGTATCGTTATCTGAACCATCAGATTGGTTAGTCGATGGAGAAGAACCACCACATCCGGATACAATGAATAACAAAATAAAGACTATTTTTTTCATCTGCTTTTATAGTTTAAGTATTAATACATAGAAAAAGGGTTTCTACCTTAAATAAAACAAAATTATTATTAACCTTTGTTTCGTTTCCAATCTAATTATTGGGTGAGTGTTCTCCAAATCTATGAATTTGCAACCATCTGAAGCTTTTTTTATATCATTGTTATATTTTATCACAAACACTTGTTTATAGTAAGTCACTGAGTGTTTGTTCGATTTCTTATGGTTAAATTTTAATCGTTAATCACCTGGCTATTAGACAGTTCTAATTTTAACATTTAGTGATTGTAAGCTGAAAAGTTCATTGTTTGAAAAGTAGAATGAACATCAACAATAAATTACACGATGGAATCTGGAAGCAATATCAACTATTGTAAAAATATATTTATTTGTAAATTCACAAAATTTAAGAAAGGTGTGTTTTACGATAGGCCGCACCATCTCAGTTATTGTTAAGAATTAGTAAGTTTGGCCTCGATCGATATTCGATTGCATGTGACCGCTACGGCTGTAAAGGAGGCTTTTTAGAGTTATAGACATAGCTCTCCTATTTTATAAACACTGATGTGATAAAACTGTTGTGTTTGGAATCAACCCAACCCACACATCCCCCCATTACACCCCCCACTGGCACAGGGGGGTAAATCACCACTCCCTGCACTGGAGCTCTTGACCACGTTACCGCCAGTGGCCAATTTCCTGACTGGACTATCGACTGGGGTATCACCTGTGACGATACCTGCCTTATCGCATAACTCACCCCAGTTCTTCAACAATTCGTTCATGCCATGTCTGACTTCGACGGTCTGACCATTGGCATCACATTGATAATCATATGTTGGCATATTCTTACTCCTGAACTATTAAACCTTAGCAATTAATATCTGGGATTATAACCAGTCGGCCAGCATGACACCAAACCCAATTCGCCGACGTTTGACATTGTAATCTATTAAGGTCTCACCATAACCATAGAAGTACTGAACATAAAACCGCAGTTCTCCTTTCCCTTCCTCACGACCATATACCGGGAATGTCCAGTCGGCCTGAAATGATCCTTTGGCATCTCGGTGACCATTATCGCGGACTACGATACCGAAATTGTTTTTCCTGCCCACGTGCATAATACGTAGCTCACCATGCCCTACATATTCATCAATATCCGGGTTGTCATCCCCTTCATAATCTGCCGGATCGTTTTTTGGACTTTCCTTCCAGCGTTGCCATAATTTGAAGTTGATATAGTTTCTACCATTTTCAAACAGAAACTCGACATAGCTTCTGTTCCAGCTACGAGACTTGGGAGGAACCTGTCCATTCGACTGGTGGTTTATCCATCCGATGTTGATGTGCGGTACCCGCCAGTCACCGAATCGCCAGTTGGCCAGATAATAGGACATAATTTCTGGTTCAAAATTGGTATCACGGAAAGGTGCAGAGTGTTCAAAGTTCAACATTTGCCAGACAGATATTTGGGTATAACCAAAAAACCAGAGCCAACGGGTGTCATCTTCATGCTTATTTAATGGCACTTTGAAACTGAGCTGAAATTTGGTTTCATAATCATCGTAGATTTCGTTTTCCTGTTCCAGGTTATCCACCCAGCTACCAAGAATGTAGTTTGGTCGGTGAGGTACAAGGGCAAAGGCTTTATGACGAAGTGATTTTTCTTCACAGACCCGTTGATCATAGGGATTGGTGATTGTTTTACACGCATCATCGAGTTTGTCTGCTGCATATGCCGGATGTATCAGATAAAAACCTGTTGCAATAAGTACGATCAGGCTTTTACTTATAATTTCTTTGCTCACCACCTACCTGCCTCCCATTGAAGTTATCATTCTCAGGTTTACACCTTGGCATTATAAATTTTTCCGGGTGTTAATGTTATGAAAAATACACATACCCGATCAGTTTGATAATATATTGTTATGGAGGTGAAACAATGGCGGCCTGGTAGGGATGGCGTTGCTGGATGTCACCACTATGGAGAAACACATCCAGCAAGGTTTCATAGGCCGGTTTACTGATTTCCACTTGCGGTGTCCAGCATCCTAATTGTTTATACGTCTCAAGTGTCTTGATCAACACATCAGAAGTGATATCCGGTAAAAAGTCACCCAGTAATTTGGCCAGTTCAGAAGAAGGGGTTTCAATCGTGAACTGCCTGGCCTTGCGATAGGCACGCATAAAAGCACGAGCCATATCGGTCTTAAGCCAATCACGATGGGCACAAAGACTACTGAAGGCCACTGGGCCAATCGCCTCACCAACCGAAGCGACCACATAGCCGGCACCATCCTGTTCAATTTGCTGAGGGGCAGGCCCCTGTTGATGCACAAACTGTCCCTGATCACTACGAAAAGCTTTATCTATAGCCGCTACATCACCCGCATCAATCACCTTAATATCTGCAAAGTTAACTCCCTGCTTATGACAGGCGTACTTGAACATAGCAAGAGGTTGAAAAAAGTGATCTACCAGTACCTCACTACCAACAAGATCAGTCCACTGGAACTGGTTATTTTTTTCTCGACCAGCAATAAAAAATCCATCCCGTTCGTTGATCTGGGCAAAGTGGACGATATCAACCTCTTCATCGGCCTCCAGTGCCGCAAAACTGGTTGCTACGGCAGACTGAGCAACATGAGTTTCACCCATTCTAATCGTATCAACTACTGTGCGTGCTGGTGTCTGGACTTCATAATGAGGCTCCAGACCTTCTTCTTTGAGGAAGCCACCACTGATAGAAATCAATAAGGGTGAATAAAAGGCCGAGTGTCGTAGGGCCATGATATTTATTTTTGTCATGGTTTAATCCAGTGCTGGCCCAAGAATAAAATCCACCGGTTCAAAACCATGATCTTCCAGGACTAAGGAAATATCTTCCCAGGTGTAATTTGGGTTTTGCTCTTCCGCCTCGGCAATTAAACCCACCACATGCCGAAAGACTTCATGCTCTTCATAGTCATCCGGGATCCTGACCAGGCGAATGGCCTTGTGGTCGCCAGCAGGTAAAACCATTAGTTTATTATCCATACATTTTCCCCTTGTCAGATACCCAATGATAAAACCAAACTAGCTGTTATGGATAGCAATTTTCTTTAATAACTTATTAGAGTTGTCGGATTCGAAAGTTAAGCTTACTGAGTTTCTGGCGTGAATTGAAAAGAGGGATTGTCCGCAGACGTTCACGAAGCTGTTTGGTCGAACTCTCGATACCAAGAAAGGCTCCAACTGCATTTTCATAATAAGGGTTTGATAAAGAAAAAGCAGAATGAATGCGACTTTGTAACAGACTATCCTGCATGTAGGCAGAGGCCTTGAGTTCCTTTGGTGAAATAAAATTACTCACCACCATGCCATTTTTATTAACTTTGGAAAACAGTTTTCTAGCCCATTGATTTGTTACCTCAACGGCTCGGCTGGGTTCCCCATCCACTTCACCAAATAAATCATCAATGATCATGTCAAACCTTGGACCCTGATAATTTTCGATCCAGTCTACCGCATCGGCCTGAGTCAGGCTAACATTATCATGGCATATGTCGAAAAAGCGTTCGGCAATTTCAATATGCACCGGATCATATTCCACACCGATAATTTCATCGGCCTGCATAAAATAATTCAACTGTTGAATAACCGCACCACCGCCGACGCCTAACATAAGAATACGTTTTATCTCACCGGGCTTATAAAAAAAGATGGGTAGCAGGATTAGATCCCAGACATTTCCCGTGACTGGATTATTAGGATTATACTGGCTGTGAAACACGCCATTGGTATACAGGCGCCGTGAACCTCCGGCAGAACGTACTTCATAGTGAGTATCACCCAGTCTTTTTTCCCACATCACGGCCATCTTGATTCTCTTCCCTTAGAGTCCAAATTCTTTTAAGACCAGATCAGAACTCAGGCGTTCAACTGGGGCATAGTCATCAGTTAAAACAGGAATGGCATTCATGGCCGTGCCTGTTGCAAGGATGTCCGATGTGACATTTTTCCAGTCTCGTTTAAATCCCTTTCTGGCACTTATCGTTTCAGGCATAACCTGCTGATGCCTGGCTGATAACACATAAGTATACCGCTTAATATTCGTTTGCCTGTGTTCAGCCCAGATATCTACATAGCTGAAAACAGCGGACAGGGTTTTATACATACTTTTTAGTAGTTGAGGATCATGTGGGATATCCACCACGTTTAATACATACAGGCCATTTTTCTGTAATTTACGACTCACCAGATTATTATATTCCCGAGTCAAAAGGTGATACGGCACAACCACATCGGTAAACACATCTCCCACGACAACATCAAACTGTCCATCTGCCATAGACTCTAGCGCCATACGTGCATCCATATGCAGAATATTCATGCCATCTGTATCAACAAACAGACGTTCTTCCGCCAGACGGGTTACATCCTTATCAATTTCTGACACCGTGATACTTGCCTGAGGTGAATGGGCCTTGACGGCACGGGGTGAGGTATAGGCACCACCGCCGGCAAAAAAATACTTTGCCCTATTCGCCTGTTCTCCAAGGTGTAACTGCACGAGCTCATCCATTAAATGCACATAGGGGGTAAACAGGCTGTCAGGCCAGTGACGATAATTTATTCCGTGCACCAGATGATCCAGTACCATGGCCCTGGCATCACCACGTGGCACCATGTCTGCGGCATTGACCACACGTATGCAGAAATAGGCACTCTCCTTGTCACAATAGGCCTGAAAACCACCTCGTAGGTAAGTGACGCCACCAATAACTGTATTAACCATAAAGAGAATCAACATCAGTTTTTTATTGAAACGGAATAGAAACAGACTCCCCATGATAAATAACAACACAGAGACACTGATGACAATATTACGGGTACCGAAAAACTGAATTAACCAGAACCCGGCAGCAAAGGTTCCAAGGATGCTACCCAATGCAGAAAGGGCATTCATTCTACCGACAATATGTCCGGCGCGGGTATCCAGTTTAATTCCCATGGTAGTAAGAACAGGGGTGATCACACCCAGCAAGGTCGATGGAATAAAAAACAGGCCTAATACATACAGGAAGCTGGCACCAAGCAGGTTGATCTCAGCGGCTTGAATCATAGGTGCCAACAGGGTCAGTAAAAAAAGGATAGCGATGCTTGATGCACTGGAAACCAGCAGGGTGATCCCGACCTCCTTTTCACCAGCACCATTATCGGCCCAACGGCCACCCAGCCAGTTTCCCAGTGACAGGCCACCAAGCACAATACCAATCACGGATGACCAGGTATAAAGTGAGACACCAACGTATGGGGCAATGATCCTTCCCGCAACTATCTCAAGAATCATCAACAGGGCCGAGCTAAGGAACACAACCAGCCCAAACCAGAATAGCTGTAATCGTTTTGACATAATAAAAAATAGAAATCTTATTGTGGTAATTTATCCTGACGCGTCCTGACCACGGTAACTGAACAAGGTGCCTCGGCAATGACCTTTTCTGGCACACTACCAATGGTCTTCTTTGACCCCTCACTACGATGGGCACACATTATAATATGGTCGACGGCAAACTGTTTGGCATAGTTTACGATTTCCGTTGATGGGTCGCCATAAAATACCTGGATATTAACCCGAGATTGTGCCAGTCGCATAGGTTCCAGCCAGTGCCGCATTTCAGCCTGGGCCTGAATATGTTTGGGGTGGGACAGATTGACAAACTCATCCACACTGCCTCGATCAGAAAAATTTTCCTTGGGTAAGATTGACAGGCAGGTAAAATAACTGTGCTTATCACTTTTGGCAATCTTCAGCATAGTATCTCGCATCGAAAACTTTAATTCTTCAGAAGAATGAATCAGTTTTACTGCTACTAGAATATGGGGTGCGTTAGTCAGTCGTTGCTGTGGATGGGTTTCAGTATCGTGGACAAAATTAAACTCCCGGTTACCTAACCAGTTGGTCAGCAAAGTAAGAGGGCCTGGGCGACGTGTCTGCTCAGATAACTCAGTTAATGTCACCATATTAGGATGGGCCAGGCCATAGGCAATTTCTTTTGCGGTATGAAAACGATCTTCTGGTCGTATCTCCAGACATTTGAGTATGATCTCCTGCAACCATGCTGGAATGTCTGGATTTATGGCTCGTGGAGGTTTGGGTGGAATATACAGACGTTTTTTGACAGTTAACATATTGTCTTTAGGAAAAGGCGGCTGGCCAGTTGCCAGCTCATACAACATGGCCCCTATGGCATAAATATCACTTCTTGAATCATTGCGAACACCAAACAATTGCTCGGGTGCAACATAGTCCACTGTAATCGGTTGTTGCTCATGGGCAACCGTATACATATCCGGTAATTGCGCCTGATGTGCCGTACCAAAATCAAGCAGGATGACACTGCCATCTGTACGATTTCGAATATTCTCAGGTTTCAGATCGAGATGAATTATATTATGGCGATGCAATTCATGGATCGCCTTACAGACCGGGATCATAATCTTACAGAGTTCTTCTATCGGTAATGGGCCGGTTTTTGTTGCATCCTGTAGTTGAGTTCCTTCCACGTACTCCATAACATAATAAGGCGCACTTGCCAGATCTCCCTTACCATATATCTTTGGTGTATAGACTCCACGCAGCTTGGAAAGGATTCTCATCTCGGTTTCAAAACCGGCAAACACACTACTGGGCAATATGACCGAAATTTTTGGCACCTTCATGATCAGGGTAAGCTGATGATCAGGGTGGGTTACACGATACAGCTTTGATACCTGACTCTCATGCAGGCATTCTGTTACATGAAATCCATCGATGGTTTCATTCAGTTCTATTTCATGAATATCAATTTCTTCCATTATAACCACTCCGGTTAGAAATGATCTCTAATGCCCTTTTGCCAGCCTTTCTGCAAACAGGTGGGGTAAACCGCACTGAATAATCTTTTTACCTGTCGCCATATAATCATATGCGACACGATGAAACTTGACTTCCCGCTCAACAGTATCATAAATCACAAAGCTTGCTGCATTGATGTCATCCCTTGGCTGTCCAACGGAGCCAACATTAATAACATATCGACAATGGGCATACAGAGGTACCGATAAACCGGGTGATGGTGTGATGTTTTTTATATGCTTTGAAGGTGTCTCAAAAAAAATCTCAGGTTGATGTGTATGCCCAACAAAAGTAACAAGTGAATCGGACGCCCGCATGCATTTAGTAGCCAATTCAATATTATAGATATACGGCCATTTTTTTGGTTGGTCTGCTGAAGCATGTACCATGGTCACATCACCGACTTTGACTTGGTAAGGCAGGGTTTCCAGGTATGCCAGTTGGCTGGCTGATAACTGTGATTTTGTCCAGTCAACTGTTTGTCTAATGTGTTGCCGCAGACCTTTATAATAAGCAGTAAACAAGGCCTCTTCATGATTACCCTTGACGACCTCCACATTCGGTAAGGACATGACAATATCCAGAACCTCTGCCGGATCAGGTCCGTAACCAATGATGTCTCCCAGACAAATATATTTTTCAACATTCTGACCTTGAGCTCTGGCCAAACAGGCCTGCAGTGCCTCAATATTACTGTGCAAATCGGAAATTATGGCAATTTTCATATAAACCTACTTAACAACACAGGCGCATCATGTGCGATATCATATATAATAAGTATACACAGCATGAATTAACCTTCTGACTACCCTACAAGTATACACCGAAGTATTGACAGAAATGGGCCGTTACCGACCTCCCCAAGCTAAATCCACCCCCTACATTACCAGTGAAGGATATACCGCACTGGAAAAGGAACTCAAGGCAATTTGGATCAAGCGTGATGAAGTCACCAAAGCTGTCACTGCGGCTGCGGCAGAAGGGGATCGGTCGGAAAATGCGGAGTATATTTATCGTAAAAAACAATTACGTGAAATAGACAGACGAATCCGTTACCTGCAAAAACGCCTGCCCGATCTCACCGTGGTGGACAGAATTCCAGATAACCAGGATCAGATATTTTTTGGTGCCTGGATCAGGCTTGAAGATGATGAAGGAGAGGAATTCACCTACCGGATTGTAGGCCCCGATGAATTCGATGTTGATAGTCGATATATTAGTCTGGATGCCCCACTGGCCAAAGCGCTATTGAAAAAATATCTGGATGACAGTGTTACGGTAACTACTCCAGCCGGGGAAAAACATTTTCTCATAGCAAAAGTGAGTTATAACAATCCACAGTCTGATTAAATCAACGAATAAAAACCGCTCCCAGATACCCCAGGCTGGCAAGTACCATGACGCCACCCCAGAAAGCCAACCATATTTGCTTGCCTCTGATACCGGCAATAATAAATCCGATACCGGTAAACAGACTAAAAATGGCGGTAAATATAGCTAAACCATCCTCACCAACTGCCTGCTCCTGACCAGACCCCGGTTCCTGCCCAATACGATAACGCATAATATCTCCCCGAACTAAAGTTAGAATGGATTAATTTTACTGATTTTATCCGCATTATAAGTAAATAATCGCCGATAATCTGGCAAAAAACTGTAAAAACCAATTATGGGCATGCTAAAATTCTTAGCACTATTCTGTCTACACCCGTCCGCCTAATGCCTGGGGCATGCCCTTCCCCGTTTATTATGCCAGTCAACCGTAGGCGTTTGTCTCACCCAATTACTTACGGGAAAACAGTATGCAAATTACCAAAGATAAGGTTGTATTAATTAATTACACACTTAAAAACGATGACGGAGAAGTGATAGATAGCTCCGAAGGCAATGATCCACTGGCATACCTCCACGGTGCCGAGAATATTATTCCTGGCCTTGAAAAGGCGCTGGAAGGCAAGGCAATGGGCGATTCTGTTTCAGTCACTGTTCCACCCGAAGAAGGTTATGGAACCTTTGATGAAGGTAAGGTTCAGGCTGTACCAAAAGATATGTTCGAAGATGCGGGCGAAGTTGCAGTTGGTTCACAATACCATGCCGCTGGCCCAGATGGAGGTTATATCACAATTACTGTAACTGAAATTGGTGATGATACTGTCACGGTTGATGCCAATCACCCCTTAGCCGGTGAGAACCTGAGTTTCGATGTTGAAATTGTTGAGATTCGTGAAGCCTCTGCTGAAGAACTGGAGCATGGCCATGTACACGGCCCTGGTGGCCACGAGCATTAATTCTTCCCCTTCATAGTAATCCAGTATTTACTGAGCCATGGAATCACGAGGTCCTATCCGAGATTCCATGGCGATTCTATTTAAAATAATCTCAGATAATTGCAGTAACACATCCCGCCGCCGTGGCGTGATGTGCTGACCTTCCAACCAGATAAGCTCAGACGGCTGTAGCATAGCTTCATGTAATGCACTAACGGCTCGAGATGGAAGACGCTCATCCTGCCGCGAATTAATGGCAATGACTGGCCGAGGTGAAACTTTAGCCAGCCATCTTTCCGGTTTTAAATAATGTCCACTACTCATCATCATAAAAAGTTTGGCTGTCATCAGCCTTATGAAATCATTTTGTATTTTATTTTTTAAATTATGCTCAATGACCATTTCTGGCATTGCGGCTCCCTGAACTAACCACAAGCGTTTGACACTCTGTTCCATCGCAACAGGTGCAGGAATTAAAAAAGCCCCCAGACTCACCCCCACTGCCTCGATATGTTGCTTATCGATCTCATCCTGCTGCTGTAAATATTCCAGAGCCAGCATCACTGCCGGAGGTGTATCACGAAAGGCCTGCTGGAACGCCCGATGAAAAAACAACCAGTCAAGCCCTTTTAATTTTGATGGAGCGGTATATGGATAGGAAATTGAGGCAAGCACCAACGCCTTTTGGACTGGTAATAATTGCACAGCCTTACGCCCCGTTTGGTGCCCACCTAAAATAAAAACCAGGGGATAGGTCCCGGTTTTATCCAACGGGGTTCGGTATGACAGCCTGACCTTAAGGCCGCTGCTTGAAAGCAGGCTTACATCACTAAGCACTGAATACTTATCCCGGACAGTCCGTTCCATCTGAACTTTAATTAAAGTTCCCTTTCGTGCCACAAAATCATTGGCTGGGTCTTTTAGTGTGGGAAACACCAACCATATAAACATGATTACCAGTACGATAAAAATAACAACAAGCAGTCGTATGGACCACTTTAGATAAGGCATTTTTATAGATGACATCATACTGACTTGCAAAGCAGATTCAGAAAAAAACCAGTTTCATTTTTCCAAATCCTGATTTGCAAAAAGTGATTTGAGTTTTTCCATGGGGTCATCAATGACCTCTTCCTTTGTATCACTTGACTCTTCTGCTGTATCGCCAAATAAAGCCTTGAGTTTGGCCTCAGCCTGTTTACCCTGATCATAGTCCTTCTCAACAAAGGCATTGGGTTTAAGTTTTATATAATGGCAGAAGTTGGCCAGGTCGATCTCACGAGCAGCTTCAGCCAGTTCATGATCGCACTTTGTTGAATAACGGGGATTATAGTGCCGGCACATCAAACAGACATGTAAATCTGCCTCACAGTTCCGACATTTGAACAGACGAGGAAAGGGTTTAGGAGTGTCGCCAATCGCCTCACCACAGTGCCAGCAAACCAGTTTTCCAGCCATTGCCTGTCCTCCCTAGAGTGAACCGGCACGAGTATAACAGGCTAAATATTTTTTGTGCTAGCCAAAGGGTATGAATTTTCGCCACCAGGGTTTGATTTCTGTACGCAATGGCGGCAGGTGTTGCAATGATTTTGGCGCCAGTTGGCTAATGATCCAACCAGGATAAATAGGTTCACGTCCAATGCCACAGACGACCCCCAGGTTATTGGGATCATAGATTTTGATATAGGTCGGTTCAGTCTTGCTATCGGTATAGACAATGCCACAATAATCTTCATCATGGGCCTGATGTAAATACTGGTCAACTTGCTTGATAAACTTTTTCAGCTCATCAGCACTGACCACCTGCTCTGGAACCGCCTCATCTGTTTTATAGATATACCAGCCCTTGTCTGCCTGCTCTGACAGGATTTGCCAGAAGGCATCAAGGTCTGGCCATTTTAACAGGCTGGTAAAGGCACCACGATATGCAATGTAAAAAGGGTCTGTCTGCTTCGAAGTATTCATCGTACGTCATGCCAATTTTTTTTCATACGTAACCTGCCTTCATCTCGAAGGGTCTGTATGAAATTATGAAAATCTGGTTTGTCTGGTGATAACTGGTAGTCAGCTATGGCATTAAAAATTTCTTTATAAAGTTTTAACACCCTGACCTTACGCAAACTATTAAGGGTCTCTCCACCCTCTTGTTTTGAGAAACAGGCCAACATATAAAACAACCATAGTACCCTGAGGCTAATTTCACCCAGATTGTCATACATATCCATCTGTGGTGTAAATTTTTGAGCCAGACAACGAATCAGAAAACCATAGCCCGTTGCTGAAAGCGCAAACGATGGATCTTCATCGTTATCAAGCAAGGGTATGATAAAATCCAGCATGGGAAGCAGCTTGATCTTTTCCTGCCCCATGAAGTTGATCAAGTTCTGCCCCTGTTGTTCCGGGTCCAACAAGAAGGCTGTTGTTTGCCAATAAACCTGGTTGCGCAGGTTCATCAATTCAGCTTTCTTTTGCATTTCCTCTGCGGCTGCCAGTAATTCGGCATGATCCGCATGACGTATGGCCTGACTCAGTAAACTGGATAAGTCACGATGCCGACAATGGGTCCAGCCCAGTAACAGCGGCACCACGATTTTGGTAAATAGTGGAACATTGTTCGGCTCTTCTATTACTGGTTTCAGTCCCGGCAGAAAATCCTGCTTCTTGTTGATTAATACCTGCCACATGCTCAGTAAGGCCCTGGCCGACTGCTCAGTCTGGGTATTAAGCAAAGGTTGATACCAGTTATCATCGTGGAAGGTGCTAATAAAATGGTGAAAACATATCGCAGCGCTACGGGTCTGTTCAGGTAACTCGTAAACCTTTTCAATATCCTGTTCAGCATAAAGTGATATACCTGCCAGGATGACATATCCAATGGTCAGATTTTTCTGATTCAGGTTGGCCTCGGTAATCGACTCGACCGATGGAAGATCAGGACGTAGCAAAACATTTTGCAAGCCCAGTTTAATTGCAGTGGCCAGCTCAGCATTTGCCAGAAGGTCAATCCGTTCGGCAGGAGCAATCTGATTATCAACATCATAAAACAGGCCCAGGTAGACCTTGGCAAAAGGTTCGAGGACTTCAAGATCCTGTCCCTGTCGAATGGCATCAATACGGCTCAACAGGGTCTGATCATTATCCTCTCGGGTATAGGTAAAATCCACAACACTACCTGACTAATATCTAGGATTTACCATCATACCACAGCCAACTGAGCTGGACAGTCCGCTTACCAACAGAGTTAATGGCTAATCCAGGACAGGACTGTTTCCCTTACTGGGTGTGGCTGACAGGGTAATATAGGCATGCTGGTTTTGTGCATGACATTCCACACAGGCCTTGCGCATGTGCAAGAAGGCCTTGTTAAAAACTGGCCAGTTTTTTTGTCGAATTGCTGGCGAAAGTTCAGTAAATGCCTCTTTTAAAAAATGCTCAGCAGTCACTGCCCTTTTAGGGCGAGTAATGATTAAGGTCTTGATTAACTCTTCAATTTCTTCAAGTTGGTATTCGGCAAATGTCCACTTACCCTGTTTACCGGCCCAGTACATATTGCGGTAACGTTCTCCCATTTGCAGCATAATTGTTGATGCACCTGGTATGACCTTGACCACATTATCCAGCTTCTGCTGATTATCATCACCCTTACGCCAATCCTCTGCAACAGCAATAGAAGGAATAACAAGCGCCATTAATACAGGAAGAAATTTTTTCATAACACACCTCGTTTAAGATTAATGTTG
Source organism: Gammaproteobacteria bacterium (assembly GCA_029881995.1). Classification (GTDB taxonomy): domain Bacteria; phylum Pseudomonadota; class Gammaproteobacteria; order UBA6429; family Thiohalophilaceae; genus JAHEDB01. The sequence goes on from JAOULO010000016.1 coordinate 47,687, forward strand.
ACCTTGTCGAGCACGTAATAGTCGCATCGACCATAACCACAAACCACTACAGGCCAGGAACATCAGCATCATACCAGCGGCATCTACCAGATAAACACCCAATTGCCCAAACAGGCGACCACTGTGTAGATCAAGTGTGAATCGTTCCATACTCAGACTACGGCCCCGGTATTGCTCCTGCATAGCAATAAAAATATTTTCAGGTAAGGTACTGGGTGCCGACCACTTAACGGCACGGGTCTTAGTATGTTGCCATTGCAATAGGTCTTTATCCGCCAGATAGCTACCATGGGCGGAATTGACAACAAGTCCTTGTTTGTCATCAAGCCCTATTGACCACATGCCGGATGGCACGCCTTGCACTCCACCCAGAGTTTCTATTAACTGCAGGTCAGGGGTATACAAGTGAAGCTTGCCCTGCAGGGCAATCACCAGCATATCGCGATACACCACGGCACCGAGTAACTTCGCGGTCTCTTTATTCACTACCCTGTCGTTAACCATCAGAGTGTCATGCCACTGACTAACCCAGCCAAAAGAGGTTTTATAAGTTTGGATTGATTCAGGTACTCGAATACCATACCAATCAAGCAATGCAGCGTTTTTTACATACTGTTTATCAAGACCAAGAGCTTCGGTATGGTTCAACATAAATCCCGTGACACTTAGTACCATGACAAACAGGGCCACACTAACCCCGACATAACGATGCCACTGATACATCGATCGCAGCTTAATTCGATGATGACGCTTATGGCGCGTCATGAGATACCATCACCTGTTGATGAAGATACAGGGCCAGTCTTGATAAACGTGTCAGGGCACGCACTGATAAAGTTGCCCCGGTGATCCCATCAATGTGTCGATCAAGTTCTTTGTCTGCTTTTAGCCTGGCCTGCTTAAACTGTTCGGTAAAAAAGCTTTCTTTGACTTCATAACCCCGGCTTTCTCGGAACACCAGGACACGGATGCTTTCAATTTTTCCATCATTAATGACGACACCGACTGTAATCGGCTTGTCCTTGCCTATCTCATCCAGCACCCAGGCACTACGATTCTTATCCAGCCAGTAACGGGTACGCAGACTACCCGGTCGATGTTGAAGGATATCGCTTGCTACCTTACCGGTTTCACCGCTTAACCAGATCATTCTTGATTTGGGAACCTTGCCCCTGAAGCTTTCCTGTAAAAAAGTCTCTGGTGTCTGATAGACACCGGAGGCTTTTGCTGTCGTAACGCTACTAAGAAACACCAGCAGGAATATCATTTGTAACTTCACAAATAACACCACTTAGAACTGATAGCCGAGACCAAGGTTAAAACCTTCGTATTCATTCTTGCCCTTTGGGGCATCCTGGGTCTGGTAGTCAGCCTTGATGACCACATCGGGATGGGGCCAGTAATTAAAGCCAACATCCAGTTGCCTGTATTCAGTATCTACGGCATTACCCACCTGGTTGTCCCAGCTACTCTGGCGCACAAACACACCCAGCTTGGAAGAAAATTTGAATGAAGGCTCTACATACCAGCCGGTCTGCTCATCGGCACCGACAGACTTGGGACCTTTCCCATCCAGGTTCCAACTGGCATAGAGGGCCCGCAGGGTAAATGGCCCGGCCTGCCATGCCAGGTGGGTTTCCACTAAGGTGGCCGCACCTGCTGTACCGTCTGTATTCTGGGTAATGTCTGTCTGTTGCTGCAGGGATGCCGCCAGTTCAAGTCCGGCCACGCCGGTATATTTTAGGCGTGCGGTATAGGCCGGTTTATCTGCCGGGGCCTGACGCACGGCCTTTCGACCATCACGAATGGCATAATCATCCGCAGCCGTGGTCTGTAGACCGGAATGCACCGCCAGGTCATAACTCAAACCGCCACTACGCCCATTAAGACTCACACCCCCTTCACGCCAGGTCGTTGGAATAATGTATTTTTCAACATTATTACGCTCGACCCCATAGAACGTCGGCGGCTCATGGGTCTCGTTGATAATTCCCACCGGTACCAGCATCACCCCGGCACGGCTCATAAGATTGCTGCTGATATCAAATTCCAGATAGGCCTGTTCGATGGCCACTTCACCACCATTCTTGTCAGACTTGGCATGCTCCACTTCCAGCTCTGACCAGAAGCGAATATCCGGGCTGATCTCATGGCCGACAAACAGGATAAATCGGTGTAAATCGATTTCCTTCTTATCCTTCTCACCCGGTTTGCTATTGCTTAGGTTGTTGTAGTGCAGCTCACCATAACCCCCAATACGGGTCTTGCTCGGACCAGCCTTGCCAGACTTTTCCACCATATCGACAGTGGCATCCAGGCGCTCCATAATCATACGGTTCTGTTTTTTCAGGGCCCGCACTTCCTTCTGTAAATTCTCGATATCCTCTGCTGCCATGAGCTGTAGTGGGGCCACCAAACCTCCCAATGCCAGCCCAGCGACTATTACCTTGTTCATTATCCCTTCCTCTTAAATATCATAATTTGCTAATACAGCTTCATGATATAGGAATGATAATGTTAATGCAAATCATTATCATTTAGATAAATAACAAGTTACAGGAGTAATATTGATAATTATCAATGAGATAGGATGACACCCGGGAATCGGATGTTAAAAATGATAGAAAACTGTACTTACTGGCTTACCCGGCGCAGTAATTCGATAGAGGCCTCTACCTCGACCTTACGGATTGCCACACTCTCGATGTTGCAGCCCACTGGTATGCCCTTTTCATCGGCAAAGGCCTTCAGTTCCCGCCAGTTCTGCTCGGAAATATCCACCGAGGCCTGCAGAATATCACTGGAATGGATCAGCTCGTTTTCCAGCCAGCGAGGGATGCTAATGCCCAGCCACTTCATGAATTCCAGGGTCTTGACGGAACCGCAGGGAGTCAGTGTGAACAGGACTGGCGCCAGCGGTATACCCTGCTCCTTACCGTAGAAGTAATAGTCAGAGAGAAAATTTTTTGATGCATTAAGGTCATACACCCCCTGGGATACAAAGAAGCTACAACCCTGTTTGATCTTGTTAAATACCCGCAGGTGTTCATCGCCCTTGCCCTGATGTCGCTCCGGGATGGTGACCCCACCCAGTAATAGTTCACTCTGACTGTCTGCCTTTAACTGGTAAGCCTGACTGAGGGAAAGATTGACCGCCTGATCTTTTGACGCCGCACCCACAAACACGGTCAGATAATCTGTGGCCGGGGCCTCGGTCAGAAACTGTTTTAATTCTGCAGGCTCATACTTACCCACGGCCCGGTAAATGATTTTGGGCACCTTGAGTGGAGCAAGTAATGTCTGGCTGTAATCATAGGCATCCAGGGTTTCGATGAAAGGGAAGGGCCGTACTTCATCAGTGCGGGATTTTTCATCCTGGATATCATAAAGAATCAATCCATCGATTGCTAAAGACTGAAGCCGCTCAAGCTGTAGTGCTGCAATTTCATTGACCTTATTCGACTCGGTACCTTTTTTTGGTGGCGTAATACCGTATACCACAATACCACTTTGTCTATTTTTAATTTTGTCTATCAGCATACCAGTTCCTGATGATTATAATTTGTTTGTTCGGCCCTAATGTTTACAAGCTATTGGTATAGTTCATACAAGTATAGATTACACTGACAAAGTTAAGCATGAAACTCCCTTTGAGGAAATTTTCCTGGTGTGCCCGTCATTAAACATGACATGAGGTAATAGAATATTCAGCTTATTCTGATAATAATCGCAATCAGGATGTAATGTTTATTATTTTTTTCGACCTTTCACAATATCTGGGCTGAAAAAACAAACCTGCCCCTTACCATTCTTCTTTGCCTGATACATGGCCACATCTGCCTCTCTGACCATGCGTTCAACCGTAGTATCTTTTTCATCGAGTAGACGAATCCCAATACTCGCTCCCAGATGATAAACTTCTTCAAGCTGAACCGGCTTTTTCATTTCATTTCGAATTCTATTTGCAATCTCACCTGCTTCTGCCTGAGCCTCCTCAAGCTCTGCATGCAACTCTCCTAGTAGAACAACGAATTCATCCCCACCCAGTCTTGCGGTGATATCTTCATCTCTCACAGAATTGCGTAATCGGTTTGCTATCTCAACCAGTATCATATCGCCAATCTGATGGCCATAATTATCATTTATTGTCTTAAATCCATCCATATCAACGAGCAGCAGGGCACCATACAAGCCATTTCGCTCAAAGCGAGCAAGCCTTTTGGTAAGGTGTTCTTCAAACAAGCGACGGTTAGCCAGTTGTGTAAGTGGATCATGCAGTGCAAGATGTTTGATTTTTTCTGTTGCAGTATTATTTGCAATTACATACGGTTTTATAATCCAGTAATAAATAATCGGGGTAGAGATGCAGACCAGTATTATGGTGTCAAAAACCACTATAGTAAATTTCGTCATATACTGTTCAAAGTGCCCCATGCTCAGCATAATAATCGCTTCAATAAGAGCAATTACCAGAGTAATACGCCATACGATAGTTTTGATTGAGGGGACTGGAAATTCCATTGCCATGTAGAGAGATTAGTCTTGGGGGAACTGTCAGTATATTAATAGATATTATAGACTATAAAACATTTTTTACCGGATAATTAAGCGGTTACACACTGTCATAAATCCTTAATAATTATTGATGCCACCCGAAAGGCATTGGCATAAATGGTCCAGGTGTAGGGCACACTACCACCGGTTGGCATAAAGCTACCATCAGTGACAAACAGGTTATCGACACCGTGAGCGCGACAGTCTTTATCCAGTACCGAGGTTTTTGGATCATGGCCAAACCGACAGCCTCCGGCCATCAGGTTGGGTGGGGGTGAACCGCTGGCACTGCCGCTAATATTATCTGCCCCCATCTGCTGTAAGACCGCTTTGGATTTTTCCACCAGATACTTACCGATCACCACATCGTGATCGTGATAACCCACTCGCACCTTTGCCACGGGGACTTGCCATTTGTCTTTTACCTTGTCATCGAGTGAGACAAAACAGTCATCGGTCGGCAGCCAGTCATTAAAGACCTCAAAGCGCAGGCTCTGGCTGTGGGTAAATTCTTGTTTGAGTTTTTGCTTCAGAGCACTGCCCCAGACCAGTTTGTCATTCTCATCCCACTTCTGGCTATCAGCACGACCAATGGCATTGGGATGACGTAATAGAAAATCGATGGTGCCACCTTTGACCCTGCCCAGTTTTTTGTCATTGATGACATACCAGTCCTGCAGGCCACGATTAACAAAAGGGCCACGTTGTTTCAGTTCATCACCAAATTTTTCATAGGCCAGTTCACCATAACCGGAACCTCCTGCTGAGAACAGGAGGTTCCTGCCCACCTGGCCATAACCATTGGCCAGTCCATCTTTATGTTTTGCTCCGCTTGATAACAATAATAAACGGGATGTCTCAATAGCCTGACAGGCAACAACAAAGATCTTTGCTGAAACCCTTTGCTGTTTATTTTGCTGATCGACAAACTCAGCCGCTACAACTTTACCCTTTTGATCACTGATTAAACGATTTACCTTGGCATGGGCAATAATCTTGCACTTACCGGTCGCTACAGCCTTATCGAGCAGGGCCGCACGAGCCGATCCCTTGGCACCCGATGAACAACCGTAACTGCCACAAAAACCCGAATACTCACAACCGCGTCGCTGGCCTTCCGGTTTCGACAGAATGGCCCTTGGAGTGCGCAAGGAATGCAGTTTCATCTGCTGGCAGGTTTTATCAATCAGCTTTGTGACTGGGTGTTCACTGGTCGGTGAATAAGGAAAGTCTTTTGTCGAGCGTGGCTCGGCAAAGGGATGTGACATCACACTACCAGATACCCCGACTTCAGACTCCACTTTTGTGTAATAAGGTTCAAGTTCATCGTAGCTTATCGGCCAGTCAACCACATTGGCCCCCTTGATAGGCCCGAACTCACTCAACAGACGAAAGTCTTCCGGCTTCATGCGGTAGAAAAAACCACTCATGAAATTCGATGAACCGCCAACACAATTACCATTCCAGAAGTCCCAACCTGAGTCAGAGGTAGGCTCACCTTTAAACTTATAACTGCCATCGGGATTTTGGCCGTCATAATCTTCAATGACATGCTGCTCATCTTTTAGATTGGGTGTATAGACACTGCGCCGACAACAGGCCAGTTCATCTTTATAGAAATCATCTTCGGTAAACCAGGGCCCCTTCTCCAGCACCAGCACATCGTGTCCGGCCCGTGACAGTTCCAGTGCCACCGGCCCACCACCGGCTCCACTACCAATAACACAAACGTCGTACTCTTTCATAATAACTCCGGATAGCGTTTGTCCTTGGGCGGAACAGGAAAACCGGCCTGATGCTCCAACCACTGCCAGCCGATGCCGTTAGGGTTACCTCCATAAACAGGATCACTCAGCAGGGCTTCCATAAGATATAAAATTAAATGCGACAACCAACGCTCACCGGCACGGCTATTAGCGATAGTTTTTAATGCTATATTCTTCTGCTGACTTGTTATGCTGATAAAGGCCTTGCCAAATTCTTTATCTGTCAGGGCATTGAGCCACGTGACACCCTCCAGTAAAAACGTTTTATCATCCTCATCGGTATCCGGTGCCTCCATCACAAACTTCAGATACCAGGCAGCATTGAGATCACTGGCCGAAGGTCCGTTACCGTCATCGGGAAAGAGTTGTTGTTGTACTGCAGCAAAGGTCTGCCAGGGTTGTTTTTCTATTATTGTCTGCTGGGCCATTTTACGATCACAGGCCGACAGGTTCATGAACAGTGGCAAAGCGGAAACAACCGCACCTGATTTAAGCATGCCGGTCAGGAAATGACGCCGGGATTCGAGTCTGGCCAGTTTATCCAGCCGCTTCGTGCCCAGACTTGTCTCCCAATCTATCAGTAACTTATCAGTTTGTTTTTTTGACTGGCGATTCATTAGATAGTTAACCTATATTATTCCTGTCTGGCACTGATTGTGGCTTCCACGTACAATGCCAACATAACAGGGAAATACATTTTTGAACAATACTGACCCGATTATTACAGCCAAACAACTGGAAAAACACTACGGTGATTATGTTGCCGTAGCCGGAATCGATTTTACGATTCCTCGCGGCAAGTGTTTTGGTTTTCTTGGTCCCAATGGGGCAGGTAAGACCACCACTTTACGCATGTTGCTCGGCCTCACTCCTTTTTCCAGTGGTGAGCTCTCGGTGTTTGACATGCCCATTCCAGATCGTTCCCGGGAAATTCGTGCCCGTATCGGTACTGTCCCCCAGGCAGATAATCTGGATCCGGACTTTACTATTGTTGAAAATCTGCGCATGTATGCCCGTTATTTTGGCTTAAAGCTCGATGCGGCACTGGAGCAGCGCATTGATACCCTGCTCGACTTCGCCTCACTCACCGAACGTCGCAATGCGCGCACCGATACGCTATCGGGTGGCATGCAACGTCGCCTGACTATAGCCAGGGCCCTGATCAACGATCCGGATCTGATCATTCTTGATGAACCCACCACCGGTCTCGACCCCCAGGCACGCCACGTGATCTGGTCACGCCTCAATGAACTGCGCGATCAGGGCAAGACCCTGTTACTGACCACTCACTATATGGAAGAGGCGGAACGCCTGTGTGATGAACTGGTGATCATGGACCACGGCAAGATCCTCGACCAGGGTTCACCGGCCGAATTGATCAAGCGCCATGTGGAACCGGAAGTGATTGAACTGCGCGGCTGTGATAAAGAAACCGTGAATGCTGTACGCAGTAAAGTCACCGATTGTCGTATGGAACACCTGGGCAACAGTCTCTATTGCTACACCCACGACTCGGGCCCACAACTGGAATACCTGCGCAGTGAGCACGACCTGACCTTTATGCACCGACCCGCCGGGCTGGAAGATGTGTTTCTAAAACTCACCGGCAGGGAGTTGCGTGACTGATGAACGTCTGGCAACTGCCCCGTATCCGTAAAAATGCCTTTGCCATCTGGCATCGTAACCTGCTGGTCTGGAAACGACTCATTGGTCCCGCCATGGTATTGAACTTTGGTGAACCGACACTTTATTTACTGGGCCTCGGTTTTGGGCTGGGCTTTTTCATCGGTGAAATGGGTGACATGCCCTATATCGCCTTCCTGGCCTCCGGCATCGTCGCCTCATCGGCCATGACCACCGCCAGCTTTGAAGGCATGTATTCGGTGTTCACGCGCATGGTACCGCAACGAACCTATGAAGCCATCATGGCCACACCTACTGATATCGATGACATCCTCGCCGGGGAAATGCTCTGGTGTGCCACCAAATCCTTGATCAGCGCCGTGGCCATTTTAATCGTCGCCTTCTTTCTGGATGTGGTGCATGGCTGGCAGGTCATCTTCGTCATTCCCGTGGTGTTCCTGATCGGTTTATGCTTTGCCGGCCCGGCCATCGTCATGAGCTCCCTGGCCAGTAACTATGACTTCTTTAATTATTATTTCGTATTAGTCATCACACCCATGTTCATCGTCAGCGGCGTGTTCTATCCCGTCAGCACCCTGCCTGAGTTGATGCAAACTGCCGTACAGTTCCTGCCCCTGCCACATGCAGTGGCATTGACCAGACCACTAGTCACTGGCCAGGAACTAACTCAGCCAGTATTACACCTGACTGTGTTAGCTGTGTATGCGGTGGTGAGTTATTACATTGCGGTGGTGATGGTGAGGAAAAAATTGTTGATATAAATTCATCAGTAGTGTGTTTATATTCTTCTGCCATTTAAGCAACTTGAATGAACACCACATTCTTTTCTCCTAATTCAATAACTATTATTAGTTAATGTCACCTTTGCAGCGATATCAGCCGTTCATCAACAGGAAATATGTATACTATCCCCAGAATTCTCAGCAAGCATAAGTTGTAGTGTTATTTCTCGTTGATCCGATTTGTTTACTATGGACATACAGGTCCATGCCTAGTTCATAACTTGCTAACCAGAAATCACGGGCCAGGTCATTCGCGTGCTCACATGAATCTCCCAGCCCCTCCAACATCGCCGTCATTGCTTAAGCTGAATAAATCGATTTCTACTCTGCCGAGTATTTACCCGGCTCCGCTTTGAACCGTTCCCGACAGCGTTCTGAACAAAACACATATTCATGCCTGTGATAGTTATAACGCAGTTCGGCAGTCCATTCATCGACTCGCATATTACACACCGGGCAGTGTACCCAGTTATGTTTGTCTTCTTTTCGATCGCGGAGTATGCCGTCTTCCAGCCAGAGGATGCGGTCGGCGATGTCTTCTACCCTTGGATCGTGGGTAACGAGGATCACGGCACGGCCTTCATCGCGGGCGATGTCGTGCAGGACCATCATCACATCCTGTCCACTTTGTGAATCGAGATTGCCGGTGGGTTCATCGGCAAGAATCAGTGGCGGCCGGTTGATGAGGGCACGGGCAATGGCAACACGTTGTTTTTCTCCACCCGATAAGGTGGCCGGTTTGGCATCGCGGCGCTTGTCTAAACCAAGACGTTCAATCAATTCATTCGCCCTTGGTCGAGCCGCATTAATACCACCGGGCAACAGTTGTGCGGGAAACAGGATATTGTCTTCCACACTCAATGCCTCGAGCAGGTTAAAGGCTTGAAAAATAAAACCCACCTTCTCGGCACGAATGGCCGGCAAGGCATTTTCCTTAAGTGTGCTCAGTTCTGTACCATCGATGCTGATGCGGCCACTGCTCGGTCTGAGCAGGCCACCGAGCATGGAGAGCAGGGTCGTTTTACCCGAACCGGATGGCCCCATGATCAGCACCAGTTCGCCCGGTTTGATCGACAGCTCGGTCTGGTTGACCGCAGTCACCGCGGTATGACCGCTACCGAAGGTTTTACAAAGCTGCTTTGCTGTGAGGATCGTCTTCGTCATGTTTACACCTTAAAGGCTGAGGCCGGGTCCACCCTGGCTACCAGCCAGGCGGGTAACAGGGCGGCAAGCAGTGCGATGATCAGGGCAATGCCGGTCATGCGTAGCAGCGCTGCACTGGTCACTTCGAGAGTAATAATGGGAACGGCGGCCGACAGACCGGGCACCAGCAGGGCCGCCAGCAACAGGGCCAGACCAAGTGCCAGCGCGGTGATGATCAGGGACTGGATGATCACCGCCATGTAAAGCGCAGTGTTGTTAAACCCCAGGGTCTTAATGATGGCCAGTTCCCATTTGCGCCGCGCCACCTGTGACCAGGAGGCAAAGGCGATGATCAGCGCCGCCAGAGTAGAGCCGATGATGGTCATAAAAGAAACTATCTCCACTCCCATTAACAGGGCGATCTGAAAATCGTTTTTTATAAAGCGATCATGGTCAATGGCGGCGACCTTTTCCACATTGGCCTCGATGCGTCTGGCCAGCTCCTTCGGGTCAACCCCCTCCTCGGCATCCACCAGGATAAAACTCACCGTACCACTGGAGCTGATCAGGTCTTCTAAATCTTTAAAGGTGACAAAGGCCACCGAGTTGGCCATGGAGAAGGTATTGTTGGAAAAGCCGACGATGCGGAATTGTTGATCGGCAATCCCGGCCATGTCACCGAGTTTGATGTTGCCCATGTTGGCCAGTGCCGCAGGCAGGATGATTTCACCGGCTTGCGGGTGGGCCTTACCACGGGCCATGGACCAGGGCCCGGCCCGTTGGCCATCGGGCATCAGGCCGATCACATAGGCAAACCAGTTCTTGCCCCCGGCCTTCACGGCAGTGTTCACATAGAGGATCGGCGTGGCCTGTTTCACACCGGGGGTCTCGCGCACCTTGCGCAGCTTCCAGTCCCAGACAAAGGTGGTCGCCATGTGCATGTTGGAGACACCGCGCTGCATGACCCAGACATCGGCCTTGCTGTGTTCAATATAGGCAACGATCTGACGCGACTCACCGACAAAGGCGGCCTCGATAATGATCACCAGCAAAAAGGCCACCGCCACACCGGCGGCACTGCCCAGTACCGAGCCTTTTTGTAACCAGAGGGTTTTGAGTATCCACCTTATCATGGTCATTCCACCTGAAAGGCCAGCATGGGATCGGTGCGCGCGATCATGCGCAGGGGTAACAGGCTACCCAGCAGGCCCATGATGAAACTGCCCAGCAGGGTTTTGATCAGGCCAGGACCATCGAGCACATGCACCAGGTAGACCGGCATGTTCCATTCAATGGCCGAGGCCACCAGCCACGCAAAGCCCACCCCAAGGGGAAAGGCGACCGTGACCAGCAACAGGGTTTGCATGAGCACACCGCGGGCAATGTGCGAGAGTCGAAACCCCAGCGCCTTGAGGATGCCGAAGCTGCGGCGCCGGGCACTGACATCCGAATAGATAATCAGGCCGATCACCAGCATACCTATTATATAAGAGAGCGAGATCAACACGCCCATGATGGGGCCGAACAGCTCCTCGCCCAGCTGCACGTCCTTGGCGGCCAGTTGTTGCGGGGTAAACACATCCACCTCGCTAACCTGTGCCTCGATACGATCTTTAACCTTCATGAGATCGGCACCCTCGTTCAGCTGGACTAACAGGAAACTGACGATGGGAAAGGTGCTGATGTCCGGCGCGATCTCCGATTCGATCAACAGATCGATCAGCCCGTCATAACTGACATAGGCAAAGGTACTGAACAGCGCAGAACTGCCACTGGAAATACCCGACACCCTGAATTCAAATTCGGAGATCACCAGCGGGTCACCGGGTTTGAGGCCAAAGCGTTTCGCCAGACCGATGTCGATCACCACATCGCGGCCAGCGCGAATGGGCTGGCCTTCAATAATATTCGGTGGCCCACCCAACTGGTCATAGACCACTAACAGCAGGGGAAACTTGTTCCCTTCCGGGCCATAGATCACCCAGAAACCGGTGATGGGATGGGCCTCATCAACACCTTCCACTTCTTCGACCGCGGCGCGGGTCAGTTGCGGAATGGAAGAACGCACCGCAAGAAAGTTGGCCACCCCGGCCTGAGCCAGGAACAACTGCCCACCCCGATCCATCACCACCTTTTTCGACTGCACATAAAGCCCCTGCTCAAAGCCGTGCAGGATCAGGGTCACGGCAATCGCGGCACAGATGGCCAGCGTGGTCAGACCCGACCGCACACGGTCATGCAGGATTTGTTGTAATGCCAGTCGCCACATGGTGCATTCCCTCACCGGTGATAGTTCAAGTACACAAAGTACGATGCCTATCTAAACCATAGTCTACGTGACTTCGTGCTTAAACCTGATTCTTTTCTCTATATGGTGCTGAATGTATTACGTTCGCACACTTCAATGATGCCTGCCTGTCAAAACAATTCAATCAATCGGCATCGACATTGACCTGTTATAGTTGGCATTTAAATACAGACAATCGACCCCAAGCACAAAATCAAAGGCTGCACAGAAACCCTGCCACCATGAAGGTGTACCAGGATTAATAAAAATCAGATTGTGTGTTAAATCATAAACTCCATGTAAAATTAATCCGGCAGCAACAACATATACAAGGTTTCTCATGCCGCTGATGATGGCTACACTTGAAAAAACAACAGAGGCCAACAGTTCATAAAAAATAACATCAGCCTCTTCTATCATCACAGCAAACAGCACGTAATAAAATGCAATAACAATTAAAATAACCGGATAAAAACTTCTGTCTGTGTCAAACCGTGTAACCCTGGCCAGGATAAGAACAAAAACCCCCAGTGCAGTTCCGATCAAATATTCCATATTAATATTCTCAATAGCAGGTTTACATCTTAATGTCTGGTGCAGGCTTACCGACGCCTGTACCGTTGTGCATAAATATCTTTTGGTTGGCTACAGCAACTGCCACCTTTTGTCATGGTATTCTCTCTGGCATTTTTATCGGTATATCGGTACCACGCCATCTTTAGTTTCATCCACCAATGGCCGGAAATTTTCAGTCCATTCACTTTAAAAATCTGTTCAATCTCATTAAAACTGAGTGCATCCATAGCTTACTGGATACGTAACGAACACTTTTCCGGTATCAATTTAATATCAGTTACAGATTGAAGAGCCGTCAATTCCTGGCAGGTATCCCTTACTGCATCATCCTGCCAGGGTTTGGTTAATCGAACCCATCTTGTTGCCTCAAATGAGCTCATGAACGTGACCACTCAAAGGATGTACGAATAATTTTGTTATCTGTAGCAATCTCTATCTCAAGGTCAATGCGTTTGTGTCG